>JBEKGY010000005.1:0-129070 GCA_050012555.1 Occallatibacter sp.
AACCAGCTCCCACTGCGCATCAGTCAACACCTTCTGCCGCTTCTTCATGACAGAAGCTCAACACTGCATCCGCCTCACAAGTAAGTGCTTAACTTGAGGCCGAACCTATTTTTGAAACACGCTCTAGCAAGTAACCTAAGAATATAACCGGCCTATTAATAACTAATTGTAAAACTCAATGATTACCTATGCTAGCTCCCGTGACTCCCGCCATCCCAACTGTATTGCGTAGCGGGCCAGTATCTGGCTAGCCCGCTACGGACGTGTTACACGCAAAAGCATATTTCCGGCAAGTTTCGCCTTACAGCAGTTTCATCGCATCCGGATCCCAGCCGACGACAGCGCCGCGCTCGATGCTGAGGTTGCTCAGCAGCGCCGCACCGGCCGCGCGGAATCCGAAGACCGCATCTTCCACTACAGGCTGCCGCGTCCGAACCGCCTTGAAGAAGTTCTTGAAATGGTCGTAGCTGTCGCTGTATCCAGGCAGCGGTACGTATTTCTCGTACTCCAGCGGCGGAGCTCCCTCGGGGTTCACCAGCGGATACTTTTCCCGGTAGTCTTTGCGAATCTGTTTTTGCATCGCTTCAGTAAACGTGTCGATCATCAGGCCCGGTTCCTTCTCGCGGGGCGTCTTGCTTACGATCACTCCGCCCCCGCCAATATCCATCGTCCCTTCCGAGCCGGTGAAGACCAGCCCTTCGCTCTCTTCGCCTCCGTCCACGAAGTTCACGCGCAGGCTCAGGTTGAAGCCCTCCCGATAATCGAACAGGCCCAGCATCACGTCGGGCACATCCCGGCCGTCTTTCCAGAAGCGCAGCCCCCCGGTAGCCATGCCGCGCGTGGGCCCGTGCGATCCGGTAATGAAGTTGGTACCGCTGAAGAGATGCACAAACAGGTCGCCGGCCACGCCGCTGCCGTAGGCCTTCCACTTGCGCCACTGGAAAAAATGCTCGGCATTGAAAGGAATCTTCGGCGCCGTGCCCTCAAAGCGCGGCCAGTCGCAGGTCTCCGGCGAAGCATCCGGCGGAACCGTATAGCTCCAGGCGCCGATCGACGAATTGCGATCCCAGCGCGCGGTTACCATATTCAACTGGCCGATGGCGCCCGCGGCCAGCAATTCCTTGGCCTTGGCATAGATCTGCGAGCTTACCCGCTGGCTTCCCACCTGGATGATCCGCTTGGTGGCGCGCGCGGTCTCGATCATCTCCGGCCCGTCGGCATACACATGGATCATCGGCTTCTCGCAATAAACGTCCTTGCCGGCCTTCATGGCATCCACTGCGACCTGCTTGTGCCAGTGGTCCGGCGTGCCGATGATCACGGCGTCGATATCCTTGCGGGCCAGAATTTCGGCGTAGTCGCGCGTGGTAAAAACGTCGTCGCCCCACAGTTCCTTGCTGTGCGCCAGGCGGCCGTCGTAGCAATCCGCCACAGCCACCAGTTTCACCCCTGGAACACGCACAGCCGTCTTCGTATCTCCCTGGCCCTGGCCGCCCGCGCCGATCAGCGCAATCTGAATATGATCGTTCGCCGCCACCGGTTGGGCGGCTTCAGTTTGGTCCACGCCCAGCGCGTACATCCTTGTTCCCAGCAACGTTCCCGTTGTTGCCGCTCCCGCCGCTTTCAAAAATCCCCTGCGATTCAACACCTGCACTTGAGCACCTCTCGCTCTGAATTTTCTTCCCGTCAGTAACCATACACCTGTCCAGCGGGTTAAAGCACCCTCAATCCTCCGCATTGCAAACCCATTTGTACCGATTTGGATGCAGAGGTCTGAAGTGCTATTTTCCACGCATCCTGTTCATCCGCGCCGCTTTGGACCCGTAGAATGGACGTGGCTTTCGCCGCTGAGGAATTGACCGCCCTATGCCGAAAAAGACTTTTTGCCTGCTTGCTTTCGCCGTTACGATGCTGCCCTCGATCTCTGCCCTGGGCCAAACCGCTCCCGAAATCGTCATCAAGCGCGGCGTCGTCATGACCACCCGCGACGGAGTCAAGCTGCGCGCGGACATCTACCGCCCCGCCGGAGAGGGAAACTTCCCGGTGCTGCTCACGCGCACGCCCTACGACAAGAACGGTGACGCCGAGCTTGCCCGCAAGGCAGCTGCGCGCGGCTACATGGTCGTCGTGCAGGATGTGCGCGGCCGTTATACCTCAGAGGGTGAGTGGTACCCCTTCAAGCACGAGACCGAGGACGGCTTCGACACCGTGGAATGGGCTGCCGGCCTGCCGCATTCCAATGGCAAGGTGGGCATGTTCGGCGGTTCCTATGTGGGCGCCACGCAGATGCTCGCCGCCATCGGCCATCCGCTACATCTGGCTGGCATCTGCCCGGTCGTCACCGGCAGCAACTACCACGAAAACTGGACCTACCAGGGCGGCGTCTTCGAGCAATGGTTCAATGAGTCCTGGACCTCCGGTCTCGCCCAGGACACTCTCAACCGGGCTATCAAGCAAGAGACGAACGCCTTGATCGGTTCGACCGTGCTCCCCTTGAAGAAGTACCCCGTCTTCAATCGATGGGCCGTTCAGGACGGCGCGGGCCTGACCCGCAAACTGGCTCCCTATTTTCTTGACTGGCTCGATCATCCCACCTATGACAGCTACTGGAAGCAGTGGTCCATCGAGGAGAACTACGCCTCCATCCAGGTCCCCGCGCTCACCGTCGCCGCCTGGTACGACATCTTCCAGGCCGGTTCGCTGCGCAACTTCATGGGCACCAAGGCCCACGGCGGCAGCGAGGCGGCTCGCAACGGGCAAAGACTTCTGGTCATCATCGGCGGCCATGCCGGAGGCGCGCGCAAGGTAGGCGAGTTGGATTTCGGTCCGGCAGCCGAGGAATTCGACGAAGACACGATCATGTTCGACTGGTACGACTACCTCCTACAGGGCAAACAGAATCGATATGCCACCGATAAGCCGGTCAGGATCTTCGTGATGGGCGAGAACCAGTGGCGCCTGGAGGACACCTGGCCTTTGCAGCGGGCAGTACTCACGAGTTACTTCCTTCACTCGGACGGCAAGGCGAACAGCGTTTCAGGCAACGGAGCGCTCTCCACCGCTGCCGCGCACTCTGAAGCGGCCGACAGCTTCGTCTACGATCCCGTCAATCCCGTTCCCACCGTCGGCGGCCCTTTGTGCTGCGATGCCCCGCACCTTGCGCCGGGTCCACGCGATCAGCGCCAGGTGGAAAGCCGCCCGGATGTGCTGGTCTACTCCACGCTGCCGCTCGACCAGGACCTTGAAGTCACCGGCCCGGTCACTCTCGACCTCTATGCCAAATCCTCGGCCGTCGATACGGACTTCACCGCCAAGCTCGTCGACGTCTGGCCCAACGGTTTCGCCCAGAACCTCACGGAAGGCATTCTGAGAGCCAGCTTCCGCGAGTCCACCACCGGCGTCCCCAAACCCATCGTCCCCGGCAAAGTCTACGAATACAAGATCGATCTCTGGTCCACCAGCAATGTGTTTTTGAAAGGGCACAGCATTAGGCTCGAAGTTTCCAGCAGCAACTTCCCCCGCTTCGACCGCAACCTGAATACCGGAAAGGATGACAGCACGGACTCCACAATAGTGAAAGCCACCAACACCATCGTCCACGACAGCACCCATCCCAGCGCGCTGCTGCTGCCGGTGGCGCCAAGATAGAAGCTCGTGTAATTCGTACAGTCGCTTATGGCGACGGCAGACGATTCACTCCGCCAGTGAAGTACTTACTATCCGGTAATTGAGTTTAACGAGGAATGGATATGCAATTTCGAGGAAGATTCGAGACGGTGATGCTCCTGTGCGCACTGCTTCCGGCAGCCTGGGCTCAGACGGCTGCACCGGCTCCCGCAACAACGCCCGAGCGGCCGTGGATGCATCGCTATGATCAAACCCTCACCTTCAAAGTGATGCTGGCGCTGAAAAAGCCTTCCGGCGGATCAAACGTACTGCTAAATCTTGACCAAACCCTGGAGGTGATTAAGAAGATCGACTCTCTGACGTTGGGGATGCCGAAGATCATTTACCTGGTTGGGTGGCAATACGACGGGCACGATTCGAAATATCCGGCGTTCTTTGAGGCAAATGCCGCATTGAAGCGGCCGCAGGATGCCAGTGCGCTCGATAGCCTGAAATGGCTGATGCGAGAAGCAAAGCAATATCACACCATCGTCAGCGTACACATCAATTTGCTCGACGCATATGAGAACAGCCCTTTGTGGCAGGAATATGTGGACCACGATCTGCTGATGCGCGAACCGGATGGCACACTACTCAAAGGCGCAAAGTGGGGCGGAGAGCAATCTTACAAGGTCTGCTACACGCGGGAGTGGGACGCAGGCTACACGCAGAAGCGCCTGGACAAGCTACTGCAGTTACTGCCGATCCAGGAGGCAGGGACCATTCACGTTGATGCTTTCATCACTGAGAAATGCCCAGGCCAGGGGATCTCGCGCGAGCAGCAAACTGAGACCCAACGGAAAATATATCGTTATCTTCGCGACCGTGGCGTGGATCTGACCAGTGAATTCTCGGGCGAACAGCGCATTGATTCATTTGTAGGTTTACAGCCGATGGCCTGGTGGTTCGATCCCACGCTGACTGAATACCTGCAATGGCCCGCATCGTTGTATGTGGGAGGCGTGGACGAGGGCCTGGGAGGAAAACTCTTCGGGATCAGCATGCATGGCGAGGATCTCGTTGAGAAAGATCCGGACCGGCTGACGAACTTTTTGCATGAGTTCTGCCTGCAAGTGGCCCCATGGTACTACCTGAACCGCATGGAGCGGCTGAAGGTGGAGTTGACCGCGGATACAAGCACAGCTTACTTTTCCGGAGGCGTCATTACACGTGTCGACCGCGATGGGATGGACCACAGCGGCCGGACCTCAATGATCTCATATGGCCGGATCCTTCACAATGTGGAGGACCGCGGCGGCCGGATCACAATGACCGAGCAGGGCCGCGTTCTCCGCGATGGGGACGATATTCTCATCCCGGCGCTGTGGCGCGATGATGACTCGGCGATTGCCTACAGCGCCGGCGGATACTCAGGCCGATGGTGGGATCTGCCGCCCGATTGGCAAGGAGTAACCGAGGTGAAGGCGGCCGAGATTACACTAACCGGTTTGCAGCCTTCCGGTTCCATCCCCGTATCGAACGGCAGAATTCAGTTGACTCTTAAGCCGGATCAAGGCCTGCTGCTCACACCAATTCGTTGAGGCGCGTTACTCTTCCGGGTCGTCGGCGGTGAAAGGGGAGCAGCAGGGTTTTTGGGAGGCGTGGAAGTCCATCAGTTCGATGCGGGTGCCGTCGGGGTCGTAGAGGTTGAACTGGCCCTTGCCGTCTCTGCCGATATGAGGGTGGTCGTCGTGGCGTCCGGTCAGGCGGTTGCCGGATTCGAGTACTTTGTAAGCTTCATCGACCGAGACGACACCGATGGAGAGATGGTCGAGGACGCCAAGCTGTTGCTGGGAGATGCCGGAGCCGGAGGAGTCGCCGGTGAGCATGTATTCCAGCCAGTCGTGGCCGTCGGGGGCCTGCTGGCTTATCCAGTCGATGCGGCCCTCGACCATGCCGCCAAACCAGTAGGGGCGGAAGCCGAGAAGATCGCGGTAAAGCGTGTTTTCGACGGCGCGGCTGTGGATCAGGGTACCGACGTGGATGATGTGGCGGCCGATGGCGCCAAATCCTGGAGGCGGTAATATCCTCTCTACCATCTCGCTCGATGGAACCTTGACCACAGGCTGATTCGGGTCTCTGGGTGCGGTCAGTTGTGCTGTGGCTGGAAACAGTTGCACAAATTGCACTTTGTTGCCTTCGGGGTCCTTGACGTCAAACCAGAGGCTGCCGTCGTCGCCCTTTTCCACCTGGCCCGGAACCTTCCATGCCTTGGAGCCAAGATAGCGGCGGAGGGTTTCGGCGTCGTCGGTGTTCCAGGCGATGTGGTCGAGGCGGTTGATGCCCGCATCCGGAGGCAGCGGGAGCACTTCAATGAATTGCGTGGCGCTGAGTGCATAGCGGACGCCCTTCGGATTTTCCGGGTCGGGCAGTTTGACGGCGCCGATGACCTCGCGGTAGAAGCGGTCGGTAGCGTCGGGGTTCGTAGTGTAGACAGCGATGTGGGAGATGCCGGTGATCCTGGGGCGCGCCAGGGGCTTGTCGGGCATTTGAGCGATGGCCGTGACGGTGATGGCGGCGAGAGTAGCGGCGGCAAAGACTCTGCAACGCATTGTGCACCTCGATAGTTGTCGTTGGTCCACCATAAATTGATTCAGGGCAGGGCGCAAACCCAGGCTGTACCTTCTGGAAATTGCTGGATTTCTTCTACTCGTTTTTTCAAGGCGGTGGGTGGGGAGTAAGCGGGGGAGCGAGTCAGCGAGTCAGCAAGTCAGCGAGTCAGCAAGTCAGCGAGTCAGCGAGTCAGCGAGTCAGCGGGTCAATCATTCGGGCCCAGGTCGAGAAAATCTTGACCTGGGCCTTCCGCCGTATACTTGTGTGCAAGTTTCCGGCGATGTTTTTTAGGATGGGTGCGCTATGCGACTCCCGGCTAGGTATTTGTGGCTCTGCGTATTGGCAGAGTTTGGTGTGTTTGCGGCGGGCGCGCAAACGAGCGATCATCCACGATTGATGGCCCAGGCGGCTTCAGGCGAGGTGATTGCCTGCGCCTGGTCTCCCGATGGCCACACGGTGCTAACGGGCGGCAGGGAAGGCAGGGCGCGGCTCTGGGATGCGTCGACCGGAGAGGAAATCCAGTCCTACCAGGGAGAAGCGTGGATCAGAGATGTGGCCTTTTCTGCGGACAATCGCAGTGTGCTGACGGTCAGCAATCTCGATGAAAAGACCACTGTGCAGCTATGGGATGCGGCAAGTGGAAAGGAACTGGGGCGTATCTCGCCGCCGGCGGGCAATCTGCTTTACGGGCTTGATTCCGCGGACGGAAGCACGATAGCCACGGCGAACTGGGTTGAATCCGACGGGCAGGGAAACAAACTGCCCGCTGGCGCGGCGAAGATCCAACTGTGGAATGTGGTGACGGGCAAGGAACTCCGTCACTTCCTGGTGCCGGGGGCGGGTTCTACCGCGGTGCATACCGTCCTGTCTCCGGATGGGCGCAAACTTTTTTCAGGAAATGCCTACGGCCCCGCTGTGTGGGATGTCGAGACTGGCAAGCTGTTGCTTGGGCTCGGGCTCAATGATGGGGTAGTGAGCGCCGCTGCGTTTTCCGCCGACGGGCGCAGAGTGGCCTGGGGCACGCTCAACGGTCGAGTCCGGCTGTGGGACCTGGAGGCCAAGACAGAGGTTCAGCACTTTGCCAGCACTGGGGTAATGGATTACATAGGGCCGGTAAAATCCGTGGTCATTTCTCCGGATGGGCGCAGCGTGCTGGTGGCAACCGATGACCGTAAAGCTCGGGTGTGGGACGTTGAGACAGGCAAAGTACTCATGCTCTTGAAGGCTTCCGTTGATCAAGTCAACATGGCGGTGAATTGCGCGGCTCTTTCTCCGGATGGGCGTCAGGCGCTAACCGTGGCCGACGACAAAACAGCCCGCCTCTGGGATGTGGAATCGGGCCAGGAACTCCGGCGCATGGTGGGGCGTGCCGATGAGGTCGGCGCCCTGGCCTTTGTTGCCGATGGGCGCGGAATCGTGACCGTGAGCAGGACCGGAATGGCCTGGCAGTGGGATGCGTCGAACGGCAAGGCGCTGCAGCGCCCCATGGCGCCTGCAAAGCAAGTTGGGCCGCCCGCGACTGGCGAAGGGAGGTATGCGTGGCCTGTTGTCCTTTCTCCCGACGGCCGCCGGGTTTTGCTGGCAGGCATTCAGGGAGTGGATGGGGTATGGGATGTGGAGACGGGGAAACAGATACAGAATTTCGATCGGAAGTCTGCCGTGTCTATCTCCGCCGCGGATTTCTCTCCGGATGGAAGCAAGCTGCTGACCGCAAGTAACGGACCAAACTTCTCGCTGTGGGATGTTCAGACAGGAAAGGAAATTCAGCACTTCACCGTGAATCCGGGATGGCGCCCGCGCTTTCTTTATCCCGAGGGGGATTATCGCGACGGCGTAGAGCACCTGGCCTTGTCGCCCGATGGTCACAGGGCGCTCACATCGGACTCGGAGGGATCGACCCGGTTGTGGAATATGGATACGGGCAACCAGGTGCGGGTTTTCAAGGTGCATACATTAGAGTACCTATCCGTTGGCTTTTCTCCGGATTCGCGCAAGATGATCACGGAGAATGTGGACGGGTCAGCCACCCTGCGGGATGTGAAGTGGGGAAGGGAGTTGCAACACTTCGGCAAGGCGTCACAGCCATCCTTCTCAGCCGACGGCCGCCGCGTGCTGATGGGCGGCTCGGTGTGGGATGTGGAGACCGGCAAGGAACTCCGTCACTTTGCGCAACCATTGGGTAGTGAATCGTATGCAACTCTTTCTCCGGATGGGCGCCGGGTGTTGATCGGGAGCGGGGACGGCGCCACGATTCTATGGGACGTGGAGACCGGCAAGGAACTCGCCCGGCTGTACGGCTTCCAGGACGGCAGTTGGGCGGTAGTCGATCCCGAGGGCCGCTTCGACACCGACAAGCTCGAAGGCAACGCTGCGCTGCATTGGGTGGTTGACGGCGATCCCGTGCGCGTCTTGCCGCTGGCGGCCTTCAAGGACGGCCATTACACGCCGGGCCTGCTCAAGAGCATCCTCGGCGGCGAAAAGCTGCCGTCCGTTCATTGATTACCGGGATCGGGAATCGTGTGCGAGTGGATCTTCGTGATCCGCATCCGGTCGTATTGTTGGTGAGCGGTTTTGCTTGAAGTTTTTTTCGGACGAAAGGGGTGCGCTATGCGGTTTGCGGCAAAGACGCTTCTATTTAGCATATTGGTGTTGCTCGGGCCTGGCGCTCGCCCGGCGGATGCGCAGACGGCCTCAGGCAAGAAGCCGATTGTGCCATTGAGTCTCCCCATGGTGAATTCCGTGGCCTTTTCTCCCGATGGGCGCACGGTGCTGACGGGCAGCGAGGACAAAGTGGCGCGGCTGTGGGACGCGAGGAGCGGAAAGAAGCTGCGGCAGTTTGTTGGGCATTCCGGTGGAGTGACTTCTGTAGCCTTCTCGCCCGATGGCCGTTCAGTGCTGACGGGAAGCCGGGATTCGACTGCCCGTTTGTGGGACGCGGCCACGGGCAAAGAGCTGCGGCGTTTCCTGGGTCACGAGGTCTCGGTCAATTCCGTCGCCTTTTCTCCCGATGGCCGCCAGGTGCTGACGGGGGGCTGGGATACTACGGCGCGGCTGTGGGATGCGGCCACCGGCAGGGAACTGCGGCGGTTTGCAGGCCACCGTCAGGATGTCAACTCCGTGGCTTTCTCGCCCGATGGCCGTTTTGTGTTGACGGGCAGCCGGGACGAGACGGCGCGGCTGTGGGATGCGAACTCCGGCAAGGAATTGCGGCAGTTCGTAGCCCACCCGAACAACTACCGTCACATTCCGTACCAGATCCGCTCGGCTGCCTTTTCGCCCGATGGCCGGCGCGTGGTGGCCGTCAACTACCTGGAGACGCAACTGTGGGACGCGGCCAGCGGCAAGCAACTATGGGTGATCGAAGGGCATTACCAGACGGCGGTCTTCTCGCCCGACGGGCGGTACCTGCTGGTGGGAGGCCATGACCCTCCGGTCGCATACCTGTTGGACGCGGCTACCGGCAACGAGGTGCGGCAGTTCGAAGGGCACACGGAGAATATCGAGTCAGTGGCCTTCTCGCCCGATGGCCAATCCGTGCTGACCGGAAGCGAGGACGGAACGGCGCGGCTTTGGAACGCGGGGAACGGCAAGGAGTTGCTGAGATTTAAGGCCAGCTCGCGGTGAGCGGGAGTATCCTGAATTCCAGGCCTCTCCGCCGCGGTGGAGGGTGCGGTGCATTGATTTACGCTTCATCCGGGGCATTAGAGGCTCGCTTGTTCGGACGACTGCGGTGCAGGCCGGATACCGCATGGGGTAGGAGTGAAGCTACGATTGGTTTACCCAAGACCACGACTCTAAAGTGTTGATTTTCTTATGGAATCAACACCTTGTACAAGGTTTATCAGGGCTCGGTTGTCGTGGTTGCGCTCCAGTGACGGCGGCGCGCGTCTAACTCAGTAGAGGTTCAAGGCCGCATGGTGACCGAAAGACTGCCTGCGGCTGAGCCTCGAAGGGGCGTTGGGAAGGGAGATTCTCATGAATAAACTTGGAATGGCGATGTTGATGGTTGCCGGAGCACTGGCGATGGCGGCTCCGGCGTTTGCGCAGGGGGATAACGCCACGGGTCAGGGAAGGGCCGTGGTAACGATTTTAGCCAAGCAGCCTGGTGGGGCGCCCGCGAACGTCACCCAGCAGAACGTGAGTATCAAGGTGAACGGGAAGCCGTCCATCGTCACCAGTTGGGTGCCGCTGAGTGGACCGAACGACAGCCTGGAACTGGTAATTCTGATCGATAGTGCGGCCCGCACCAGCCTGGGAACCCAACTCGACGACATCAGGCATTTCGTCAACAGCCTGCCGCCGAATGCGAAGGCCGGAATCGCGTATATGATGAACGGGCGTGCTGTTTTTGCCGGTCCGTTGTCTGCGGATCACGCTCAGGTGCTGAGCGCGCTTCATCTGCCCGCGGGCTCGTTCGGCACTAGCGCGAGCCCCTACTTCTGCCTCTCCGACCTTGCCCAGCACTGGCCTTCAGGGAATCGCGAGGCCCGGCGCGAAGTGGTGATGGTGACCGACGGCGTGGATTATTACGAGATGCGATTCGATCCCGATGATCCTTATGTCCAGGCCGCAATCAGCGACTCAGTGAAGGCGCGACTGGTCGTTTACTCGATCTACTGGATGAATCAGGGCCGCGTTGACCTTTCCGTATACCAGAACAATGCCAGCCAAA
This sequence comes from Occallatibacter sp., assembly GCA_050012555.1. Lineage (GTDB taxonomy): Bacteria > Acidobacteriota > Terriglobia > Terriglobales > Acidobacteriaceae > Telmatobacter. The sequence goes on from JBEKGY010000005.1 coordinate 10,892, forward strand.
GCCTCCTGCTTGAAGTGACCGATGCGACGGGCGGAAAAAGCTACTGGCAGGGGATGGGCAATCCGGTTTCGTTCCAGCCGTATTTCGAGGATCTGTCACGGCGTCTGGCGAATCAGTACGAGCTCGACTTTACGGCCCGGCTGGACAGCAAGCCCACGGTTGAAACCATGAAATTGAAGGTGAATGCGCCGGCGATCCAGATCGCTGCTCCGCAGCAGGTGTTTGTGGATCATGCGGGGGCGGAGTAAGAACGGCGGGCAGCTCCTTTGAGCCTTAGGCGGCGCATTGAGTGGAGCTTTCCACGCGGCGTAGGTCTGTGTTTACCCATATCTCTCCGCCGCGGCGGACGAGACCCTCTTCAACTTCACTAAGGGAGCAATCTTCTCTCACCTGGCATCATCCATGAGGCTCACAATGTTCGATCGCAGAGACTTTCTCAAGGCCAGTGCGCTGGTCGCAGCCAGAGGTTTGCTCGAACCGGGTTACGTACCGGCGCAAATGACCGGCCGCAAGCGAATCGCGATTCGCAATCTCTCTGAAGACAGCGTGAAGACGCGCCTTGCGGCACGGGAGCTGGAGAGCGGGCTGCGCATATTGAACTCCGCCGACGAAGTGACACAATCCACTGAAGGCAGCCCTGCCGGTGATATGGTGCTGACGCTTGCGGTGGATGGCTCGCGCTTCAAAGGAGCGCAAGAGTATGCAATCTCCCTGAGCGGTGAAGGCGCGACGATCCACGCTGCCGGCGAACAGGCGCTGCTTTACGGGGTTTTCGAGTTCCTTGAGCGGCAAGGCATGGTCTTCGGCATCGATGGCACGATGGCGCCCATCGACCGTGCTCCCGGATTGCATCTGCCGGAGCAAGGGCAGCCGTGGACTGCTTCGCCGCGCTTTGCGGTGCGCGGTCTTCTGCCCTGGCCCGACTTTCTGAATTGCATCAGCATCTATAACGATGAGGATTTCAAGGCCTATTTCGCGGCCATGCTGCGCATGCGCTTCAACATGTTCGGCATGCATGTGTACACGGAAAATGCTCCCAGGCCTTTGGCCGAATCGTATCTTTCCTTCGAATTTGCCGGCAGCGGCCACCGCGCGGCGCTCGAAGATACGACCATGGAGTCATGGGGATATTTGCCGCAGAGAACTTCGACCTACAAGATGGGAGCCGCGCGGTTTTTTGATACGGAAACATTCGGAGCCGATGCCACGCGGCAGAGCGCAGACACATGGGAGATTGCGAGCCGTACGACGGCGATGCTGCACGATGCCTTCAACTTTGCCGCGGAGCTCGGAATCCGCACTGGAATAGGATTTGAACCGTATAAGAATCCGGTGGAGATCGAGCGCGCCCTGCCTCCCGAGGCTCTTTCTTACCCCGGTGGTTTCATTGAGTCCAGGACTGCTCGCGACCTGTTGGAACGCCGGCTGGCCGACCTGCTCGAACGTTATCCCATGGTGGACTACGTATGGCTGTGGCAGGACGAAGGCGCGAACTGGGAGGGCCGCGCAAAGAACGTGCCGCTCTCGACGACGCCCTTTACCCAGGCTCATGACTTCCTCAGGCGTCATGCGCCGCAAAAGCGGCTGGTGCTGGCCGGATGGGGCGGAGTGACCCGTAGCTTCGACTCCCTGCACCAGCGGCTTCCGGAAGACATCATCTTCTCTGCCTTGAGCGACACGCTGGGCTGGGACCCGGTGAATGAGGCCTTTGGCCGTCTGGGCAGCCGTGAGCGTTGGCCGATTCCCTGGATCGAGGACGATCCCTCCATGTGGTTTCCGCAGTTTCGCGCCAGCCGCTTTCAGACAGACATGAAGCGCGCCCAGGAGTTCGGCTGCCAGGGCATGTTGGGAATTCACTGGAGGCACCGCATCATCGACCCGACCGCGACCTATCTGGCGCGTGCAAGTTGGGACAGCGATCTGACTGCGACCAACCATTACCGCAGTTTCTGCGCGGCACAGGCCTCGGGGGAGCGAGTGGAAAAGCTGGCAACGCTTTTTGACGACTGCGACCGCAATCACGCCATCTCATCGACCTTCCTGGGCAGCTATGACAAAGCTGGCTTCGCCAATCGCGTAGAGCTGACCGGCGACTACTCTGAAGCCTTCAATTATGCGGCCAATGAACCGGACTTAGCCGTTCTGCCGGTCCAGCGTGCTACAGCAGAGCGGTTCCGCCAACTGGCGTCCCAGGCCACATCGCCCCTGGAGCGGAATCGAATTGGGTACTTTGCAGGCTTTGTCGGCTTCATGGTTCCTTACTGCGACGCGTTTGAGGCAGCGCACAAGCTCGATGCGGTTCTGAAGCAGGCAGTGGAGCTGAGAGCCGCGGGCAAGCAGGACGAAGCGCGCGCGACAGTGGTGGAACACGGCGTTCCGCTGTGGCTGACGATGGCGCCGCTGGTGCGGGAAGTCATGGTTGGTTATCAGAGGGTGATTGCCACGCACAACGACCTGGGTCAGCTTGCCTCCATGCAAAACAAGTTTGTCCGCATCGCTCTGGAGCGGCTGCGGCTTTCAATCAAGGAGTTCGTGGATGAGCTGCCGCCCCAGATGGATCAGGCCTATGCGGCGGCCATCTCGCCGGAAGGCGCGAATCCGCCTCGGGTCTTTATTCCTACACGTCCGTCGCTTTTGAACTCTGGGGAATCGCTGCGTATCTTCATCGTTGCTCCGGGGCTTGCGCAAGGCGGAGAAGTGAAACTGTTCACCAGCAGCCAGGGAGCGCGGCAATGGCACAGTTTCACTGCCGGCCACAACGGGCGCGATGTGTATGCCGTGCAACTTGGGCCATTTGCGCCAGGCGTTGGAACAGATAGAACAATCGAGTATTATGCAACGGCCAGGAGCGGGGCGGAAACCTTCTGCGATCCGCCGCAGGCGCCGGAGAACGTTTATATATTGAACATCGTTTCGTGACTGCTATGAAGCTGGATGGAGAAAGACGAGCTTATGACTGAAAAAATCAATCGCTTTGTTCCATGGTCCCGGAGAAACTTTTTGAAGGCAGGAACCTTGATTGCCCTGAAACCGGTCATGCCTCTGGCAGCGCTTCCTGCGGCCCTCGCGCGGCCGCGCCAGGGAAACGCATCCCGGCAGCCTGCGGATCCAACTCAGCCAGCTTCGCCGGAATGGATGAAAGATCTCATCATTTATGAGGTTGCCACAAAAGGGTTCACCTCTCCGAAGGGTGCGGAGAGTGGAACATTCAACAGTCTGCGATCGAAACTGACCTATCTTCAAGAGCTAGGCATCACCGGTATATGGTTAACCGGCTATTCCTTATGCGACCCTCATCATTTCTATAACATCTGGACGCAATATGCGGTAATCGAACCGGATAAGTTCGACCCCACGCTGGGCACGGCAGAAGAGTTCAAGCAACTTATTCATGAAGCTCACCGGCGCGGCATCCGAATATTTCTCGATGTAATTACCCACGGGTTAATGAAAGACAGCCCGGTAATCAAGGAGCATCCCGCATGGTTTCGCGGAGGCAGTTGGGGCATGACGGACTTCGACTGGAGCGGCGGCCACACCGACCTGGACGACTGGTGGGTAGGGATCTACACCAAGTTCGTAACCGTCTACGGCGTGGATGGTTATCGCCTGGATGTGAATATATACCGCCCGGATCTGTGGGAGCGCGTGCGAAGAAACGCCGCTGCCGCGGGTCATCCGATCGTTATCTGGGAGGAGTCTAACTCCGTGATTCCTGGAGTTACAGATTTCACACAGGGAGAGAATGCCCTCAGCACACATGATGCAGGCGTTTTGAATCAGGTTTTGGTCAATGACCTTCCCGGCTATTATGACCGCAAATTCGGCAAGAGCGGCTTCTATGAGGTGCAGATTCAATTTGAAGACGGCGCCAGCCTGAAAGGGAGCAAAAATGGCGAGGGCCCGCTCGGCGTGCATTTGGCGGGTTTGTCCTCCGATCGGGTAGGCCGAAGAAGAGGAGATCCGCAGCCGGACGGACTGCCCGACGTGCGAATCAAGCTGGAGAATGTGCAACGGAAGCCGATAGCGAACATGACCGTGCGCAATGATATGGGGGAAGAGTGGCAGCTTCGCGCGGAAGGATGGGAAAGCAGGCCACTGTTCGTGGACGCGCCCGAGGTCCACGGATCATTAGTGGTTGGGCCGAGCGTGGATATTTACATCGCCACGCTTGCCTGGGGATCGTCCATTCAGTTGAGTTGTCATGACAACGGCTGGACAGGGTTCCCCCTGGACAAGAATCCTTACGTTGCACAGGGAAGCCGGTCTCTCTTCGGATACTCGTTCTTGTTTTCGCCCATGATCCCAATCTTCTTTTCCGGGGAGGAATTTGATGCGACGTTCCATGCTCTGCCCGAGCTGTCTCCGGATCTCTACGGCGGCATGGATGCGGGAAAGGGCCGCTGGCTCTATGGCGCCATGCTCGACTGGAATGAACTGAAGGAGCCTGAACACAGGGAGATGTTCATCGATGTGAAGAAGATGATGGCGATCCGCAAACAATATGCAGAGATTCTCTCCATGTGGCCGGGAGGCAAGGCGCCCAATCTGAAGGCAGTGCAATATGAAGCGAATATTGAAGTGCCGGTTCCCTATTTAAGGTGGAAAGATCGCACCGTAATTGTAATAGCCGCTAACCGGAACCGGGATAAGGATGCAACCCTGAAATTAAAGATCGATTTGGCCGGCATCGGACTCGGCCGCCGCGGAAGTTATGTCGTCACCGACCTCTGGTCCACGACTGATCCGATGCACTTGACTGAGGCGGAGTTGGGCGACTTCAGCTGTGTAGTCAAGCGAGATGGCATCGCCGGCGGCGGGCTCGCGGTCTTCAAGATTCATACAAACTGACCGCCTCGCGCCGTCGCTGGTAAACTTGGAGTACATGATTCTCCCGTTCGTCCGCGAGATCTTTGCGGAGCTGGAGCACTCTCCGGGATTTGAGCGCGTACGAAGGCATCTGAGCCTGGGTGCGGGGCGGAGACGTGTGTCGGGACTGACGGGTACGGCGCGTTCGCTGGTTCTACCGCTGATGGCGAGGGCGGCGCGACAGCCAGTGATTGTGGTGGTGGCCGACAACAAGGCTGCTGAGGCGCTGGAGCCGATGCTCAAGGCCGGCTGCGAACTGACCGGCGCGGTGGACCCTGGGGCAGTGGTGCGGCTGCCGGCTCACGATGTGCTTCCTTTCGAAAATCTATCTCCTCATCCGGATGTTCAGGAACAAAGGGCGGCGGCGCTGTGGAAACTGGCCACCGGGGCAGTCGAGATTCTGATTGCGCCGGTGGAGTCGGCGGCGCTGAAGCTGTTTGACCGCGACTACTACGCCGGTCTGGCGGTTACGCTCAAGCGCGGCGAAGAGGTGGACGTGGAGGTGCTGACCGCGCACCTGGCCAGCGTGGGCTACACGCAGATGGACCTGGTGGAGATGCCGGGACAGTTTACGCGGCGGGGCGGAATTTTGGACGTATATTCGCCTGAGGCCGACCGGCCGGTACGCATCGAGTTCTTCGGCGACGAGATTGAGACCATAAGAAAATTTGACCCGGAGACGCAGCGGTCACAGAGTGGGCTGGACGAGGCGCAGTTGCTGCCGCTGACGGAAACGCCGGTTACGGAGCGGCTGCTGGCCGCGGTGCATGGGCGGCTGAGCAGGCAGCGGCTTGAAGTTACAGGGGAAGGAGAAGACGAGGAGATGGCTGCCGATTTGGCGGCTGCCGGCGGGGTGAGCGTCTTTCCGGGGTGGGAGTTTTTCTCCGCGGTGGCCGGGGCGCAAAAGTCGCTGCTGACGCTGGTGCCGAAGTATGCGCTGTTCATCGAAGAGCCGGCTATGGTGCGCAATCAGATCGATCGCTGGTGGAACAAGGTGGAGCAGCGGCATGAACGATCGGGGATCGGGTCGCTGATTCGGCCTGAGGACATCTATCTGCGGCCGGAGGTGTTGCAGGCGGCGCTGGAAGCGCACATGGGGCTGGATCTGGATCAACTGGGCGTGGTGGACGTACTGGATGAGGACACGACGCTGGGCGAAATTGAACTGAATACGCGGCCGACGCTCAGGTTTCACGGGTCGATTCCGGCGCTGACTGAGCAACTGCGGGCATTGATGGCGGCGGAGACGCGGATTGTGCTCGTGGCGCCGCACCAGGGCGACGTAGAGCGGCTGGCGACTGTTCTGCGGGAATATCAGATTCCTTACCGGCTGGGCAGCCGCAATCCGCATCCGGGCGAGACGATGCTGGATGAGGCGAGTTATCTGGCCGGCGACATGCGCGTGCCGGTAATTGTGCGCACGCAGATTTCGGCGGGAGTCAGCTTCGCCGATTCAAATTTGATTGTCTTCGGGGCCAATGACCTATCCGACGACGCCGATGTGGCGGCGCGTCCTGAGCCGAAGCGATCGAAGACGGCGGCATTTGTTTCGGACTTTCGCGATTTGGGCATAGGCGATTACGTGGTTCACATGGAGCACGGGATTGCGCAGTACCAGGGACTGAAGGAGATTGCGCAGGACGGGCTCTCGGTGGAGTTCATGATTCTGGAGTTTGCTGAAGCTGCCAAGTTATATGTGCCGCTAACTCGGCTGGATCTTATCCAGAAGTACCGTTCGACGGACGCGGGGCCTGCGCCGGCACTGAACCGGCTGGGCTCGCAACAATGGACCAGGACCAAGGCGCGGGTGCGCAAGGCCATGCAGGATATGGCCGGGGAGTTATTGAAGTTATATGCCGAGCGGACCACGGTGCAGGGAACGGCTTTCTCCAAGGACAACGAGTTTCAGCGGGAGTTTGAGGGCTCGTTCGATTACAGCGAGACCGACGACCAGATCACGGCAATCCGGGCCATAAAGTACGACATGGAATCGACGACGCCGATGGACCGCCTGCTGTGCGGCGACGTAGGTTATGGAAAAACTGAGGTCGCGATGCGCGCGGCGTTCAAAGCCGTGCAGGACGGTAAGCAGGTGGCGGTGCTGACGCCGACGACGGTGCTAAGCTTCCAGCATTTCGAGACCTTCAAGAAGAGGTTTGCGCAGTTTCCGATCAACGTGGAGATGATTTCGCGGTTCCGCACGGCGAAGGAACAAAAAAACATAGTTGAACGTGTGGAGACGGGCAAAGTTGACATTCTGATCGGGACGCACCGGCTGCTGTCAAAGGACATCAAGTTTCAGGACCTGGGGCTGCTGGTTGTGGATGAGGAACAGCGATTCGGCGTGCGGCACAAGGAGCGTCTGAAGCAGATGCGGAAGGAGATCGATGTGCTGGCCATGAGCGCGACGCCGATTCCGCGCACGCTGCATATGTCGCTGGTGGGTTTGAGGGATATGAGCGTGATTGAGACGCCGCCCAAGGACCGGATGGCGATTCAGACCGTGGTGGCGAAGTTCGATGAGAAGATTGTGCGCTCGGCTGTCGAGGTGGAACTGGAACGCGGCGGACAGGTGTACTTTGTGCACAACCGCGTGGAGTCCATTTACGAGATTGCGGCGAGGATTCAGGAGCTTGTGCCCGCGGCGCGGGTGGCGGTGGGCCACGGGCAGATGAACGAGACGGAGCTGGAACGGGTGATGCTGGCCTTCATGCGGCACGAATATGACGTACTGGTGGCGACGACGATCATTGAGAATGGATTGGATATTCCGTTGGCGAATACGATTCTGATCAATCGCGCCGACCGGCATGGGTTGAGTGAGTTATACCAGTTGCGCGGGAGGGTGGGCCGCTCGAACCGGCGCGCTTATGCGTATCTGCTTATTCCGCCGGAGAATGAGTTGACGGAGATTGCGCGCAGAAGGCTGGCAGCGCTGAAGGAGTTCAGCGATCTGGGCGCGGGGTTCAAGATTGCGGCGCTGGACCTTGAGTTGCGAGGGGCGGGGAACATGCTGGGCGGAGAGCAGAGCGGGCACATCGAGGCGGTGGGATTCGAGCTGTACACGTCGATGCTGGAGGCCGCGGTGAAGGAGATGAAGGGTGAGAGCAGCGAGGAGCGGCCGGCGACGCAGCTCAGCCTGGGAATTGCACTGCGCATTGACGAGAGCTATGTGCCGGAAGAGAATCAGCGGCTGCGGCTCTATAAGAAGATTGCGGGAGCAGCCAGCGAGGCGGCGGTGGCCGAGGTGCGGGCGGAGATGGAAGACCGCTATGGCGCGCCGCCGGACGCGACGGTGTATCTGCTGGAAGCCGCGATGGTGCGCCTTGAATGCGAGCGTATGGGCATTGCGCAGATCGATCGCAGGCGCGGCGAGTTGCAGATAAGGTTTATGGAGAATGCGGCGGTCGACCCGGCTCATCTGATGCGATTGGTGGCGCGGAACGCCAAGCGGGGGGCGCAGTTCACGCCGCAGGGGCTGTTGAAGTATCCTTTGGCTGCAACGCGGTCAGACGAAGTTCTGTTGGAGATTCATGAAGTGCTTGGCCAGCTGGCGCCGGCGCCGGTCAGTGTGTAAGAGGCGAGATTCGATAGAAAGAGGAACGATGAAGAAACTTGTTACGGTCTTTGCGATTGGAGTTTGTATGTGTTCTGCGATGACTGCTTACGCGGCGAAAGAGACCTGGAAGCAAAAATTCGATAGAGTCTCTGACGAGTATTTCGACCAGGTTTACTTTCCCTACGCTCCCACGAGCGGGACGCTGGTTGGATATCACCAATATGACGGGCAGTTGGAGGATTTTTCGCGGAAGAATATCGATGCGGAGATTACGGCGCTGAAACTCTTCGAGAAGCGCATCAAGGCGATTCATCCAGACGATGCCGCAGGCGATTTCGTTTCACGGAGCGACCGGGAGATGGTGCTCGCAAATATCCGCTCGGCGCTGCTGACGCTGGAGACGATTCGTCCTTGGGAAAAGAATGCGGATAACTATTCGAGCACCTGCGCGAATGGGGCGTTTGTGCTGATGGAGCGCAAGTACGCTTCGCCGGACGAGCGGCTGCGGTCACTGATTGCGCGGGAAAAACAGATGCCCGCGCTGCTCGATGATGCGCGCGTAAACCTTAAAAATCCGCCGCGTATTTTTACCGAAATTGCCATCGAGCAATTGCCGGGGATTGTGAGTTTCTTTGAGCACGATGTGCCGCTTGCCTTTGCCGATGCCAAAGATCCGGCACTGAAGGCCGAGTTTGCCAGGACGAATGCGACGGTGATTGCGGGGTTGAACAGTTATCTCGACTGGCTGAAGACGGATTTGCTGGCGAGATCGAACGGAGACTTCCGCATTGGCGCGGAGGCGTTCCAAAAGAAGCTCGAATATGACGAGATGGTGGATTTGCCGCTTGACAAGCTGCTCGTAATTGGCTGGGCCGATCTGCACAAGAACCAGGAGCACTTCAAAGAGGTTGCGAAGGAGTTGGAGCCTGACAAGACGCCGGGCGAGGTGCTGGAGGAGTTGGGGGAGAAACATCCCGCGCCCGATCATCTGCTGGATGCCTTCCGTGCCACATTCGACGGGCTGGTGAGCTTTATCCGGTCGAATCATATTGTGACCATTCCGTCGGACGTCCGGCCGATTGTGGAGGAGACGCCGCCGTTCATGCGCGCCACCACCTTTGCCAGCATGGATACGCCGGGTCCGTTTGAGACGCATGCGACAGAGGCGTATTTCAACGTGACGCTGCCCGACCCATCGATGAAGCCGGAAGAGGTGGAAGGCTATATGCATTCATTCAACGTGGGCACGGTGATTTCGACGGCGGTGCATGAGGCTTATCCGGGGCACTATATTCAATTCCTCTGGTTGCCACAGGCTCCGAGCCGGGTGCGCAAGCTGTTGGGCGCGAACACGGACGTCGAGGGATGGGCGCACTACTGCGAGCAGATGATGCTGGACGAAGGGTATGGCCAGCCCGGAGCCGGAGCCAGGGATGACCGCGAGGCAAAATTCCTGCGCCTTGGGCAACTGCAGGACGCGCTGCTCAGGAATGCCCGCTTCATCGTGGGGATCGAGATGCATACCGGCAAGATGAGCTTCGACGAGGCAGTTGCGTTCTTTCAAAAAGAAGGCTACCAGTCGAAGGAGACGGCTACGGTGGAGACCAAGCGCGGCGCCGGCGACCCGACTTATCTGTATTACACGCTGGGCAAGCTGGAGATCATGAAGCTGCGCGAAGATATGAAGAAGAAGCAGGGCGCGGCGTTTTCGCTGGAGGAGTTTCATAATAACTTCCTGCGGCAAGGGTTTCCGCCGATCAAGATTGTGCGGGAGGCGCTGCTGGGGGATGAATCGCCTACGCTGTAAAGTTATGGTTTGTCAGGTATTGAAAGAGGCAGCAAGTTAGCCCCCGCTTCGCGGGGATAGCGGGTTAGCAAGTTAGCGGATTTTTGCGAGACATTGAACGAGATACGGGAGATGGAATGAGCAAACGTGTACGGAAGGCGGTCTTTCCCGCGGGCGGGTTGGGCACACGGTTTTTGCCGGCCACCAAGGTGATCCCCAAGGAGATGCTGGCGCTGGTGGACAAGCCCATCATCCAGTACGGCGTGGAAGAGGCGATCGCGTCGGGGATTGAGCACATCATCATCGTGACCGGCCGCGGCAAGAGCGCAATGGAAGACCACTTCGACAATAGCTTTGAGCTGGACGCGACCCTCGAACGGCGGGGCAAACTCGACCTGCTGGCGGTGTCGCGGGGAGTGTCTGCGCTGGCGCAGATCAGTTACGTCCGTCAAAAGGAGCCACTGGGGCTGGGCCACGCCGTGCTCTGCGCCAGGGACCTGGTGGGCGATGAGCCGTTTGCCGTGATGCTGCCCGACGATGTGATTGACTCCGAGGTTCCGTGCCTCAAGCAGATGATAGGCGTCTTCGATGAGAAGGGCGGTTCGGTGCTGGCGACGCAGACCGTCGAGGGGCCGGAGATCAGCTCGTACGGCGTGCTGGCCGGTTCGCGGGACCCCGGCAACTGGCGGATTTTCAACTGCACCGGCATGGTGGAGAAGCCGAAGTTCGAGGATGCGCCGTCAAAGGAGGCGATCATTGGCCGCTATGTCCTCACGCCGCGGGTCTTCGCATTGCTGGAGCAGACGGCTCCCGGGGCGGGCGGCGAGATACAGCTTACCGACGGCATTAAGGCGCTGCTCAAGGAAGAGAAGGTTTTTGGTTACATATTTGAAGGCAAGCGGTTCGATGCCGGCGATAAGTTCGGTATGTTGCAGGCGACGGTGGAGTTTGCGCTGAAGCGCACCGACCTTGGGCTGAAGTTCCGCGAGTATTTGAAGGGGCTGGAGTTGTAAGAAGCGAGTCAGCAGGTCAGCGAGTCAGCAAGTCAGTCGCCGCTTCGCGGCGAGTTTTAGGAGCTAGCGGAGTCAGGGGACTTTGCCTTAGCAGCTAGTTCCAATCACCAAGCTAATCCGCCGACCTAATACTTCGCTGACTTGCCGGCCTGCTGACTCGCTGACTCGCGGTCCTTACGCCTTCCACTTGATGTTGCAGCCGATAGAGGGGCGCTGGTCTGTGGGTACGGGTTTGCCTGCAAGTACCTGGCCGATGGCGGCGCGCAGATCCTGGCCGGTGACGGGAACTCCGTTGCCGGGGCGGCTGGAATCGAACTGGCCGCGATAAACGAGGCGGAAGCCTTCATCAAAGAGAAAGATATCCGGGGTGCAGGCGGCTTTGTAAGCATGGGCCACGGCCTGCGATTCGTCGTATAAGTAGGGAAAGACGAAGCCGCAGGTTTCAGCCTGTCGCTTGAGGCCGGCGGGGCTGTCGGCGGGGTGGGTAGTTGCATCGTTGCTGCTGATGGCGACGATGCCGACGGACTGGCCGGCGTAGTCTTTGCCCAGCGCCGCCAGACCCTTTTCGATGTGCTTCACATAAGGGCAGTGGGCGCAGATGAAGATGACCAGCAGCGCCTTCTGTCCGCGAAAGTCGTCGCGGCGGAGGGTCTTGCCGGTAACTACGTCGGCGAGCGCAAAGCCGGGGGCCGTGGTGCCAAGTTCCAGCATGGTGGATTCGGTGAGTGCCATGATAGTCCTCCGGGGGCGGTAATAATTAGCAAGTTAACGAGTTAACGAGTTGGCTAGTTGGCAAGTTAGCAAGTTGGCAAGTTGGCGAGTTAGAAAGTTAGCGCCAGTGGTCGAGCCGTCAAAATAGACCGGTCTGTCTCCCCGGCATGGCCAGGCCGAAGTGCTCATAGGCGAGGCGCGTGGCGACGCGGCCGCGCGGCGTGCGATCGAGAAAGCCGATCTGGATGAGGAACGGCTCGTAGACCTCTTCGAGCGCGTCTTCCTCCTCGGCCAGGGTTGCTGCCAGGGTGCCGAGGCCTACGGGGCCGCCGTCATATTTCTGGATGATGGCGAGCAGGAGGCGGCGGTCGATTTCGTCGAAGCCGTGGGCGTCGACTTCGAGCATGGTGAGGGCGGCGTTGGCGATGGGGCGGTCGATGATGCCGGTGCCGCGGACCTGGGCGTAGTCGCGGACGCGGCGCAGCAGGCGGTTGGCGATGCGCGGGGTGCCGCGGGAGCGAAGAGCGATTTCGGCCGCGCCGTCCTGGTCGATGGGGATCTGCATGACTTCGGCGGAGCGGGAGACGATGACCCTCAGTTCCTCTTCCGTATAGAACTCCAGGCGCAGCAGGATGCCGAAGCGGGAACGCAGGGGCGAACTGAGCAGGCCGGGGCGGGTGGTGGCTCCGATGAAGGTGAAGGGGCGAATCTCCATCACGTGGGTGCGCGCGGCGGGGCCCTGGCCGATGATGATGTCGAGCTTGTAGTCTTCGAGGGCGGTGTAGAGCTTTTCTTCGAGGATCGGCTGCATGCGATGAATTTCGTCGAGGAAGAGCACCTGGCGCTCGCGCAGGTTGGTGAGGATGGCGGTCAGGTCGCCCTGGATCTGCAGGGCAGGGCCGGAGGTTTGCTGGAAGCCCACGTCCAACTCATTGGCAATGATGGTGGCGAGGGTGGTTTTGCCGAGGCCAGGGGGGCCGAAGAGCAGGACGTGGTCGAGGGCCTCACCGCGGGATTTGGCGGCTTCAAGGGCGATGGCGAGCTGTTCCTTGGCTTTGGACTGGCCGATGAACTCGCGCAGCCAGCGGGGACGCAGTTTGAGCTCAAAGCCCTGCTCTTCGTCGGCGCGCGCGGCGCTTACGAGACGTTCCGGGGAGTTGTCGCGGGCGATGGCCATGCTCCAGAGAAGTGTAACGGGTGTTGGCCGTGAGGGCAAAGCGCGTTTGGACGCCGAGGCGGCCCCAGACCGTGCCGGTTTGGGTTCTTTGCGGTTTTTCTCTCGGCCGACTACCACCAAAGTGCCTTGACCGGGGCTTCTAACTGGGTGTATGCTGAGTGCGTTTTTAAAAGAAGTCGATGATCCGACTTGATTTACCATGAACAAAGAGGGCTCTTGCGGACCCTGCGGTTCGGCAATCGGGAGACCAACAATCGATGGTGGAAGAGGCTTGAGGCTTGGTCGTGAATTGGCGGAGCCGAGGCCGGTCTCAAACCCAGGAGATTACCCATGCTTGATCGTTCCTGTTTGAGTGTGTTGCTACTGGCTGGTCTAGTTGTGCCCATTGCCGGTTGCGGTACCTCTTTAGTAGATGCCATCTCGGTTACCCCGGCCACTCAATCTGTTGCGGTAAGCCAGACAGCGCAGTTTACCGCGACCGGGACCTACAACCACGGGAGTCATCCCTCCAGCACGCAGAATGTAACCGACGAGTCGACCTGGATCTCCAGCGCTCCAAACGTGGCGACCGTCGATTCTTCCGGAATGGCCACTGGAGTGTCCGCGGGCACAGCAACGATTACGGCTAGCATTCCCGGGTACACGGGCGTTCTTTCCTCCAGCGCACTCCTCACTGTTACAGGCGCGAGCGGAGTAAGCGCGGATATCGTTTCAGTCGCCATCATCCCCAGCGATGAGACGCTGTCAGCGGAGGGGCAGACCAGTCAGCTTATTGCCATTGGCACTTCGGGAACCTCCGGCCTTCAACTCGAAGTGACCAGGTCGCCGCAGCTCACGTGGGGTTCCAGCATTCCAACCATAGCCTCCGTCAGCACGACAGGACTTGTTACGGGCCTGAGTGTAGGTTCTACAACCATCACGGCGATATACACGAACCCCGATAACACTGTCGTGTCGGCACCCCCTGCGACCATCACCACCACATCCACACCCGCGCCGGAGCCTCTGCTTTCGCTCTCCATTATTCCGAGCAGTCTTACCGTCCTCAATTTGCAGGGTACAGGGAATTTCCTGGCCATCGGAACGTTTTCGACCACTCCAAACGTGAGGGATCTGACAAACTCGGTCACCTGGCTCTCCTCAATGCCCAGCGTTTTCCCTGTGAGCACGAACTCAGACCCTGCAAATCCGGGGGCTTCCGGCGGGGTTGTCACAGCCTACGGGTCTGGAAACGCCGTCATCATTGCTGAAGCAACGGATCCAACTACGGGGTCTATACAAACCGCCACGGCAACGTTCAACTGCCCCCTGGTTCTCCCCAATCCCAACGGCAACCCGCCAACCCCAGGTTCATGTTATCCGGGTTCGGAGGCACCAGGGTTGCTGTCAACGCTGACCGTCTATAACGAAGGATTGAACACCACCAATTGGCTGGTGACGGCTCCTTCCGCCACGAACACGCCGGACGTGATCCATTGCGGTCCCGGCTGGGCCGGTGACGGCAACACTGGCGGTTCGGTCTGCACGGCGACCTACCCCTACACCATAGGCACCTTAGGCACCACCGTGCTGGTGACTGCGCCAGCCCAGGCGGGAGTCAACTTCGGTGGATGGTCCTACAACTGCACGCCAAGTACCGCCACCGGTGTGCCGCTCCCCGGTCCGGTCTTCTATACTGCAGCCGGGCCGAACTATTGCACGGTTGTGCTCGGACAACCAAACCTACTTTACAACCCAAATGACCCACTTAGTTCAACAAATTTTCCATACTATACATCTAACGAAACCGTGGGCGCCATCTTCAACTAAACCGCGAAAATGGCAAAGAAAGCCGCTCTTCGGGGCGGCTTTCCTGCGTTTGGCGGTAAAGTTGAGAGTTGCCGCCGGGTCTACACAGGCAAAGTCACTACGCCAGCCACCAGCTTGTAGTGGAAGCCCTCGAAAGGTTCGCTGAGACTCACGCTGAGGAATGTGCTGGGGGGCTTGGCTTTGAAGAAGAAAGCATGGGGGTAGATTCCGGCGGGCAAGAGTTTAAGCTGATCCAGCCAGACGGGATCGGTGACAGCCAGATCGTAGCGAGTGCGGACGACGTGGCCGGCTCGGAAGATGGCGCGATTCTTGCGCTTGCCGGCTTCTTCGCGAATCCACCACCACAGGTCTTCCGGATGGATAAGTTCGAGGGACTTCTCCACGGGAGTTCCTTCGATCTTGCGGCCATAAACCCGATCGCCATATCCCTGCAAAATAGCCGGTCCCTTGCTCACGTATGCAGCAAGAAACTTGGCATCGCGAGGCTCGTCAAAGCGTCGAACCGGTTGCCAGGGCTTCCCTGTCACATACACATCTTCCGGGTGGCAGTTGGAACCGCATTTTTCACCAAGTTCTACCTCGAATACATCCATCAGCGCGGCCTGTCTCCCGTCTGGATAGCAGGTCTCTTTCAGGGTTAGGCAGCCGGGCACCCTTCGACCAACAAGGCGAACCCAATGCTTTGTGACAAGGCTGATTCCGGCCACACAGCGATGGTCATGCTTGTAGGAGTTTGCAAGGCAGACGATACGGTCGAAACCCACGGAGTTGGGCTCACTTTCAGGATGTGAATTAAAGATGGTAAAATTCTACACCTTCCCAGTGTTCCTGTAAATACTCGAGAACCAGCCGCCGGTGGCAATGCTCCGCGGTTGGCTCGCTGCACAAGAGCACTGTTTTCCGCGCAAAGCTCTCTTTATCGATCGTGGTCTCGATGTTTCTGGCGCGTATGAGGGCAAGAAAGGCCTCTTCATAAGCATCCCAGCCGCCCTTTTGTTTTTTATAAGCGTCGAGCATCTCCTGTGTGGGGGCAAGCAGGGGCTCGTGTTCATAGTCCGCGCCGCAGATTTCACGGAGAAAGTAGGCCAAGTCGGCCTGCTTGGCGAATGCGGCAAGCTGGGAGGTGTTGTTCAGCCGCACATCGAGCAGGCGCTCGATGCCGTGAGCCTTCAATGTGCCGAAGAACTCGCTGGCGCTCTTTTGGGTAAAACCGATGCTGTAGATCTCCATTGGTCCTCGTCGATTTCCGCGAAGAGTGCGGGCTGGGAGCCGACCAGCGGCTTGCCGGCCTGGGCGGCAACCGTCTCGTCGGATTCCAGACGGCCGTCGCCGCGAATGTGGAGCATGGTGTGGCCGCGCTCGGTGAGAACGCGGCCGATGAGCAGGCGGCGATGGCAGTGGGCTGGGTCTTCCTCGCCGCAAAGCAGGGCTACACGGAAGCGTTCCATGCCGGACTCAAGGCGGCCGATGGCCGCCTGGAAGCGGGCGTCGTCGCGGAGCCGGCTGTAAAGAACACGGCCTTTGGCATCGTAATAAGCGGGATTGGAGGGGCGGCCACCCAACTCCTCGCCAAGGAAGAGGTAACGGATTCCCGCCTGCTCCAGCGAGCGCTGCATGAGTTCCTTGTCGAACTGCGGGACGTACTTCGAGTAGGGAGAGCTGCGCGTATCGACCACCACCTCAACCCCGTGCTGGCGGACGAGGGCGAGCCATGCTTCGAGGTCGTGGTTGGAGTGACCGAGGGTGAAGAAACTGCTCATGCTCAAGCCCTTGCAGAGGAGGATAGCACCGAAGCGGTTGTCCGGTTGTGAGAAACAGGGAACTCCGTAAGCAACCGTTTAGACTGGTAGGGTTGCCCCGAGCATGATGACCCTTCGGATAGGAATCTTTCGCAGCTTTCGTTTCAATCTGCCGCAGCGCATTGCGGCCGGGTTGCTGGCGTTGTTTCTCCTACAGGGGCTGTGGCTTACGGGCCGCCAGACGCTGACGGATCGCGATTACCAATATGCGCGGTGCGGGCGCGAGATGTGGGAGCGGCCTTCGCCGCTGGCCGGGTACTTTACCACCTGCGGCAACATCCACGATGGCATTCTGGCCTACCGGCTGGCGGGGCTGCCGCTGACGCTGAACCTGCTGGTGGAGCGGGGCCTGGATCATTTCCGCAAGCCCGAGGACCGGGTGGTGCAAACCGTGGGCGAGTTGAGGGCCTCGGATTTGAGCACCTGGGAGCTGCGTCACCAGCTTACGCATGTACTGCTGCTGGAGCGTCTGCCGTTTTTGCTGGCCGGGTGCGTGCTGGGCGCGGGGCTGTGGTGGGTGACGCGGCGGCTCTACGGCAACCGGGGCGGCTATACGGCGCTGGCGCTCTACTGCTTTTCTCCGCTTGTGCTGAGGGCCTGCGTGGCGCCCAATGCCGAGGTGCTCGCCGGCCTGGGAGTGTATGGGGGCGTGTACACGTGCATCGGCGTGGCTCATGCGATGCAGGGACCGCGGCGCAAATGGCGGCCCAGGATAGTGTTGCTGACGGCGATGCTTGGTGTGGCGGCGGCGGCGCACATTGCGGCGCTGCCGGTGGCGGCGCTGCTGGGTCTGGCGGCCATGCTGTGGGTGGCCGAGGGACGCCGAGCCCAGGCGCTGCCGGTGGTGCTGGCGGCCGTGGCCGGGGCACTGGTACTGGTGTTTGCCTGCTACGGGTTTTCACCGGATGCCTTCAGCTATGTTTTCCGGTCATCGGCGGGGTTCCTGTGGGTCTCGCTGGACCCGGCCCGGCGGTTCTTCTCCACGATGGGAAACGCCGGGATTACGGTGGCCGCTGCTGCCGCCCTGGTGCTGTATCTGGGCGTGCGCAGGTCATGGTACTTCGGCAACACGGTTCCATTGATTTGCTTTTTGGTGTTGATCCTGCTGGTTATGACAGGCGCTCCGGGAAGCCCGTGGCTGTGGGCGCTGCCGTTTCTGCTCACGTTTGTGGGCGGGGTCTTTGCCGACGCCTACGAGGGGCCACGAGGACGGCTGGCGATGGGCGCGGCGGGGGCGATTTTGCTGCTGCAGGCGGCGTTCTGCGTGCTCAGCTTGCCGGGGCTGCTGTAGGGGAGCAAAAAATGCACTTGACGACATTAGGCATTTGAAAGCATAATCACATTATCCTTGTTAGTCCGGCCAGAGTTCAGCTGAGCCACTAGCGTAGGAGCGATCATCAAAACTCATTCGGTTTTGGCGGCGAAGGAATTGCAGTCTGAAGTAATGATTTAAGCCTGGATGTTAAGGTTAAGGGGTTCCTCAAAAACTCCAAACTGTACTCGTTCTTGGAAGCATGAGTCTTCTGCGGAGCCAACACGGGATATAGGGATGATTCAGAGGGAAGCCGATAGGCGGAACCCTCTGGGTTGGTGAAGCGGCGAAAGCCGGGTTGCAAATCTCTGGCCCTTGTAAATGGCAGAAAGAGAAGGAGTACTCATGGCTCAGCAAGATTGGCAAGTCAGCTCCCACGACGAATTCGCTGCTGAAGTCCGGCAGTTGTCCCAAGCGGTTCGGGAAAAGTTGAAGGCAGCGGCAGTTATTCTCAGTGAGGATGGACCGCTG
This sequence comes from Occallatibacter sp., assembly GCA_050012555.1. GTDB lineage: Bacteria > Acidobacteriota > Terriglobia > Terriglobales > Acidobacteriaceae > Telmatobacter. The sequence goes on from JBEKGY010000005.1 coordinate 29,398, forward strand.
CTCGGAAGACCGTTGGCTGATACGCTCAAGGGCTCACGCCACGCGAACATGAAGGAATTGCGATTTGATGCCGATGGAGGCGCATGGCGTGTAGCCTACGCCTTCGATCCAGAGCGCAAGGCCATCTTGCTGGCGGGCGGAGACAAGAGCGGAACCGGAAAGGTACGCTTTTATCGCAATCTGTTGCGCGTTGCGGATGAGCGGTTCGATCAGCATTTGCGAAATCTCCGTTTGAAGAGGTAGTCCGGATGACAGTTTCATTGGAAGAAATGCTTGCCGAAGAATCCGAAGAAAGCAGGGCTCGGATTCAGCAGTTGGTGGAGGAGATGCGGGCAGAGATGAACCTGCGTGAGGTTCGCCGTCTGCGCAAGCTGACCCAGGCCCGGCTGTCGAAGAAGCTCAAGATTGGGCAGGAGGGGGTCTCGCGCATCGAGAAGCGCAGTGACCTGTATCTCTCGACGCTACGGAGCTATGTAGAAGGCGTAGGAGGCGAACTGAGGCTGGAAGTCAGGTTCCCAGACCGGCCACCGGTGATTTTGGCTGGGTTGGGCAGGGATGACGGTGAAAAAAAGGCGAAAAAGAAGGCTGGAACCTCGGCCAAATCGAAGGCTGGGACGCGCCGCGCCGCATGAGCTTGCGATGCGCTTGATTTAACATTGGCGATGGCTTATAAAATCAAGCAAAATAAGGACTTATTTATAGGCGGAGGCCTTGCTGAAACGGCCTTTGAACGCGTAAAATAGAAGCATAGCTCGCGCAGTCCGGCCCCGCTTTCACCGGAACCTTTTTGCCGCTTTGCGGCGGGCCTGAAAAAACCCTTATGCCAGACGATCAGAACCCCCAGCTCCCTCTTGAAGGCGGTACGCCGCCCAGCAGCGGCACGAACCTGATTCCCATCAACATTGAAGAGGAGATGCGCCGCTCGTATCTCGACTACTCGATGTCGGTGATCATCGGCCGGGCGCTTCCCAGCGCGCTGGACGGATTGAAGCCGGTGCACCGGCGGGTGCTCTACACGCTGAGCGAGATGGGGCTGGAGTACAACAAGAAATACGCCAAGTGCGCCAAGGTGGTGGGCCAGGCGATGGGCGTCTACCATCCGCACGGCGACTCAGCCATCTACGACACATTGGTGCGCATGGCGCAGCCGTTTACGCTGCGTTATCCGCTGGTGGACGGGCAAGGGAACTTCGGCTCGGTGGACGGCGATCCGCCGGCGGCCATGCGCTATACCGAGTGCCGCATGGCGCGCATTGCCGGCGAACTGCTGGCCGACATCGAGATGGAGACGGTGGACTTCGTGCCGAATTACGACGAGTCCACGTTCGAACCCACGGTTCTGCCCACGCGGATTCCGAACCTGATTGTGAATGGCTCAAGCGGCATTGCAGTCGGAATGGCGACCAACATTCCGCCGCACAACCTCACCGAGGTGGTGAACGCGGCGATTGCCCTGGTGAAGGACGAGAACGCGGGGCTAGCCGAGGTGCTCAAGCACGTGCAGGGGCCGGACTTCCCCACCGGCGGCTTTCTGTATGGCAAGTCCGGCATTCCCGCTGCCTACAAGACCGGGCGCGGCCGGTTCATGATGCGGGCCAGGGTGGCTACGGAGAACCTGACCAAGGAAAAACAGGCCATCATCGTCACCGAGATTCCCTACCAGGTAAACAAGTCGAAGCTCATCGAGCGCATCGCCGAACTGGTGAACGACAAGATCGTGGACGATATCGGGGACGTGCGCGACGAGAGCGATCGCGACGGGATGCGGATTGTGATCGAGCTGAAGCGCGGCGCGCAGCCTGAGATTGTGCTCAACCAGCTCTACAAGCATACCCAGATGCAGGAGAGCTTCTCCATGATCTTCCTGGCGGTGCTGAATGGGCAGCCGCGGGAACTCGGCCTCGACCAGGCCATACGCTGCTTTATCGATCACCGCATCGACGTGGTGCAGCGGCGGACGGCCTTTCTGCTGCGCAAGGCACGCGAGCGCGAACACATTCTGGAAGGCTACAAGATTGCGCTCGACAATCTGGATACGGTGATCAGGATCATTCGCGCTTCAGGTTCGAGGGCCGAGGCGCGCGAGAATCTGTATGCGTGGGGCAAGGGAACGGAGATCGTGGTCACGCTGGACCGGGAGCGGCTGCCGCACGAAGAGAAGGGCCTGACGCTGCGCCAGATCGATGCCATTCTCGAGTTGCAGCTCTACCGCCTGACGCAGCTCTCCATCGACGAGCTGATGAACGAGTTGAAGCAGGTGCGCGAGAGGATCGCGGAGTACGAGTCGATTTTGGCCAGTGAGAAGAAGCTGCGCAAGGTGATCGTGAAGGAGCTGGAAGAGGTTCGCGACAAGTACGGCGATGCGCGGCGCACGCAGATTGTGGACGAGAGCGCCGAGTTGCAGCTTGAGGACCTGATCGCCGACGAGCAGGTTGCGGTGACGGTGAGCCACCAGGGCTACCTGAAGCGGACGCCGATCTCGATCTATCGTCAGCAGCGGCGCGGCGGCACCGGGCGCACGGGGATGAAGACCCGCGAGGAGGATTTCGTCGCGCAGTTGATCGTGAACTCGACGCACTCGTTTCTGCTTTGCTTTACCAACACCGGGCGGGTGTACTGGCTCAAGGTATATGAGATTCCCGACGTGAGCGCGGCGGGCAAGGGCAAATCCATGCAGAGTTTGCTCGATTTGCAGCAAGGCGAAAACGTGCGCGCCATTCTGCCCGTGCGCGACCTCGAAGAAGAGGGCAAGTTCATCTTCTTCGCCACGCAAAAGGGAACAGTCAAGAAAACGCCGCTCAAGGACTTCTCCAACGTAATGGCGCGCGGCATCATCGCCATCGGCATCGACAGCGACGATGAGCTGGTAAAGGCGCGCATCACCGACGGTAGCCAGATTATTTTTCTGGCCACGCATTTGGGGCAGGCGATTCGATTCGACGAGAGCGATGTGCGCTCCATGGGTCGGCCGGCCTACGGCGTGCGCGGCATCACCCTGAAAAAAGGCGATTTCGTTGTGGGAGTAGCTGTAACCCCCAAGGAGCACGAGGCAGGCGCCTACCGGATTCTATCCGTCACCGAGAACGGCTTCGGCAAGCGCACCGACGTGGAAGAGTACCGCTTGCAGACCCGCGGCGGCAAGGGCGTGAAGAATATGGCTGTAACGCCGCGCATCGGCCGCGTGAACACCATTCAACTTGTGGACGATACCTCCGAGCTGATGGTGATCAGCCAATTCGGCAAGATCATCCGCATCGACACCAAGACCATCCGCGCGGCGGGAAGAGCAACGCAAGGCGTGCGCCTCTTGAACCTGGAACCGGAAGACAAAGTGGCCGCTGCGGTGATCATTCCGCCCGATGAAATCAACGGCAACCACGAAGAGCCGACGCTGTTGCAATAAGACTCCGCATCCCAGGTATCAGATTCGAGACCTGGTCACCCGGCGCCTTTCATTTCTCTGCCTGTTCAACCTATTTGTTTTTCATTTTGAATTGAGCATATTCCAAATTTCGTCTTGCATCGGAATAGGTCGGATCGATCCGTATCGAGTCGTTAAACTGTTCGGCGGCTTTTTCATATTCCCCCAGTTGAAGCAGCGCCACGCCGAGGTCGTTATGCGCATGAGCATCTGCAGGATTGAGCTGCAGCGCTTTGTTATACTCTTCGACCGCCTCGGGAAAATGATGCGTCTCCCCAAGAATAAAGCCGATGTTGGCATGTACCGTTGCCTGATCGGGTTTGATGGCCAAAGAAAGACGGAATTCCTTCAGTGCTTCCTGCATCAATCCCTTCCTGCCCAATACAATGCCTAAATTGTTATGCGCCATGCTGTTATTCGGATCGGCGGCGAGCACCTGGCGGTATTCCTGAGCCGCCTCGTCAAATTTTCCCTGCTTCTGGAGAGTAATGGCATGGTTAAGCTTCGGATCTGTCCTCTTGTAAACCAGGAGAGCCGAATTCGATTGAACCTGGTAGCTTCCGGAATCATCCCACCTGTATTCGGTGTGATCGGCTGAAACGATGTCTGCCAACGCGACTAGTTGTGCGTATTCTTGCGGCCGGGTAGCGTCCCACCAGTCGAAAAGTTCCGGCGGCGAAGTATCCCGCCGCAGCCAGGACGCTGTACTCGTCGCCAAAATCACATATTCCGGCTGGGCGTTTTCCAATTCGCGTATGAGTTCATTTTGCATCGTTACCGCGTATGGCTGGGATTCCATCAGGCCGTACATATAGATGTGGCCCGTGGCGGAGTGCCGGTGCGCATAGAAAGGTATTTCCGGTTCAGACCCTAGTACTGCAATGGTGGAGTCTTTCGCCGCGTGCGTTCGAATATATTCGCCGATTTTTTCTGCTTCCGGAAAGGGGTTTGCCCCGTACATCTCTCGAGTAATCTCTAATGTACTCATTTGAAACAGATACTCCCACTGCTGCGCCACCGACTGCACAAGCGCCGCGGCAAACACGCCATACGTCAGCCAGGAGATGCCCGGCCATTGTTTCAGGGCAGTGCCAACCGCGGCGCCGGCCAGCAATGCGATTGCCGGCAGCATGAGAACGAAATAGTGTTCACGAAAGTAAAGGCCCGGACAGACGGCCAGAAAGCTGAAGACCAGAAAAACGGTGGCGAAAACCGCAACGATGCGATTCTCCTTCCTCCACCAGATCAGCACCAGCCCGGCCAGGGCCATGATCCAAATTAAAAGATTCGGCCCCACGGCGTTGGGGAAGTATCCACGGAACATGATGAGTCCGCCGGAAAGCGAAACTTCCTGCGCATATTCGTGTGCATACGTGAACGTCCAAAACCAGAACTTGCCGAACACACCGGCCCACCACAGCGCCAGACCGGTCACAGCCAGCGGTAATGATACTCCGAAGACGAATATTGCCAGATCTCTCAGCCGTGTGAGCCAGGCATCGTGGCGCCGGGTCATATAATCCCACGCCAGGTAAAAAACGCCGAAGGCCACAAACAAGGCGCCGTGCTGCTTCATCAGTACGGCAATGCCGTAGAGCAGTCCGCTCGAAAGCAGTGTTGACCATCGCCGGCTATCGATTCCGCGCAGCAGCAGCAATGTTCCGCCCAGCGCCGCAAGCACCACAAAGTGGGTGGCATGAGCCTGGGTTCCGAAAACGCCTTGCCCAATAGAAAGCAGCGCGTACGCCGCGCAAGCCGCAACACCGGCAGCGGGCGTTAACAGCCGCTTTCCGAGCAGATAGACCAGCACAATGGTACAGGCGTTAACCAGCATGAATCCCAGGTGGATCCCAATAATTGTTTGCCCAAAGACGGCCATGATTGCGGCGTAGGCCGCATAGATGCCTGGAAATTTCATGCTGAAGACGAGTTTGTAAGGGGGAATCCCTTGCAGCATGAGCTGGCCGGCATATGCATACTCTCCCTCGTCCCTTTCTAAAGGAATCCCCAACAAACGGATACGAACGGCAGCCGCGAGTGCGATGACGATCGCCACCAGCATCCAAGGCCTGAGCCGGGAGCACCCGCCAGCTCTTGGATCCACATGTTGAGCTGCCTGCCCCTTTGCGGTTTTCCCTCTTTTTTTAGATTTAGTTTTGCTCACGGCCCTGCTCTCCTTACAGGTTACATAAGGATCATGCGCACAGCCGGTGGGAAATGGCTGGGCGTTTCTCTAATACCCAATACTCTAAACCAGGCGAGCTTCCATCACCGAAACTATGGAGTGAACGTCGTCGATTATCTTCTGAATAGCCGAGTGCCGCAGGTGCGGAAGCGGTGCATTATCAGACAAAGGCGCATCTTCGCAGGTACTCGGAATTGCAGGTGAATGAGCCTACACTGAAGATGCTCTGAATTCTCCGCACGCTCCTCTATGGGCCGGACGGTACTTATTGCTTTTGCGCTGGCTGCGCTCAGTGCGAGCGCGGCCAACGGCTTGCCGGACCTTTCGGCAAAGCCGCAGGCCAGTACTGCGTCCGCAAGCGCCTCTCACATGAAAACACGGCATCCGGCGAACCATGCGACCGGGCGCACGGCTGGCCATGCTGCCGGGCGTGCTGCAACTCATACGGCTGTACGCCCTGTGGGGCACGCGCCAGGTCACGCTGTTGGGCGTGCGTCCGGGCATGAATCCGGTCAGGTATCCTCACACAAACACGCGGCGGGCGGAGATGCGCATGCGGCATCGCTCAGGCAGCTTTCCCGCTCCCATCAAGCCAGGAAGTCCCATCCAGCCGCGAAATCCGATCAGACCAGGAAGTCCTATCCAGCCTTGAAATCCCATCCATCCACGGAGAGGGACGCTACGGTCCGCCACGTCGCGGCCAAGGACGTTACGCGGCGCAAGACGCGGGCTGCGATGCCGCCGCCGCTGCGCGGGAGTTTCGAGTCTCTGGCACGGCAAAACGTGAAGACGGAGAACGACAATCTGGAGCGGATCGAGGACGATGACGACCTGGCCGATCGCATTGCGCGCAAGATGCTGGTGCCGGTTCCGGCCTCGGCGGCGCTTACCATAAATGGAAACCTGCCCGAAAACTACCGCTATTGCCGGCCATGGACGGCACGTTTTCTTGCCGATCTGGCGCGCATTCATGCGGCCCAGTTTCACCGGCCATTCGAAGTGAGCTCGGCGGTGCGGACGGTAGCGTACCAGAAGCGGCTGATGGAGAGCAACGGCAACGCGGCGGCAGCCGAGGGCGACATTGCCAGCCCGCATCTGACCGGGGCCACGGTTGATATTGCCAAGCAGGGGATGAGCCGGCAGGAGATGGGCTGGATGCGGAGCCGTCTGCTGCAAATCCAGCAGGCCGGCAAGATCGACGTTGAGGAGGAGTTTCAGCAGGCCTGCTTTCACATCACGGTCTATAAGAGCTATCTGCCACCCAAGCCGGTGTTGACCGGAAAACCGAAGCAGCGAAGGTCCGCGCAGCCGGTTCAGATTGTTGCGCGTGGGGGGTAGAGGCTTCCCTAGGCGGCGCGGGCGCGCGCAATGAATAATTGATTGCGCCTTTTGAGCCTTTCAAAGGTACAATCTTTTGCGAAGCCGAATGAGGCTTAGCGAGGCGGAATCATGAGCGATCTGGAAGTTCGATCTGTGCCTGGGGCAGCGCCCGAAGGCTCCAGTCTTTCCCAGTGGCAGCGCGTGACGAAAACCTTCACGGCGCCCTCGAAGACCTTTGAAGATATCAAGCGCGGCAACCAGAGCTGGTGGCTGCCGTTTGTGATCCTTGCGGTGGTTGGCTACATTTTCTTGGCGGCCGTCGCATTTGAGATTGGCATGCAGCAGGTGGTGGACAACCAGATGCATCTCAATCCGAAGGCGGAAGAGAAACTGGCGCAGGTGCCTCCCGACGCGCGCGAGATGTCAAACAAGATTTCCCTCTATGTTACCGAGGGCGCATTTATAGCCAATCCTGCCCTGGTGTTGGCTGGGATAGCTCTGCTTTCCCTGGGACTATGGGGCACGATCAACTTTGTCTTTGGAGGCAAGGCCACCTACGGCGGCATCTTTTCTGTTTGGATGTTTGCGAGCTTGCCCTCAATCATAAAACCAATATTGGGAACGATTGTCATCTTTGCGGGAACGGATCCGGAGACGTTCAATATCAAAAACTTTGCGCCCACCAACATCGGCGCTTTTTTGAATCCGCTGGAGACCAACAAGGCGCTCTATGCTCTGGCGACTTCGCTGGATGCTGTGACCATCTGGATGCTGGTGCTGCTGGGGATTGGAACGGCGATTGTGGCGGGGGTGAAACGCAGCTCGGGCTACATCGCGGTCTTCGGATGGTGGGCGATTATTGTACTGGTCGGCGTGGGCTGGGCGTTAGCCACCAGTTGAAAGCTGGATTGGTCACCAGAGCCGATCACTCCGTCCAGCGGCGCATGATGAGGGTGGCGTTGATGCCGCCGAAACCGAACGAATTGGAAAGGGCGATGTCGAAGCTGTGGGCTATGGCGTGGTTGGGCACGTAGTCCAGGCGGCACTCGGGATCGATATTTTCCAGGTTGATGGTGGGCGGAAGCTGCTGGTTGACCAGCGCCAGCACGGAGATGCCGGCTTCAAGGCCACCGGCGCCGCCCAGCAGATGCCCGGTCATGGACTTGGTGCCGCTGACCTTGAGCTTGTGGCTGAGGGCGTGCTCGCCAAACACTAATTCAATAGCCCGCGACTCGTTGCCGTCTCCGGCGGGGGTGGCGGTAGCGTGGGCGTTGACGTAGCCAACCTCCTCCGGGGCGATGCCGGCGTCTTTGAGCGCGGCTCTCATGCTGCGCTGGGCGCCCTGGCCCTCCGGAGCGATGCCCGTGATGTGATAAGCGTCTGCGCTCATGCCGTAGCCGATGACCTCGGCCAGAATCTTTGCGCCGCGCGCCTTGGCGAATGCCAGTTCTTCCAGGACGAGGATGCCGGCGCCCTCGCCGATGACGAAGCCGTCGCGGTCCCTGTCGAAGGGGCGGCTGGCGCGGGTGGGCTCGTCGTTGCGGGTGGAAAGAGCGCGCATGGCGGCAAAACCGCCCACGGAAAGCTGCGTGACCGCGGCCTCGGCTCCGCCGGCGATCATCACGTCCGCGTCGCCGTGCAGGATCATGCGTACCGAGTCGCCGATGGAATTGGCGCTGGTGGCGCAGGCCGTGGCCGTGGCTGAGATGGGCCCCCTGGCTCCGTAGCGGATGCTCAACTGGCCGGCGGCCATATTGACGATGGCGGCGGGAATGAAGAAGGGCGAGATCTTGCGCGGGCCGCCCTGCAGCAGGTTGGCGTGCTCGCGCTCGATGATCTCAAAGCCGCCGATGCCGGAACCGATGAAGACGCCCACCCGGTCGCCAATCTCCGGGGTGATCTGGAGGCCCGACTGGGCGATGGCTTCCTGGGTGGCGGCAAAGGCAAAATGGATGAAGCGCCCCATCTTGCGCGCTTCTTTTTTGTCCACGAAGTCGAGCGGGTCAAAGTTCTTGACCTCGGCGGCGAAGGTGACCGGGAAGCCGGTGGTATCGAAGCCCTTGATGGGACCCATGCCACTGGCGCCGGCCAGAAGTTGCCGCCATACCTCGGGAGCGGTGTTGCCCACACCGCAGACCAGCCCCAGGCCGGTAATGACGACTCTGCGGGTCAAGGGCTACTTGCCGCCTTTCGCGTTCTTCTCGTTCTTTTCGATGTAGTCGATCGCGTCCTTGACGGTTTTGATCTTCTCGGCGTCTTCGTCGGGAATCTCCATGTCGAAGGCCTCTTCGAACTGCATTACCAGTTCGACCACGTCCAGCGAATCCGCGCCCAGGTCTTCCTGGAAGCTGGCGCCGGGAGTTACCTCGGCTTCGTCCACCTGCAACTGCTCGACGATGATCTGCTTTACCTTCTCTTCAACGGCCATGCGTGCTTCTCCTCAGTAGTGTTTGAAACTTGAGAGTCTGTCCGGGGGGAAATCAATCCCGTTCCGCTTGCCTACCATATCGGGCCGAGGCAGGGGAACACAACCATCGCGCCAAAAAATTTGCGCATGGTCCCGAAACTCCAAGTCTACCGGGCGGGCGGGGGTGTGTAAAGGCTGAGAAAGCCAGGGAATAGGGAATAGGGAACAGGGAATAGAAAACGATCTGAATTTGGCGGGAAATGTACAGGCGAAAGGCGTACATTAGGCGAAGCGGGGGAAAGGGAAAAGAGATGCAGTCTTTGATTGTTGGAGCCATTGCCGTTCTGACCGGCGTACTGCTCGGCTACTGGTTGGGAAAAAGCTCTGCCCAGGCGGAGTGCCGGCTGCTGCGTGAGAATGTGACTGGAATGGAAGCGGAAAAGGCGGCGCAGGCCGCTGAAGCGAAGGGATTGCAAGACAGCATCACGCGCTTGACGGGCGAACTCGGGACTGCGGTGGCAAACGTATCGGCGGAGAAAGATAAATACGCGCAGATGAAAGCCGATATCGAGACGGCCTTCGGAGATCTGGCGGCAAGAGCGCTGAGCGCCAACAATCAGAGCTTTCTGACCCTGGCGAAGCAGGAACTTGGCGGTCAGAACGCAGTGGCAAAGCAGACCCTGGAAGCCAAGGAACTGGCAATCAAGAATATGCTGGACCCGCTTGGAGCGGCGCTCAAGAGTCTCGATGAGCAGGCTCGTGAGATGGAGGTCAAACGTTCGGGCGCGTATTCGGAAGTGAAGACCCTCGTCGAGAACATCCAGACCTCGATTCCAGCGTCGCTCGAGGCATTGAAAAACGAGACCGCGCAGTTGATCACGGCGCTGCGGGCTCCCAAAACGCGCGGCAACTGGGGCGAACTGCAACTCAAGCGCTGCGTGGAGTATGCCGGAATGGTGCAGTACTGTTCCTTCTCCGAACAGGTGACCGCGCGCGACGAGGACGACAGGATGCTGCGCCCGGATATGACCATTCAACTGCCCAATGGCCGGGAGATCGTGGTGGATGCAAAGACTCCTCTGGATGCTTTTCTTGACGCCAGCGGCTCGACGGACGCAGCCGCGCAGGCGCTTCGCTTTGCCGCCCACGCGCAGCGCGTGAAGGCGCATCTGAAAGAGCTATCGGGCAAGGCTTACTGGAAGCAGTTTGAAAAGGCTCCCGATTTTGTTGTCTGCTTCTTGCCGAGCGAGGCGCTTTTCAGCGCGGCGCTCGAAGCTGATCCGTCGCTGATTGAATTCAGCGCGCAGAACCATGTGGTCATGGCGACGCCGACGACCTTGATTGCTCTTTTACGGGCCGTAGAGTTCGGCTGGCAGCAGTCCGAGATCACCAAGAACGCGAAAGCCATCCACGAAATGGGCCGGAAGATTTACGAAAAGCTGGTGGTCGCGCAGGGGCACATAGCAAGGCTCGGCAACGCGCTCGGCACGAGCGTCGATTACTACAACAAGTTTCTCGGCACCATCGAGGGCAAGAAGGGCGGAAGTGTTTTCACGCTGGGCCGGCAGCTCGGCGAACTCGTGCATAGCGACGAGGAGATAGCGGAGATTGAAAAGCTGCAACCCGATCTGCGCGAGATGGAGTCGCTGGAGTGGTCCCAACCCGGACTGGCGCTTGCGGCGGAGGCGGAAGAGGGCGGCGAGGCAGAGTAGGGGAAGCGGAAATCTCGTATAAGAGAATGCAGAAAACCAATTGATCGCGAACGAAAGGTTGAGGAAATGATAATCGCTGAGAGATCATACCTGCGTCTGACCCTGGTAAGAACCGCAATCATGCGCAATTGCAAGACGATCGCGATCTGCAGCCTGGCGCTGTTTGCCGTTCCCTTCTTCGGCAGGTCGCAGGCTGCCAAAGGCCCAAAAGCCGATATAGAGAACAGCCAGGTGAGTATCTTCCTTTCCTGCGGGCAAGGCTGCTCCTGGGGCTATCGTGTTGCAGGGGCAGGCGTCCCTTACCGATTTGCCCCCCCAACCTTTGAGGCGGATGGGAAGCAGGTTTCAGCCGAAGTTAGTCATTACGCGCCCATGGGAGATCCGGTCCATCTCGGCAATGGAGTTACGGAATATTCATTAGAAGGCGCACTCGCCCAGGACGCGCATCTTCATCTCGGCATCGAGTTCCAGGTGAATGAAGGGACGCCGGTGATTCGCTTTCGCTATCTGCTGAAAGCCGACCAGCCCAGGGCGCTGACCGCGGCTACCGGCGCGAACATCCTGACTTATCTGCAAACTTCACTCAAAGCCTTGCCTGAGGCGGAAGAGGTTGAGTTATCGAATTTTGTTGAACTCACGCACACTTATATGCTTACCGAAGGGAAGATCCAGGACAGATACTTTGAGGATAGCGGGGCCATCATGGGGCCGATTCTGGCCGCAACCGACGGCCGCCGCAGTTTTCTGCTGGCCTATGAGCACGGCTCCGAGGTCCCCGACGCATTTCTCGAGTACCGGCTTAGCCCCGACCGAAGCGTTCGCCTTACGGCCGTCAAGGGCAACTACTTCCCCGGCCAGACCATCGACGCCGATCATCCTTACAAAACGATCTGGCTTGAGACCGCGGCTCAACAGGGAGGGCTGGACGAGCTTGCATCCACTTACCGAAGGTATGTGCTTAAGTACCTGACGCAGAATGCGGGAACGAGGAAGCCTTACATTTTCTATAACACGTGGAACTTTCAGGAGCGTAACAAATTCTGGAACGGCAAGACCTATCTGGAGTCGATGAATGAAGACCGCATCCTGAAAGAGATCGACGTGGCCCACCGGATGGGCGTGGATGTGTTTGTTCTGGATACGGGATGGTACGAGAAGACGGGCGACTGGACGGTGAGCAGGGAGCGGTTCCCGGACGGATTGAAGACTGTGAAGGCAAGACTGGACAGTTATGGAATGAAACTCGGGTTATGGATCGGTCCTACCACGGCGGCAGTGTCGAGCCGGGTGGTGCGCGAACATCCCGAGTGGCGCATGTCAAAGGATGGAAAGGTGGGCGAGCCATGGGAGGTATGGGGGACGGAAAAGAGCTATGGAATGTGCATGGTGAGCGGTTACGCGGATGCGCTGGCCGATGAGCTGATCCGGCTTGCGCATGAAACCGGCGCCACCTACTTCAAGTGGGACGCGATCGGCCAGTATGGATGCAGCGACCCGCATCATAACCACGGCGGCGAGAACAATACTCACCAGGAACGAGCCGACTCCTATGGGTTTCAACTGGTGCAGTCCATGAGCCGCGTGGCCGATAAGGTTGCTGCTGCCGTTCCCGGAGCGATCGTGGACTTCGACGTGACGGAAGGCTACCGTTCCGTAGGTCTTGGATTTCTCTCCTCCGGGAAGTACTTTCTGATCAATAACGGTCCCTATTATGAGAACTATGACGTACCTATCGACCGGGATACGGTCTATTCAAACTTATTTGCACGGCAAGGGCAGGCGCGCACATGGATCGCCCGTTCGCCTTTAGGCTTCGACAAATGGATTCCGTCGATCTTGTTTCTTACGCACTATTTTCCCGACGATCCCGAGCAATGGCAGGAAGTGGACGTTGCATCGCTTATTCTTGGCCAGAACGGAATCTGGGGCGACCTGCCAAATGTTTCAGGCCCCGGCGTTGCCTTCATCGGCAGTACCCTGGCCAGGTATAAACAAGTTCGCGACGATATTACTGAAAGCGATCCTGTGGTGACCGGAGTTGTTTCCGGCAGTCCCGAGATTCACGAAAAGATATCGGCCGTCACGGGCCGGGGCGCAGTTGTGCTCTTTGCTACGAGACCGGGCACCTACCGATACATTACAAGTCATAAAGTGACGGACGAGCATTGGACCAGCGGCGGAGTTACGGTGGCGCAAGACAGCGAGGGGCGCGCGAGGATCGAGGCAACATTCGAGAAGCCAGGGGCGAAGATTTTGTTCTTCGGCGTTAAGTAGACTGGACGCGGCAGGGGGCGGGCTTGAAAATGGCGAGTTGGCCCCCGCTGGCGCGGGGATAGCAAGTTGGCAAGTTGGCCCGTGCGTAGCGAGTTAGGAAGTTAGCGGGGAGTGAGTTCGGCGAAGGCTCTGCGCATGCGCTTCCAGGTGGTTTCAAGGTCTTCGGGGAGGATGCGGGTTTCGGCGATGGTGGTCATGAAGTTAGTGTCGCCGGTCCAGCGGGGCATCGCGTGCAGGTGGAGGTGTCCCTGGACGCCGGCTCCGGCGGCCTGGCCTACATTCATCCCAAAATTAAATCCCTGCGGGCGGTAGAGCCGGTCGAGCGCCCGCTCGGTGCGCTGGGCCAGGTCGATCAGCTCATGGGCGGATTCGGCGGGCAGGGCGGCGAGGCGGTCAAGGTGGGCGTAGGGCATGACCATGACGTGGCCGGAGGTGTAGGGGAAGGCATTCAGGCAGATGAAACAGAACTTTCCGCGCAGGATGAGGCCGCCGGCGGCCTCGGCCTGGTCTGGATTCATGCCGTTGGCGATGGCGTAGTCGATGGAGGCGATGAGGTTGCAGAAGACGCAGCCGAGGTCGCCGGGCCAGGCAGCCAGGCTCAAAGGAATGCCGGGGCGCGCGGCATCTTCCGCCGAGGTGACGTAGGCAAAGCGCCAGGGGGTCCAGAGATAGTCCATATGAATTCTGAGAGTTGCGCCGTTCCAAACAGTATAGAGGGCTGCCGGCGATGGAGGCTTTGTTTTGGGTTTTCCCAGGTCTTTCCGCCGCGGCGGACCAGACCTGGTGCATCCGACAGCGTCGCAGGCCGTAAGTCCATTGATTGGGGGGCATGGAGTGTGAATTTTGGGTTGCCCTGCCGGTTGCGGCGCGGTGGGTCCAAGCCATTGGATTGACGCGGGAAAGCCGGGGTTGCTACACTTTTGAGTGTAGCTTACTGCGCGGATTCCAGCAGTGAGTTGCGGCCGCCCTCCAGCAAGCCGTTGCCTGCCGGGTGTTTCGAGAAGCCCAGTCGTTTTATCGACTCCAGCGCAACAGGCTGGGAGGACTGTGCTTCGTGAAGACGCTACCGGCACACGCAGATGACTCGACGGCAGGGAAACGGTCTGAAGGCCTCTCCGACAGCGGCAATCGCCGCGCGGAAGCCACGCCCAGCGACAGACAAGTCCGTCGCAGGAGCAAGGAATTCCGGAGCTGCATCGATGGCAAACGTCCTCAATCCCGAACCCGAGAGTATAACCCTGAACAGCGAATTGGAAACCTCTACGCTAGAGCCTGCGACGGAGCTTGAGCAGCCGCCGTACGAATCCACGTCCAACCCTGAGACCGCCGAAGTCGTCGAAGTACACGCGCTGGACGCCGATGCCCCAACCGAGCCTGTAGCCGAGGCTGCGCCTGTGGAAGGCACAGTTGAAGCCGCGCCTGCAGCCGAAGTTGCAAAGGAAGTAGCCGCGCAGCCCGAACCTTTAGCCGAGCCTGCGCCTCAAGTTGAAGCCAAAGTCGAGGCCGCGCCTGCAGCCGAAGTCGCAACGGAAGTTGCCGGACAATCTGAATCTGCGGCTGAGTCCGCTGCCGAAGCCGCACCTTCCATCAAGGCCGCCGCCGTTGCCAGGGCGCCGGTTCACGAAGCGCACTCGCCCGAGTCCGCCGAGGATTTCTCCGCTGCATTGGCGGCGTTTGAACGGGAACTGGCCGCCGAGGCGGCAGCCATCGAGGCCTTTGGCGACAAAATCGTCTCCGGCACGGTAATCAAGCAGACGGAAAAGCACCTGGTGGTGGATGTAGGACTGAAGTCCGAGGGGCTGGTGCCTCTGGAGCAGGTTCTGGACCACACCGGAGCGGTAAAGTTTCAGCCCGGCGACGTGATCGACGTGGTCATCGAGCGCGAGGAGCCGGAGGGCGGCTACCTGGTCAGCTTCGAACGGGCACAGCGGCTGCGCGTGTGGGACGCGATCGAGAAGGCCGCCGCCGACAAGACGCCGGTGAAGGGCACGGTGGTGAGCCGCGTCAAGGGCGGGCTGACCGTGGATATCGGGCTCAAGGCGTTCCTGCCCGGTTCGCAGCTTGAGATTCGCCCGGTCCGCAACCTGGATGGCTATCTTGGCCAGCAGATTGAAGTCCGCGTCATCAAGCTGAACAAGAAGCGCGGCAACGTGGTGGTGAGCCGCAAGGAAATTCTGGATGAAGAGCAGAACGCCAAGCGCTCATCCACGCTGGAGCATCTGGGCGAGGACGCCATTCTCACCGGCACGGTGAAAAACCTCACCGACTACGGCGCGTTTGTCGACCTGGGCGGCATTGACGGCCTGCTGCACATTACCGACATGAGTTGGGGTCGGCTGACGCACCCCCGCGACCTGGTGAACGTGGGCGACGAGATTCAGGTCAAGGTGCTCAAGTTCGACAAGGAAAAGCAGCGGGTATCGCTGGGCTTCAAGCAGTTGACCCCCGACCCGTGGCTCGATGCGACCGAGCGCTACCCGGTGGGCGCGCGCGTGCATGGCCGCGTTCTTTCCGTTACCGACTACGGCGCGTTTGTTGAGCTTGAGCAGGGCATCGAAGGCCTGGTTCATCTCTCTGAAATGACCTGGTCGAAGCGCCTCAAGCATCCCTCCAAGCTGGTCAAGCCGGCCGACGAGGTGGATACGGTGGTGCTGAGCGTCAATCCGGCCGATCGCCGCATCTCGCTGGGCATGAAGCAGTTGCTCGACAACCCCTGGGAAAACCTCACCGAGCGCTATCCCACCGGTACGGTGGTCGAGGGCCGCGTCCGCAACCTCACTGACTTTGGCGCCTTCATCGAGATTGAAGACGGCATCGACGGCCTGGTTCACGTCTCCAACCTGAGCTGGACCAAGCGCGTCAAGCACCCCTCTGAGATCGTGAAGAAGGGCGAGAAGGTGAAGGCCGTCGTTCTCGGCGTGGAACCGCAGAACCGCCGCCTCTCGCTGGGCATCAAGCAGTTGCAGCCCGACGTGTGGGAGAGCTTCTTTGCCTCTCACCGGGTGGGCGACATGGTTCACGGCAAGGTGCTGCGGACGGCGCAGTTCGGCGCTTTCGTCGAGATTGCGGAGGGCGTGGAGGGTCTGTGCCACATCTCCGAGGCCGGCGACGAGGGCGGCGGCGCGTCCAAGCTCGAAACAGGCCTGGAGCACGAGTTCAGGATCATCAAGATCAACGTGGAAGAGAAAAAAGTGGGCTTGAGCCTGCGCGCGGCGGGTCACGAAGCCAGCCATGCGCCGGTCGAGCACCACAAAGCGGAGACCCGCAAGCAGCCCGTTTCCAGCTCGACCACGACCCTTGGCGACCTGATCAACCTGCGCAAGAACGAGCGATAAAGGGTTTTTGAGAGCAGCCAGCAACGGCCACCCCAGATACAGGAGGGGTGGCCGTTGCTGTCACCTGCCTGGAAAGAGGGTGCTGATGTGAAGATTATGAGCAGCAAAGAGCGGCCCAGCCGGAAAGGCAAGCCGGAATGGTTTACCGGCAACGTCTGGATCGACGAAATAGCCATCGGCAGCGAGCCGTCGCGCCTGCGCGTCTTCCGGGTAAGCTTTGAACCGGGCGCGCGCACCGCATGGCACATGCATCCCGTCGGCCAGACCTTGCATGTTCTTTCAGGCTACGGGCTGGTGCAGCTTGACGGTCAGCCTGTTCAGGAGATTCATCCCGGCGATACTGTATCAATCGCTCCAAATGAAAAGCACTGGCACGGCGCTGCTGCCGGCAATACCATGGTGCATCTTGCCATGCAGGAAGCGGACGCGCAGGGTGTTGACGTGGTCTGGCTGGAGCCGGTCACGAACGAGGAATATACCGCCAGATAGGCCGTCTTTCACTTCTCAGATCTTCGTGCCGCCGGCTGGCCGGCGCTCAAGCTGTACGCCGCTGGGCGACGCCGCCTGCTCTTCAAAAACGATCAGAGTGTTCTCCGATCTCAACCAGCTCTTGGGCAGATGATAGTACTGCTGCGTCGGCTGACCGTTGGTACCGGGGCTGACGATGAGCCAGTGCCGGCCCACGCCATGCCCATTCAGGAACAGCATCCCCTTTCCCAGGCCGGCGGCATTCAGGCGATAGTCGGCATCTTCAGCGAGCGTGCCTGGGGAGATTTGAAACTCGGCCTTATACCAGCAGAGGCGTTGCGGAAGGCTGAACTTCGACCACGCAACCGATGCGCTTTTCTCGACGATGCTCGATCTCTCTCCTGCCAGGAACGGGGTCATCTCCCAGTCATTCAGGCCCAGGCCATTCAAAAGAACCCCTTCCCAGATCCCCTTGCGCTCGAAGTTCATGGGACTGTCAATTTGCCAGTCGCCCTTGATCATGCCCAGCGCGGTTGCAAGAATATCCAGCCGGTGGCTACCTGCCGCAACATCGCTCAGGTTGAAGACGTGGCGATATCCATCGGTCCGGTGAGATTCGTTGTGGTTCGCATCGATGCGCGGATGCGCGGGGTCCTCTGGCGTGATCGGACCGCGATCTTCCTTGAGCGGCGCGGCCGTTTGTCCGGCCAGTTTGCCGTCGAGGTAGACGTAGAAAAAATCGCCGCCGTAGGGAATCACAAGCTCCTGCTGTCCCGCCGTTTTGATGTCGATCGCCGCGCTGTACCAGCAATAATCGGTATGGTCTTTTGTCAGCAGAAGCTGTTCGATGGGCTGCGGCGAGTGGACGGCCTCGCCGTTGCGGCCCGATGGCATAGGTTCGCTCCATGCACGCCACTCGAAAGGCGCAATCTCTGCCCTGCTCCATGACGGAGCACTCCATGAAGATGCAAGTTGCCGATGGAGGTCCTCGGTATCGAAGACAGTCTTTCCCTCCGGATCGACGATCTTCGCGCTCACCGGATGGGGGTCCTGAGCATTCGGAACGGCCGGCGGGAAATCCAGAATCAGTGAAAGTTCACGCCCATTCAAACTCCATGCGATGCGCTGCTCGCCCGAGGACGCAACGGCCGATGTGCGCTCCCCCTGAAGAAGATAGTCTTCATACGTTTGCAGAGTCTTGTGAAGATGGCTGAGATAGAGGCCTTTAAAGGTCGGGCGGCCATACTCGTCCAATGGCGCGTTGAAATCGTAGCTTGTGGTTTGCAGGTACATGCTGTTTCTTCCGAAGTTGGTCCCGCCATGCCACATGTAGTAGTTCCAGCCGGCGCCGCCGTTGGCCACGAAGTTAAGAATGGCCAACGCAATCGCGCGCGGATCGCGATCGCGTTCCGCAGGCCGCGTTTCCCCCCAGACTTCGTACCAGGCCGGGTAAACCTCCGTCCAGAGAAGCGGGTCACGATCGTCTCTCGACCGAAACTTCGCGATGCGTTGGGGAGAAATTTCAGACCCGTTCACCGTCGCGATCGGTCCTGCGACCGCGCCTTCGCACATGGTTGTGGGCACATCGGCAAATCCCACCCGCCGGGCAAGCTCAGCCATCCATCGCAGGTATTCCTGGCCCTCGTCGCCGTAGCGCTTGGCCACGTTGGCGTACTCATTCTCAATCTGGATCAGGGCGACCGGGCCGCCACGCGTTGCGAGATGTGGATTAACCTCAACGGCCAGCCGCTCAAAATATTTTTCCACCCGCTTGAGATACGGCGGGCTCATGGTGCGAATGGTGATCCCCGGCTCATCCCGCAGATAGGGCGGATAGCCCCCGTAATTCCATTCGGCGCAACAATAGGGTCCGGAGCGAAGGAACACATGAAGCTGGCGCTCGTTGCAGAGCTTGAGAAAGTGGCCCAGATCGCGATCGCCATGAAAGTCGTACACATCCCGCTGCGGTTCATGGAAATTCCAGAAAACATACGTCGCAATGCAATTCAAGCCAAGCGCCTGGCTGCGGTCCAGCAAATACGGCCACATAGCGCGCGTTGATCGCTCATAATGCATCTCGCCCGCGATGAGCAGCTTTCGCTTGCCGTTAAAGATGAGCGAGCGGGCGTCGTAGGACACTGCCGCTGAAGGATCTGCAGGGGCCAGGCCGGCGCGCAACAGGGGATGCGCCCATACGCGTTGCCCCGCAACGATTGCCGCGCCCGCGCCTTTTAGAAATTCACGCCGTGGAAAATTTGAACTGACCGAACCCATATCGAACTCCTCCTCTTGATCTATTGATCCGGCCCATAAGAAATACAACGCCGTGCCCCATCCATTTCCGCGTTTTTTGCGGAAATGGGTGGGATACTGTGGTGCAAATCAGGGCCGGATCAGTAAGAACCTGCAATTCCAGAGAGCGCGATGCTCAGCGGACTCTTTGCCTGAGACCGTCAATCGTATCAGCCGCGCGGGCAGGCGCGCAGTGAGGGAGCAGTCAGGCGGTTGCCGGCGGCCTTCAAGCGGCCAGTACCATGACGATTCCCAGTCCGGAGAGCACGCTGACTAGGGCGAAGAGAAAGGCGCTCGAATATCCGTAGACTCCGATGACGGCGCCGGCCAGGGGTCCGGTGAGGAAGAAGGAGACGTCGGCAAAGGCGGTGTAGACGCCGAGGGCGGCGCCGCGATTGCTCTCCGTGACGCGCTTGACCGCTTCCACGCCCAGGGAGGGAAAGACCAGAGAGAAGCCGAATCCGGCGATAGCGGAGCCTGCGAATGCAACCCACGGCCAGGGCGCGAGCCAGAGCAGAAGGATTCCCAGGGATTCAACCGCAAGGCTGGCCATGCCCACCTGGAAACCGCCGAAGCGGTCGATGGTGTGGATGAAAAGCAGGCGGGCGGCAATAAACGCCAATCCAAAAGCCGTGAGGCAGAGGGCCGCGCCCGTCCAGTGGCGGCTCAGGTAGAAGAGGGTGACGAAGGTGGCGAGCACGCTGTAACCCACACCGCCGAGGGCCAGGCCCATGCCGTGCGGGGCCACGCGTCCGAAGACGTGGCTGAAGGGCAGATGCTCGCCGGGAGCGCCATGGACCGGCGTCTTGCGGCTGGCGAGCACAAAGCTGACCGCGCCGATGAAAATGGTCAGCAGGCCCAGCGAGACCAGGCCCCACTGCTGATCGAGAACTACGCCCAGCGGAGCGCCCAGCGCCATGCCGCCATAGGTGCTGATGCCGTTGAAGGAGATGACCCTGGCGGTGTGCTGGGGTCCGGCGCTGGTAATGCCCCACAATGTGGAGCCGGTAGACCCGAGGCTCTCGCCCACGCCCAGAACCAGGCGGCTGAGGATCAGCAACGAGAGGCTGAGCCAGGGATTCCGGTGGAGGGCGGCAGCAGCGATCAGAACTGCGCCACTTGCGGTGCAGGCTGCCATGCCCCAGAGAACGGAGACCTTGGCGCCGGCGCGGTCGCTGATGCGGCCGGCCCAGGGACGGCTGGCGAGGGCGGCCATGTACTGGATGCTGATGACCAGCCCGGCCAGCGCCGCGCTGAAGCCCATGCGCAGATGCACATAGGGCGGCAGAACTGCGAGCGGAAGGCCGATGGACAGGTAGCAGATGAAGGTGAAGTAGACGAAACCGAGAATGTGGCGCGTACTGCCGCGCGAGGCAGCGGAAGATGAGGCTGGGGCGCTGGCAATTGCGGAATTTTGCATCTTTTGGGGCAGGAACCTGCGGAGTAGAGCGGCCACTTTCCAGTATATCGGAGGCGATGTGGGTGAACCCAGGTCTCCCGCCGCGGCGGACGAGACCTAGGGCACCCCAGCATCACAACCCCGTATCCGGCTAATATGGGCAGGTCTTAGACTGAGGTTATGGCGGCCACTTTTCACGTGGAGCATTTCGGTTGCAGGGCGGCGCGCGCCGACGGCGAGGCTGTGAGCGACCGGCTGCGCGCGGCGGGGCTCTGCGAGCGGCAGCCCTCAGCGGCTGATTTGGTTGTCGTCAATACGTGCAGCGTGACGGCGGAGGCGGATCGGGCGGCGCGGGCCTTTATCCGCCGGGCGCACCGGCTGAATCCGGCGGCAAGGATCGTGGTGACCGGCTGCTATGCGCAGCGCGCGCCCGAGGAGTTGGCCGGGCTGGCCGGCGTGGCCGCTGTGGTGGGCAACAGCCACAAGGCGCTGGCGCCGGGAATTATTTTGGAGCTGGTACGGGATCGAGCTGGCGTTGCTCCGCTCACGCCGCCGGAGTTGGTGAGTGTGCAGTCGCTGCTGTCGGGCGGCGTTCCCATCTGGGCCGACGACCGGTTCGCGCACTCGTTTCTTGAGGAGGCGCAACTGGCGCCGGGGGCGCAGACCCGCCCCAACCTCAAAATTCAGGAAGGATGCGGGAACCGGTGCACGTTTTGCGTGATTCCGCAGACCCGTGGCTCATCCCGAAGCCTGCCCCGCGCAGCGGTTCTGAAGCAGGTGGAGGGGTTTGTGGCCGCCGGAGGCAACGAGCTGGTGCTCTCGGGAATCAATCTGGGGCGATGGGGACGGGATTTGCCTGCATCTGCTCATGGCAGGGCAGATCGAGGTTCGTGGTATCCCACCTTTTCGCCTAAAGAACGGCGAAAGGATGGGGCACGGGGCTTTAGTGGGACGCTGGCTGGGCTGGTGCGGCAGATATTCGATGAAACGGCGCTGCCCCGGCTGCGGCTCAGCTCGATTGAGCCGATGGACTGGGACGCGGAGCTGATCGGGCTGATGGCGGAGTTTGGGGGAATAAGGCTGGCGCGTCATGCGCACCTGCCGCTGCAGTCCGGCTCCGACGCCGTGCTGCGGCGGATGCACCGGCGCTACCGGCCATGGCATTACGCCGAAAAGGTGGAGGCGCTGGTTCGTGCGGCCGGGCGGGAGCTGACGCTGGGCGCGGACGTGATGGCGGGCTTTCCTGGCGAGACGGATGGCGAGTTCGAGGAGACGCTGGAGTTGGCGCGGGCGCTGCCCTTCGGCTACTTGCACCTGTTTCCGTTTTCGCCGCGGCCTGGAACGCGGGGATGGGCGCTCCACGCCGAAGCGCCGGTTCCGGCTGCGGCGGTAGAGGAGCGAATGACGGCGCTGCGAGCCTTGGCTGCGGAGAAGAGTCAGACGCACCGGAGGTGCTTTGTGGGCCGGGAGTTGGAGGCGATTACGCTGCACACGCCGGCGGAGTTGGCTGGCCGGGGTTGGACGGCTGCGCTGACGGAGAATTTTTTGCCGGTGGAGATTGAGGGCCGACTAGACGCCAACCGGCTGGTGCGGGTGCGGGCGGTTGGGTTGAACGCCGAGGGGACGCTGGAGGCCGCGTTGGAAAAAACGGAGCCGGCTCAGTACGGAGTGGCGGTGATGTCCGTTTGAGCGAAATCGGTGCATTTGAAACGAAGCTTTGACGCTGCAAGAAAGACAACTACCGGAACCTAAGCATCGGATTGCATGGAATTGGATTCCCGGATTGGAACAACCCGCATCCTGCTGGTTCTTATTTCGGCGCGCTGAGGGCTCGAATCTGCCGTAAACCCTTTGTTCGTTGGAACCAAGCCAATGCTATACTTAGCCTGCGTTCCAGCGCCCGCGGCAATTCCGGAAGACTCCGGAGGCGGGCCAGGAACGACTTTTGGAGGAGATCATCGCACTCGACAAACGTTCGGCAAAGTCCTTTATCCGCATCAACGATCGAATTCGCGCGCGTGAAATCCGCGTCATTGACGAAAACGGCGAACAGATGGGTATTCTGCCGCCCTTCGAGGCCCTGAAGATTGCCCGCGAGCGAGGCCTGGACCTGGTGGAGGTTTCGCCCAACGCGGTTCCCCCGGTCTGCCGCATTCAGGACTACGGGCGCTTCCTTTACGAGAAGGACAAGAGCGAACGCGCCGCCAAAAAGAAGCAGAAGGTGATCGTGGTCAAGGAGGTCAAGTTTTCAGTGACCGTGGATGAGCACGATTACCAGACCAAGAAGAACCAGGCGGTGAAGTTCCTCGCCGGCGGCGACAAGGTAAAGGCCAGCCTGCGCTTCCGCGGCCGGCAGATGGCTCATCGCGATCTGGGCTATAACATCATCAACCGGCTGATCCAGGACATTGGCGAGGCGGGAATCGTCGAGTTCATGCCGCGCATGGAGGGAACGATTCTGCACGCGATCCTGGCGCCGGCCAGGAAGCAGGAAGCTTCCAAGCCCAAGCATGCAGCGGTTCCGCAGACCCAGTCCGCCGCGATGGCGCCACGGGCGCAGTAAGCCACAACTCTCTGGACACAATGGACCCATGGATAGTGCCGCCCGCTCTGGGCGGCCTGCGCATTCTTGGGTAAACTTCGTTTTTTAGTCAGGCTCTAGTGCAGCCAGCGTAGCCCGATGGGGCGGGTTGGGGGCACAGGCAGGACGATGAAGCCCTCGCGCCAGTGACCCTCTTCGCGGCGGGGAGGATTGCCGACGATGCGGGCGCCGGCGGTGTTGTGTTCTTCGATAGCCAGGCCGGGCAGGCCGCCCACAATGGCCTGCAACTGGTCGTGATTAGGAGGGCGGTTGGTGGTGATGGGGATCAGGGAGCGCAGGGCGGCATAGGCCTCGGCCAAGTCGCTCACCCGCGCCCGGCGCTTGGAGAGCAGAGGTTTGATTCCCAGGGACTTCCAGGCCGCATACGGGTAGCTCTCGACCAGCACGCGCTCCTGATTCTGGTCTTGAGGCGAGCCGGGTTGGTCGCGCGTCTTCAGCCGCCGCCAGCCGCGGCGGCAGAGGGCGCCGTACAGGTCCAGGCAGAATTCGGCGAAAGGCCGGTAGGTGAGGGGCTTGACCATGCCGGGCAGGCCGGTTTTGGCAGCGGTATTGAGTTGGCGCTCGCTCACTCGGGCGTGATCGAGGCCATTGGTCCGGGACTTCCAGGCCTGGGGTCCGTCGAGCATCATCACACGGATGCCGCGCACGGCGCACAAGTGGTTGAGGCGGCCGGCCAGGATATTGGCGTCCACGGGGCCGGGGGTGAGATCCGAGTCGAGGCCGGGGGCGATGGAGGGGATGATCTCGCAGGCGATGGGGAGCTGGGCCGGTTCATTCAGCGGGCTAAACAGCGGTTTGAGGCGCAGGCCGGGTTCGGCCGGGTTGGCAGACTGCGGAGGGCGTGCGCGGTCCAGCACCACGATGCCCAGATCGGACCAGCGGCGGGTTGCGAGATCGACAGAGAGGACGGCCACGCCCTTACGCTACGTCCTGGTTGGGGCTGAGGACAATCGAGGAATGAGCTAATCGGACCGGAGTTGGCCGCAATTGAAACAGAAGATCGAAACGGGACGGTCAGGGCGGCCCCAGTCCGACTTCTGAGCTGAAGACGTTGATGTTTCTTGGGTTAGTTCGGACGCCGGTCATTCGACGCGGTGGTTTCGGCCCTACGCCTCAGCGCCGAAGAGCTATCACCGGGGACAAGCTTTGCGCTATACTGATTGAAGCCTCAAGAGGGCAGGAAGACCCCTGTCTCACCGGCCATGCGGAGGGTGAAACTCTCCGTCCCAAACGAGAAGAAAAATGCCCAAGTTGAAGACCCATACGGGCGCGGCCAAGCGCTTCAGCAAGACTGGCACCGGCAAAATCAAGCGGGGCCAGACGAAGACGCGGCACATCCTTACTTCGAAGTCGCCAAAAGTGAAGCGCAAGCTGGGCCGGACCCTGCTGGTTTCAGACGGCGACTACAAGAAGGTAGCGCGCATGATTCCCTATGCCTGATCGCTGTGCCGGCTCCCCATGAGGGAATCGGCGCTTCAGGGCCCAGCGAACGCGTTGCCCGGGCCCCCGGCAGTACGGACGATTTTTGAGTCCGGAGACGAGCCGAGAGATCAAGGCTTACAAGAGCGAGTGAAGAGGTTTACCGGCCTGAATTGATGGCCCTCCTGCCTCCAGCCGCATAGCCGAACGCAAAATGGAGAAGAGCCAATGCCCCGCGTAAAACGCAGTACCAAGCGGAGTGACCGCCGCAAGAAAATCCTCGAAAGAGCAAGCGGTTATTTCCTTACCAAATCGAAGCTCTACCAGGCAGCCCAGGAAGCCGTGGAGCGCGGCCTGAAGTTTGCCTACACCGGCCGCAAGCAGAAGAAGCGCCAGTTCCGCTCGCTGTGGATCGTGCGCATCTCGGCCGCGGCCAAGCTGAACGGCGCCAGCTATTCGCAGTTCATCAACGGCTTGAAGAAGGCCGGGATTGAGCTGGACCGCAAGATTCTGGCCGAAATTGCCGTGAAGGACGCGGCGGGCTTCACCAAGCTGGTGGAGCAGGCCAAGGCGGCGCTGGCGGCGGAGAAGAAGGAAGGGGCGTAAAAGCGAGTCAGCAAGTCAGCGAGTCAGCAAGTCAGCAAGTTAGCAAGTTAGCAAAAACGGCCCCAAAGCATCGCTTTGGGGCCGTTTTTGCATATAAAAGATGCTTTTTTGTGCCATTTTATGCAGCAACTTTTTTCGGGTTGTTCGGCGTAAGCCTCTGATTCCGAATTGGTTGCTGATTCATGGTGCAGCAATTATGGCGAAGAGAGAGCGAATCGGGGGGGAGGGGGTACCTGCGGGAGGGTACAGACCGGTCACATCCCTGACATTTTGAACCGGGGACATCCCTGACATACAGGACAGCCATTTCTACTCTCCGACCTTTATAGTGCTCCGAGACGGGGATATTTTCTGTAAAAAAGGAATACATTCGTAATCCCGGGCCGTTCTGCGTTTGGAAAAAGGTATCAAAAAACAGCTATTCTCGTGTTTTCGACATTATCCAGCCGAAAACTCCAATACAGACGCTTGAATTTTTGCTTTTTGCTCTATGGATGTGGCGAGGTGCCAGTGGCGGGCTGAGCTTTTCTCAGAGCGGGGGCAGGCTGATCGACGAAGTTCATGTGGCCGCTGTTGGGCAGATGAAGTCGGTTGCTTTGGTATTGGCGCTTGTTTGCTTGACGGAATCGGCATCGCATGCGAGACAGTAAGCATTCTTCTCGAACCAGGCTTCAGAGAGCACACGCGCCTGTTGGGAGGGACTGTGGTACTTCGCGGCGAGACTTAAATCGCAGTTGAGTTCCATCTGTTTGCGCGCTTAATGAACGGGGTCCGGGTCGATTGTTGCATCTGATGACAGAATCGGCAAGTTAGCCCCCGCTTCGCGGGGATGGCGAGTTGGCGGGTTGGCGGATTTGTGCGGCTGGCAGTGGGTGAGCTCAATACGTCCGAGCTTCTTGTGGAGCGAACTGCATTTCGGCAGCATAAACGAAAGACCCGTGGCTAAAGCCGCTTCTATTGCAAGCCTGCTCCCTCCGCCGGGAGTCCCACTCGCTCCGGCAGCTCGCCAACAGGCGTCTAACTGCCCAGGAAATCGTTCACCGCTTTCTGCCACAGGTCGGGCTGGTCGACGAAGTTCATGTGGCCGCTGTCGGGCAGGACCACGAGCTGGGAGCCGGCGATTTTCTTGTGCATCTCTTTGCTCAGGGAGGGGGCGCATTCGTCGTGGTCGCCTACCAGGATGAGCGTGGGGACGTGGATGGAGGGCAGGCGGTCGGCGTACTCGACGGAACTAAGGTTGCCGTCGATGATGAACTCGCCGTGGGAGCCCCACATCTCGCGGTAGAGCTCCCAGTTGGTGGGGGCACCGGTGGCTGGGTCGTAGGTGGAATCGGGGCGGGCGCCGTAGAGAAAGGGGAAGTAGCCGGGGCCCCAGGCGAGGGTCTCGTATTCAGCGGTGTAACGGCCGTGCTCCCAGGCTTCTCCCTTGCCAAAGAGGCCGGCTTGTTCGAGTTCGTTGAGGCGGGCCAGTTTGGCGGGCGGCATCTGGGCTTTTTCGCGGGCCAGCACCTCGTTCATCTGGCGGGTGGAGGGAAAGGTGCTGTTGAGGATGAGATGGGAGAGGTTCTGCTGGTATTTGAGGGCGTAAGCCTGGGCGAGGACGCCGCCGTAGCTGTGGCCGAGGAGCGAAATTTTGCCCAGGTTGAGGGCCTGGCGGACGGATTCAACGTCCTCGACCATGGCTTCGACGGTGTAGAGGCTCACGTCCTGAAGGCGCTGGGAGCGGCCGGAACCACGCTCGTCGATGAAGATGAGGCGGTGGGTGCGGGCCAGCGAGAGCAGGTAAGGCAGAAAGTAGGTGTGGTCGGCGCCGGGACCGCCATGAACGACGACCAGCGGCGAACCTGCGCCGAAGGCCACGTAGTAGATGAGGACGCCGTGGGCGTCGACGTAGCCCTCCTGCTGGGGGTAGACGGCGGGGGTGGTCTGGGCGACGGCGACGGCTGCGGCCAGAGCGAAAAGGGCTGTCAGTAAAGCTGATTTCATGCCAACCATGGTAACGCATGGACGATTGGGCAAGGGGTATAATAAGCCACACAGTTGGGCCGATGGCATGAAAGTACGCGACGTGCTGAAACTGATTGAGGACGACGGCTGGTTTCAGGTCGTGCAGAAGGGTAGCCATCGCCAATTCAAGCATCCTGTGAAACTGGGGCGGGTTACAGTAGCCGGTCACCCATCGCAGGAGATGGACAAGGGAACTTTCAGCAATATTCTCAAACAGGCGGGATTGAAATGAAGGAATATGCAGCAGTATTCGAGAAAACATCGAACGGCTGGAGCGCCTACGCTCCGGACCTGCCGGGGTTGGGCGTTGCGGCTGCTACCTTTGAGGAGACGGAACAGTTGCTTCGCGAGGGAATCGAGCTTCACATCGAAGGAATGCGCGAGGATGGGCTCCCTATTCCCGAGCCATCTACGCAGGTAATGCGGATGGCGATTCTGGCGTGAGCCGCTCTTTGCTTTGAAGAACAATCCACGAATCATTCAGTTCCGAATCTCCTGACAATTCATCATCGTTCAGCGCTGGGCCAGTGGTTTATCCTGCTGTTTACGCATGACGAACGAAACGATTCCCAATTTTCTTGACGATGCCGCGCTGGACAAAGCGTTTGCCGCGCTGGAGCGGCAGGCGCGCGCGGATGCCGCCGCGCTCAAGGGCGAGGCGGCTCAAGAGGCCTTTCGGCTGGAATGGCTGGGCCGCAAGCAGGGCCGGCTCAACGAGGTTTCGGGCCGTTGGCTGAAGGCTGCTCCTCCCGAGGCCAAGAAGGCGCTCGGGGTACGATTCAACGCACTCAAGGCGGTAGTGGAGGATCTGCTGGAGCAGGCGACCGGCGCCGGGCCGAGCGATGCGGCGCTGGCGGCCGAAGCCATCGACATTACGCTCCCCGGAACGCGGCGGCTGACCGGGGCCGAGCATCCGATTACGCGGACGCTGAATGAGATCACCAGCGTTTTTGCCGCGCTGGGCTATTCGGTCGGCGTGGGGCCTGAGGTCGAGACCGACTACTACAACTTCGAGAGCATGAACTTTCCCCCGGGGCATCCGGCGCGGGATACGCAGGATACGCTGGTGGTTGCCGGGCAGGAGCGGCGCCCCTTGCGCGACCGGCTGCTGCTACGCACGCACACTTCGCCGGTGCAGATGCGAACCATGGAGTTGCAGCCGCCGCCGGTGCGCATCGTCATTCCCGGCAAGGTGCACCGCAACGACGCAGCCGACGCGACGCATTCGCCGATCTTCCACCAGGTGGAGGGGCTCTGCGTGGACACGAATATCACCTTCAGCGACCTGAAGGGCACGCTGGACCACGCCATGAAAGCGCTCTTCGGCTCGGCTGTGAAGACGCGGTTCTTCCCATCGTTCTTCCCGTTCACCGAGCCCAGCGCGGATGTGCAGATCAGTTGCATCTTTTGTGGAGGAAAGGGGTGCAGGAAGTGCAAGCAGTCGGGGTGGATTGAGCTGCTGGGCTGCGGCATGGTGGATCCGGCGGTGTTTGCGTTCGCGGCGGAAAAACAGCCGGCGTATGACCCGAAGAAGATTTCCGGGTTTGCGTTTGGGATGGGCGTGGAACGCATCGCGATGATGAAGTATGGGATCAGCGAGATTGGGCAATTTTTCGCTGGGGATATGCGGTTCCTAGGTCAATTTGTGTAGCTTGGAGGGAGATATGGCGAACGACTCGCAGGTGTTTGACCCGCACACGCCCACTTTCACGTGCTCGCAGTGTGGAGTCCTGAACAGTATTAGGTTGAAGTCACGTCGCGGTACCAATGCTGCTGCCTATTACGATTTCAAGTTTATATGTGGCGGATGTGGTGCTGAGAACGAACAGAACAAGAAAAACCCAATTCCCGCCGTGTTGATTGAAACCAATATCGGTATGCCAGTTAACAAGGCTGAATGAAGAGATATGGAGTAGTCTGCGTTGAGAATTCTTACAAAGTGGCTTCGAGTTTATTTGCCTAATCTGGCTGTGGACGATGCGCGGCTGGCGGAGGATCTGACCCTGCGCGGCATTGCCGTCGACGGCATTTACGATCTCGGCGACGGAAACGGGTCACTCTACGAGATGGACATTACCACCAACCGCGTGGACGCGATGAACCACTACGGCGTGGCGCGGGAGGCGGCGGCGATTTACGGGCTGGCGCTGCCGGTGCTCGATTTTGCTCTGCCCAAAGCCCGGCAGGCCGCCAAGCGCTATCCGGTGCGGATTGAGGCGGAGGACGCGTGCGGGCGTTTTACGGCGCGGGTGTTGCGCGGCATCAAAGTTGGCGACTCGCGGGACTGGTTTGCGGGCGCGGAGGTGGCTGCATATTTCGGGCTGCTGGAACAGAAGCAGATTATGAACGCCGTGGATGCGACGAACTTTGCCTGGCTGGCGATGGGGCAGCCTACGCACGCCTTCGACCTGGACAAGGTTGAAGGCGGCATTGTGGTGCGGCGGGCGAAGAAGGGCGAGCGGCTGAAGACGCTGGACGGCGTGGAGCGCATTCTCGATCCGGATGACCTGGTGGTGGCCGATCATGCCAGGGCGCTGGCGCTGGCCGGGGTGATGGGCGGCTGGGAGACGATGATTACGCTGGCGACGACCAACGTGCTGGTGGAGGCGGCGTGGTTTGAGCCGATGGCGGTGCGGCAGACGGCGCGGCGGCACGGGCTGCATACGGACGCCAGTCATCGCTTCGAGCGCGGAGCGGACTTCAATGCCGCGCCGGTGGCCTCGGCGCTGGTGAGCCGGATTCTGCTGGAGAATGGCGGCTGGATTGAGGGCGAACTGGTGGACGTGCGCATTGCGGAGCTTGAGGCGCGGACGGTCAACCGCAAGCCGGTGGCGCTGGCGCTCAGCGAAATACGGCGCATTCTGGGCGCGACCGTGGATGAGGAGGGGATTACCGCGGAAACGGTTGAGGGAGTGCTGACGGCGCTGGGGTGCGGACTAGCAAGTCAGCAAGTCAGCGAGTCAGCGAGTCAGCGCGAGGCTGAGGCGGCGTGGCTGGTGACGCTGCCGAGTTGGCGGCTGGATTTGGAGCGCGAGATCGATCTGATCGAAGAGGTCGCGCGGGTCTACGGATATAACCGCTTTGCCAATACGCTGCCGGCCTTCGGCGAAGGGGTGCGGGCGTTGCCGTGGGCGGAGAGCGAGGCGGCTGTGCGGCGGTCGCTGCTGGCCGCGGGTTTCCACGAGGCGATTGCGAGTACCTTCTGCTCGGCGGAGGAGGCTCGGCTGACGGCGCCGCAACCGGGGTTGGTTGTGCCGCTGGGCAATCCGCTGAGCGAGGAGGCCGGCGTGCTGCGGCCGTCGCTGGTGCCGGGCATGCTGGGGATGATTGCCGGGAACCTGCACCGGGACGTAAGCGACGTGCGGCTGTTTGAGATAGGCACGGTTTTCAGCGGGGCGGTCTCGAACGGCACGGTGGAGAAGGTGGAGGAGCGGCCGGCAGTGGCCTTCGGCGCGGTGGGCAGTTTGCCGGAGCAGGGGGCGTTGCACGCCGCGCGGACTATTGACTTTCATGATTTGAAGGGAGCGGTGGAGCAGGTGCTGGCGCAGTTTGAGGCGCGGGCCGTTTATTTCGACCGCTTTCCGGCCGAAGCCGGGCTTACGCCGGAATGGCTGCATCCATACCGGGCCGCGCGGGTGGCTGTTGAGGGCGCGACGGTGGGCTGGTTGGGGCAACTGCATCCGCGCGAGGCCGCGGCGCGCAAGCTCGCCGCGGCGAGCAAGCTGAAGGAGCCGGTGCTGGTGGGCGAGCTCGACCTGGACCGGCTGTACAAGCTGCCGCTGCGCAAGCCCATCGCGCAAGAGATTTCGCGCTTTCAACCGGTGCGTCGCGACTTTTCTCTGGTTTTGGATCGTGGCATCGGATGGGAGAAAATCGACCAGGCGCTGGCTGGATTGAAGATGCCCGAACTGGTGGAGTGGCGGGCACGGGAGGTCTTCCGCGACGCAAAGCTGGGCGCGGACGAGTACTCGCTGCTGCTGGGCGCTACGTTTCAGGCCGTTGACCGCACGCTGCGCGAGGAGGAGCTCAAGAACTTTCAGGCGCGGGTGGTGGAGGCTGTTGGCAAGGTTGGGGCGCGGCTGCGAAGTTAGGCGGAAAACCGGCTCCATTGGCGCTATACTGCACGGACAAGTCGTATTTGCGCGGAGGTTTTTTCGATGTCGCAAACATTCTGGGAGTCTGAAGCCGTGGAAGAGCCGCAGCCGGAGGAGCTGGTTATGGAGCCGCAGGACGAAATGCAAATGCAGCCGGAGCACCAGTCGCAGCCGGAGCACCAGTCGCAGCCGGAAGAGCCGCATCATGAGCCGGTTGCGGAATCGGGCGCCCTGGCCGTAAGCGGGGGCGAATTTTCGGCGCTGGAAGAGCGAGTCCAGCGCGCGGTGAGCCTGGTGAAGCGGGAGCGGCAGGCCCGCGCGGAGGCCGAGGAGCGCGCGGCGCAAGCCGAGGCCCGACTCCGCGAGCAGGCTCCGCTGATGGAGCATTTGCAGAAGGAACTGAACGTGCTGCGCGCCGAGCGCGACCATGTGCGGCAGAGGGTGGAGCGGCTGCTGGCGCAGCTTGACGCACTCGAACTGTGAGGCAGGGCATGGCTGAGGAACCCGCCGCGGCGGGCGGCAATGCAAGCGGTTACGTGACCGTAGAAATCTACGACCAGACCTATCATCTAGACGGCCAGGACACGGCGCACATCCGCCAACTGGCGGAGCGCGTGGACGCCACGATGCGCGCCATAGCCGCGCGGGGCCGCACCGTGGACTCGCTGCGGGTGGCCGTTCTGGCCGCTTTGAATCTGGCCGATGAGCTGTCTCAGGCCGGCGGCGCCGATGCGCGGCTGGGCCATGCGCGCGCCGCCAGCCTGCGCGGGCTGCTGGACGAGGTGCTGGAGGAAGAGCGGAAGACGGGGTCATAGGCGCCCCTCTCCTTTTTGGGCGCCCGGTTCCCAAAAGCGGCGGCTTGGCAACTTAGCACAACCAACCCCTGTCGCACAAGACTTGCAATTTTCTGCGCGGACTCCTACTATCCGCAATAGAAACCGGCCTGCAAAGCAGGTGGGTGGTCAACGCTGGTTGAACCAACATCTATGAACAGGGGCTTAACTCGACAATCGGTTCTGTGTGCAGTGTCCGCCAGTCCGGAATGCCTAATGAACCGCGGAGAGCTCCACCGTCTTAGGACGGGTTCACCAGCGCATTGCTCACGGCCCAGTGGGCCGGATTCTACCTTCCTCGAGTAGACTTGTCGCGGCGCGGTTTGCCCGCCTAAAGTGTCGCAGAGAGGAATAGATCGAGCGAAATGAGTGAGAACGCCTCAGACCTCCATCGCCAGCAACAGCTCTATTGGAATGAGATGATTAACCTCAAGGCGGATGCTTCGTATATTCGTCTCTATCGAGACTCTCGTGGCAGGTGGGTGAAAGGTCTTGGGATATTTAAGGCCGTCGCATCCAGCTCTAGCATTGCAATTTGGGCAGTTTGGGAAAAACTACCTCTTGTATGGGGAACGATCATTGCCGTTTCTCAGGTATTGGATGCAACTAAAGACTTTTTCCCGTTTGCGAAGGAGCATAAGGCCGCAAGCGCTTATTCCATGACCCTCGACTACCTTTTCAACGACGTTCAATTGGAATGGGAGAGTATTTTCTCCGGTCGATACACGGATGATGAAATCATGAAGCTGCGGCACAAACTCGGGAAGTCGCAACTTGATGCCTTGCAGCGTAATTTCCCTGATGGGCTGGCGGTAAGAAACCAGCTTCTGGTTCAGGCCAAGCAGGAAGCAGAGACCTATTTCGGGACCACATATGGTGTAAACTAGATGCGGAGGTTCTTCTATGGCTGAAGAACAATTCACAAAAATTGCAAATACCGGTGA
The DNA here is from genome assembly GCA_050012555.1 of Occallatibacter sp. Classification (GTDB taxonomy): domain Bacteria; phylum Acidobacteriota; class Terriglobia; order Terriglobales; family Acidobacteriaceae; genus Telmatobacter. The sequence continues at coordinate 62,716 of JBEKGY010000005.1, forward strand.
CCTTGCGAGAAGTCTGGTCATGCCGCGTCTTGTAATAAACATTCCTATGCCGGCGGGCGCTGCTGTCCCGGCGCGGGCTCCCCAATCACAGCCGGTTCCTCAGGCGGAGCCAGTGCAGCCAGCAGCGGCGCAGTCAAGGTAGAGAGTCCATAGGGGGATATTGCCGGCCCCTCGCTCTTGCGCTTCTCTCGCTGGCTTACTCCCTCTTTTCCTCCAGGTTCCGCCTCGCGTGTACCCCGTTCTCTTTCATCTCGGCCCTATTCTTATCCCGGCCTATGGCGCCTCGGCAGCCGTGGGCGTGATGCTGGGGCTGTATCTTGCGCAGCGGACGGCGCGCATTGCGGGCTTGAACGCCGGGCAGGTGTGGAACCTGTGTGTGGTGGCCCTGTTTGCGGCGCTTCTGGGCCAACGCGCGCTGCTGGTGGGCATCAACTGGAGCGATCTGCGCCGTCACCCTGCATGGATGCTGACGCTGGCCATGATTCACCATCCGCTGCTGGCGGCAGCGGGAGCGCTGGCGGGCGCGGGGTCGGCAGTGCTGTATGCGCGCTGGCGGCGGCTGCCGCTCGCAACCACAGCCGACGCGCTGGCTGCGCCCGTGGCCCTGGGGCTGGCCTTCGAGCAACTGGGTGCCCTGCTGGCGGGGTCGGGTTACGGGACTGAAGCTGCCGTGCGCTGGGCTGTTACCTATACCAATCCGTTGGCCGCGCGCTGGAGCGGGACGCCGCTGGGCATTCCGCTGCATCCGGTGCAGGCCTACGCGGCGCTGGCCTTTTTGAGTCTCTCGATTTTACTGTTGGTTTGGTTGCCGGTGAGGCGCCGGCAGGGCGATGTGGCCGGACTGGGTCTGCTGGGAGCCGGCGTGACGGTTTTCCTCACCGAGTTGTGGCGCGATCCCGAGGGCCGGGGCACGCTGCCTGGCGGCGCGCTGGATGGGCCACAAGTGGTGGCGATTCTGATGGTGCTGGCCGGAGGGCTGGTGCTGCTGGAAAGAGCGGGACCGGTCGAGGGCAGTGGTATCCCACCCTTTCCGCAGGAAAAAACGGAAAGGATGGGGCACGGGGATTCTGAAGGATCAGGAGCGAAATACGAGGCCGCTGAAGGACCAGGAACGAACAACGAGGCCGCCCATGGTTGAACAGCGCATGATCGAAGTTCCCGCGGAGGCGAAAGGGCAACGGCTTGATCAGTTTCTGGCCCAGTTTCTGACCGCGCAGGGCGAGGGGGTGAGCCGCTCACGCGTGCAATTGCTGATGGAACAGGGAGATGTGCTGGTCGATGGAGAGCGGGAGAAAGCATCCATGAAGCTGCGCGGGGGCGAGCGGATTGCAATTACCGGCGAGCCTCATCCCGCGCCGCTGAAAGCCACGGCGGAAGACATTCCGCTGGAGGTGGTGTATGAGGATGCCGACCTGGCGGTGGTGAACAAGCCGGCGGGGATGATGGTTCACGCCGGGTCGGGACAGAACGAGGACGCGCGCAGCCGGGGGACGCTGGTGAACGCGCTGCTCTTTCGCTTCAACAAACTCTCCACGACCGGCGGCGAGCTGCGCCCCGGCATAGTGCACCGGCTGGACAAGGATACCAGCGGTTTGATCGTGGTGGCCAAAAACGACCGCGCCCATGCGGCCCTGGGGGAGATGTTTTCCAGCCGCCGGATCAAGAAGACCTACATTGCGCTGGTCGAGGGGTCAGTAGAGCGGGAAAAGGGGACCGTCAACGCCGGGGTGGGGCGCGATCCGGTGCGGCGTACGCGCATGACCGCGAAGCCTCTGGAAAACGCGCGCTCGGCGGTTTCGCACTACGAGGTGGTGCGGCGGCTGGCGACGCGGTTTGGCAAGTTCACGCTGGTCGAGGTGCGCATCGAGACCGGCCGGACGCATCAGATCAGGGTCCACATGGCGTCGATCGGCCACCCGGTGGTGGGGGACACGCTCTATGGCAGCGCGGGGCAACTGACGGACCAGGTGGCCGCGCAGGCGGCGCAGTCCAAGGCCGGGGCCCCCGGCGACGGGTCTTTGTCGCCGGGGTGGAAGGCCGCGCGGCGGAAGGCGGAGCCGGAAAGGTTGAGGCTGGGACGGAACTTTCTGCACGCGGCACGGCTCGAGTTCGCGCACCCCGCGACGGGAAAGCTGTTGGTGTTGGAGGCGCCGCTGCCGGAGGAGTTGGAGAGGTTTCTGGGCCACCTGGTAAGCGGCGCGACCGGTGCCCCGCCCGGCGGACAGGCTTGAACGGATTGGTAAGGGGTCAGTTTGAAAGAGCTATCCCTCAGGGGCTAAAGCCCGGCCTTTGTTTTGTTGCATTTATGGCACGCGACCCAGAGGGTACCCCGGTCGTGCCCTGACACTTTCGGTTGCTCCGGATGCCTTTTTCTGCAACCTGTAAAGCCCGTACACTTCAAATTGGCCCACTACCAACGGGTTCGGACGGGTGCGGCCGGGCGGGTTCGATTGCTAAAATAAGGGAGCTATGAACAGAAAGATGAACACCACCCCACGGACAAGGACCCGTCCGTGGGGGCCCCGGGGATTCTGCCTCGTGTTTGCGGCGGCGTTTCTTTCCGCCGCACTGGCGGCGCAGCAACCGGCAACTCCGGCAGCATCGCAGGCTGGCCAGGCCGTGCAGGCTCCGGCGGCCCCGCAGACGGCGGCTCAGCCCGGCGAACAAACCGATGTGAACGCGCCCACCATCAAACTGGGCGTGAATGAGGTCAACCTCATCTTCACTGTGACGGACAAACATGGGCGCTACAATCCCAACCTGCAGCAGAGCGACTTTGCGCTGCTCGACGACTCCAAGGCGCCGGCCCGGGTGAACTCCTTCCACCAGCAGATCAATCTGCCGCTGCGCGTGGGCATTCTGATCGACACCAGCACCTCGATTCGCTCGCGGTTTCAATTTGAGCAGCAGTCGGCGAATGAGTTTTTTCTGGAGATGCTCAAGTCAAAGAACGACCGCGCCTTCGTGATGGGGTTCGATGTGACGCCCACGGTAACCCAGGACTGGACCAACAACATCGACGGCCTGGAGACGGGCGTGAACCGGCTGCGCCCCGGCGGCGGCACCGCGCTGCTCGACGCCGTCTACACCGCCTGCCGCGATAAGCTGCTGGACGTTTCGCGGGGCCAGGAACCGACCCGCAAGGCCATGGTGCTGCTCTCCGACGGGGAGGATAACCAGAGCCGTGTCTATCTGGACGAGGCCATCAAGGAATGCCAGCGGGCGGAGACGATCATCTACGCGATCAGCACCAACTGGACGCCCAGCCGCGGCAAGGGCGACCAGGTGCTGACCCGGATGGCCCAGGAAACCGGCGGCCAGGTCTTCTTTCCGCCCACGGTCGAGGAAGTGTCGAACAGCTTCCACAACATCGAAGAAGAGCTGCGCAGCCAGTATGCTTTGACCTATACGCCGGCGGATTTCAAGACGGATGGCGCCTTCCGCACCATCTATCTCTATTGCAACGACAGGCACTATCAGGTTCGGGCGCGCAAGGGATACTTTGCGCCGCGGCAGTAGACAGAGATCGCCGCGGACCAGCCCGGTTGCGCAGAGACAGCTTCTGCCGCCGGGCTTTTTCTTTGGCGTGAACAGGACCGGCCTGTGCTATGGCATTTTCACAGTTGGTGTAAGGCGATAAGAATATGAGGATTGTGGTTTCCCACCCATACGGCAAGAAATAAGGCGAAAGGATGGGGCACGGCGCCTTATAGGAACAGTGGAAACGCTCTAAACGGGATTGAGCAGAGTTTTCCTCCCCCGCCTCTTTTTCAATTTGAGACTGCGCACGTTCCGTTTCGGGACAATTCCGCGCCAACTGTTCATAATCGCCTCACCCACAGATTCTTTCCCTTCCGATCTCACAGTTTTCTTCCTGTGCACGATGAAATGGATGAGGACGACCCCAAAAGTGTTTCGATGGGGTTGCCGGCGCGGCCGAGAAATGCCGAGTCTACCCGCTGCACAGAGACAGAAGGGGAAGATCGGAATGGCAAAGCCGCGGAAGGACTGTGCGGAGTGAGGGTGATGCGGTGATCCGGCGGGCGATATCGTGCGACATCTGCGGAATGGAGAAGAAGCAGACGAACCACTGGTTTGTGGCCTATGACCAGGGAGGGGAGCTGCGGGTGAGCGGGTGGGACTCGCGCAACCGGCTTCGTCAAGGGTCGAAGCATCTGTGCGGGCAAACGTGCCTGCACAAGCTGGTGGACAACTTCATGGCCAGGGCTCTCGCGGCGCGTGTGCAGCCGGCCGCCGAGGAAGAGATGGTGGAGCAGGCCGTGGGCGCCGATGCCAGCCTGACCTCGAACACGGCATATATGGAGGTTGAGTCTTCCGCGCGGCTGATTACAACGCCCACGCTGGTCACGCCGGCGCGGCCCCCCCTTCGGATGCCGATGGAACTGGTTCCCATGCCGGCAAGAGCCCACCCCGAGGAGGCAGCGGTTCTTGCCGACGAGCCGCCCCGTTTTGCATCGCGCAACTGGCGTGCCGAAGCCTGGAACCGGGAGCGGGTGCGCGCATTGCGCGCCGGCGAACGGCGTCCGATTCTAACCGCCCTCCGGCGCTCCGGTTCCTGATCGGGAATCGCGGAAGGGGAGCTTGCCGTGTGGATAAACCTGGTGTTGACTTGTATTGCTCTGTCGCCGCTGATACCGTTGAGCCGGTTTCGCTGGCAGGACTACGGAATCATTCATCCTGGAGCGCGCGAAGCGCCGTCTAATTTGTTGAATAGGTAGTCGATGCTCTCTTATTGTTAGGAGCATCAGACCGCGATACTATGCGCATGAAATCGCTTTCCCCAAGAATGCGAATGGACTGGCCCTTGCTAATAAGCTGTTCAGCTTTCACATGTTTTGAACTCTTCTCGTGGCCGGCAAGTTTCCTTAGGTCCTGGTCGCCTACCACTAGTATCGTCGTGTGCTTGGTGACCGCACCATCAACGCGGCACCCTGCTGCAGCGGCAGCGTCTGCTGCTTCAGCCCGCGGAATAGATAGTGATCCAGTAAACACAATAATCTCACCAAATAGCTCACCATCTGGATTACCGTCTCTCTTATGTACGTGGCCTGCTGGATCAATTGGTTGCATCACGCGGTTAAGCCACTGCTCGGGACTAAGTCCTGTTTCGTCAATAGCGCGTAGCAACAGCAATCCAGCACATCGAGCGTCTTCAAGCGCGTCGTGTGCTCGGTATTCTATGCCGAAATGTTCCGCTACGTTTGAAAGTCCGTAACCGGATCTAGAGAACTCCGGCCACGCTCTTCTTACCACTCTGGCCGAATCGAGCCATGTGCATTCGCATCCTGCTAAATTGGAACGATCGCAAGCACTTGCCAGGGCCCGTCGGTCGAAAGGCGTGTGGGAAACTACAATTCTGTCCTGCAATCGAGAAGTGATCTGAGGAAGAACTTCTCCCCACGTTGGAGCGTCCTTAACCTGATCCTCATTGATTCCATGTATGGACACGTTAATAGGGCTGAAATAGTCCTCCGGGTTAACCAGTGATACCCATGTATCAACGAGTCCACTATCTTGGAAAGATGCAATGCCAACTTGGCAGATACTCGACAAATCCGCGTTGGCGGTTTCTACATCAATGACTACGAAATCCATACTTGACTATCTCCTTTGAAATTGGGGGCAAGGCTGCTACGAAAACAACATTCCGTTTGCCGCATCCGGGGCTGGTCCCCCTTCAAGCATGGCCAGCAGTTCAGCCTCATCGAGGATGTGAACCTTAAGCATGCGTGCCTTCTCCAGTTTGGAACCTGCATCCTCGCCAGCTATCAAGTAATGGGTCTTCTTGCTAACCGATCCAGAGACTTTCCCCCCAGCGGCCTCAATCCTGGTATTGGCTTCCTCGCGACTGAGCGTGGGCAGCGTGCCGGTGAGAACAAAGGTCAACCCCGCTAGCTGCGCGGAGTGATGCTTCTTTTCGGCGGTCATATCCACCCCGGCCTTACGCAAGCTCTCAATGAGTTCCCTATTCGACTCGAGCGCGAAGAACTCCAGAATCGCCTGGGAGATGCGCGGCCCTACTTCCTCCACGCGTTCCAGTTCCCCGGCTGACGCTTTCATCAGGGCGTCAATGGAGCCGAACTCCTCGGCCAATAGCTCCGCGGTTCGTTCGCCGACGAAACGAATGCTGAGCCCCATCAGGACACGAGCCAACCCGGCCATCTTGGACGCCTCAATCTGCTTGAGAAGTTTCTTGATTGGCTCCTTTCCGAGGAGTTGTGCTGATTTCATTTCCATTTCGCCTGTTTCCTTGTTCATTTTGGGGATCTGTCGCCTTAGCTTGAGCAGCGCTCCTTCGCCCAGTGAATACAGGTCGGCAATGCTCTTTACGAGTCGCTTTTCCAGCAGTTGCTGGATGACGGTTTCTCCCAGCCCTTCGATGTTCATGACGGAGCGCATTCCGAAATGGAGCAGGCTTTCGCGTAACTTGGAGGGACAGTTGGCGTTGACGCAGCGATAGTCTACTTCGTCCTCTGTACGGACAACCAGGCTATTACACTCGGGGCAGTGAGAAGGGAATATGTAGGGCTGCTTTTCCACAACCTCAACCACCTTGGGGATCACGTCGCCTCCACGTTCGACCTTAACCCAGTCGCCGATGTGCAGGCCCAAGTTCTTTATAAAGTCAGCGTTGTGCAGCGTGGCGCGGCTTACGGTAGTGCCGCCGATGAAGACCGGTGCCAAGTCTGCCACGGGCGTGAGTTTGCCAGTGCGGCCCACCTGCACGATGATGTCGCGGACAACCGTAACGCCCGACTCGGCGGTGAATTTGTAGGCGATGGCCCAGCGCGGGGCGCGGCCGGTATAGCCGAGGCGCTGCTGGGTGGCGTGGGAATCGACCTTGAGAACAACGCCGTCGATCTCGTAGCCGAGCTTGGCGCGCTCACCCTCGGCCTTATCGATAAACTTCATCATGGCTTCGACGGAGTTGACGCGCTCTCGATGCGAATTCACGCGAAACCCCAAAGTGGCGAGGATATCGAGCGTGGCCGTCTGCCCGGCGGCAAAGTAATCGCCTTCGACCAGCAGGAAATAAGCAAAGAAAACCAGCCGCCTGTTTGCGACGATGCTGGGCTCGAGTGTGCGCAGGGTTCCGGCCGCGGCGTTGCGGGGATTCACAGCCGGCGCCAGGCCCTGCTGTTCACGCTCCTCGTTCAGGCGCTGAAAGGCAGCTTCGGGCATCACCGTTTCACCGCGGACTTCAAATCCCTGCGGGAGGCGGAGCTTCCTTAGCGCCTCGGCTGGAATGGAGAGCGGAACGCTGCGGATGGTGCGGATGTTGGAGGTAACGTCTTCTCCGGTCTGTCCGTCACCGCGGGTGATGCCGGTGGCGAGGCGCACCCCGCCGTCTTCCGCGGCTTCGTAATGCAACGCCACGCTCAGGCCGTCGAGCTTGAGTTCAGCGACGTACTCGACCGGCAGCCCCGCGGCCAGTTCGCGCACGCGGGTGTCCCAGGCGGCGAGTTCCTCGGCCGAGTAGGCATTGTCAAGGCTGAGCATGGGGCGCGAGTGGCGCACCTTCTTGAATCCCTCAGCCGGCTTGCCGCCGACGCGCTGGGTGGGCGAGTCGGAGGTGACGAGTTCAGGATGCGCGGCCTCGATGCGCTTGAGCTCGTTCATCAGCGCGTCAAACTCGGCGTCGGTGATCTCCGGCGCGTCGAGAACGTAGTAGAGATGCTCGTGACGGCGCAACTCGGAGCGGAGTTTCTCTGCGCGGCGGGATGGAGCTGAGTCCAGGTTGGATGGTTTGCCCATGGGGTGAATTATAGGGCGCGTGCGGGGCAGGATAGTATGGTTTCGAGAACGCAATGGAGCCTGTTACCCACTTTCTTGCCGGAGCCTGCATTGGCCGGGCGGGGTTGAACCGCAAGACGGCGTACGCCACGCTGGCCGCGGTGCTGGCCGCAGAGGCGGCGGACCTGGATGTGCTGTGGTCGTTCGCCGGGCCGGTGGAGGAGCTGAAGCACCATCGCGGCATTACGCACACATTCATCGCCGTGCCGGTGGTGGCCGGGGTGGTAGTGGGGATAGTGTGGCTGCTGCACCGGTGGCGCGAGGGGCGGCGGAAGCGCAGGGCGGCAGCGTCTGCTGCATCGTCTGTGCCGATTCTTCCGGGCGCTGTTCCTGATGAACGAACGCCAGTGGAGGTTCGTGGTCTCCCACGCTCCGCCGCGGCGGACCAGAAAAAAGGCGAAAGGATGGGGCACGGGGCTCTGGTAGACCCAGGTGCGCCAAGCCCAATGCTTCCGCAGCCGGTGCACTGGAGCTGGCTTTACGCGACGGCGCTGATTGCCGCACTCAGCCATCTTTTGCTGGACTGGACGAACAACTATGGGTTGCGTCCGTTTTTTCCGTTCAATCCGCGCTGGTATGCGGGGAGCTTTATGTTTATTGCCGAGCCGGTGTTGTGGGCGCTGTTTTCAGCGGCCCTGATTGTGCCCTGGCTGCTGGGGCTGGCGGACGCAGAGATCGGCGCGCGACGGAAGGCCTTTCGCGGGCGGGGATGGGCGATCTTTGCGCTCACTGGCATGGTGCTATTGTCGGGCTGGAGATGGATGGAGCAGAAGCAGGCTCGGGCGATGCTCGAAAACACGCAGGTGGCCGCTGCCCCGGTGAAGCGCGTGGCTCTGGAGCCTTACCCGGTGAATCCCTTCCGCTGGCACGCGATTATCGAGACGGCTGATTTCTATCAGACTGCCGAGATCGATACGCGGTCCGGGGAGATTGCGAGCGACCCGCGCCAGGACGTGCTCTACAAGCCGCCCGTGACCGCGGCCACCGAGGCGGCCAGGCGCACTCCTCTGGGACAGGTCTACCTGGACTGGGGGACGTGGGCCGTGGTGCGGGATGTGGGCCAGGAGCCTGTGGCCGGGATGCAGCCGCCCGAACCGGGGCCAAACCGGACGTGGACTACGGTGGAGTTTACGGATCTGCGCTTTGCCTACTCCTATATGGGCACGGGAAGAACGGGTGGACGCAGCCCGCTGAGCGGGTGGGTTTATATCGTGGACGGGCGCGACGATGCGGGCGAGGCGATGGGCGGACGAGAGCAGCGGTAAGGCTGTTTTGCTCCGGATGGAAATATTTGTTGGCCTGGTCAAACGATGCAGGTTGACCCGGCGGCGCGTGGACCGCAGAATGAAGACAGGTTCGTTGTGTCGACGGAATGCTTTCCCTGGTCTGGAAGATCAACCCAGGAATCCAAGAGATTGAGGTTTCAATGCCTGCTTATCTGCTTTTGCTGGTTGCCGTGTTGAGCCGTCTGCTGCCCCATGCGGGGTGGTTCAACTTTACCGCGGTGGGCGGCGCGCTGCTCTACTTTGGCGCACGGCGGCCGTGGCGGGAGATGCTGGCTCCGCTGGCCGTGCTGATGGCCACGGACTATTACCTGACCGTTTACGCCTACCACTACAGCTTCGGCTGGCAGAGCTACTTGCCAACCTGGGCGTGGTACGTGGCGGCGATGGCTCTGGGGCAGATTCTGCTGCGCAGCCGGACCACATTTGTGCGCGTGGCCGCGGGAGCGCTGCTGGGGCCGACCTCGTTTTTTGTGCTCTCGAACTATGCGGTCTGGGTTGGCGGCGGCATGTATCCGCGCACGGTGGCCGGGCTGGGCGCCTGCTATGTGGCCGCGGTGCCCTTTTATCGCAATGACCTGATCTCAACGGCAATTGTTGCCGGTGTGGCATTTGGGGTTCCGGTGCTGGTGCGGCGGCTGAATGCGGCGCAGGAACGGGCGGCGCTGGTGGAGAAATAACTTATCGTGGTTTTTCCGCCTATACAGAGTCCCAGGTTGTTGCATAAATGCGGCAAGTTAGCACCGCTTCGCGGGGATAGCGAGTTAGCAAGTTAGCGGGTTCCGTGGGGATATCTGCGGTTTGGGCTGTCCGTGGGGATACCGGCGGTTTGGGATGTAATGACAGAGCTTTAATCCACCATCAGCGCTCTAATCCACAAGCAGCTTGCCCGCGCGTCTTTTTCTCATCCACCACCAGGCAAAGCCAACCACTGCCAGGCCGCCGACGATGGCGACCAGGGCCAGGGAACGGTGCGCCACCAGCTCGACCGCGCCCGGTCCCAGCTTGAGCACCAGGAGCGAGAGCACCAGCCATCGGACCATGCGGCCGGCAAAGACGGACAGCATGAAGGGGATCACCCTCATCTCAAACACGCCGGCGGCAAAGACAAATACCTTCCAGGGCGCGGGCGGCGGAAGCATGGAAGGAATCATGACGGCGAGGAACTCCTGGCGCTCAAAGCGGATTCGCATCCGATCGTAGCGCTCGCGGTTGACGCGCTTGAGCAGGAAGAGTTCGCCGCCGGCGCGGCCCAGTCCATAGGGAAGCAGGCCGCCGATGGCCGAACCCGTGGCGGCCAGCAGGCAATAGAGCCAGAAGTGGTTCTTGTCGTTCCAGACATAGAGGGCCAGAATCGCGTCCATGGGGACGGGAATGGTGGAGGAGTCCAGCAGCGCGACGGCGCCCACGCCCCAAAAGCCCAGTTTGGCCAGTGCCGGCAGCAACACCAGCTTCCATTTGGCCATGATTCGAGCGAGAAACGACTTCAAACAGGGTCCCCTTCCGGCCGGTCATCCGTCTTATGATCAGGAACCATTGTACGGGCCGGGCTTTGCCCACGAACATTCACGGGATGAGAGAATAGATAGAAAGGACTCAAACGGAGCCGGTGGGGTTGTGAGTGCGCCCAGGCAGGCTCCTCAGGAACGAATGCCCTCCAGCGAAACTCCAACCAATGTGAACGAGCCCAACGGGCCGACGGAAAAGAGCCAGGAGCCTGGCGGCCCGGTTCCGGATCGGGAGCCGCGCCCCTTGCAGCCGGAGCCGGCATCCCCGGCCGTTCGCGGGTCGCGCTGGGTGGACTACGACACACACGAGCTGCTGACCATGATCAGCGAGCTCGAGGACGATCGGCGCTGGGCGCGGCTGCGCGAGGGCGTCTGGATCGCCATCCTCATCCATCTGGCGCTGCTCTCCGCGGTTACCTGGATTCCGAAGTATATTTTCAAGGTGCCGCAGGTGATCGATCGGAACGACGCCATCAAGCAGCACAAGGATTTCACCTATCTGGATTCGCCGCCGGAAGCATTTCTGAAAGTGCCGCCCAAGGTGATTATCAAGCCGGTTCCGCAACAGCAGCCCGTGATCGACAAGCAGACGCTGGAGGCGATGAACCGGGCCACGGCGCCGCCCGCGCCGGCCCCTGCGCCGCAGCCCGCCGCGCCTGCGCCGGTTCAGCCGCCGATTCCGCCCAGCACCCAGCCGCAGCTTGAAGCGCCGCGTCCGGCGGCAGTGCCGGCGCGGCCCAACTTCGCCATGGGCTCACTCAACCCGGCCGACCAGTTGCGGGATGCCATGAGGAATGCGTCGCGCAATCCCGGCTCGGGCGGCGTGGGCAACCTGGGCTCGGGCGGATTGTCTCGTCATCCTGGGGCCGGCTCGGGCGGCATTGAAATTTTGTCGGACACGCAGGGCGTGGATTTCAGCTCATGGCTGCAGCGCTGGCATTGGGAGACGATGCGCACATGGGACCCGTTGATTCCGGATGAGGTGAACCCGCCGATTCTGAAGCAGGGGCAGCTCCTGATCCGATTCAAGGTTCTTCCCAACGGCCGGCTGATGGACGGCAGCATGACGCTGGAGGGCAGCTCCGGAGACACGGCTCTGGACCGCGCGGCCTGGGGAGCGCTCACCGGCTCGAACTACCCGCCGCTGCCCAGAGATTTTCATGGGCCTTATCTGGAATTGCGCGCCCTTTTCATGTACAACATCAAGCAGGAGTAGATTGGCAAGCCGGCAAATCAGTTCGTTTTATCGTCGTCTTGCGGAAAAGCCAGTTCGACACTCCGCCTGGTTTCGCTTTCGTATCTCTGCGGACGCACACCCATGGCACTTGCTCGCCAAGAGCCGAAATGCCATTCGCGTAAACTGATTCCATGGCCTCTATCGCAAGCGCTGAAAACCAACCGGGAAAGAACTGGCGGACAGCTCTGCGGTCGCGCTGGACTACAAATCTTCACGAGCGCGAGGAGCAGATATTTCTTCTTCTTGCGCTGCTGATTGGAGCGCTCACCGGACTTGCCGTGGTTGCGTTTATCGTACTCACGGAGCGGCTGGGAATGCGCCTTTATCCGGTGGGCAGCGCAGCGTGGAGGCGCGTGCTGGTGCCTATGGCAGGCTCGCTGGCCATGGGCTTCCTTCTCTTTCGCTATTTTCCATACGCTCGTGGCAGCGGCGTGCCCCAAACCAAGGCTGCGCTCTTCGCACGGGATGGATTCATCTCCCTGCGCACGGTTCTGGGCAAGTTTTTCTGCACGGCGACCACGCTCGCCAGCGGAATTCCGCTGGGCCGCGAGGGACCATCCGTTCAGGTCGGCGCCGGAATAGCCTCTGTCCTCGGCCGCTGGCTTGGATTGCGTCCGGAAAAAGTAAAAGCCTTGATTCCCGTGGGAGCCGCCGCCGCCATTGCCGCGGCCTTCAATACCCCCATGGCGGCGGTGCTGTTTGCTCTGGAAGAGGTGATGGGCGATATGAACGCGCCGATTCTGGGCTCTGTGGTGCTTGCCTCCGCCACCTCCTGGGCGGTATTGCGTCTGATGCTTGGCAATAACCCGCTCTTTCAAGTGCCGCAGTATACGTTGGTTCACCCGCTGGAATTCGGCATCTATGCTTTGCTGGGTATCGCCGGAGGCTTTTTGTCGGTATCCTTCACCAAGCTCTTGCTTGGAATGCGCAAGTTCTTTCTGAGTTTGCCCAGGAAGACGCAGTGGTGGCATCCGGTGGTGGGCGGCGTGACGGTGGGCCTGATGGGCTGGCTTGTGCCTCAGGTGCTGGGCGTAGGCTACACCTACGTCGGCAGCGCCTTGAACGGATCTATGGCGCTCAAGTTGATGTTGCTGCTGGTGGTGCTCAAGCTCTTTGGCGTCACGGTCAGCTATGCCTCGGGCAACGCCGGCGGAATCTTCGGTCCGGCGCTGTTTCTCGGCGCCATGCTGGGAGGAGCCGTCGGCGCCGTGGCCCATCACCTGTTGCCGGGATACACCGCAACCCCTGGGGCTTACGCGCTGGTCGGCATGGGAGCGGTCTTCGCGGGCATCGTGCGCGTTCCCATGACATCGGTGCTGATGATCTTTGAAATGACGCGGGATTACGCCGTCATTGTGCCCTTGATGATCGCCAACATGACCAGTCTTTTCATCTCCAGGCGGTTTCAGAAGCAGCCGATCTACGAGGCATTGGCTTTTCAGGATGGCATTCATCTGCCCAGCCCTGGCACGCTTCATCAAACCAGCCAGCGCACGGTGGCCCAGGTCATGCGGAGATCTCCGGAAGTTCTCTCCGCCCGGATGCTCGTCAAGGATGCGATTGAACAAACCCGCTCCGCGCAACTACGCGTCTGGCCGGTGACCGACAGGCAGTATTTTCTGGGCATGTTGGCGGTGGAGACGCTGGAGCGTGCCTTTGCCGATGGCAGAGAAGAACAGCCGCTGACGAACCTTGTGGAGACGACCCGCGTACCGCATGTCCACATGGATCATGCCCTGCATCTGGCGCTGGAACGCATGAGCGCGTACCATCTGGATGTTTTGCCCGTGGTTCACCGGGCCGACATTCACAAGCTGGAAGGCGTAGTGACGCTCAGCGATGTACTGGATTCTTACGGCGTCAGCAATATGGACTCCGCGCAGTTGTGAGGCTCTGGAACGAAAGCGACGCCATGGGTGCGGCTTTCGGCTTCGCTGGTGGCTTGATCTCCACCGCTGCCGCCATTTTTTGAGCAAAACCACGATTTACATGCCCAAAATGACCTCATCAAGGGTGTTGATTTCTTAAGGTAATCAACACTTTAGGTCCCTAGCCCTGGGTACACCTATCGTGGTTTTGCTGTAACCGCGCCGGCTCCGCGGATAGAATTTGAAAGAGGTTCATTCGCCCGCGCGGATAGAAAGGTCATTCCCCGATGAATAGCTTTGACAGCAAGGCGACGCTCCACTCCGGCAACCGTGCCTATACGATTTATCGCCTGCCGGCCTTGGATGCGCGCGGCTTCAAACTGAGCCGGCTGCCCTTCAGCCTGAAGATTCTGCTGGAAAACCTGCTGCGCCGCGAGGATGGCGTGAACGTGACGGCAGGGGATATTGAGTTTTTGGCCAACTGGGACTCCAAGGCCGAGCCCAGCCGGGAGATCGCCTACATGCCGGCGCGGGTGCTGATGCAGGACTTTACCGGCGTGCCCGCGGTGGTGGATCTGGCCGCGATGCGCGACGCTATCAAAACCCTGGGCGGCGACCCGGAGCGGGTGAACCCACTGGTGCCTGCCGAGCTGGTCATCGACCATTCCGTCCAGGTGGACGAGTTCGGCACGGCAGGGGCTTACGACGCGAATGCATTCCTGGAGTTTCAGCGCAATCGCGAGAGGTATGCATTTTTGAAGTGGGGGCAGACGGCATTCCGCAACTTCTCGGCTGTTCCGCCGGGGATGGGGATTTGCCACCAGGTGAATCTGGAGTACCTGGCGCGCGTGGCGTTCACGACGGAGACTGAGGGTGAGTTGGTTGCGTATCCCGATACGGTAGTGGGCACCGACTCGCACACCACCATGATTAACGGGCTGGGCGTGCTGGGCTGGGGAGTGGGCGGCATCGAGGCCGAGGCGGCCATGCTGGGGCAGGCTGTCTCCATGCTGGTGCCGCAAGTGGTGGGATACAAGCTGACCGGCAAATTGCGCGAGGGGGCGACCGCGACAGACCTGGTGCTGACCGTGACCCAGGCGCTGCGCAAGTTGGGCGTGGTGGGCAAGTTCGTCGAGTTTTTCGGTCCCGGCGTGACCGATTTGCCCTTGGCCGACCGGGCGACGATCGGCAATATGGCGCCCGAGTATGGGGCTACGTGCGGCATCTTCCCGGTGGACGCCGAGACGCTGCGCTATCTGCGGCTGACCGGGCGCAGCGAGGAACAGATCGCGCTGGTCGAGGCTTACTACAAGGAGCAGGGGCTGTTCCATACAGCCGGCTCGCCGGAGGCCGAGTACACCGAGACGCTGGAGCTGGATTTGGGCGCGGTGGAACCGAGCGTGGCCGGACCCAGGCGTCCGCAGGACCGCGTGCTGCTGAAGGACGCGGCGGCCAGCTTTCAGCAGCAACTGCCGAGCCTGCTGGCGCCCACGGCCAAGCCGCTGGGCGAGCGCACGGCGGCCAAATGGCAGCGCGGGGCCGTAACCGATACCGGCGTTACGGAGAAGGTTCCGGTGCATTTGACGACCACCGTCAAGGAGCGTTTTGGAGTCGATCCGGACCGGTATCTGGACCACGGCTCGGTGGTGATTGCGGCCATTACCAGCTGCACCAACACATCGAACCCCTCGGTGATGGTGGCGGCAGGCATTCTGGCCAAAAAGGCCGTAGAGAAGGGGTTGACCGTGCCGCCGTGGGTAAAGACTTCGCTGGCGCCGGGGTCACGGGTGGTCACCGACTACTACGCCAAGGCGGGCCTGCTGCCGTATCTCGAAAAGCTGCGCTTCAACGTGGTGGGCTACGGTTGCACCACCTGCATCGGCAACTCCGGTCCGCTGCCCGCCGACGTCTCAAAGAGCATCGACGAGCATGGGCTGGTTGCGGTGAGCGTGCTGAGCGGCAACCGTAACTTCGAGGGGCGCGTGAACGTGGACGTGCGGGCAAATTATCTGATGAGCCCGCCGCTGGTGGTGGCTTATGCGCTGGCCGGACAGATAGGCCACAACTTCGAGACGGACCCGTTGGGCACCGACGAGGCTGGACGGCCGGTCTATCTCAAGGACATTTGGCCCACGCAAGCTGAGGTGGCCGCGGCCATTGAAAAAGGATTGTCCAGCGAGAGCTTCCGCAGGGAGTACGCCACGGTGAGCCTGGGCGACGCGAACTGGCGGGGACTGAAGTTCCCCACCGGTGACGTTTACCAGTGGGAGCCGGATTCGACTTATATCCGCAAGGCTCCGTACTTCGATGGGATGACTCCAACGCCCGCGCCAGTTGCGGATATTGTGGGCGCGCGCGTGCTGGCCGTGTTGGGCGACTCGGTGACTACCGACCACATCTCGCCGGCCGGCTCGATCAAGGCCAACGGTCCGGCGGGAAAGTACCTCGCCGAGCATGGAGTGAAGCCGTCTGGCTTTAACTCCTACGGCTCGCGGCGCGGCAACCATGAGGTGATGGTGCGCGGCACATTCGCCAATGTGCGCCTGCGCAACAAGTTAGCGCCGGGCACCGAGGGCGGCGTGACGCGGCTGCTTCCCGAAGGCGAGCAAATGTCCATCTTCGACGCCAGCGTGAAATACGCCGAGCGCGGCGTGCCGCTGATGATTCTGGCCGGCAAGGAATATGGCTCCGGCTCCTCGCGGGACTGGGCCGCCAAGGGACCCAAGCTGCTGGGCGTGAGGGCGGTGATCGCCGAGAGCTACGAACGCATTCACCGATCCAATCTCGTTGGCATGGGCATTTTGCCGTTGCAGTTCGAGGCAGGCAAAAATGCGGAGTTACTCGGGCTCACCGGCGAAGAGAGCTATGACATTCTCGGATTTCGTGAGCGGCTGGACTCGAAATTCGCGATTGGGCGCACAGTAGCGGTGGTGGCAACTTCGGCGGATGGAAAGAAAAAGACGTTCGAGGCCAGGATACGCATCGATACGCCGCAGGAGATCGAGTACTTTGAGCACGGCGGGGTCTTGCAGTATGTGCTGCGGCAGTTAGCGGCGAAGTAATTGGCAGCGGTGCGTCTTGGAGCAAGTGCAGCAAGTTAGCCCCCGCTACGCGGGGTTGGCGAGTTAGCAAGTTAGCGGATGTGAAGAAAAAGACGTTCGAGGCAAGGATACGCATCGATACGCCGCAGGAGATCGAGTACTTTGAGCACGGCGGCATCTTGCAGTATGTGCTGCGGCAGTTGGCGGCGAATTAGCGGCTGCCTGATCTGCGAATTGTGCCTGTTCGGGTGGTTTCCAAAGCAAGCGACCAGACAGGCCGTAGAGTCTAATCAGTAGTCCAGGAGGAAGAAGCGGATCATGGAAAACAATGATAAAGAGTTGACCGACCGCAGAACTTTTATCAAACAGGCTACTTTTGCCTCAGCGGCAATTGGAATGAGCGCGCGTTCCTACGCACGCATTCCTGGAGCGAACGATCGTATCCGCATTGGCCAACTTGGTTGTGGCGCACGGAGCCATGGTCATGTGCGTATGGTGGAGCTTGCTTCAAAGCTAATTCCCGTGGAAACGGTAGCGGTCTGCGATATCTGGAGTTTGGCGCGGGAGCGGCGTGCAGCTCAGGTGAAAAGCGCCTTCAATCTGGACCCGCAATCTTATAAGTATTCCGCGGAGATGCTGGAACGCAAGGATATCGACGGAGTGATGATCGCTACGGGTGATTTCCAGCATGCGAAGCTATGCACTGAAGTCGTGCGGGCGGGTAAGGACTGCTATGTTGAGAAGCCCTTTGCCAATGTACTTTCAGAAGCCAAGGAGGCACGCAAAGCGGTAAAGGAATCCAGGCAGGTGGTTCAGATGGGCACCCAATTCCGCAGCCAGCCCTATCCATTAGCCGTTCGGGACATCATCCGGTCGGGGCGTATCGGAGATATCGTACATATCGAACAGGAATGGAATGTCAACGAGGAGCGTTGGCGGTTTGTGGACGCAGACACCGGCAATTCCAGCCAGATGGAACAGGATCGGAATATGGAGTGGAAGTTGTGGTTATACGACCGTAAATCACAGCTTCGGGAAGAAGACACGGACTGGAAACAGTGGCTGCTGGGCAAACCTTACCGGCCATTCGATCCTCACGTCTATCTGGAGTTCCGGCTATATAAGGAATTCTCCTCCGGGATCTTCGATCAGTGGATGAGCCATGGCAGCGACCTGGTGCATCTCTGGACCGATGAAAGCTATCCTGAGAGCGTGATGGCTACAGGCGGAATCTTCGCCTGGAAGGACCAACGAGAGAACCCCGATACTTGCGTTGCCGCCGTCGTCTATCCCAAAGGATTCCTCTATACCTATAAGACTACTTTTGGAAATAGCTACCGTAGCTTCACGCGCATTCAAGGGCGCGATGGCACCATCACCTGCGAAGGCTGCGAAGGCGGTTTTTTGTACACAGTTACCAGGGAAGGCGGCCGCAATGAATTCGACGAGGAATCGGAGCCTGACTATAGGACGATTCCCATTGCCTCGTCAGCTCAAGAAGATGAAGAGGTGGTGCATGTTCCCGGCGCGCCGAGCCCGAGTTCTCATGGTCCCGATGACGATGATGTGCAGCACATGATGAACTGGCTTACGGCGATGCAGGCGCGTAAGGAACCGAATGCCACTGTCGATCATGGTTTCTCCCACGCCATAGTGTGCATCATGGCTGCACAATCTTACTGGAGCGAAAAGAAGCTCCACTGGAATCCTCAAACGGAGGAGATTGTCTCTACGGCAGGGGTCAACCTGTAGATTCCCGGGGCTCAGGCATTTTTCTATCGGCAAATCCGGACTCGGCAATGAAACGCCACTCCCAGCTGGGATATGAATTGCTTATAACGCCATGGCTGGGGAGAACTGTCACAGACTGGAAGGAGCCGAATCGGATTCGCCTGATAAGGAAGCTTGCGCCTGGCGTTCCCGGAAAAGAACGCCATTCAGTTCCGCACCCAGCAATGCGCTGAAGGAAGTGATATAGAGCCAGACCAGGGTGGCAATGCCGGCGCCGAAGGAGCCATAGAACATCGAATAGTTGACTATCCGTGTGACATAGAAGCCAAAGGCCAGAGTAGCCAGGAACCAGGCGAGCGCCGAGGCGATGGCACCGGGAATCACCCAAGCCCAATGCTCCTTTATCTTGATGCCGAATTTGTACAGGGCGCTGAGGACCGTGATGCTGGTGACCAGGGCCACCGCCCAACGCGCCATCCGCCAGAAGAGAAGCACAATGTGGCGCAACTCGTGGCGGGCGTTGGCGATCATCCATGCCTCGATTTGGCGCCCGAAGATGATGACCAGAGTGGCCAGCGACATGGGGACCAATGCGATGAATATCAGCAGCAGAGCCCGGGACCGCCGCTCCCAAAAGCCCCATGCGTCGCGAGGCAACCGGTAGGCGCGGCGAAAACCTTCCATCAGCGACAGCATCACGCCGAGAGCGGCAAAGGCGCTGAGAAAGGAGCCGGACAAGACCAATTGCGCGGTCAGGGTGTGGTGGGTATGAAGCGCATACTGGAACAGGTCCATCGAATCGGCGGGCAGAAACTGCGCTAAGGTAGCGCGAAACTCGCCCTCCAGCGTGGTCCCTCCCGGTCCCTGTGCCAGCAGCGTAGCGATCACCATCAGTGCGGGGAACAGCATCAGCATTCCGGAGTACGCGGCGGCCTTGGACGTATTGATCACGTCGTCGTCAAAGGCATGCCAGAGAACTTTCCGTAAATGAAGAAGAAAACGAGTCATCCGCGTCACAGGCAAGAGTAGATCATTTCCGGGGCTTCCGGCTACAGTTCTTCGCGGCCGGCTTGAAAACCGGCAATCCGCCCAAACCCAAGACATTGAAGAACGGAGCGGAAATCCATCTGCAAACGGAAAGACCGCTCCGGGACTCCTGACGGCCACTCTGCAAACGATTTATCATAGCTGAACGATGAAAACCTCTTCAATACGCCCTCTCCAGGGACTGTTGCAGCTTCTGTTGCTGGCCGGTCTTGGCTGGCTTTCGGCCGCGGCCCAGACCAGCCCCGTTCCCAACCCCCAATTGGCGTCAAAGGAAGTGAATGCGCGCGTCGAGGCGCTTTTGAAGAAGATGACGCTCGAGGAGAAGATCGGGCAGTTGGTTCAATATGCGGCGGGGTATGCCACTGGGCCCGGCGCTTCCAATCTCCGCTATGACGAACTGGTTGCCAAGGGGCAGGTGGGGTCGATGCTGAACGTGGTGGGCGCGGAGGCGGTCAATCACTACCAGCACATCGCCGTGGAAAAGTCGCGGCTGCACATTCCCATTATCTTCGGGCTGGACGTGATCCACGGCCACCGGACCACCTTCCCCGTGCCTCTGGCGCTGGCGGCAAGCTGGGATCCTGCAGCAGTCTTGTTCGTGGCTCATTACGGCGCAACGGAGGCCCGCGCCGACGGCATCGCCTGGGTCTTTTCACCCATGGTGGACATTGCCCGCGACCCGCGCTGGGGCCGCATCGTCGAGTCCGCCGGCGAGGACCCCTACCTGGGTTCAGCAATGGCCCGCGCCTGGGTGAAGGGCTATCAGCAAAACGATCTCTCTAAGCAAGATTCCGTCGCGGTGAGCGTGAAGCACTTTGCCGCCTACGGCGCGGCCATCGCCGGGCGCGAGTACAACGCCGTGGACATGAGCGAGATCACCCTGCGGCAGGTTTACCTGGAGCCCTATCGAGCCGCGGTGGAGGCCGGCGCGGCTACGCTGATGAGTTCCTTCAACTCCATCAACGGTATTCCCGCCTCCGCCAACCCCTTTACGCTGACGCAGATTTTGCGCAAGGAGTGGGGCTTTGACGGCTTTGTGGTCTCCGACTGGGACGCTGTGGGCGAGCTGCGCGACCACTCCATCGGCGCGGACGGCGCCACCGTGGCCCGCAAGGCTCTGGAAGCCGGCGTGGACATGGATATGGAGGGCAACCTCTACGGAACCGTCATCGCATCCCAGGTGCGGGCGGGCAAGATTCCCGAGAGCGTGGTGGACGAGGCGGCGCGGCGCGTTCTGCGGGTCAAGTTTGCGCTGGGTCTCTTCGATCATCCCTACACCGCCGAGGGGCCGGCCTACGACGCTACGCCGGAGCGCCGCGCCGCGGCCCGCAAGGTGGCCGGCGAGACCTTTGTCCTGCTCAAGAACGACCCCGTCGAGGGCCTGGGAAAGCTGCTGCCGTTGCCCGCAAGGGGGAAAAAAGTAGCCCTGATCGGGCCCCTGGCCGACAACCAGAAGGAGATGCTGGGCGCATGGGCAGTCAGCGGCGATCCCAAATATGTGATTACGCTCAGGCAGGCGCTTGCAGAGCGGTTGGGCGACCGGCTGCTCTATGCGCAGGGTTGCGATCTGCTCTCAGGCGATGACGCAAACGTACTGAAAGGGCTCGACGTCAACGGCCAGGCAATTTCCGATACCCGCCCTCCTATTCCGGATGATGCCAGTACCATCGCCGAGGCGGTGGAGACGGCGAAGCAATCCGATGTGGCCATCCTGGCCCTGGGTGAGAGCGCGAACTGGATGGAAGGCGAAGCCGCGAGCCGGGTCCATCTGGGCTTTACCGGCGTACAGGCACAATTGCTGGAGGCCGTGGTGTCCACCGGCAAGCCGGTGATTCTGGTGGTATTGGCCGGCCGTCCGCTGGAGTTGAAGTGGGCCGCCAATCATGTGCCCGCAATCCTTGAAGCATGGAGCCCCGGCATCGAGGCCGGCCACGCCTTGGCCGATGTGCTCTTCGGCGACGTGAACCCCTCCGGCAAGCTCCCCGTGAGCCTGCCCCGCGCCGTGGGGCAGGAACCGCTCTACTATGCGCAACTGCCAACGGGGCGGCCGGCGCATGGGGACCTGAGCCGTATGCCGCGCAATCACGAAGATAAGTTCATGTCGCGCTACATCGACGAGGACAACTCGGCGCTGTTTCCCTTTGGATGGGGATTGAGTTACACGCGCTTCAGTTACTCGCAGCCAACGATCAGCCGCGCCCAGGTTCCGGTGCGGGAGGTGCTGGCATCGGGGCATAACTCGGTAGTTACAGTAGGCGTGGACGTAAGAAACACCGGCAGCGTGGCGGGGACTGAGGTGGTTCAGCTCTATATCCGCAACACGGCGGCCAGCGTGGAGCAACCGGTGCGCGAGCTGAAGGGCTTTGCGCGCGTTACGCTGGCCCCCGGCGAGCAGAAGCACGTCGAGTTTCCGCTGGGCTTCGACGAGCTGAACTTCTATAACGCCGAGATCAAGCGGACCGTGGAGCCGACGACTTATAAAATCTTGGTCGGCGGCAGCTCGCTGGCTACGGCTGAGACCAGCTTGCAGGTGGTGGAATAGGATATCTCTCGCGGCCTTTGGTGAATTGAGCAGGCCACTATCTGATAAGTCAAGGCCTGCAAGTCTATCGGGAAGCCGGTGAATGGGGAGTTGCGCAGATGAAGTTGAATACACATAGGTCACAAATCGCAGGTCTTGCAATTTTACTGTTTCTCACCACGCTTGCCTGTCCGGCTCAGGACCCGGGCGCGAACAGTTGGAAGATCATCGGCCCCGGCGGCGGCGGCACTACGTATTTCCCAGTGATCAGCTCCCACGATTCCCGCATTGCGGTTGAGCACTGCGACATGACCGGCGATTACATCACGCGCAACGATGGCCAGTCCTGGAGCATGTTCAATCTCCGCGAGTGGATCAGCGCGTTCGCCTTCGATCCTGCGGACCCTCAGGTGATCTACGCTACGAATGCCGCCCTATGGCGGAGCAGCGACACCGGGCGGACCTGGAAGATGCTCTTCCCCAACCCCGCCCGCAACACCGTCGAGCATGATATAGGCGATCGCGCGAATTACAGCCTGACCACCAGCGATCCTGCCTACCCCGGCGGAGATATCACTGCCATCGCCATTGCTCCCGGAAGTCCGGAGCATTTTTATCTTGCCTTTCAGACGAGGGGACACTCCGCTATCGTTCCGGGCGCCGATGGAGCTGTCATAGTCTCCTCTGCGGACGGCGGCGCATCCTGGAGCCGCCTCGCAGCCCTGCCTCAGAGCGTCCTGCTCCTCACCCCGCAGAACTCCGGCCTGATCGCCGTCTCCGGCTCCGCGGCCTGGCGCATTGCCTCTGATGGCGGCACCACCCAACTGGGCAGCATCGCATCCGAAGTGAGAGCAGCGAGCGCGGCGCGATCCGGCGACTCGGTCTGGATCTACGTAACCGGCAAGGACGGAAAGGTCTATCTATCCGAGGATTCAGGCCTGCACTTCAGACCGGTCACGCCCGTATTCCAACAGACCTCCGGCCGCTTTGAAGCCATCGCCGCAAGCGAACGCCATCCGGAGGTCGCCTATATCGGCTTCCGAGGCCTACAACTCGGCGAGGGCAAGCAGAACCTGTTCAACGGCATCGCCAGGACAACGGACGGCGGCCAAACGTGGAAGATCGTCTTCAAGGAATCGACACAAGGCGCTGCCAATCTGAACGGAACCTGGATCGAGCAGCGCGCCACGCAGAACGGCGAGGACATCTGGTTCGACTCTCCGGACAGCATCGGTGTCGCGTCCACCAATCCCGACATAGCCTACGCGAGCGACCTCTTCCGCACCTACCGCACTCTTGACGGAGGCGCAACCTGGCTGGAGGTGAACTCCAGGCAATTGGACGACGGCAGTTGGGTCTCCCGCGGCCTCGATGTAACCACCAATTACGGGGTGCAGTTTGACCCCTTCGACTCGCGACACATTTTTATGGATAACACCGACATGGGTCTCTTCCAGAGCACGAACGGCGGCCAGTCCTGGCGAAGCACCTCCGAAGGCGTCCCCGAAAACTGGCGCAACACCACCTATTGGCTGGCCTTCGACCCCACCCAGCGCGGCCTCATCTGGGGGGCCTTCAGCGGCACACACGATCTGCCCCACCCCAAGATGTGGCGCGGCCGCGGCGTCCGGCACTTTACCGGCGGGGTTGCCGTCTCAACCGATGGCGGCAACCATTGGCAGCCGAGCAGTGATGGAATACCGTCGGACTCCATCACCCACATCCTCCTCGATCCCTCCAGCCCCGCCGGCAGCCGCACTCTGTATGCCTGCGCCTTTGGCCGCGGCGTCTACAAGTCCACTGACAACGGCAAAAGCTGGACGCAAAAGAACGACGGCATCGCCGGCGAAGAACCCCTCGCCTGGCGCATTACTCCTTCCCAGGACGGTTCTCTGTACCTCGTCGTCTCTCGCCGCAGCGAGGGCAAAGACCGCTCCGCATCTGGCGCCGGAGCGCTCTATCGCTCGACGGACAAGGCGGAACACTGGCAGCGTATCGACCTCCCTTCAGGCGTCACCGGCCCAACCGGCCTTGAGATCGACCCACGCGATCCACAGCGCCTCTACCTGACGGCATGGGGAAAGATGGGAGATATCGCCGATCAGAACGGCGGCGTCTATGCCTCCGACAACGGCGGCCAGACGTGGCGAGTTCTGTTCACACAAGCGCAGCACGTCTACGACCTGACCATCGATCCACAGCATCCCGACACGCTTTACTTCACCGGCTCTGACACCGCGGCCTACCGCTCCACAGACCGCGGCGCTCATTGGGCACGCATCAAGGGCTACGACTTCAAGCAGGGCAACCGGATCATACTCGACCCCGACGACCCCACACAGATTTACATCACGACATACGGCGGCGGAGTTTGGCACGGCCCCGCTGCAGGCGCCGCGAACCCACCCGAGGCCGACCTGACTCCCGTTCCTATCGCGCAATCGGCGCAATGATGCCTTGAAGTGGTTTTGAACCTCGGAGCGAATGATGATGGAGATCGACTGGAGAAACATATCGCATCGAGCGCTCGATGGGCTTGTACATACATGATTATCAGCACGCGCTTATAATTCTATTGGTGAATTGAGCAGGGAAGTCAGTGCGTGCAAGCCTATCAAAAGCCAGAAAATGGAGAGTTGTGCCGATGAAGCCGAGTACACAGATTACAAAAACTCTAGGTCTTGCAATCCTGCTTCTCCTCACCCCGCTTGCCAGTCTCGCTAAGGGGCCGAATTCGAACAGTTGGAAAATAGTCGGCCCCGGCGGCGGCGGCACCATGATTGCCCCAACCATCAGCCCATACGATTCCCAGCTTGTGGTTGAGCACTGCGACATGACCGGCGGTTACGTCACGCGCGACAATGGCCAGTCCTGGCGCATGTTCAATCTCCGCGGCGGCATCAACGCATTCGCCTTCGATCCTGTGGCCCCGCAGGTGATCTATGCCGGGAATGCCGCTCTCTGGCAGAGCAGCGACTCCGGACAGACTTGGAAGATGCTCTTTCCCAACCCCGCCCGCAACACCGTCGAGCATCAGGTTGGCGACCACTCCGACTACAGCCTTACCTCCAGCGATCCCGCCTACCCCGGCGGATCGATCTCCGCCATTGCCATCGCGCCCCAAAGCGACGCGAAAAATGGCCAGGGAAGCCCGGAGCATCTTTATCTTTCCTTTGAGCAGAGAGGCCAGCCCACTGTCATCGTCTCCTCAGCAGATGGCGGCATCACCTGGAGCCGCCTCGCCACCATGCCCCAGCACGTCCTTCTCCTCACCCCGCAGAACTCCGGCCTGGTCGCCGTCTCCGGCTCCGCGGCCTGGCGCATCGCCCCCGATGGCAGCACCACCGAACTGGGCAGCATCGCAACCCCCGTTCGAGCGGCCAGTGCGGCGCACTCCGGAGACGCGGTCTGGATCTACGCAACCAGCAGGGACGGAAAGGTCTATCTTTCCCAGGATTCCGGCCTGAACTTCAAACCGGCCACTCCCGCACTCGGACAGACCTCCGGCCGCTTTGAAGCCATCGCCGCCAGCGATCGCCACCCGGAGGTCGCCTACGTGGGCTTCCGAGGCCTACAACTCGGCGAGGGCAAGGAGAACCTGTTCAACGGCATCGCCAAAACAACCGACGGCGGCAACACGTGGAAGATCGTCTTCAAGGAATCGACTCAACCTGCCGCCAACCTGAGCGCAACCTGGATCGAGCAGCGCGCCAGCCAGGGTAGCCACAACATCTGGTTCGACTCGCCCTACAGCCTCGGTGTGGCGCCCGCCAACCCCGACGTAGCCTACGCGACCGACCTCTTCCGCACCTATCGCACCCTCGACGGCGGCGCAACCTGGCAGGAGATGAACTCCAGGCAACTCAAGGACGGCGGTTGGGTCTCCCGCGGCCTGGATGTAACCACCAACTACGGCGTGCAGTTCGACCCCTTCGATTCCCGGCACATCTTTATGGATAACACCGACATGGGCCTCTTCCAGAGCACGGACGGCGGCCAATCCTGGCGTGGCAGCAGCGAGGGCATCCCCGAAAACTGGCGCAACACCACTTACTGGCTGGCCTTCGACCCCACCCAACGCGGCCTCGTCTGGGGCGCTTTCAGCGGCACTCACGATCTCCCCCGGCCCAAGATGTGGCGTGGCCGCGGCACCCAGCGCTTCAGCGGCGGAGTCGCCGTCTCAACCGATGGCGGCCTGCACTGGAAGCCGAGCAACGAAGGCCTTCCAGTGGACTCCATCACCCATATCCTTCTTGACCCCTCCAGCCCCGCCGGAAGCCGTACCCTGTATGCCTGCGCCTTCGGACGCGGCGTCTACAAGTCCACTGACAACGGCCAAAGCTGGACGCAAAAGAATGACGGCATCGCCGGCGACGAACCCTTTGCATGGCGCATCACCCTCTCCCAGGACGGCTCTCTGTACCTCGTCGTCGCTCGCCGCAGCGAAGCCAAGGACTACTCCCCGTCCGGCGCCGGAGCCCTCTATCGCTCGACGGACAAGGCGGAACACTGGCAGCCCGTAGCCCTCCCCGCCGGCGTCACTGGCCCCACCGCCCTGGAGATCGACCCACGCGATCCACAGCGCCTCTACCTCACGGCATGGGGACAGGAGGGCGAAAATGCCGACAGGAATGGCGGCGTCTATGCCTCCGACGACGGCGGCAAAACGTGGCGAACCCTCTTCACAGAATCGCAGCACGTCTACGACCTGACCATCGATACCCACCATCCCGACACGCTTTACATTTGCGGCTTTGACGCCGCCGCCTACCGCTCAACCGATCGCGGCGCGCATTGGGAACGCATCAAGGGCTACAACTTCAAGTGGGGCCACCGCGTTATTCTCGACCCCAACAACCCCAAAGAGATCTACATCACCACATACGGCGGCGGAGTTTGGCACGGCCCCGCCAAAGGCGCAGCGAATGCGCCCGAAACCATTCTCACCCCAGTTCCTATCGCCCAATCGACGCCATGATGCTGGGAGTGGTTTTCAATTTCGGCGTGATCGATTTCAGGCGCTGGCGTGAGGATCATATTTCATCGAGTGCTCGATGGATTTGTCAATGGACGCGTTCGCTTCTAATTCGTTTTTTTGAATTGAGCAGGCCAATATCCGAGGCGCCAAGGCCTGTAAGTCTATCGGAAAGCCAGTAATTGGAGAGTGGAGCAGATGAAATCGAATACACGTAGGTCACAAACCTTAGTTCTTGCAATCCTGCTGTTTTTCACCGCGCTTGCCGGCTACGCTCAGGGCACGGGCGCGAACAGTTGGAAAATAGTCGGTCCCGGCGGCGGCGGCACCATGATATCCCCAACCATCAGCCCTCACGATTCCCAACTTGTGGTTGAGCACTGCGACATGACCGGCGGTTACGTCACGCACGACAATGGCCAGTCCTGGCGCATGTTCAATCTCCGCGGTGTCATCAATGTCTTCGCCTTCGATCCTGCGGACCCCAAGGTCATCTATGCCGGGAATGCCGCCCTTTGGCGCAGCAGCGACTCCGGGCGAACCTGGAAGATGTTCTTTCCCAGCCCTGCTCATCATACTGTCGAGCATCAAATCGGAGACCACTCCAACTACAGTCTTACCTCCGGCGATCCCGCCTACCCTGGCGGAGATATTACCGCCATCGCCATCGCGCCCGGAAGCGGCGCGAACAATGCCCACGGAAGCCCGGAACATCTCTATCTTGCTTTTCGGCACAGAGGCCACTCGGCTGTCGATGCAGGCGGTAGTGGCCATATAGATCCCGATGGAACCGTCATCGTCTCCTCTGTGGACGGCGGCGTTTCCTGGAAGCGTCTCGCCAATCTGCCGCAGAGCATCCAGCTTCTCGCCCTCGATAACTCTGGCCTGATTGCGGTTTCCGACTCCGAAGCCTGGAGCGTTGCTCCCGGCGGCAGAACCACCGAACTGGGCAACATCGCATCCGGCGTCGTAGCAGTTAGCGCGGCGCGGTCCGGCGACTCGGTCTGGATTTACGCAACCGGTAAGGACGGAAAGGTCTATCTCTCCAAGGATTCCGGCCTGAACTTCTCGCCGGTCACACCAGCACTCGGACAGACTTCCGGCAACTTTGAGGCCATCGCCGCCAGCGATCTCCACCCGGAGGTTGCCTATGTGGGCTTTCGAGGCCTTCAACTCGGCGAGGGCAAGCAGAACCTGTTCAACGGCATCGCCAAGACAACCGACGGCGGCAAGACGTGGAAGATCGTCTTCAAGGAATCGAATCAACCCGCCGCTAACCTGAGCGCAACCTGGATCGAGAAGCGCGCCATGCAGGACAACGACGACATCTGGTTCGACTCGCCGGACAGCATCGGTGTGGCGCCCACCAACCCCGACGTAGTCTACGCGGCCGACCTCTTCCGCACCTATCGCACCCTCGACGGCGGCGCAACCTGGCAGGAGATGAACTCCAGGCAATTAGACGACGGCAGTTGGACCTCACGCGGCCTCGATGTAACCACCAACTACGGCGTCCAGTTCGACCCCTTCGACTCCAGGCACATCTATATGGATAACACCGATATGGGTCTCTTCCAGAGCACCGACGGCGGTCAATCCTGGCAGACCACCTCCGAAGGCGTCCCCGATGACTGGCGCAATACTACTTACTGGCTGGCCTTCGACCCCACTCAGCGCGGCCTGATCTGGGGCGCCTTCAGCGGCCAGCACGATCTCCCCCGGCCCAAGGATTGGCGGAACAACAGCCCCAGGAATTTCATAGGCGGTGTAGCCGTCTCAACCGATGGCGGCCACCACTGGCAGCCGAGCATTACCGGCATGCCTGCGCACTCCATCACCCACATCCTCCTCGATCCCTCCAGCCCCGTTGGCAGCCGCACCCTGTATGCCTGCGCCTTCGGTCTCGGCGTCTACAAGTCCACAGACAACGGAAAAAGCTGGACGCAAAAGAACAACGGCATCGCCGGCGACGAACCCTTCGCCTGGCGCATCACCCTTTCTAAGGACGGCTCTTTGTATCTCGTCGTCGCCCGCCGCAGCGAGGGCAAAGACTACTCCGCGGCAGGCGCCGGAGCCCTCTATCGTTCGACGGACAAGGCGGAACACTGGCAGCGTATGGACCTGCCCGCAGGCGTTACCGGTCCAACAGGCCTGGAGATCGACCCACGCGATCCGCAACGCCTCTACCTGACGGCATGGGGACAGGAGGGCGACTCCGCCGACCGGAACGGGGGCGTCTATGCCTCCGACGACGGCGGCAAGACGTGGCGAACCCTCTTCACGCAATCGCAGCACGTCTACGACCTGACCATCGATATCCACCATCCCGACACGCTCTATATTTGCGGCTTTGACGCTGCAGCCTATCGCTCTACCGACCGCGGCGTCCACTGGGAACGCATCAAGGGCTACGACTTCAAGTGGGGCCACCGCGTTATTCTCGACCCCAACGACCCCACCCAGATCTACATCAATACATACGGCGGCGGAGTCTGGCATGGTCCAGCCGCAGGCACAGCGAAGCCCTCCGAGGCCATCGTAACTCCTGTTCCTATCGCCCACTAATGCGTTTACAGCTACGGTAAGCCGAATAGGCTCCGGCTTACCGTAGCTGCGAAAGCGCTCTGAAATATTTTTCAGGGCACGGTGATCGTTGTTTCACTCCGGCCCGGAGCTTTAGTTCGTCCCGCTATACCGCACCCTCTCGGAAGACTTGTAACCCGTTGGCAACGTGCCTGTGACAGAGATGCCGAGCGTGTTCTGCGCCCTGTGTCCGCTTAGACCCGTGGCCGTGACCGTCACCGTATATTGCCCGGCCAGTGTGTACGCGTGCGAGACATCCGCGCCGTCCGCGCTCACGCCGTCGCCAAACTCCCAGTGATACCCCAGCACCGGCGCATCGGCATTGCCAGCAGCGGCATGGAACTGCACCAGATCGCCAGCCTGCCCAACAGCCGGCGCATGCGCCTCAAAAACAGGAGCCGTCTCGGGGACAGATGCGTCGATCAGCTTCAGCATGCGAACGGAATGCGGCGGCAGCGTTATCGCGATTTCGCCGTTTACGATCGGCGCGGCGCCGCCGCGCAGCACATCGGTCGCCGTATAAGAGCCGTTCGCCTTCAGTCCCAAATCGCTCAATCCAAGCGTGTGGCTGCTCGGCTCCACAGTCCAGTTGAAGATAGTGAGAATCTGCTGCCGCGGGGTTTCTTTCAGCAGAAAGATACTCGGCATCTTGTCCTCCGGCCGGTACGTCATCAAGTCGAGCGGCACGGAGGCGCGGCTCAGCCGAACCATGTCGAGCAGGTCCGCATTCTTCACCAAAGCAAGACGCTCCGGGGAAGCGCCCAACGTGGGCAGATCATCGCCGATCTCGAACATGCCGCCCGAGACGGCCGCAAGCGCGATCGAAGCCTCCGCCTCGTCCAGCGTCAGCGGAATCCTGTTGCCATGCCAACTTCGGTCACCGATGACCTGCTTCGAAACGGTGAACGCATCCGGATCGGAGACGTAGAAGTTGCGGTTCATATAGTACCGCGCCGCTATGCCCGCAGCTGCGTCGTGTGTAGAGCCAAACGTGTGCCCGGTATCCTGCCCGATACGGCCGGTATTCACAAGTCCCACCGGCGTAAGCATGAAGCTGCCGTCCTTGTCGAGCACCACGTCGTCCCCCACCGTTGCCCGAATGGTCTCCAGACCGATGCGCAGCGCCTCCAGCGCAGTCGTGTTCGGACGGTAGTAAACCCCCTCCACCGCCGAGGAATCCATGAAGTCCATCTTGATAAAGCGCACGCCCCAGTCCTTCACCAGCGTTTTGTAGGTATACCGCAGATATTCCTGTGCTCCGGGATTGGTCGTATCCAGCGCATATAGCTCATCGGAATTCTTGCCGTTGAGTTTGCCGAGGTGTATCAGTCCCCCAGCCAGGTTGTGCACCAGCCAGTCCTTATGGTGTTCATATACCCATGAACGCTCCGAGAACTCGAAAGGCCCCACCCAAAGTCCAAACGTGAGTCCCTGATTCTCCGCCTGATGGGCCGTATAAGCCATGCCCCTGGGAAACGCCTTTCCGTCTGGAGTGGCATACTCCCCGCGCGCATATTGATACCCCTCATCCACAAAACAGTATCGATACCCAAGCGATTCGAGATTCTGCTTGAGCCACGCGGCATTAGTAAGCACGGTATTCTCAGTCACGCCATAGTAATAAGCCGTCCAGCTCCACCAGCCGATCGGAGAAGGCGTGGTAACAAGCGCCTTGTGGAGAATGCGAATGGCGCGACCGTAGTTTTCGAGTTGTGCATGATAATCGGGGCCGATGGCAAACATCAGCCGCTCCGAACTGACGCTCATTCCAGCAGGCGCATGCAGACGGAATGGAACAACATTGTCAGGCGGGTACTCCTTACTCTGGTCTTGCAACGCCTCGTTGGTTCCGGTATCCGCAACATCGTACGAAAGCAAATGCGCATCTGGCCCTGTCGTGCTTAACAGGTGGAAGACCGTAAGCAACCTGTCGGCGGAAAGCGCTCCCAGAAAAAGACTCTCTCCGCTCTTCCGGTTGTAAATGAGTTGGCTTCCGAACCCCAGGTGGAGGCCATTCTCCGGCTCGCCGAGATCCATCAACTGATCCGGATTTTCAGTGTAGTTATCCGAAAGAACGCGATCCGCCGAGGCCGGCCCGCTCAAGTTCAATACAGCACCGGCGTTACTCTTCAGCACGCGAATGGCATGTATCTCGATGGCCGCCCCAGTCGTGTTGTTTACACTCACCCTGATATCTCCCCAGGGCTGGTTCTCATACACACGAAATTCGCAGACGAGGTCGGGCGTGTTTTGCAGCCCGGTATGGGTCACCGTCAGTAGACGGCCCGATCCCAACTCATCGGCAAACGGGGCAATCGATTTCAAATGCCGGGGATAAAGTGAAGATCGAAGCGTTCCTGCGGCCGTATCGACCTCTACCTCGGCACGCAGGGCATCTCCGGGAATCGTCGTTGACCGTAAAGCGTAGAATCCGTCGTCGAATGCCTCAACGGTAAGATTTCCGCCGCGAATCGAGTTAGTCTGAATGGGCACGGACTGTCCGTGCGCTCCGCTCGCAAGCCAGGCAGTTTGCGAAGCAAGAATGAGCGGTAATGCAAAGATCAAATGCGCTAATTTCATCACGAATGTCCTCCTACTCGGTGAAAAATGCTTTAGCCTCGCGCTTCAAAATGGGCTTCGATCTCTTCCAGAGTCTTGCCTTTGGTCTCCGGCAGCAGGAATGCAGCCACAAGGAAGTACACCACGGTGAAGCAGGCGAAGAGGAAGAAGATCGAGGAGTAGCCGTGCTTGCTGACGAAAGGCAGAAAGATGGTGGCCAGCGTCGTGGAAACCATCTGATTGATGACCAGGGCAACGCTCATGCCGTTGGAACGGATGCGAGTCGGCATCAACTCCGACAGGGCGAGCCACACGCAGACGCCGGGACCGAGCGCATAAAACGCTACGAATATGTAAAGGAATAAGGCAACCAGCCAGCCGTGGCGAGCGTCGGGCACGCTGCCGACCAGGGCTTTCTCAATTTTGAGCGGAGCGGTCTGCGCGGCATCAAGGTTTGCGAATGGATTTTTGAAAAACGCTTCAACTTTGTTGGCGGGCACGCAGCTTGCCCGGGTGATTTGAATGGGAACGGATGCCGGCTCGTCGGAGCGCACAAAGCTGGTAGCCGCGGTGAAATCGCCGTAGGAATAGATAATGGCGAGGGAGGCGCGATTGCTGTCAATCTGCTTCCCCGCTGGTCCTTGTGCGGCCAGTAACTGGCTTGCTTCGGCCTGATCGAAGCGCAGAGTCAGCTCTTGATTCACGTCTGTCAGGTTCTGAATCTGGGCACGGGAATCCACGTTCAGTTTTTCCGTTCGCAGAAACAGGATGCCCACGCAAGCCAGGGAAACGATAATTCCTCCGGTGCCGAGACTCAGCAGGAATTTGCGGCCTTTGCGATCGACCAGCACCACACCCACCATGGTCATCAGAAAATTCGTGACCGTGAAAATGACATATCCCCAATGCGCATGAAGATCGGAGAGCCCGCTTTGCAGCAGAATGCTGGCGTTGTATCCAATAATCGAATTGATGCCTGTCGCCTGGTTGCAGAAGAGGATGATGCAGGCCAGTAAGAACGGAATTACATACTTGCGGCGCAGAAGGGAATCGTGAAATTTTTCACCCGAAGAGCGCTTTGCCTTCGCAGTGTGCTCTGTTTCTTCCATCTCAGCCAATTCGAGGCCGGCTTGTTCGGTAGTTCGGGAGCGAAGCAGGGCGGCATGAGCGAGTTCCTTTTTTCCGCGCAGGAAGAGCCAGCGTGGCGACTCAGTGACAAAGAAGCTGCCCAGCACAAACAGCACTCCTGGAGGAAGCGAAACCCAGAAGATGCGCCGCCAGGCCTGGTTCTTGAAGTCAAACAGGGCTGCGGTGTCGGCGAGTTTGGCTACTGCCTCAACGCGGTAACTGTAATACATTCCAACCGCGGCCGCGGCAACGATGCCCAGACAGAGCAACCACTGAAATATTCCCGTTCCCTTGCCGCGGTTCGATGCCGCCAGGCACTCGGCCAGATACAGCGGAACCACCACACCAATAAGGCCGCCGCTGATGCCCTGCAGGAGCCGGCCGAAAAATAATGGCCCATATCCGTGCGAGAGAGCAATGATCGGGATACTTACAACAAAAGCGATGCCGCTAAGAACCATCAGCGGTTTGCGGCCCATCCAGTCTGCCAGCACGCCCGCAAATAACGTCGAGAAGACGCTGCCCAACAGCACCGCGGCCACAATGCCGGAAAGCTGTGCGGCTGTCAGTCCTGAGGTTGCTTCCAGGTAGGGCAGCGCGCCGCCGATAATGCCTACGTCGATTCCGTACAGCAGGCCGCCCAGGCCCGCGACCAGGAGAAGAAACAAGTTGTAACTGCGATTGGAAGAATCGACAGATATAGGCTTGGCCGAAGAGGAGTTTGTTATTGCCATCTCGGTTGGAATCCCCTTTCACTAATTCTGCTTCCGATTTAGAAATTTCCGGGTTACTGAAATG
The DNA here is from genome assembly GCA_050012555.1 of Occallatibacter sp. GTDB lineage: Bacteria > Acidobacteriota > Terriglobia > Terriglobales > Acidobacteriaceae > Telmatobacter. Next base: position 96,810 of record JBEKGY010000005.1, read on the forward strand.
CGAGATTCTCAGTCCACATCCGGTGGAATATCGAAGTTGACCAGTTCGGAGCGGAAACCTTTGGTGCGCACAAATCCGTAGGCGATGCCGACCACCAGCCACAAGCCGCCCATCACCATCGACGCGTAGCTTACACTGCACCAGAGGACGGCGCAGATGATAAAGCCAAGGAGAGGAATGGAAAGAGCGAAGGACAGAGCGATGGGATTTCTGTTTTCCTCGTGGCGGCACAGGTGGACAAAGGAGGAGGCATTGACGCCCATGAAGGCGACGAGGGTGCCGAATACGAGGCATTGAGCGCCGATCTCGTAGGCGCCTCCGCCCAGCTTGGCCGAGAACAATTCCATCAGACCGGATCCGGCAACCGCAATGGCTCCGATCAGCAGAATGTTATTGCGCGGAATGCGGTGCTTTGCTGAGATAACACCGAAGAACGACTTGGGGAGAGCATTGCCCCGTCCCATGCCGTAGAGAAGCCGACCAGCGGCCAGTTGCGAACCCATCCCGGAACCCATGTTGGCGATCAGCAGCGTGAAGTTGATGATCTGGAAGAGCACTACGCCGCCGGCCAGGCGCGAGACCATGGCAAAGGCAGACTCGACCACATTGCTGGGAAAGGGCTTCGATCCCCAGATGAGTTGCGCCGCGTAGACTTCCAGTCCTGACATCAGACCGGCGATCAGGCAAAGCAATACCGTTGCGAGCATGATGTTGCGGCGCGGATTCTCAACCTCCTCAGATAACGTGGACACGGCATCGAAGCCGATATAACTGAGGACAGCCACGGAGGTTCCGGCGTATAGATAGGAAGACTTGAAGTACGCCGGATCATAGAACGGAAGGGTAAAGAAGCTGGGATCGTGGTGAGCTCCCCATACCGTGCGGATCACGCAGGCCAGGAAGAGCACGACCACAATGGTCATGCCGATGCACAAGGCCTCATCCAACTTCGCCGAGGTCTTGATGCCGCGCAGGTTGGTCCAGGTGAAGAAGGCCGCGAAGAAGAGAATCCAGACATAGAAGGAAAGGCCGGGGGAGATATTCGATAGGCCGGGAATCATATTCAAGATGCCGGGCAGGATATTCATGGCGGCTTTGGCGCAAAAGGCTGTACAGATGAGGGGATTGAGGAGATAAGCCAACATCGTACTCCAGCCCACGACGTAGCCGAGGCCGGAGTGTATCTCCTGGCCCACGTACGTATAAGCTGACCCGGCGCTGGGGTAGACCCTCGCCATGCGGCCATAGCCGATAGCCGTGAAGAGCATTGCGATCATAGCGATGAAGATGCATGTAACAACGTGGCCGTGACCCTTGTTGCTGATGACCCCATAAATCCCCATGGGCGCGGTCGGCTGGACGATCACCATGCCGATGATGATGAGGTGCCATAAGCCCAGCGTGCGATGGAGACGTACCGGTCCAGTGCCGGCGGGGGTAGATGCGGAATTCGTGTTAGATTGCTGCGTCATAGTTCAGCTCCAGTAGAGAAGTTGCCTATACATGGCATAATGGCGTGTGCCCACCGCCGGGTCTAAATTCATGCGCGGAATTTTGATTTAAGACATGATAACACCCCGGACAAGTGCCTTGTTGCGTTATGTTTTCTGCCTGTATGCTATTATTTCTTTTGCCGCACGATAAGGCTGCAACTACGTGCAAATACTGATGATTTCATGATCGGAGCGGGTAATGCCTGCACAGCCCGAAACAATCAATTTCAGTCCTTGGCGCCGGGTTAGAACGCGGTGCTACAACACCACGCAAACTTAGCAACTTTTTAGAATTGCAGGATAGGACGATATGAAGAAGCGTTTCGATGTGACCATTGCCGGTGAGATCAATCTGGACCTCGTTCTCTATGGGCTTCCTGAAGTAATGCCGCTGGAGCGCGAGTTGCTGGCCAAGGACTTCCGGCTTACCCTGGGGAGTTCATCTGCGATTGTTGCGCATAACCTTGCGGCGCTGGGCGTTTCGGTCGGCTTCATCACCCGGCTTGGAGACGACCCGCTGGGCAGCATCGCCCTGGAACGGCTGGCGGAGAAAGGCGTAGATATTTCACACGTCAAGCGCGTCTCCGGCGGCACATCCACAGGCGTCACTATCCTGCTGACCCATAATGGCAAGCGTCATATTCTCACTTATCCCGGCACCATGTTCGAGATGGCTGCATCGGATCTCGATATGGATTACCTGGCCTCGGCGCGGCATTTCCATCTCTCTTCGCTTTTTCTTCACAAAGCGCTTCAGCCCGACCTGCCCAGAATACTCAGGCAACTGAAGTCTGAGGGCCTCACTCTTTCGCTGGATACGAATGACGATCCGGAGGATCGCTGGGGCAGCCCGCTCGACGAACTGCTGGGCATGGTCGATATATTCCTGCCCAATGACGACGAGGCCTGCCGCATCAGCGGGAAGAAGGATGCAGACAGCGCGATTGAAGTTCTGGCAAAACGTGTTCCATTGGTAGCCGTCAAGTGCGGCAAGCGCGGCGCACTGGTGCAGAAGGGAAGCCAGCGCTGGGAGATTCCCGCGAATCCTGTTACGCCTGTGGATACCATTGGCGCAGGCGACAGCTTTGACGCCGGATTCCTGGCCGCGTATCTGCGGGGCGAGGCGCCGGATGCATGCGCGGCCTTCGGCAATCGTACGGCCGCGCTCTCAACGCTGCGCCCGGGCGGCACGGAAGCTTTCCGCGATGCCGGCCTGGTACGGGAGTTTCTTGCCTCTGCCCATTGAAAGGGTATCCACGGCACTGTGAGAAATGTTCTGATGAGCAGGTTATACTACAAAGGAAATGAAACGAAATAAAAAGTTGAATAGAGCGTGTTTCATAAATGGCCACCGTATCCCTGTTGTGATCCCTCAGGGGTTAAAACCCCTTGGTTTTCAGGCCCTTTTCGGCACGACTGAAGTCGTGCCCTGACACTCGCCGCGGCGAGCGAGTTTATGAAACACACTCTAACAAATAACCATAGCTGGAAGCGTGTGGGAGGGGGTAGACATGAGTAGCGAAGATGGAACTTACAAGGAAAAGTTTGTCGATATGGTTAGCGCCAAAGCTGAAGTGGATCTTCTCCTCAGCGACTACGCACCGCGCGCGCAGCTTAAGGTTCCGGCTTCTGTTATCGAGAAGCCGCGATTCCCGGTCATCGACTTTCATAACCATCTCGATGCGCAATCGCCGCAAGCGGTGCTCCGCGTCATGGATGCCTGCGGCGTGGAGAAGGTGGTGAATATCACCATGCTGACGGGAGAGGCCGCAATCGAGACCATGGACCGGTTTCATCAGACAGCACCTGATCGTTTTGCCACCATCGGATGGATGGATTGGAGCGGCATTGAGCGCAGTGACTTTACGCAACTCAGCATGGATCGGCTGGAACGCCTGGTGGAGCACGGAGCCTGCGGAATCAAGTTCTGGAAGGATTTTGGCACTACGGTTCGGGATGCCAGCGGCGCGCTGCTGCGGGTGGACGATGAGAGGCTGGCGCCGGTTATCGACAAGGCCACGGAACTGGGTATTCCAGCCGTGTTTCATACCGGAGATCCCGCCGCGTTCTTTACCCCGCTCGATCGGCACAACGAGCGCTATGAAGAGCTGGCGGCTCATCCGGACTGGAGCTTTTACGGCTCGACCTACTCCAAGGCCGCGTTGCTGGAACAGCTCGACCATGTGATCGCGCGGCATCCGAAGACGACTTTCGTCGCCGCGCACGTTGCCGAATGCAGTGAAAACCTGGACTATGTGGCAAAGTTGCTTGACAGATACCCGAATCTCTCTGTCGATATCAGCGCGCGTGCCGCGGAACTCGGCCGCCAGCCCTACACGGCGCGTAAATTCTTTCTGCACTATGCCGACCGCATTCTCTTCGGGGCCGACCTGTTGCCCGACGTCGAGATGTATCGTCTTTACTATCGATTTCTGGAGACGGCCGACGAATATTTCGAGTACCCTTCGCACGCCTCGCGCCAGGGCCGCTGGAATATTTACGGGCTCTTCCTGCCCGCGGATGTGCTCGAAAAGGTATACCGCGCCAATGCACTCAAGCTGTTAAAGGGCAAACGCTGATCTAGAGCAGTATCAACATAGCTATACCCAGGCGGATTGAAAGTGCGATAGAGTTGTTTTCTCTGGTGAAGTGACCGCGACAGCGGACCTATGGGTCGAGCGTATTCGGACGATCTGCGATTGAGGATATTGGATGCCTATGAGCGCGGAGAAGGAAGTTGCCGCGCTCTTGCGGCGCGTTTCGGCGTCAGTTGGGAGTATGTACGCAAGGTGCGCCAGCAGCATCTTCGCAGCGGGCACAGGAGACGTCTGATTCAATCGCGCTTCGGCGTTCGCAGTCGGGTAACCGATCAGGTAAGAGCCCACATACTGGCTCTGGTGGAGGCACAAGCCGACATCACCATCGCCGAATTGCGGGAGCGGATCGAGGCCGACAAGGGCGTTCAGATGAGTTGGACACTGGTCCAACTGTGGGTGAAACGGCTCGGGTTGCGGCTCAAAAAAAGTCGCTCCACGCCGTCGAGCGGGATAGCGAAGCCAACCGCTTGCGACGTGCCGAGTTCCACCGCCGGATCCTCGCCACAGACCCGCAACGGCTGATCTTCCTGGATGAAAGCGGAGTCACCACCTCGATGACGCGGCTACGCGGCCGATCGTTGGAAGGCCGGCGTATCCATGAGGCAACGCCCGGCGGCCATTGGAAAATTATGACCGTTCTGGGCGCCATGAGCACGCGCGGCATCCTCGCCGCCATGACCATCGAAGCAGCCACGGACGCCGATATCTTCCTGGCCTATCTGGATCACATGTTGTGTCCGGTACTGAGGCCGGGTGACGTGGTGGTGATGGATAACCTCAGTTCGCATAAGGTGCAAGGCGTGCGCCAGAGAATCGAGGGAGCCGGAGCCGAACTGCTCTATCTTCCGCCTTATTCGCCGGACCTGAACCCCATCGAAAAAGCCTGGGCCAAACTGAAACAACTGCTCCGCTTGGCCAAAGCGCGCAGCAGCGAAGCGCTCCATCAGGCCGTCGCCGACTCCCTGCCAAAAATCACGCCGGAAAACGCTCAGGCATGGTTCAGGCTCACTCTCGACTGGGTACAGCTATCGTGATAATGCTCTAAACCGGTAGGAGGCATAGGCGCATTCGGCATCATGACCTTCGGTACCGGCACCGGCTCCTCGTTGTCCGCAGCCTCATGCGTCTGCGGCGTAGTCTCCACGCCGGTGGCGATGGGAATCTCCGGCCGCCGCGTATACAGCGGCTGCGACAGCGGCTGAATAAAGCTCTGCGGCGCTCCGGCTACCAGCGACAGTTGCACGTTGTCCCAGTCCGCGCCCACGGTGTTATCCACCACCGCCCACCCCTGCACAATCGCCGAGCCATTAGCCGTGCGCGGAAAGACCATCCGGTAGGTCGACTTCCACACCGGAACCTCGCTGATGTAGCTCACCCGCAGCTCCCGCTGCCCTTGTCCCAGCGCGTCCAGCGTCAGGTGCCGCAGTCCCGTCGAGTGCGTCGTGCTCAGCAGCTCGAGATAGCGGTTGAGCTGGCCCTGCAAGCCCGCGTCCAGCGGCCGCACGCTCAAGGCCGGCGTCAGCTCGATCACCCGCACCGCGCCCGACCCCGCTACCAGCGTCAGATAATACTTATCCACCGTAGCGTCGCTCTCGATCCCGGGAATCTTCTCCGTGTGCGCCTCGATCGCCATCAACCGCCCCGTAATCGTTCCGCCGGGCCCGCCCAGCACCTCCACCCGCTGCCCCCGCAGCGCCTGGAACAGCTCGCTCGAAGTCGGATCGTCGCTCATGCCCAGCGAAAGCGACTTCAGTTGCTCGGCCAGCGGCGTCGTCGAGTTGTAATTCACCCCGCCAATCCGCCCTCCGCCCTCGTCCAGCACCGTCAGCGACTGCAACACGTCGTTCAACTGCAGCGAAGTAAAGTCGATGGCCACCCGCTGGTTGCCGCTCACCTTCCCGGCGTGCTCAAAGTAGCCCACGCCGTTCTTGTAGAGCACCACCTTGCGCACCGGCAGGTCGATGGGCGAAGTTTTGTCGGGCGAATTCTTGTCGGGCAAACTCTTCCCTGGCTGCGGAATCGCAGCCGCAGCGGTCGGCCCGGCTGTTCTCGATTTGGCTTGGGACCCGGCCGGTGACTGCGCGGCAAGGGTCAATGTGAAGGCGGCAAGACAGAAAACGGCAAGAATACGGCGCATCGGAGCCTCCTCGGGCCAACAAACGGGCCACAAACGGAAATGCTATTCCCTTCGGACCCCGGCGGGGACGAAATGGTTCCCAATGAAACGGAAAATCGCCGCTGTCCACTCCGATGAACGGAGCAAGGGCGAAATCTTGCACGATTCACTTGTATCTATTTCGAAAATCCGGGTGCCGGGTGCCCCAGGTCTCGCTTTTGAGACCTGGGAACAACAACCCTCAACCATCCATGTTTTAAAAGGGCGCGGTTGTACAGGATGCGGAAAAACGCGGTTTTGTATCAGGGCACGACTTCACTGGCTACGGAAAAACTCGATCCGGAGGGAGGCGGGGGTTTCAACCCCCGCATAAAGCCAACAAAATGAACTTGGGCTTTAGCCCCGGAGGTATGCTTTTCAGAATATAGAGTAAAATCAGGCGTTTTTCCGCAGCCTCATTAACTGTGCCGCTCGATGGGCAAATGCCCCTACTCATCCTCGCTGGTCTGCATACTCAGATACCGCTCATAGCCAAGCTCTGTGATCTGGTGCATCTGGGCTTCGAGCCAGTCCACGTGCTCTTCCTCGTCCTTCAGCAGAGCGACAAAAAGATCCCGCGAGCCGTTGTCTTTTTCCTCCATTGCGATCCGAACGGACTCGTTGTACATGGCCACCGCCCCGATCTCCAGTTTCAGGTCGGCCTGGATCATGTCCTTGACGTTTCCGCCGATCGACAGGGCCAGCGGTTCCATGGTGGGTTTGCCATCCAGAAAAAAGATGCGCTCCAGGAGCGTTTCGGCGTGCTTCATCTCCCCGATGGACTGCTTTTTGATGTACTTGGAGAGCCGGTCGTATCCCCAGTTCTCGCACATTTCCGCGTGAACAAAGTACTGGTTGATGGCGGTGAGCTCCTCGCGAAGCGCACGATTCAGTAGTTCGATGACCTTCGGGTTACCCTTCATGGCTGGATTCTACAGAACAGCGGGCCGGCTTGTAACCGAAAAATTCAAGGATGGGACACTTCCGCATGGAGAGCGCCATTTGCCTCAACCGGCCACTTTCGGCGATACTTAGGTGTTGTGTCTTGCGTGGCTGGGCGCATCTGCCCGGCCCTTTATTTGGCCGGCGAACTGGAACCAGGAAGCCGCCAGCTAAAGACCCCAATAGACCGGGGTCCCCGCGTCCGCCGCGGCGGATTCGTCCGCGGGGTGGAAGAACCGCAACAGAGCACTGGATTTTGAAAGGAACCGTATCGCCGTGGTGATGATTCGTCTGGCGCGTTTTGGCGCCCCCAAGCAGCCCTGCTACCGCATCGTGGTCATTGAGAAGGACCGCGCCCGCAATGGCCGTTCGATCGAGGTCGTCGGCACCTACAACCCCCGCACCAGCCCGGCCACGGTCGACCTGAAGCGCGAGCGCATCGCCTACTGGCGCAGCCAGGGCGCGCAGCTCTCCCCCACCGTCGAAAAGCTGCTGTCCAAGACCCCCGCCCAGACCCCCGTCGCGGACCCGGTTGAGGCCACAGTCGCAGCCCCGGCCACCGACCCCGTCGAGGCCTGATCCTTTCTGCTCCTACTCCCCTCCTCATGGCCCTGCGGGCGCGGGCATCCGAGCCGGCGCTCATACAGTTGCTGACGGGGGTGGGTGTGTGCTGATACTATGCGCGCACCGATCCAAGATGCCAATTTTTGGGTCTCTAATTCCCAATGCTTTGACCCATCCGGTACGGGGGCGCGAATATGACCCAACGCAATATGGTCGCAGTAGAGGAACTGGTCCGCGAGATTGCGCGGGCCCTGGTGGATGAACCGGCAGCCGTCGATGTGCATTCCGTGGACCGCGACGAGAGCACCGCTCTCAAGCTCCGGGTTGCTCCCCAGGACGTGGGCAAGGTCATCGGCAAGCAGGGGCGCACCGCCCGCTCGGTGCGCACCATTCTGGGCGCCGTCAGCACCAAGCTGCATCATCGCTATACGCTCGATATCCTGGAAGAAGACGACGAACTCTGAGATGGCCGCCGCTCATGCCTCCATCCATATCCGGAGGCGGATATGACCGCGCCTGCACAGCCCGAACAAGCTGCCCAGTGGGTCTGGCTGGCCCGCATTCGCCGCCCGCAAGGCCGCAAAGGCGAAGTCTTCGCCGACATTCTCACCGATTTCCCCGAGAAATTCGCTGAGCGCCGCCAGCTGTGGCTCCTGCATGAGGGCGCGCCAGCCGCCGCCCCGCGCCAGGCCGAGCTTCAGGCCCACTGGCTCCATAAAGGCGGCATCGTCCTTCACTTCGCCGGGGTAGACTCCATCTCCGCCGCCGAAACCCTCGCCGGCCTCATCGTTGCCATTCCACGCGCCGATCGAGCCGCTCTCGCCGGGGACGAGGTCTATATCGCCGACCTCATCGGCTGCACCCTCTACGATGTCGCCGATATGGCCGTCCCCACCCCCGTCGGCCAGATCGAAGATGTGGACCGCTCAGCCGGCCCCGTAGCGCTCCTGGTCGTCCAGAGCGCGACCGGCGAAATCCTCATCCCTTTCGCCAAAAGCTACCTGCGCACCCTCGACCTGGCAGCCAAACGCGTCGAGATGGCCCTCCCCGAAGGCCTCACCGGCCTGAATGCGCCGGGAAAAAGCTGAACTGCTTGAGGAAAATCTCGCTGTTTTGAAAGGGCACGGCTTACCAGATTGCGGAGAATCTCGCTGCTTTGAAAGGGCACGGCTTACCAGATTGCGTATCTCATTGTTTTGAAAGGGCACGGCCGGGAACCCTCTGGGTGCCGTGCCGAATGCCCACCAACCAAAGAGATAACGGCTTTAGCCGCCGAGGGAATGCAAATTGTTGAACTGACCTTCCCTCGGGGGCTAAAGCCCCTTGGCTTTTTTCTATGCCTTGGTGGCGCGGCTAAAGCCGCGCCCTTTCAAATCATCGGGCAACTTTCGTCCCATGCTGCAAATTCATTGCCTCTTTGGCTGGCCGGGCTACCCTTACCCTCTACTGAAACGCCAGCGGCTTCCACGCGCCCCCATCCTTCAGCGCCAACTGAATCGGCCGCGGCGGTCCTTTGGGCGGGACCGTCACTTCAATCCACAGCTCCTGCCCCGCCTTGAGCGCCGCTGGATTTGCAGCGGTCTCCGCAATGTAGAAGTCCACAGGCCCGTCCAACCGCAGGTCCTCGCACGATGCGCCCGGCCGGCCTTCGACCATGAGTTCATCCGGGCGGTTATCTCCCTCCGGAATCCGGATCGCCAGCAATTTGTTGCCTTCTACCTTGAGCTGCGCGGGGAACCGAACCGATTGATCCGAATGGATCGAGTAGGTCTTCCCCGTCGGCACGCCGTCCAGGTTCCTTGGCATCGCGGCCTGTTTCGCCGACGGAAGCGTGCTCTGGCAGCCGTCCACCACCAATTGCAGGCTCAAATAGCGTCCGCGCATCAGCAACTGCGGATCGTACGTGGTGGCGCGGGTCCACACCCGCGGGCAGCTCCAGCGCTGGTAAACGTACTTGGCCGCAATCGTCGAGACGATCGCCAACTGAATCGCAAGTAATACGATGGAAGTCAAGGAAATCGTGGTTTTGAAGATCTTCATTTGGCCTCCAGGGTCGAAATATCTTTTTGCCCCATGCGGGCCAGCAGCCCACGCCGTGTCTTTTCGAGAGCCCACCCCCCAGCCAGGAAGAGAACGCCCAGCCCGATCAGTCCCAGCGAACGGCCCACCTCGCTGTAAATATCACTGAAGTAGAACCACCCCACCGAAATGGCAAACCCCACAATGCCCAGGTTGACCAGCGCACGGCTGGTCTGCCGCACGCCCCACCAGATCACGAAGATTGCATAGGCCGCAACCAGCGCGTGGGAGAAAATGTTCGGCTCGCTGAAAATCTCGTTGCGAGAATAGGTGCGGTAGTGGACCATCCCCGTCCAGATTCGGCTGCACCAGGGCAGCGCGAGCGAAAAAACAATCGCCGCGGCCATCGGAATCAGGCTCTTGCGCAGCCTGAACACAGAAAAACAAAGCGGCAGAATGGCGATGACTGCCCAACCCCAGAGCCGCGCGCCAAAAGGTAAGAAGGTCTCCTCCGCCGACCACGAGCTCCAGCTTCCCAATAAAAATACGATGCCGAAGACGCTGGCGATGGCCGAGACGGCAAAGAGAATGCCCTGCACCGCCTTGTGCCGCGAGCCCAGAAATACGGTCAGATAGAGAATCGCCCAAACCACCAGGAATCGGCCTATATAGACGTCTTCGCCGATGTGTCCGTCGGCGTAGAACGAAAACTCCGACAGAATCCAGGCCGGAAACAAGAGCAGCGTGAGCGTCTGCTGGGCCTCGTCCTGCAGCAGAACCCATCCCGCCAGGGCGGCAATGGCCCATAGCAGAATCGCCGCCGGCCAGTGCTCCTGAATGTTGAATATCTGCCCCACCAGCGCAATCGCCGCCCCGGTCGAGACCGTGCCCACGGCGTGCAGCGCCGTCGAAAGGCTGCGATAATCCTTGCGCGACCAGGCCCCGCCCAGGTGGAAGACGGCCACCATGCCCATGACCAGGGCGTAGCGCGCGCCGGGGCCAAGCTCGTCCCAGTGGGCTGAGACAAACAGCACCACTCCGCAGGCCAGCAGAATAGCCCCCAGAATGAGCGCCACCATGCCCTGCCAGCCCATGCGTTTCAAACTAAGCCCGGAGGGGCTGGCCTGCTCCGATTCAAAGGCGCGAATGCGCGCCGCTGCCTCCGCATCCAGGACGCCGGCCGATTGCCAGCGATTGATCAACGACTCATAGTCAGCCATAACTGTTGGCTAAAGTAAAGCACATCCGGGCAGCCCGCACACACAAACTTCTGCCTATATCATCGAAACGTATGCGCTTTGAGATCGTCACCATCTTTCCCGGCTTCTTTGCCGGCATCTTCGTGAACGGGATCATCCGCCGGGCGCTGGCCGAAGGGCTGGTCACGGTGGGCGTCCACGATCTGCGCAACTATACGCACGATCGGCACCGCACCGTGGACGACCGCCCCTTTGGCGGCGGCGAAGGCATGGTCCTCAAACCTGAACCCCTGGCCGAGGCGCTGGCATCGCTGGGCATTGAGCCAAAATCCGCCTCTCAGCCAGATCAGGGCACTCTCGGCATTGGACCAAAATCCGCCTCTCAGCCGTCTCAGGCCACGACTTCACAGGATTCGGAAAAACTCGATTCCGACGCTTTGTATCAGGGCACGACTTCAGTCGTGCCGCAAAAGCCGCTAAATGAAGCAGGGGCTTTAGCCCCTGAGGGAAAGCCTCCAATTGTTCCAACCCCCCGCCCAACCGTCATTCTGCTCTCCGCCCAGGGCCGTCCCTTTACCCAGGCGCTGGCCCGCGAACTGGCTGCTCTTGACCGCGTGGTCCTGATCTGCGGCCGCTACGAGGGGGTGGATGAGCGCATCAACCAGCTCTACTGCGATATGGAGCTTTCCATCGGCGATTACGTGCTCAGCGGTGGCGAACTGGCCGCCGCCGTCGTGCTCGACGCAACCATGCGCCTCATTCCCGGCGTGCTCGGCAACGAGGCCTCCGGCGAGTTCGAGAGCTTCGGCGTCCCCGACGCCGAAATCGCCGCCAATGCCGAAGGCGTTCCCCGCTCCCAGCACGGCGCCGGCGGCCTTCTGGACTACCCTCACTACACCCGCCCCGCCGAATTCCTGGGCCTGCGCGCCCCCGAAGTCCTCCTCAACGGCGACCACCTGCAGATTCGCCGCTGGCGCCGCGAGCAGCAGTTGCGCAAGACCCTGGCCAACCGCCCCGACCTGCTGGAGCGCGCCTTTCTTAGCCGGGAAGACCGCAAGCTGCTCGAATCCATCCAGCACTCCGATCAGGAGCCGGATTAGGCACGCAAACCCCTTCTCTGATAATCTTAAAGTTCCGAGTCCAACCGCAGGAAACCACCATGTCCATTCATCCCGTTATGCAGCGCCTGGCCGACAAGCTCAAGCGCACCGACCTCCCCGAGATCGTTCCCGGCGACCAGGTTCGCGTCCAGGTCAAGATCAAGGAAGGCGACAAGGAACGCCTCCAGGCCTTCGAAGGCCTGGTCATCGCCATCAACCGCGGCCCCCAGGGCACCTTTACCGTCCGCAAAATGAGCTTTGGCCAGGGCGTGGAGCGCATCTTCCCCTTCAACTCCACGGTCATTGACAAGATCGAGACGATTCGCAGCTACCGGGTCCGCCGCGCCAAGCTCTTCTACCTTCGCTCGCTGCGCGGCAAGGCCGCCCGCCTCAAGGAAGTGGACCGCGTCACCGGCAAAGTCCGCGCCTAAGCCCATCCACGATTTTTTCCATCACCCCCAGCCCACCCGGCTGGGGGTTTTGCTTTTTATATTGCGATATTTCAAAAAAGCGGGTGCCCCAGGTCTCGATTTTGAGACCTGGGAGACCACAAAAGCCGACCCTCCAAGTTCGTCCCCAACAAAAGCCCCGTGCCCCATCGGGGTGCCCTCTGGGCCCCACGTTTTGTTTTTGTGGCAACGGTGGGAAACCACATAAGCCGACCCTCCCAAGTTCGTTCCCCACAAAAGCCCCGTGCCCCATCCTTGCGATTCTTTTTATCGCAAGGGTGGGAAACCACGAACCTCCAACCGCCGTCCAATCTTCATATACTTGATTTCATGCCGAGGACCACTCTCTGCGGATTAGCTCTTGAAGAAGCCGCGCGCCTTCGTGGCGCGCTGCGCATTGCCGGCCTCGACGAAGTAGGCCGCGGCCCGCTCTTCGGCCCCGTCGTCGCAGCCGCAGTCATCCTTCCCAAAGGCTGCCGCCTGCAAGGCCTCACCGACTCGAAAAAACTCTCCGAGAAGCAGCGCAACCAACTCGACCCCGAGATTCGCCTGAACGCCGTAGCCTGGGCCATCGCCGCCGTCGATGCCGAGACCATCGACCGCATCAACATCCGCCGGGCATCGCTGCTGGCCATGCGCATGGCGGTCGAGCAGCTCGCCCTCAGCCCCGACTTCCTGCTCATCGACGGCCGCGACATCATCGACTGGCCGTGCCCCCAGCAGGCCGTCATCCACGGCGATGCTCGCAGCCTCTCCATCGCCGCCGCCAGCGTCCTGGCCAAGGTCCACCGCGACCGCCTGCTCGTCGAGCTGGACCGCCAATTTCCCGGCTATGGGCTCGCCCAGCACAAGGGCTACTGCTCACCACAGCACCTCGCCGCACTGGCCCTCCTCGGCCCCACCCCGCTGCACCGCAAGAGCTATCACCCGGTGGCTCAAACCCTCCTGCAATTCGATTGTTCCGTGCCGCGGTAACGCCAACTCGCTAACTTGCTATCCCCGCCGCGGCGGGGGCTAACTTGCCGCATTTGTCATCCATCGCAACCTCCACCAGCCGTTCACACCACCCGCACAAACGGCCATTGCCCCAGCCGCCAGGCACGATAAAGGTAAATCAGCGTGCCCGAGACCCCGATCCCCGCCGCCACCGCCAGTCCATCCAGCGCGTGGCTCCGGTTGACCAGAATAAAGACGAAGCCCCCCATCGCCACCAGCGGCGGCAGCGGATAGAGCGGCATCCTGAACGGCCGTGCCAACTCCGGCCTCTGCACCCGCAGCAGCATCACCCCCGCCTGTTGCAGAAAGAACTGAAGCAGGATGCGCGTAATCACCAGCATGGTAATCACCTGCGCCAGCGAAAAGAAGCAGAACCCGGCCGCCACCAGACCCAGAGCCGCCAGCGACCGGTGAGGAATCCCATGCTTCGGGTGCACCGCGTCCAGAAAGCGGAAGTAGTTGCCGTCGCGGGCCGCCGCGTAGGGCACGCGCGAGTAGCCCAGCAGCAGCGAAAAGACCGAGCCAAAGGCAGTCCACACAATCAGCGCCGCCATCAGCCGCCCGGCCAGCGGGCCGAAGGCGGACTTCGCGATATCCGCCACCAGTTGCAGCCTCACCGTCTCGCCGGCGGCCACGTGCGCCGCCGCATCGCGCATAGAAGGCAGCGCGGCCAGATTCATCGCCACATAAAAAGCCGAAACGAAGAGCACCGAAAGCAGAATCGCGCGCGGAATCGTCCGCTCCGGCCGCCGCACCTCGCCGCCCAGAAAGCAGATATTGTAGTAGCCCCAGTAGCAGTAGGTGGTAAGCAGCGTCGCCTGCGCAAGCCCGCCAAGCGCCGCGGCCAAAGGCTGCGCGGGCGAGGCCAGCATCTGCCAGCCGCCGGCAGTATTCACAAAGCCGGAGACGATCACCCCCGCAATCGCCGCCAGCACCCCGGCAAACAGCACCCAGGCCAGCCGCGTAATCGAGCTCAGGTTGCGATAGAGCAGCGCCGTCACCAGCAGGCAAGTTCCCGCGGCGGCAAAATTCGCGTAGTGCAGCGCCGGCAACCCCGCCACCGGCGCCTGTTCAAGCCCCGGCCAGAACCAGCCCAGAAAACTCGATAGCCCGATGCAGCCCGAAGCAATCGCCAGCGGAGCAGAAAAGCTCAACTGCCAGACGTAAAGAAAGCTCAGCCAATTCCCCGCGCGTTCCGGCCCATAAATCTCGCGCAGAAAGGCATACGAGCCGCCCGCGCGTGGAAACGCCGCGCCCAGCTCCGCCCACACCAGCCCGTCGGCCACCGCGATCGCCGCGCCCAGCACCCACGCCCACACGCTCAGCCGGTACCCCGCCGCCGCAATCACCAGCGGCAGCGTAATAAACGGCCCCACCCCGATCATCTCCAACATATTGAAGAGCACGGCCGAGCGCAGCCCGATCCGCCGTTGCAGTGAGCCGGTGCTGGCCGCGATGGGTTGAGAATGCGTCATAAGGCGGAAAATCTGTCTTATTAAACTTGCATTTTGGGTGGACCGGAGCATTAGCCCCGGCCTGTCGCACAAATCCGCTAACTTGCTAACCTGCTATCCCCGCGAAGCGGGGCTAACCTGCTGCCTTTGTCCAATACTTCCACGAATCCCGCCCGGCCAGGTCATGAGAAGCTCATATCGAAGGACCGGAGCATTAGCCCTGATCGCACAAATCCGCTAACTTGCTAACCCGCTATCCCCGCGAAGCGGGGATAACCTGCTGCCTTTGTCCAATACTTCCACGAATCCCGCCCGGCCAGGTCATGAGAAGCTCATATCGAAGGACCGGAGCATTAGCCCTGATCGCACAAATCCGCTAACTTGCTAACCCGCTATCCCCGCGAAGCGGGGATAACCTGCTGCCTTTGTCCAATACTTCCACGAATCCCGCCCGGCCCGTTCATGAGGAGCTCATATCGATGCTCTAGCGCTCCCCGGATTGTACACTGACGGAAAGTATGTTCCTTGCCGATAAATATCATCGGGCCGCAGCGGGGACGGTCCTTGCCGGCCTGATCCTGGCAGGCGCTCTCTCCGTCCGCCTGCCGGCACAGCAGCCTGCTCAGCCGCCCGTCCCCGCTACGGCCTCGCCCGCCCAGCTCCCCTCCGGCGAGCCCAGCGCCATCGCTCTGCCCATCGCCGAAAACCGTGGCCAGGCCGTCCTCGACCAATCCCTCAAGCGCCTCTCCACCACCGCCAGCCTGATGATGATCGTCGCCCATCCCGACGACGAGGACGGCGCGCTGCTCACCTATCTCTCCCGCAGCCTCGGCGTCCGCTGCACGCTGCTCACCCTCACCCGCGGCGAAGGCGGCCAGAATGCCATCTCCGCCGACAGCTACGACGCCCTCGGCCTCATCCGCACCAACGAACTGCTCAAGGCCGGCGAGTTCTACGGCGCAAAGCAGCTCTGGGGCACCGAGATCGACTTCGGCTTCTCCAAAACTCAAGCTGAATCCTTCGCCCGCTGGGGCCACGACCGCGTCCTCTACGACGCCGTTCTCGCCGTCCGCCGCGAGCGCCCCCAGGTCATCGTCTCCACCTTTGTCGGCGGCATTACCGACGGCCACGGCCACCACCAGGTCTCCGGCGAAATCGCGCAGGAGGTCTTCAAAGCCGCCGCCGACCCCACCGTCTTCCCCGAACAGCTCAAAGACGGCCTCCAGCCCTGGCAGCCCTTAGCCGTCTACTCCATGGTCCCCTTCGCGCCCGTCACTGAGAAAGGCATGTTCGACTACGCCACCGGCAAGTGGGCGCCCGCGAAGTTCCTCAATTACGTCACCGGCGAATCCACCACCGGCGTTCCCTCCACCGACGTCACCATCCAGGTCGGCGCCCTCGACCCAGTTCTCGGCCGCAGCTATGTGCAGATTGCGCGCGAAGGCTGGGGCCAGCAGAAGTCGCAGAACGGCGGCGCAAACCCAACCCTCAGCGGTCCCGCCGCCACAAACTATCACCTCTGGGCCGTAGCGCCCGCAGCAGCCGCCAATGACGGAGCCAACGCCGGCAATGCGGACCTCTTCCACAACCGCAAGGTCGCCGTCGATACCACCCTCGACGGCCTGACAAATTTCGTCAAAGGCAATCCGCCGAACTGGCTGGCCGCGAGCCTTCACCGCATCGATATCAGCATTAAAAACCTCGAGACCGAACGCAAGGGCCTGTCGGCCATCGACTTCGCCCATCAACTGGCGCTCATCTACCGCCAGACCCTCGACCTCCACGCAAAAGTCGCCTCCAGCGATCTCGACGCGCAATCCAAAGCCGGCCTTCTGCTCGAACTGGGAGCGAAGATCGGCCAGTTCCAGTCCGCGCTCAAGGATCTGCTCGGTCTGGATCTCGTAGCCTTCACCACCAAAGCCGACAGCGCGCAAAGCGGTGGCCCCAGAGGCGGCTCCGCCGACGAGACCCCCCGCAGCGTAACTCCCGGCCAGGAGTTCCACGTCCGCGTCCACACTTCACAGGCCACTGCCGAATCCCGTCTCGAAAAAGTTTGGCTGGAGAGCCGCAGCGGCGACCCGTGGAAGACCACCCTGGCCACCGGCGCAATCGACCCCGCCGCCCCCACCGCCGATCCCATCTTCCACGTCCAGGCCGCGGAAAATGCCGACCCCACCCAGCCCTACTTCACCCGCCCCTCCATCGAGCAGCCCTACTACGACCTCACCCGCCCCGAGTACCGGCTGCGTTCCTTCGCCCCCTGGCCTCTCTCCGCCTGGGCCGAGTTCACCTTTGACGGCCTACCCATCCGCATCGGCCGGGTCGTCCAGACCATGCAGCGCGTCCTCGGCCCCGGAGGCATCTACGAGCCGTTAGTCGTCACCCCCGCCATCGGCGTCCGCATCGACCCCGAAGCCCGCATTCTTCCTCTCGACGGCTCCGCTCTTCCTGTCCGCGTAACCGTCCATGCCCAATCCGCTGCCGAAGGCTCTCTGGAGCTCAAGCTCCCCTCCGGATGGACCTCCGACCCGGCGCAAGCGCATTTCCATCTCGACAGCGCCGGCGACACCGAGCCCATCCTCTTCTCGGTAACCCCGGCCGCTACGCACGAGGCCGCTTACACCATCCAGGCCATCGCCCACTCCGACGGCCGCGCCTACCAAACCGGATGGCAAAGCATCGGCTACCCCGGCCTGCGCCCCTATAACCTCTTCAAGCCCGCCCAGTTGCAAACCCGCAAAGTCGACGTGAAGCTGGCCCCCGGCCTGCGCGTGGCCTACGTCATGGGCACCGGCGACCTGGTTCCCCAGGCCATCGAAGCCCTGGGCACCGCTCCTCACCTGCTCACCGCCGCCGAACTCACATCAGCCGGCCTATCCGCATGGAACGTGATCGTGATCGGCATTCGCGCTTACTCCGTTCGTCCCGAATTAGCCGCTGCCCAATCGCGGCTGAACGAGTTTGTCCAGCGCGGCGGTACCCTCGTCGTCCAATACCAGAGCGGTAACTTCCCAGCTCCGTTCCCGCTCTCCATGGGCCACTCTCCGGAGCGTGTCGTCGACGAGCAGGCGCCCGTCAAGCTGCTCCAACCCGCCGATCCCCTGCTCACCTCGCCCAACGCCATCACCCAAGCCGACTTTGACGGCTGGGTCGAGGAGCGCGGCCACTCCTTCCTCGATACCTGGGACCCCGGCTACTCGGCGCTCACTGAGACCGCCGATCCCGGCCAGGACCCCCAGCGCGGCGGCCTTCTGGTTGCCCATCCCGGCAAAGGCACTTATATCTATATCGCTTTCGCGTTGCATCGCCAGCTTCCCGAGTTAGTCCCCGGAGCTTATCGATTGCTGGCCAATCTGCTCAGCGCCGGCAGGGGCGCCGCAGGCGAAGCAGACCGGGTTCAACTACCGCGTCCATGAACATTTGAAGCGCCCGGATGCCACTTAGGACAAGGCGAAGGCATTTGTTAAAAAGTGTGAATTCATCTCGGACCTTGATGCAATGACTTGCCCGATAACTCTGTTAAAAATACGTGAATTCGTCATATATTCATCAAACTCTGTCAACCTGAAAAACGGAACCAGCCAGGGAAAACTCCACCTGTGCGGACTTTTCCCCGGCTCTGAATGTTCCTCACGCATCGCCGATAGGAATGTAGCTTGGCTTTATGCTCAAGATTTTCGGAATGCGGGAGTTCAATGCGTTCGCTTGTGCTAGCGGGCGCAGTAATAATCCAACCTGATTTGAGAAGAAAGAGAGAGGCCCAATGAAATTCAGACTTACAACCGTTGCCGCCGCAATTCTGGCAGCCTGCCTGGTTGTCTCATACGCCAACGCCGGCCAGGAAACCCCGCCGGTCAAGAAGCACACCGAAACTCAAAAAGCTAAAAAGCCGAAGCCGCCTACGGTCGAGGAACAGATTCAGTCCCTGCGCCAGGACCTGGAGAACGAAATCAACGGACTCAAGACCGATCTGGCCAACAAGGACGCCGAGTTGAGGCAGGCAAAGCAGGCCGCGGCCGATGCCCAGGCCGCTGCGGACAGGGCAAATGCCGCTGTCTCGGCTTCCAGCCAGGCCGTCAGCGACAACGCATCCGCCGTCTCCACGCTGCAGTCCACCGTCACTGACCTCAAGGGCAACCAGGCTTCGCTGGCCGCCACCGTCTCCGACGAGACGGCCAAAATCAAGAAGGAATTCTTGAGCCCCAACGTCCTCCACTACAAGGGCGTCGGCATCACGCCCGGCGGCTTCGTGGCGGCTGAAACTGTTTGGCGCAGCAAGGCTACCGGCGGCGACATTCCCACCGCCTTCAGCTCCATTCCTTACGAGGGCGCCGACGCCTATTCGCTCAGCGAGTTCTATGGCAGCGCTCGCCAGTCGCGCGTCTCCATGATGGCCGAGGGCAAGACCAGCTGGGGCGCCCTGCGCGGCTACTATGAGGCTGACTGGCTGGGAACCGGCATCAGCTCCAACAACAACCAGTCCAACAGCTACGTCCTCCGCCAGCGCGTGCTTTGGGCGCAGGCCGAAACCAACAGCGGATGGGCCTTCACCGGCGGCCAGTTGTGGTCCCTGGCTACCGAAGACAGGAAAAGCATCTCCAACCTCTCCGGCGACATTCTCACTCCGCTGACCATTGACCCGAACTATAACGCGGGCTTCGTCTGGACGCGCCAGTACGGCATGCGCGTCACCAAGACCTACAAGCACGCGGCCTTCGGCGTTGCGGCTGAGAATCCGCAACTCCTCTATACCGCCTCGCTGGCCGGCAACACTCCTTACGCCGTCCTCGGCAGCGCCGGCCAAAACGGCGGCAACTACAACGCCGCCATCAGCGCCAGCGGTACCACAACGTATATCGCGAACTACGCCAACCAGTGCACGGTGTGGTCGTCCTCCACCACCTGCGCGGTGGGAACGACAAGCATTCCCGTGCCCGTCTACGCCACCATCGTGGCCAACACCAACGTCGCCAACATCTCCTTCAACGACGCGCCCGACATGATCGTCAAAGCCGCCTTCGATCCCGGCTGGGGACACTATGAAGTCTTCGGCATCGCCGGCTTTGCCCACGAGACCGTTTATCCCAACACCACCACCAACAGCGTCAAATACGGCGGCCAGAAGGATATCGCCACCGGCGCCAATGTATGGGCGTCTTCCTCATCGGCCGGCAACTATGTCAACAGCATCGTCGTCGGCGGCGTAGGCGGCAGCCTGCGCGTCCCTGTGATCAAAAACAAACTCGACTTCGGCGCCAAGGGGCTCTACGGTCCCGGCATGGGCCGCTACGGCGACTCCACATTGGCCGACGTTACGGCCGATGCCTCCGGCAACCTCGCCCCCATCCACAACCTCTCCGGCCTGTTCACTGTTGAGGCCACCCCCACGCCTCGCCTGGTCATCTACCTGAACTATGGCGGAGACTACGCCGGCC
This sequence comes from Occallatibacter sp., assembly GCA_050012555.1. Taxonomy (GTDB): domain Bacteria; phylum Acidobacteriota; class Terriglobia; order Terriglobales; family Acidobacteriaceae; genus Telmatobacter. The sequence continues at coordinate 117,213 of JBEKGY010000005.1, forward strand.
GCACGGACTTCGCTCAGGAGGCAGGCGTCAACGGCTTGCCCTCTTCGCTGGGCTCGCCCGCCGCGGAATACTGCCCAACCACAGCCGGCGCATTCACCTGCACCAAGACGCCCACGGCTGCTGACATCGCTCTCGGCGGCGCCTGGGGCGGTCACTGGAGCACGCCCGCCACGGGAACCACAGCCGTAGGCTACGGTTCGCGGCAGCTCTCCAACTCCGCCTGCACTTCCATCGCCGCCCCCGGCTACAACACCGGCAGCTCCACCGGCTATCTCCCCGGCGGTTCCTGCGGCGCGCAAACCCGCGACGTGCAGGAGATCACCGGCGGCTGGTGGTATGACATCTATAAGGGCGATCGCGGCCGTTTCCGTCAGGGCTTCCAGTACAGCTACGCGGTCCGCGAGGGCTGGTCAGGCGCAGGCTCTCCCGCCATCGGCGCCAAGGGCATCGACAACATGTTCTGGACCTCCCTCCGCTACTACGTCCCATAACCCCGGGAACCTACCGGTTCCGCAACGGCAAAGGGGCAGCCCACTACGGGCTGCCCTTTCTGTTTTCCCATCAATCCGCGCAGCTTCGATCCTGAAAAGCCGGGTGCCCCATCCTTGCCGTCAGCCGCGGCGGATTCTTGCGGCAAGGGTGTGAAACCTCGAACATTGAAATAGCTGTTTTGAAAGGGCGCGGCTTTAGCCCCTGAGGGAATCTCTCCCAACGAATGAATCTGGGTGCCCCAGGTCTCGCTTTTGAGACCTGGGAAACCACAACCATCAACCATCCATGTTTTGAATGCGCGCGGCTTCAGCCCCCGAGGAAATGTATTGTTCAACCACATGCACTCCCCCGGCGGTTATAGCCGAAAACCGAAGGTTTGATCTGCAATCAGCCCTTGCCGCTCCCCTGCTCAGCTCCCTCCGCAAGCGTCTCCAGAACCAGCGCAAGCGCATCCTCCCAATCCGGCATGAGCACCCCAAAGGTCTCCTCCACGCGTTGGCACGATAACCGCGAGTTGGCCGGACGCTTGGCGGGACGGGGAAACTCGCTGGTCGTGATTGGAATCAGCCTCGGCGCCGCGCTTCCAGCCCGTTTGCTCAGAAATGCCTGCGCAAATCCAAACCAGCTAGTCTCTCCCGCGCAGGTCAGATTGTAGATCCCGCCGCGTCCCTGCAATCCGCCCCCTCCGGGCCGAAGCACTTGCGCCAAGATATCGGCAGTCGCCTGGGCAATGCATTCGCTCGAGGTCGGCGAGCCAATCTGGTCGTCCACGATGCGCAGCTCCTCCTTTTCCCTCGCCAGCCGCAACATGGTCAGCAGAAAGTTATTCCCGCGCGCCCCATAAACCCAGCTGGTCCGCAAAATCAGAGATTCGCCGCCCGCCGCCTGGATCGCCTCATCGCCCGCCAGTTTCGTCTTGCCGTAAACATTCAGCGGATGGGGCGCGTCGGTCTCCACATACGGCCCCTGCTTGGAGCCATCGAAGACGTAATCCGTCGAGTAGTGAACCAGAATGCTGCCCATCCTCCTGGCTTCCTCGGCAATCACGCCGGGCGCAGTGCCGTTGATCGCCATGGCCAATTCAGGCTCGCTCTCCGCCTTATCCACCGCCGTGTAGGCGGCGGCATTCACAATCACCGCCGCTCCCGCCGCGCGCAACGTCTTGCGAATCGAATCGGGCTTTGAGAAATCCACCTCCGGATAATCAACCCCGGTTACCGCGCCCAGGCAGGCCAATCGATGGCGCAACTCCCATCCCACTTGCCCCGTGCACCCCAATACCAATACCTTCAATTTCGTCATGCGCTTCCTTCAGGTGAAAATCCATTTCTATAGCAAAACCAGGCAAGACGTAAACCCATGCGCGCCCGCGCGCCTCTTCCCAGGTCAAGCGGTTCAACAAAAATCGCGCCGCCCGATGAGTTCCTGCCAGTGCTGAGTAAGCAGCGCACTATCTTCCCGGATCGGGCTTTCCATCGGACGTGTCTCAGATGAGGAATCCGCATCGCGGTTTTCCGCCACAAGAATGGGGCATCTCCAACGCATCTCCCTACACTAACCTCATCCAATCCTGTAAAGCAGGTAGGTATGGTGGTCAGAACGCAGAGCAGAGGCCTCACAGTGATCGGGCTGTACGTGGGTGTGAACAATGTCCGCCGTTATTTCCCTAAGCACATCTCCGTCATCGAGTTGCACCTGGATCATTTGCAGATTCAGTGTAGCCTGCCGCCTTATTTCTGGCAGGGCCAGCCGGAGATCCACGATCCCAGGCTCTGCGCCTGGCTGGAGGCCAAGAACTTCTACGGAAATTCAAATCGAACCCCACTCCCCATGGCCATGATTCCCTCCGGAGAAAACTCCTTCCGCCTCCAACCCGTCTCCTTGAGAGCGCAGTCGAGAATAAGGCAGGTGACCGCCTCAGCAGCCAAAGCACCGCAGCCTGAGCCCAGCCTGATCTCCGCAGCCTGAGCGCTAACTTGCTAACTCGCTAACCCCGCGAAGCGGGGCTAACTAGCCGCCCTGGTCTACAACCGGCCAGCAACCTCCCAACCTCCGATGCCGGCCCATTCCCTATTCCCTATTCCCTGACCCCTGACCCCTGACCACCGACCACTGACCACTGTCATCTGCAAGCTGACTTGATAAACTCGAATTGCAATGACCCTGAGCCAGCTCCAAAAGACGATCGAGAGCCACTTTGCCGCCGGACCCTCCGCTATCGGCGACCCATCCGCCATGACGGCCTTCTTTTCGCTCCGTGCCGCCCTCGAGAGCGGTGAACTCCGCGCCGCCTCGCCGGACCCCGCCTCGCCCTCCGGCTGGCGCGTCAACGCCTGGGTCAAGCAGGGCATCCTGCTCGGCTTTCGCCTCGGCGTCCTCGAGGAGCTGCCCAGCGGCGGCCTCTCATTCGTCGACAAGAACACCTACCCGGTCCGCCATTTCGCCGCCGGCGACGGCGTCCGCCTGGTTCCCGGCGGCTCCTCCATCCGTGCCGGAGCCTATCTGGCCCGCGGCGTAGTCTGCATGCCGCCCATGTACATCAACGCCGGAGCCTGGGTGGACGAAGGCACGATGGTCGATTCCCACGCCCTGGTCGGCTCCTGCGCCCAGATCGGCAAGCGCGTCCACCTCAGCGCCGCCGCCCAGATCGGCGGCGTCCTCGAGCCGGTAAACGCCAGCCCGGTGGTCATTGAAGACGACGTCCTGGTGGGCGGCAACTCCGGCGTCTACGAGGGAACCATCGTCCGCCGCGGCGCGGTCCTGGCCGCCGGAACCATCCTCACCCGAGGCACTCCCCTCTTCGACCTCGTCAACGGCCAAATCCTCCGCGCCACCGCCGAGTTGCCCCTCATCGTCCCCGAGAACGCCGTAGTAGTCCCCGGCTCCCGCACCCTCCCAAAAGGCAAGGGCCATGAGCGAGCCCGGGACTGGGGCCTCTCGCTCTACGCACCCGTCATCGTCAAATACCGCGACGACAAAACCGACCTGAGCACCACCCTCGAAGATTTGCTGCGCTAACGCAGCGCACTCCAGGGCAGGTTTGAGCATCCCGCGCGACGCCTGCTCTAAAATGCCAGACGCGCCTCCGCCGAGTTGGCCGCCTTCACAATCAACATTCCATTCGCTTGCCGGCCGGAATTTGAGTTCCGCCACTCCAATTCCATCTCCCTGGACTCGTGCGGCATCAACTCGAAGTCGTTATCGCTCAGTTCACTCAGGTAGGGCTGCGGGCCGGCACCCGGCCACTCCACTCTCATGTGAACCAGGTGTGCGTAGCCTCCCCGGTTCACGATGCGAACCCGGCAGCGCGCAAGGGCTCCGTCGGCCGCAACCGGAACTGCTTCCGTAACCGCAAGCTCCGTTTCCGGTTGTTCTTTGAGCGTCTGGAAAAGCGGCTTCTCGTGTGCCCGGAGCAGCTCTGCTGTGCGCTGCTGCCCGCCGGGCAGCACAGCGGCCAGCATATCCGCGAACAGGACAAAATAGGCCCGCCCTTGCGGCTCGGCAATCAAATATTGATCGATGGGCAGCGCGGAGTAAGCGTCCGTCGGCGGCGTAAAGCCGGTGAACGCAACCGTCTTGCCCGCGCCGTATGCGCCCGTTATCAGCAGCGGTTCTCCCGCGATCGAGAGCTCCGTGTGCGACCCCGGCCTGGCAGTTACCCGGTTAAAGCCTACCAGCCCGTAATGGCGAAGCAACTCAAGACTCTCCGGCGAAGTTCCAGCACCGCTCGAGTCGCTTCCGGCGGCAATCTCGTGAATCGCGTTCTCCGTCTGCAGCCCGTCGTCCATGCCGTGCGCTCCATACGTCAGGTCTCCGCGTCCTGATATCTCCACCGGTAACACCGCGTCCAGGGCGGTAGCTTCAAGAACGGCGGCGTGTCCCATGCCGCCATGAAAGCTCCCCTCGCCGCCCGTATGGATGAACCCGGAACCTGCCTTCACCGCCTCGTCCAGCGCCTTTGCGGTCTCGGCAGGCAGCACCTTCGCCAACGCCTCAAAACTCCCCAGCCAGATTGCGTCATACTTTGCCCGCAACGCCGGCCCATCCGCAAGCTCGCGCCCCATCGCATCCAGCGAGTTCTCGTCGTACACATCCACATCCAGCCCCATGCCGCGCAGCATTGCGCCAATGGGGCCGGCAAACCTGGACTGCGCGATCAGCAGCACGCGATGCGACCCGGAGAATGCCGCCGGAACGACCTTGATGAACGAAGTTTCCTCCACCGCTTCCAGGTCCGCGGCGCCGGCCAGCGACGCGCGCAATACATACACACCCGGCGTTTGCGGCAAAGTCAATGAGAACTCTCCGGCCATGATTTTGCCGTCTGCGCCGATCAATGCGGGAAAATCGGCCCCAGCCACCTTTTCGCCGCTCAGCGAAAGCAGTTCCGCATGTACTGTGCCGCGTATCTCCCGGTCCAGGTCGTTGATCACCCAGACAGGAGCCGACCACCGGCTCCCAGCCGGCTGAGATTCCAGGGCGTCCTTGAATGCAAAGCTCAGCGCCACCGGCGCTTGCGCGCGCTTCATATACCAGTAAGCCGTCTTGGGAACGCGGTCATAGTCCACGATGCCGAAGCGGAAACCTGGCCCCAGTTCCACAAAATCCCATGAGCGGATGCCGTTGATCGGATCGTATTTCCTGCGCCGAAAGGCCTCCGCGGCGTACTGCAGCACAAATCCCTGGTAGAGCTGCGTATCGCTCACCAGCTCAGCCACCGAACTCGGATCGCGATCCACAAAATGCTCGGTGCGATAGAGCATGCTGTAGAGCCCCGGAGTTTCAAAGCTGGTCAGGTATGCGTAGGCCTCCGTATCGATGGGCAGGTTGAACCACCGCGGCAGGCTCGCTTTAGCATCCCACTGCTGCGCGGGCGTCAGATACTTGCCCAGGTTTTCATACGAAGACAGCGAGATGCCGCCGTACTCCGACACAAAACCTGTCTTCGCGTCGAACAGTTCCTGGTAGTTCCCTGCCTGCCAGCCCATTCCGGCCGCTGCATACCAGAAGTGCTGCTCGCCCAGATCGCACAGGCTGGGATGAAAGATGCTGCCCGGCGCAAGCTCGCTCACTATCGCCTTCATCTCCGCCATGAACGTGTCGTAGCCCTGCTGGTCGACCCCATTGCTCCACCCGCCGGCCTTTTCATGCGCCTCCGCCAGCGGAGCCCATTCCACCACCGACGGATGGTTGCGCAGTGCGGTTACGATCTCTCTCACCTGCAAGCCGGCCTGCTTCAGGAAGGGTTCCCGCATCGGGTTGCCCTGGTCCAGCACGCGCTGTGGCCCGTATTGCGGAAACGGAAGCTCCACCACCACCAGGATTCCCAGGCGGTCGCATAAATCGTAGAACTCCGGCTTCTCAACCACCGTAAAATTCACCAGCAAATTGAAATTTCCGTCGCGAAACAATCTCAAATCCCGCTCATAGCTCTCCGCTGTCGGAGTCGACCGGTAGAAATCCGCAATCGGAAACCAGGAGGCCTTCACAAACATCTTTCGCCCGTTCAGCCGGTACGCCATATCGGCATCGCGCGTAACGGTTCGAATCCCAAACACAACCGAGCGCCGGTCGCCCCAATCACTCTTCCCCGCAGCAATACCCGCGTCAAGTTGATAAAGATTCTGCGCGCCTTTGTCCCAACTCCACCACAGCCGCGCATCCGGCACGCGCACCTCCGCCTCCGCCGTGGTCGCTCCAGGCGCGGCCTTCACCACCAGCGCAGGCAACTCCAGCGCGGCTCCGGCAAAGTTCTCCGGCTTCAGCTTCAGCCTCACCGTCCGGGTGCGCGTTTCCTGCCCCGCATTCTCAAGCGTCACCCCCACCCGCAGCGTCGCGCTTCCGTCCGCGGCAATCGATTCCGTCTCCACGTGCAAATCGCCGATCGCCACCGTGCTCTCCGTCCGCAGGTGAACGCTCCTCCATATCCCCATCACAAACGTCGCATTGCCCTGCGCCGGCAGCGCATCCCAGTGGATATCAATGTAGTAAGGCGCCTTCTTGAGCTTCATGCCTTCCGGGTCGGCCTCGCCGCCCAGGTTGCCGTCCAGGTACTCCAGTAAACTGCCTCCCGGGGGCGCCACGGGATGCGTCACTTGAACCGCAAGCACATTGTCCCCGCCATAGCGCAGCACCCCGGTCACATCGAAAGAGAATGCCGTATATGTCCCCTCGTGTGTGCCCAGAAGCTGACCATTCAGCCACACGGTCGTAAAGTAGTCCGAGCCATCGAAGACCAGCCGGCTCACCGCGCCCGCGGCTTTCGGGCCGGCGTTGAAATGCTTCCGGTACCACCACTCCCTGCCGTTCACTCCTATCAGCTCTTTGCTCTCGTTAAAGCGTTCCTCGCCGGTAAAGCCCGCCTGCAACTGCGTATCTCCGGGAACGGTCACGGTACGAAATCCGCTGTCGTCAAAGCTCTCCGACGCGGCTCCTGCCTTCACGCCCGCTTCAAATTCAAACGGCCCCATGCGCCAATCGTTGCCGTCCAGCGGTACATCCACCGCGGCGGCAGGGGTTACCGTTGCTCCCTTCCCGCGCGCAGCCTGCTGCCCTTCCGCGGCCGCTCCCGCACCAAACCAGAAAACCGCCACTGCAAGCAGAATTCCCACTCCCCGATGCCGCATCCTTCCTCCCTTGCGCAATCACTTCCCGCGCCGGCCCTGGCCGTCAATCCTTCGCCGTTCAGTCCGGTCCGGATTGGCGCAACTTCCGCACTGGCCCCTTGCGTCGAACCTTTATACCACTGAGCACACAGTACGGAACCTGGCATCGATAAGATCAGCCTTCCGCTCACTCGCTCTCCCGCCAGTGTTACCATCAAACCTGACAGATGCAAACCAAAAAACTGAAAATTATCCCTCTCGGCGGCCTCGGCGAGTTCGGCATGAATTGCCTCGCCCTGCGCTGGGAAGACGACATTATCGTGATCGACGCCGGGTTAATGTTCCCCGAGTCGGAGCTTCTGGGCGTCGATGTCGTGGTTCCCGACATCACCTACCTCATTGAAAACAAACAGCATGTACGAGCCATCGTCCTCACCCACGGCCACATGGACCACATCGGCGGCCTGTCCTGGTTTCTCTCCGAGCTCAAAGTCCCCGTCTACGCCACCGAATTCACCCTGGCCTACGTCGAGGACAATCTCGAAGAGAATCACATGCTCGACGAAACCACCCTCATCGAGATCATCCCCAAAGAAAAATTCACCATCGGCCCTTTCACCATCGAGCCCATCCGCGTCACCCACTCCCTGGTAGACTGCGTGGCCCTGGCCATCGAAACCCCGGTCGGCGTCGTCATCCACACCGGCGACTTCAAAATCGACCTCTCGCCGCTCGACGGCAATGCCTTTGACCTGCACACCTTCGCCGAATACGGCAAGCGCGGCGTCCTCGCTCTGCTCCAGGACTCAACCAATGTCGAGCGCTCCGGCTACACGCCCAGTGAGCGCGCCGTCATCCCTCGCCTCGACGAAATCTTTACCCAGGCCAAAAAGAAGCTTTTCTTCGCGTGCTTCTCTTCCTCCATCTACCGCATCCGCATCGCCCTCGATCTGGCCCGCCAGCATGGCCGCAAGGTGGCCATCGTCGGCCGCTCCATGATGGAGAGCACTGAGATTGCCCAGGACCTCGGCTACATCGAGATTCCCCAGGGCCTGGTCGTCAATCCCGGCCAGATGCGCGACTACTCGCCCGAGCAGTTGATGGTGCTCATCAGCGGCACACAGGGCGAGCCCATGAGCGCCCTGAGCCGCGCCGCGGTCGATAACCACAAGCACGCCCGCGTCGACGCCGGCGACACCGTCATCCTCAGCTCCCGCATCATTCCCGGCAACGAGAAGAGCATCTTCCGCGTCATCGACCACCTCTGCCGCCGCGACGCCAACGTCATCTGCGACGACGGCTCCAACGGCCTCATCCACGTCAGCGGCCACGGCGCGCAGGAAGAGCAGCGCCTGCTCATCAACCTCGTCCGCCCCAAATTCTTCATCCCCATCCACGGCGACTACCGCAACCTTGCCCACCACGCCAAAGTAGCCATGGAGACCGGCGCGGTCGAGCACGCCATAGTCATTGAAGACGGCGACGTTCTCGAACTCGACAAAAACGACGCCCGCAAAAAAGACAAAGTAACCGCCGGCCGCATCCTCATCGACTCCGGCTCCTCCATCGATGTCGTCGAAGACCTCGTCATCCGCGACCGCCGCATTCTCTCTGAAGACGGCATCGTCCTCGCGGTCCTCGCCATCAACAAGCGCACCGGCAAGGTCGAGCAGCAGCCTGAAGTCGTCATGCGCGGCTTTGGCGGCGCCGACATCACCGACCAGGCCCGCGAACTGGTGTTGAAAACCCTCGACAGCCTGACCACCGAGCAGAAGTCCGACTACGGCATGGTCAAGGAAAAAGTCCGCGCCGAATTAAAGCGCCTCATCCAGAAAACCACCGGCCGCCGCCCCATGATTATGCCCGTAATCCTGGAAATCTGAGTCTCCAGCTACAGTCAAAATAATCTGGGTGCCCCATCTTCGCCGCGTTCTTGTTTTTGCGGCTAAGGTGGGATAGTCCATCTATTTACAGCACTTTATCGACTTCTAAAGAACCCAATTCACCAAAACCGCAGGGGAACAAGTGACATTCCCCTAATCTTCGCCTATAATATGGCGATGTCAAGGAAGCCGTCGCTGGAACGCAGCGAGCTAGCGTAAAAGGAGGAGCAATTGCATCTGACAAGATCGCAGCGTATTGGAGTTGGCATTTCGATTACACTCATTCTCCTTTTAATCGCCATCTTGGGATTCGCGAAAGTATCCACCCAACGACGAATTAACGATCTTCAACGTCAAGTCGCGGAACTCACACTGAAAGTACAGGCACAAGACAGGATCCCTTCCATTGAAGAGCAAGCGACGTGTGCGAAGCAAGCGGAATTGTTCTTCAAAGATAGCGGATACTCGAATCAGGCGGATTATGCCAGTCATTTCAATCCAAAGTTGAACAAATGCTTCATTGTAATCAGGGATAGAAAGTATAAAAAGACTGGAATGACTTTTTCAAAACAAGTATTTGATGCGTATGAACAAAAGAACTATGGGAACTACCTTTGGATACAGCAATACAAAAATGGCAAGAAATACTGGGAAGTACCGCCAGTTGAATGTGAAGTTGTCAAGAGCGATGGAACTCCACCATATTGCCATTCGGAAGACGAGTTTGACGAAATGATGGCGCAATACTACATGGACGTAAAGAATTGAACCGCTAATCGCCCGATTAGCGCGAAAGGAGGATTGTTATGGCCTCACTTGATAGCGTCCGGCTGAAAATCCGCCACACTGAGTCGCACTTGGAGATACTTAAATCCGAAATCAAGCGGTACTTTGATACTGGCCCTTGCGAAGTGGTGCCAGATGCAAATAGCAGCAAGGATCGGCCTACATTTTCCCTCCAATTGAAAACCCCCATTTCCGCCAAACTCGGCCTTATTGTAGGGGACTGCCTACAGAACCTGCGTTCTTCGCTTGATTATCTGGTGTGGGAACTCGTACTGGCTTCTAAGAACGAACCCACCAAACAGAACATGTTTCCAATCTGTGTTACATCGGACAGCTTTCAAGCTGCTCTACGCGGACATAGGATCGAGGGAGTTAGTTCCGAGGCCGCCGCATTGATCGATGCGTTTCAGCCCTATCATGAAGGGGAGCCCAATGCACATAGTCTGGCCATTTTGGATGAACTCGCAAACATCAATAAACACCGGAGGGTATTGCTCACAGAAATCAGCTCAATCTCTACCGGGGAGATGATATCCCTTTGGAAGGATTGGGTAAGCAGCGGTGGCATGATTCCTTCCAAGCTGGTCCACAATGTTAATTTCGGGAAGGCACTGACAGCGGAACAAGTGGATATGCCAGGTAATCTGATTCCGTTTATTGCGTTCAACGAGGGAGCCGTAAAAGGCATGGAAGTTGGAATGTGTATGGAGGCCTTCATGAACTATGTCTCCGAGGCCTTGGCTTGCTTTGAGAGATTCTTTATGCCCGACCCACTCGTCACCCTCGCCGAAATCCGCGCCGCCGCCGCCCGCATCGCCAACATCGCAGTCCGCACCCCGCTAGTCCGCGCCCAATTCCCGGGCCTTTCCGGCCACGGAACCAATAAAGAAATCTACCTCAAAGCCGAAAGCCTCCAGCCCATCGGTGCCTTCAAAATCCGCGGCGCGGCCAACAAAATCCTCCAGCTAACCCCAGAAGAAATCGCCCGCGGCGTCATCACCTACTCCAGCGGCAACCACGCCCAGGGCGTAGCCTACGCCGCCCGCGAAGTCGGCGCCAAAGCCGTCATCGTCATGCCCTCCAACGCCCCCGCCATCAAGCGCGCCGCCACCCTCGCCCTCGGCGCTCAAATCGTCGACGTAGGCCTGGCCTCCAGCGAGCGCCTCGCCGTGGCCGAGCAGCTTGTCCGCGAGTACGGCTACGTCGTCATTCCCCCTTATGACGACGAGCAGATCATCGCCGGCCAGGCCACCTGCGGCCTTGAAATCGTAGAGTCCCTCCCCGAAGTCGATCTCGTCCTCGCCCCCGTCAGCGGCGGCGGCCTGCTCAGCGGAGTAGCCGCCGCCGTCAAGCAGATTCGCCCCCAAGCCAGAGTCTTCGGCGTCGAACCCGAGCTGGCCGGCGACACCGCCGAAAGCTTCCGCACTGGCCGGATCGTCACCTGGCCCGCCGAGCTGACCAGCCGCACCATCGCAGATGGATTGCGCACCCAAAGCGTAGGCCAGCGCAACTTCGCCCACATCCAGGCCTTTGTCGAAGGCATCATCACCGTCACCGAAGCCGAAATTCGCGCCGCCATGCGCGCCATCGTAGCCGCCACGCGCCTGGTTCCCGAGCCCAGCGGAGCCGTAGCCGCCGCCGCCCTCCTCTTCCACGCCGCCCAGCTCCCGCCCTACTCGACAGCCGTAGCCGTAGTCAGCGGCGGCAACATCGATCCCGCCCTCCTCGCCCAAATCCTCACCGAAACCTGATACCGGAGCGATGAACTCGGTATTGAATAAAAGGTGCGGGCTAGTGGGTCAGGGCCTTAGCCCTCACAGGCAGACAGCTTCAAGCGAAGAGTACGGGCATTAGCCCGTACATTAACGTAGTTGACTGAAGGGTACTGGCTATAAAGGCTGCGTAAAACTCGATCCGGAGGGAGGCGGGGGTTTCAACCCCCGCATAAAGCCATGAGAATAAACGTGGGCTTTAGCTGTGAAGTTTCAATAGGTTGTTGTCCATTCGGTCGAGAACTGGGAAGCTGAAGTTGCGAAACAAAAGCAATCCCAGGAGACCGAATGGACTATCACTATCATGCTCGACTGACGAT
>JBEKGY010000006.1:0-126631 GCA_050012555.1 Occallatibacter sp.
ATTTCTCCGACACTGGTCCCTCTCACTTTATCCTCCTCGATTCGGTTCACCGCCTTTCCAGTCAGTTGTCAGTTTGCCGGAAGCGGCAACAGCGCGATCCTGCGCAACATCTCCGCGAGCCGCACTCGCGTCAGGTGTCCTTCCGCCAGCATCAGCCAGTCGTACTGCGCATGCTTTGCCAGCCGCCCACCCGTCTTCACCAACCTCTGCTGCAGGCTGGTCAGAGACCAGTCATTTATCGCTCTTCTTCGGTTTTATGGAAACGCTTGGCTGAAAGGTCACTTCTCCAAACCACTCTGTCCACCGGTCACATCTCTAACCAAGTCAACAGTGTCAAGGGCGCATTTCTGTTGTTTTTCCTTTGCGCAGGCACACAGGCTTCAGAGAATAGGAGCCGCCTTCCACGCTTCAGCGATGAGCCGCAGATCGAGATCGTGCTCCTCGACCGCAAGAATCTACCTGCGGCGGGGGCAGGCGAAACAGGCATCGTGGGCCTTGCGCCCGCGGTAGGCAACGCCATCTTTGCCGCTACAGGCGTACGCCTGCTTAGTATGCCCATGGCCCCACGCGACGCGGCAGGGCGAGCGGAAACTTCATTGCGAAGTTAGGGCATACGCGCTGGCCATAAATAAGGCGCAGCGGAGTCGCGGGTTGCCGCTTAGCTGATGCGCTCGATCGCCATGGCAGTGGCTTCTCCGCCGCCGATGCAGAGCGAAGCGATGCCGCGGCGCAGTCCGTACTTCGCGAGCGCCGCAAGCAGAGTAACAAGGATGCGCGCGCCCGACGCTCCAATCGGATGACCCAGAGCGCAGGCGCCACCGTGGATATTCACCTTTTCGTGGGGAAGGGCGAGATCGCGCATCGCCGCCATGACCACAACGGCAAAGGCCTCGTTGATCTCAAACAGGTCCACATCGCCGATAGCCCAGCCCGTGCGCTCCGCGAGGCGGCGGATGGCGCCGATGGGCGCAGTGGGAAACAGTGCTGGCGCGTTCGAGTAGGTGGCATGACCCGCGATCCACGCCAGCGGCTTGAGGCCGCGGCGTTCCGCTTCAGAGCGCCGCATCAGCACCAGTGCGGCCGCACCATCGGAGATGGCGCTGGAATTTGCCGCCGTCACGGTGCCGCCCTCTCGAAACACCGGCTTCAGATGGGGAATCTTATCCGGTGTGGCTTTCAGCGGTAGTTCATCGTGGCTCACCACGCGTTCGGTCTTGCCGGCATTCACTGTGACCGGGACGATCTCCGCCGCAAAGCTTCCATCGTTGGTGGCTTTTTGTGCCCGTGTGAGCGAGGCCAATGCATATTCGTCCTGCGCCAGACGCGTGAATCCATAGCTCTGCGCGCAATCTTCAGCGAATGTGCCCATCAGACGGCCCTTGTCGTACGCGTCTTCGAGGCCGTCGAGGAACATGTGGTCGAGAATGCGTCCATGGCCCATGCGATAACCGCCCCGCGCGCGATCAAGAAGATACGGAGCGTTGCTCATGCTCTCCATGCCGCCGGCGACGACGGTTTTCGCACTCCCGGCAAGCAGCAGATCGTGCGCTAGCATTGCCGCCTTCATGCCGGAGCCGCACATTTTGTTGATTGTGGTTGCGCCCGTAACAACCGGCAGCCCCGAGCCAAGGGCAGCCTGGCGTGCGGGAGCCTGTCCCAAGCCAGCAGTAAGGACGCATCCGAAGACGACTTCCTCGACAGAATCAGGCGGAATGCTGGCGCGCTCGATTGCAGCGCGGATAGCGGAGGATCCGAGTTCGGGTGCGGTAAGTTCTTTCAAATCGCCCTGAAACGCTCCGATCGGCGTGCGTGCGGCGCCGACGATGACGATGGGATCGGGTGCGGCCATTCCTGCTCCTGAACCGGAATCTCCATTTTGAAAACAGGTTCGTGGCAATTGTACGCCCGTTGGCGCAAATTGCGACCAACGAGGCAGTTTCAAGGGAAAAGCCGGGCGATTCGCTGCCGTCCTTGCCTCGCCCGCCTCATCGAGAGCCCTCCAAGTCAATTGCGCCGACACCCATCCATCCTCCGTTACCCTCCGTGATTCGAATTCGCGGCGTTGCGGTCGGTCGGCTAGTTTGCCGGAAGCGGCAACAACGCGATCCTGCGCAACATCGCCGCGAACCGTGCTGTCGTCAGGTGTCCTTCCGCCAGCATCAACCAGTCGTATCGCGCATGCTTTGCCAGCCGCCCACCCGTCTTCACCAGCCTCTGCTGCAGGCTGATCAGAGACCAGTCATTTATTCCCTTCGGCAGTGCCAGCCGCCGCCACAGGTTGCCAAGGTTGTAGGCCAGAATGCTGAGCCACAACCGAACCTCATTGCTGCGGAACCGGTGGCAGCTCAACCGGGTCATCTTGACCGCCTGCTTGCCCTCTTTGATCCATGGCTCTGCCTTGCCGCGCTGGTTGTAGAAGTGGACAACCTTCCCGTTCCTGAGCTGCGTGTTGGTCACGATGTAGCCCACCCGAGGGAACAGCTCCCCGGCATGGAACTCCACCTTGGCAACCACACGGCGCGCTTTCGTCCAACTTGCTGCCCGATAGAGGAAGCCCTTGTACCACACGACGGGCTTATGTGCCGGACGGCCTACGGGACGAGTCAGCAACTCTGAATGCGCATGTCCTTACTTTTTCCTTCTACAGCCTTAATGCACATGCTGCGGAACTGTGCGGGGGGAGACCTTCATCTTTTTGATACGCAAACGGTCTTGGAGAGGTAATATGGCGACTGAGATCGAGCTTTCGACGAACCGCGTTATCAGACTGGAAAGTGAGAAACGGTTCTTCAAGTTGGCAGCAGCGGGCGTCGCTTTGGTTGCAGCAGCTCTGGTCTTAATGGGTGCGATAAAATCCCCACGAACTATCGGGGCAGAAAAGATCGTTCTGCTCGAAAGCAATGGCCACACACGAGTCACTATCGGCACGCCTGAATTTGTTGGCGCTGCGGTAGACATGCGACCTGACGATCCCGCGATCCGGATTTCAGCATCCAATTTCGGTTCGCTTCATCGGTTGTCAACCTCAATCCGCTGGGTCGCCTGATATGAACCGCGGGCTTACCACAGGTCGGGCGCCGGCTTCGCGAGCAGGACGCCCAGGGCGCAACTCGCCGTTCGAGCCAGTTCTCCGTCGGCACGGCCGGTGAGAACCACCGGGACTTTAGCTCCCACCACAACTCCCGCCGCGAGCGCTCCGGCCAAGTACTGAAGCTCCTTAAAGAGAATATTCCCGGCTTCCAGATTGGGGACCATGAGAAGATCCGGGTCTCCCGCGACCGGCGATTTGATCTTCTTGATCCGCGCGGCGTCGCTTGAAATGGCATTATCGAATGCGAGCGGGCCATCGACGATGGCTCCGGTAATCTGTCCGCGATCGACCATTTTGCAGAGAGCGGCGGCATCCAGCGTCGATGGAATGGCCGGGTCCACTGACTCCACCGCCGACAGGATGGCCACCTTCGGGTTCACAACCTCAAGCGCGAGCATCATGTCGATGGCATTCTGCAGAATGTCGATCTTGGTCTCCAGGTCCGGCTGGAAGTTGATGGCCGCATCGGTTACGAAGAGAGTCTTGTGATAGGAAGGCACATCCAAAGCAAATACGTGGCTGAAGCGCCTCCCTGTGCGCATCCCTCCTTCGCGCGCCACGACAGCGCTCATGAGTTCGTCAGTCTGAAGAGAGCCCTTCATGAGCATTTGGACCTCGCCCTTACGAGCCATCTCAACGGCCCGGATGGCGGCCGTGCTGCTATCGTCGATGTCAACGATCGGAATGGATCCCAAGTCGAGTTCCAAAGTGCCCGCCAAGGCGCGCATCTTCGCATCGCAACCCACAAGAACCGGAACAATCAACCCCTCTTTGGATGCCTGGATGGCGCCTCCGAGAGATAGTTCGTCGCACGGCCAAACGATCGCGGTTTTCACAGCCAGCCTAGAATTTGCACGCGAGATCAAATAGCGGTAGTGACGATAGGGATTGTTCACAATGAGTTGGGGTACCGGGAGCGTGGACAAGCGGAGCTTTTCCAAAGGCGCGATGAGCTGGGCCGTACCCGAAAAGATGGACGCGCCGGCGCTATTGCTTGCCTCGCAATCGAATGTAACCCCCTTTGTAGAATCGTCCTTGGCCGTAACCTCGACCTTGACGAAAATGCGATCTCCGACACGGATGAGATTATGGAACGCGAGCGACACGTTCGTCAGTGAGCATCCAGGCCCGGGTAGATTCGTGGCGAAAAGACCGGAGATGAGCGAGGCACACCACATGTTTGGTCCTGTCGGAAGCATGCTGCTCACGGCGCGATCGATGAGTTCATCGGAGTCCAGAACGGAGTTGAATCCGGAAATCGAGGCCCAAGCCATCGCGTCTTCCGTGGTTAAAACGTGCTCTGTCCTAGCTGTGTCACCAACCGAAATTTCGTCGTATGTCTTGTTCTCAATAAAGCCGAGATCCATACAGATTCCTTCCCCGTTCAAATGTCAGCCAATGTCCAGTCTGCATGCCATTGTATGACCCGGGAGCGCCATCCAAAGTGACTGCAATCACCTATGCCAAAGATCGGCGTACACTAAGGAAAAGCCCCACTCAAGGAAGCTGGTTCTTATCCCCACAGATGGAGGAGGACTGAATGGGAGGCTTGATCCCATTAAACGGAATCTCCTTTTTCGGCTCCGATTCAGTGGAATTCTGCCCCTTCCGAGAGGAATTGAGAGACCATCCCGGCATTTGCGGTGAAAAACCGGGCGGTTCCGTGTCGTCCTGGACTCGCCCGCATAATCGAGAGCCCTCCTCGTAAATTTCTCCGACACTGGTCCCTCTCACTTTATCCTCCTCGATTCGGTTCACCGCCTTTCCAGTCAGTTGTCAGTTTGCCGGAAGCGGCAACAGCGCGATCACAAGGCTAGCGACAATCCGGAAACTGAATCTCAGTTGATGAACGCAAGGCTTTGCATGAACGGAGGTGCTCGTTGGGCACCTGACAGTCGCTGAATTGGCCAACTCCTGGTTTGTCGGCTATTCGGAAGTTACTCTTTGGCCAATACTTGCCGTGAACCGGGACCCCATTGAACCAGCGTAGTTGAGGTTTTCAGCCCACCGACGCCCAAATCGGCCAGTTTTCAGTCCGGCGGGCAGGATCGGTACCGGAAAATGCCGATTGGTCCGGCGATCTTCAATCACAGCCAGGACCTGAATTCTCAGTCGTGATGCCGTCTTGCCTGGACAGATGAAAACCGAAGGTGGCTCACGGACTGCGCTCCGCATCGGGTCATCTATGAAGTGAGTCAACCAAGAGCCGCGTACAGCGTTTGTCGCGATATTTGATATTCAGCTGCAAGCGTGGCCTTTTTCTCCCCTGCCTCGACCCGCTTACGAATCTCTGCGACCTGTACCGGCGTCAGGGATGGTTTTCGGCCCTTGTAGACGCCGGCCTTTTTTGCCAGTGCGATTCCTTCCCGCTGCCGTTCGCGGATCATCGACCTCTCAAACTCAGCCACAGCCCCCAGCAAGGAAAGCAGGAGGTTGGACATCGGGGAGTCTTCTCCTGTGAAGGTCAAGTTCTCCTTGACGAACTGAACGTGGACACCACTCTTGGTGAGGTCGAGAACAATTCTTCGGAGGTCATCGACGCTTCTGGCGAGCCTGTCCATGCTGTGAACCAGCAGTAGGTCGCCTTCCCTGAGGTATTCGAGAGCAGCCTGCAACTGTGGCCGGGCCGTATCCTTTCCGGACGCCTTGTCGGTAAACACCTTGTCTAGCTTGACTCCTTCCAGCTGGCGCTCGGTGTTCTGGTCAAGCGTGCTGACCCTGATGTACCCCACCCTTTTTTCGTGTCTTTTCGCCGCTGTCATCTTGACCTCCCAAGCAAAGTGTCTAGTTAGAGTCCAGACGTTTTCTAGGAAATGTCAAGAATATAAGATTGGCACCCTAAATAGACATAAAAAGTGTCAAGCAGGAGTGTGAGGTTGGCGTATACCCTATGCAGACACGCTCAAAACACCAGGTAGGCCGAGGTTGCTCCAATTCGAACGTATATCGGAATCGACTACTACGGCGCTGAAGGCCTCGACTTCAGTTGAAGGGGACTCCGGGTTTATGTTGCCGAGGACCGTAGCACGCCGGTGCAGGTTCAGCTACGGAAGAGTCATCGGCGACGGCGCTTCTCGAAGGAAGGCCGGGACGGGGACGAGCAAGCCGCCTACGTCGTGGCAGCGTGGCTGCAACAGACAGACCAGAGCAACTCTCTCAGGACTTTCTAAATCCGCCGCTGACGTCGGAGGAGTAAGAAGCCGCCGCTGTCGAGGGGTGGATTCTCAGGGTCGTGTGAACCAGCGGCCGATTCCAACTCCGCACACATCTCGCTCTGTTATCGCCTCACCCGGGCACAGGTCATGAGATTCCAGTCGCGATGCCGACTTTTCAGTACGGATCTGGTCTCAACGAGCGCCTCGGCGGACGACCTGAAGACGGGCGACAACGCTCCAGGCAAGGCGCTGAACCTGGGCGGGATGGAAACCGTGATCGATCCGCGCGCCGAATGACGGCAAATGTATCACGAGACGTGGCGCATCCAGCGCGACTTTCTCTACGATCCGCACACGCACGGCCTGAACATTCCCAAGATCGAGGCCAAGTACAAGCCCTACCTCGACGCGCTGGCCTCACGCACGGAGTTCAGCTATCTCTCCACGGAGATGCTGGGCGAAGTGACGATCGGGCACATGTTCATCCGGTCGCCATTCCAGCCGGACCACGATGCAAAGACCGGGCTGCTGGGCGCCGATTATAAGGTGGAAAACGGGCGCTACCGCATCGCGAAGATTCTGGGCGGGCAGAACTGGACGCCCGGACTGGCATCGCCGCTGACGCTGCCGGGAGTCTCAGTGAAGGAAGGCGAATACCTGCTGGCGGTGAGCGGCCGCGAATTGAAGGCCGGCGACAACCTCTACCAGTTCTTTGACGCAACGGCCGGCAAGCAGACCGTGCTGCGCGTGGGCGCGAACGCCGACGGCAAGGACGCACGCGACGTGACGGTGGTGCCCATCAGCGACGAGGACGGCTTGCGCAACCTGGATTGGATTGAAGGTAACCGGAGGAAGGTGAGCGAGCTTTCCGGCGGCAAGGTGGCGTACGTCTACATGCCCAACACCGGCGGCGCAGGCTACACCAACTTCAACCGCTACTTCTATTCGCAACTCGACAAGCAGGCGCTGGTGCTGGACGAGCGCTACAACGAAGGCGGCTTCATTGCAGACTACGTGGTGGATGTGCTGAAGCGCACACCGCTCTCGGGAGCAATTGAGCGCGACGGCAAGCCGATGCACGACCCGGTAGGAGCAATCTTCGGGCCCAAGGTGATGCTGATCAACCAGAACTCCGGCTCGGGCGGCGACGCCATGCCGTGGTACTTCAAAAAGGCGGCCATCGGCAAGCTGGTGGGCACGCGGACGTGGGGGGACTGGTGGGCATCGGCGGATTTCCGACGCTGATTGACGGCGGCTCAGTGACCGCGCCGCGCTACGCTATCTATGGACTGAACGGCGAGTGGGAGGTGGAAAACCACGGCATCGCTCCCGACGTGGTTGTCGAGGACCTGCCCAAGGATGCGGCTGCCGGACACGACCGCCAACTGGAAACCGGCGTGCGGATGGTGATGGAGGAGCTGAAGGCGCATCCGGTGCCGGCGATTCCCGTGCCGCCGTATCCGAATTATCACAAGGGGGACGGGCTGGGGAAGCAATAGCAAAAGAGCTGAGTTAGCGAGTTAGCGGGATACCCCATCCTTTCACAAAGAGCGCGAAAAGATGGGGTGTCCATTCAAAATGCATTGATAGCCGTGGTAAATTGCAAGACTTTTCCTGAACTCTCGGTGACAGCGCCCATCGTGTAATTGTCCGTTGCGGCGTCGTCGGGAGCTTCCGGCTCCCAGTAGATCACTCCCAGCCCCATATTGTTGGGTACGGCATTCATCGCCTGGATCGCCCCTTGCACATCGGTGTAGGCGTCGGTTGGATCACTGTACAAATAGCCGATCTCGCAGATAAGCACCGGCTTGCTATAGCGGGCGGCCAGCGTATTCAGGTTGGTGGCAACCGTCGTGATGTTTGTCGGCCCGTCGTAATAGGAGGCTCCAATCACGTCGAAATTTCCGCCTGCGGCCACCAGCCCGTCAAAGAACCACTCAAAGTCGCTGAGATTGCTGATACCGGCAATGTGGATGACGACTTGCGTGGTGGTGCTGACCGCCTTCACTGCGCTGTAGCCGCTGTTGATCAGGCCGGTGATCTGGGTGAAGTTGTTGCCGTTTGGGGTTGTGGCGCCAACTGAGCCAACGGGCCAGAGCATTCCAGAGTTGATTTCGTTGCCCACCTGCACATATTGCGGATTGATTCCCTCGGCCGCCAGCGCCGTCATGAAGTTGTAGGTGTAATTGTAGACGTCGGTTTGCAGCTGGGCATAGGTTTCGGTCGACCATGCGGCGGGAGTGGTTTGATGCCTAGGGTCGGCCCAGGTATCACTGTAATGAAAGTCGATCACGATCTTGAAGCCCATCGAATTGGCGAGCACGGCCAGAGCGATGCTGCCTGCCTGATCGTTGTCGCCCACGCCCAGGACGCCGGGGGTGATGGTGGGATTCACAAATGTGCGAATGCGGATGGTGTTAACACCGGCATTTTTGAGAATCTGCAGCGCGCTTCCGGTTGCGCCGGTGGGATCGGTCCAGGTATAGCCCATGCTCTGCAGTTGGGTCAGCCATCCGACATCGGCTCCAACGACGGTAGCCGTTGCCGGGGGCGAGGCCATCGTATAAACGGCGGATGCGACCGGGGAGTTTGCGTAGCCCGTTGCCACGGCGATAGCCTGGATGGTCTCGGTAGCCGGAGTCGCCGGAATGGTGATCGCGCCGGAGTAGACATTTGAGGCAGTGGTGGGCGTCGTTCCGTTGGTGGTGTAGTAGATCGTCGCACCGGCGATGGCGTCGGAGATGGTGACGGTTTGCGCCGTCGTGTAGGCTCCGGCGGCAGGCGAGAAGGTGGGTGCCGTTGCCGGGGGCGGAGTCACGTTGTTGGACGAACCTGAACCCCCGCAACCATTGAGAAGGACAGCCACGATTGCCAGGATGAAAACGAGGAAGGAGCGGAGTTTGCTCACGAGTGGCATGGCGGGATTCCTACTTGCATCTTTATGCTATGTGCGTCGATGCCCGCTTGCATCCGACGAAAGTAGGAGTGGTACTGATTTCTCAGCGCCCTGAGCTGCCGAAGCCCTTTTCCGCGCGGGCGGAAACTTCCAGTATTTTAACCTCTTGGACCAGACCCCCGATCAGTCCTCAACAAGTGAATTGGCGATTTATCAACAACCGAAAATCCTTTCTGGCGACACAGACGTTCTATATATAAATAACGGTTTTTGGAAGGAGCACGGATGGCCTACCTTGGCAACAGCGGCCGGGGGTTTGAATCCCATTCCTCCGCCATATATGTCTATTATTATCAATAACAAACACATTATTTGATCTTTTATTCGACCGGCTTCATCTCGTGTCTTTTGCTGGAGTCAGTTGTTCACGCAAACTATGTTTTCCATGTAACCAGCTCGAATAGTTTAGGAACGCACTGTTTACCCCTGCTGAGCTTTAGTTTCTAGTTTGCCCGTCATTTGCCAGGAGCACCGCCTCGACTTTGAGGAAACCGTTCGAGAAGTCGGCATCCTGGACTCCATAAATGCCACCGCATCCAAAGTGAATCCACACAATCCGACTTTAGTCGGATTTAAGTTGTACTCGAACGGAGTAATATGCGCTCATCGGTTCGAGAAGCGCTTAATGGCTCTTTGCCACAAGGCGACATACGTGCCGGAGTGGAAAGCAAAGTTCGGAAGAACTGGTTTGCTGACTGGATATGCGTGCTTTGAAAGGCATGAGAGTTATGCGTCCTCTTGTGGTATTTTCTGTTGTGCTCGTCTTTGCGTGCTGCCTGTGCGCACAGCCGCCTGCCAATCGCCTGATATTTGACGCAACGGCTTCCAATGCCGCACCCAGGCCTGTTCCCACACAGTTGGGCACGAATCGCGCACCTGACGGAAGTACGATCACTGTCAATAGCCAGTACCTGATGCGAGACGGCAAGCCCTGGATTCCTGTCATGGGCGAGTTTCACTATACACGCTATCCGGAGACATACTGGGAAGAAGAAATTCTCAAGATGAAGGCCAGTGGCGTTGATGTCATCTCGACCTACATTTTCTGGATTCATCATGAAGAGATTGAAGGCCAGTTCGATTGGAGCGGTCAGCGCAATCTGAGAAAATTTGCCGAACTGTGCGCCAAACACGGAATGTTGCTTTATCCGCGCATTGGTCCCTGGGCCCATGGAGAGGTACGCAACGGTGGACTTCCCGACTGGGTGCTCAAAAAGAGTGCTGTGCGCTCCAATGATCCCATCTATCTCGCCGAAGTAAAGCAATTCTATTCGCAGATAGGCCAGCAGCTTCATGGCCTGCTGTGGAAAGACGGCGGCCCGGTTATCGGCATCCAGATTGAAAATGAGTATGCGGCGAGTGGACCGGGGCAAGGGCGCGAACATCTGGCCACGCTCAAGAGCGTGGCCATTGACAGCGGCCTGGATGTGCCCTTGTATACCGTAACCGGCTGGGACAACGCGGTGGTTCCCGAAGATCTGGTTTTGCCTGTCTATGGCGGCTATCCCGATGCTCCCTGGAACGCTGGCACGCAAGCTTTTCCTCCAGCCGAAATCTACTCCTTCCGCTTTGCCAGTCGCGTAGATGATAACAAAAGAGAAGATGGCGAAAACTCCGCAGCAGGCAACCAGAACGATGCCGGCCTGCACAATAAAGTACCTTTTCTAACCGCGGAAGTTGGAGGCGGCATTCAGGACACCTATCACCGCAGACCTTTGCTGGCCACGGGCGATATTCCTGCGATGATTCCCGTGATGATTGGTTCTGGGGTCAATCTCCTCGGCTATTACATGTATCAGGGTGGAGAGAACCCTGACGGAAAAATAACCACGCTTCAGGAGTCGCAACGCACCGCTTATCCAACCGACGTCCCCGTCAAGGGTTATGACTTTCAGGCGCCTCTGGGCGAGTTTGGCCAGATGAACGCAACGCTGCGGGAGTTAAAGCTCGACCACTACTTTCTCCAGGACTTCGGCGCACAGTTGGCGCCGGCGCGCGTCATAGAACCAACGCCGCACCCTGCTGGGCCGACAGATACATCGGTGATTCGCGCATCGCTGCGCATCGACGGACAGCGCGGCTTTCTGTTTGTGAACAACTATATCCGCGAGCGGGAGCTTCCGTCACGGCCCGGCACGCAGTTTGAAGTTAAGATTCCTGGTAATACGCTTCTTATTCCAGCCCGGCCCATAACCATTCCAGCCAACAGTTACTTCTATTGGCCTGTGAATCTTGATCTCGATGGCGTCACGCTGCGCTACGCGACTGCCCAGCTTATCCTGAAAATTCACTCCGGTGGCGAGACCTACGTCTTCTTCAAGACAATTCCGGGCATTGCCGCGGAGTTTGCGTTTCTGGCTGCAGACGCTTCAGCGATCAATGCCGGGCGTGGCATACTCTCCAACACAGAAGACACGCTGAACGTGCGAGACGTTGAACCGGGATTGAGTACGGCAATTACGATTCACGGGAACAGAGGCGTAACGCACATTGTGATCCTTAACGCTGAGCAGGCAGGAGATCTTTGGAGAGTGAATGTTGCGGGAAGCGACCAGCTGGTGTTGGCCAAGGTCCAGGTTTACGGCGACGGATCGCATATAATACTGCGCCAAATCGATAAATCACTCTTTCATGCGGCGTTATTTCCTGCCGGCAACTTCACTGTCGGCAATGAGGCAGCCAAAGTTGAGGCTGGCCATCAGGCCGGACTCTTTCAATCCCTTAATTTGCATGAGCCAGAGCGAAAAGTGGAACTCCAGGTGACGCAGGCGCGGGCCGTGGGCAAAGCGCCCGAGCCAGTCTTCGGCCCCACGCTGCCATGGCGTAAAGACGTCGTAGTGATGGCGCCGGAGGACTCCAGCTTTAGCCAGGCGGGCGAATGGACAGTTGTGATTCCGCAGGACGCGCTCAATGGGCTTAGTGATCTCTATCTCACTGTGCATTATCAGGGCGATGAGGCACGCTTGCTTGCGGGCAGCCGCCTGCTTACCGATAACTTTTTCAATGGGACAGCGTGGCAAATCGGCCTGAAGCGATTTCTTTCCGGCTTCGACTCGCACACATTCACGCTTCAGGTCCTGCCGCTGAGCCGGAAGGCACCCATCTTCTTTGAACCAGGCAAACGGCCAAGATTTGGCAAGGATGGCCAGGCTGGAGCCCTGTACTCAGTGGAAGCTCTTCCCGAGTACCAGGTTAAGCTATCAAGATGATGTGTTTCTAAAGGTGAATCAGCCCTCGTTGCAGCGCTATGACCACGGCCTGGGTGCGGTCACTGGCGTCCAACCGCATCAGGATGACGCTCACGTGGCACTTCACAGTAGCCTCGGTTATTCCCAGGCTGCCTGCAATCTCCCGATTTGACTTTCCCTTTGCCACCAGTCCAAGCACCTCAAGTTCGCGGTGGCTGAGGCTGGAATCGGGCATGCGCGATGCCAGCGCCTTAGACATGGGCGGAGGCAAAAACCGGCCGCCGGCATGAACCCGCTTTACGGCGTTGACCAGCATCTCCTGGGGCATGCCCTTCACCAGGTAACCAGCGGCACCTGCCTCCATCGCCTGGAAGATGTCTTCGTCGCCATCGTAAGTGGTGAGCACAATAAACCGCGCCTTGGGGGACTGGCTGCGAATGCGGCGAATCGTTTCCACTCCGCTAATGCCGGGCAGACGCAAATCCATTAGGGTGATGTCCGGGTGATGAAGCGCGTGCAAGTTGATCGCCTCCTCCCCGCTGGAAGCCTGGGCCACTGTCTCCATCTCCTTGCTTGACCCAATGAGCGCCGTTATTCCTACCCGCATAATCGGATGATCATCGACAACAAGAATGCGGATCGGCGGCATAAGCGGATTATAGGGCGTGGAAGACAGCATACACATCTCCGGCATCGAGACCTTTGAGTTCCCGCGCATCATATGGCGATGGCGGCGCGGGGAATCACCAACCGCACACAGGTTCCCTGTCGAGGAGCGCTGTCAATCTCGAATTTTCCGTTGAACTGGTGAATTCTCTCCTGCATCCCACGCAGGCCGAAGTGCTCTTCGGAGAAGGCTTTCGCGGCATCGAACCCCTGCCCGTCGTCCTTTATAGTCAACGAAAGAGACTCGTCGGTGTAGGAAAGCTCCGTTTCGATCTCTTGCGCGTGCCCATGCAAGATCGCGTTAAACGCAGCTTCCCGGGCCACCATCATGAGTTCATGCGTTGCAGGCAGGGCGATGGCAAATGGTTTCCCGAGCAGACGATAGACCATCTCTACGCCATGTTCCCGGCCAATTCGCTCTGCCATGCGTTGGAGCGCAATTTCCAAATCGACGAGCGCGCGTTCCTCGCCACGCAGGTTCCACACTGCCTGCCGCGCCTCATCCACGGTGGCGCGAATTTGCGTGGCAGCATAGTCGATCAAGTGCGACCTTGACTCATTGTCGTCTACCTCTCTGCTCGACGCGGCCTCGAGCAGCGCGGATATGCTGACGCAGCCCTGGATAAGCGTGTCGTGCATCTCGCGCGCCAGCCTCGTCCGCTCCGCTAACACAGCCTTGAAGAGGTCGTGAATCTGTTTCATCCGGACCTGGTACGCGAAGATAGATAGCAGCGCCGCGAACAGCACACAGATAGCCACAAACCACTGCGTCCGGTAGAAATAGGGTCTCTTGATGAATCCAATCGAGGCGCGGGCGTCATGAGCCGGGTCATCCGTCTCCCAGGCCTCCACAAGAAATGTGTAGTTGCCTGCGGGAAGATTGGTGTAAGTCGCCAGCCGCTGCTGTGCGCTTGCGTAGGTCCATGTCCGGTCATATCCGTCGAGTTTATAGCGAAAGCGAAGTCCTTCCTGCGAGCGCAGCAACACTGGCTCATACCCAATCTCCAAACGGCTGCTGCCTGCATCCAAGCTCAGTTTCCCGTTCAGCGGGGCAGGGCGGCCATCAACCGAAACGGCATCGATATTGAGGTTGGAGAAGAACGGATGCTCCAGCTCATCCGGGCGGATGCTCCACAACCCCTGGCTGGTGGGAAACCAGGCTTCGCCGCTTCTGGTGATAGCGCCTGCCGGCTGTGTTCCACCATAAAATTGTGCAGATTTTCCGCCCTCATTGGCGCGAAAAATGCGCAGCGAAAGCCTCTGTTGCGTGTCGCTTGCCTGAGCATCCAGTTCAGCGCGGTTGGCCAGCATCACTCCCGAAGGGCCGCTGCACCAAAAATGGCCCTGCTTATCTTCGAGGATGGAATAGATGCTGTCGCTGGCTATTCCGTTAGCCGTGGTGTAGTGAGATAACTGGCCGTCGCGATAGCGATAAAGTCCGTGAGCGCGCGTGCCGATCCAGATTCCGCCGTCCATATCCTGATGAAGCGCCCACACCTTTTCGTCGCCCAGCGCGGCAGTCATCGCGTCGTGATAAAACCTTCCATTCCTGTACTGGCTCAGCCCGCGCTCGGTGCCGATCCAGATGGTTCCGTCGCGGTCCTCCAACAGCGAGCGGATGCTGTTATAAACCAGCTCATTTTGCGCTGTGAAATTATGAATGCCTCCTTTATCGAGATGGCTCACGCCGTTATCTGTCCCAATCCAAAGAGTGCCGTCCTTGGACTCGAGAAAGACGCGCACAAAATTGTTTACCAGGCCATTTTGCGTAGTGAAATGCTGCACTCCTGGGGATAAAAGATGATAAGCTCCTCCTCCATCAGTTCCGACCCAAAGCGATCCATCATAGCTGCGCAGCACATTACGAACTCTTACATCACCCAGTTCCGGAAATCTGACCGGCGCGGCATGGCCTCCCTGCACATGCACAAGTTGGTTAGAAGCGGCCCACAGCGAGCCGTCTGTATCGAGGGCAACCGTTCCGAAATCCGAGTCGGCAACCTCGGAGAGGGCCAAAACACGCACCGGAGTGCGGCTAAGGCGCATCATGCCGGCCTGGGTTCCCAACCACAGGTCGCGGTCGGAATCGGCAAAGATGGAGAGTACGGTGTTGCTGATCAGGGGCGAGGGCGCCTTCAGACGGGTAACGCGATTGCCGCGAATCCTGAAGATTCCCCCGCCGATGGAGCCGGCCCACAACTCACCACTGGGCGTTTCGCGCAAAGATCGTATGGTGCTGGAGACTCCCGGCAGCGGCTCGAAGCGGTCCTGACCGAGCGGCAGCCGATACAGTCCGCCAACCGTCCCCACCCAGATCACCCCGTCCGAGGTCTGCAGAAAGGACTTCACTTTATTCTTGCTGTCATTGCCCGGCAGCGAATACTCGTGAGACTGACCGTCTTTCAGGGAGTAGAGGCGCGAGCCGCCTACCCAGATGCGGCCGGAGCGGTCTTCCAGCACGGCATGCACGTTAAAGACAGGCAAGCCCAGAGGCTTGTCCGCGCGCTCCAGGCGGCCGTTTTTGGCCCAGAACAGGCCATCGTCGGTGGCAACCCACAGCAAGCCGGTGTGGTCCTCGGCGAGCGCTCGCACAAAGTCGGCCGTCTGGCCCTGGGCGACCGGATAAGCATGAAAAACGCCATTTTGCCACTCGATCAGGCCACTGCCGTCGGTGCCGATCCAAAGGCGGCCATCGTGGGCAACCAGCAGGCAAAAGACACTGTTTTCCTTGAAGGCCGGTGTATTCTCATGGGCAAACAGGTGGAAGCGCGCCCCATCAAAGCGCAGCAACCCGCTGCTGGTTCCCACCCACAGATAGCCGTCTGGAGTTTGCGCGAAGGCTTGCACTGTTTCCTCAGGCAAACCATCCTGGGATTGCCAGATTCGGATTGTGTAGTTCCACTCCTCGCTGCCTGCCGTGAGCGTCTCTACGGCTAATTGCTGCGCCTGAGCGTTTCGGGCAACCAGTGCGAGCATCCCGATGACTGCCAGCAGAAGCCCATGCAGCAGCCTGGCGGCGCATGGGACTCCGTGCGCCCGCGAGGACAAGGAAATAGGATGTAAGACGGCGTTCATGCGTTCTCTATCATTCTCGCTCAATGTGCCAGGGGACGAATCCCGGTATTCATCAACTGGCGGTTATCAGCCAAGTTGGCACGAAAAAAGGCCCGGACGATTTTCACCGTCCGGGCCTTTTGTTGCATGGTTAGAAGGTGAGGCGAAGAGCGCCTTGGAAGTAACGAGGCTGGTTCACTCCGGTGATTATGCCAAAAGTACCAACAGCCTGATTAACGGTGGACGACGGGTTGGAGAAGACCGGATGGTTGGTGGCGTTGAAGGCATCCCAGCGGAACTGGAAGGTCTTTCCTTCCCTCAGAACCCAGTTCTTCTGTATCGATGCATTGATGCCAAAGACGCCCGGTCCCCAGTAGGCGTTCTTGCCTGTGTCGCCGAAACCGCAAAATCCCGGCGTTTGGTCGTTACAGGAGGTGGGAAGGGTGAAGGCTGCCTGGTTGAAGTAGCCCTTGGCCGGGTTAACCCAATCCCAGTGACTGCCCTTGCCCATGTTGGGGGCCACGCCGGGAACCGAGTCGGCGCGGTTATTCCACATACCGACTCCGGGGTCCGTGCCCCACTGGCCAATCGAGAACGGGCTGCCCTTCTGCCAGGTGATGATGCCGCTCAACTGCCAGCCGCCGACCGTCTCTTCCATCAGCTTGCCCTTTTCCTTGAACAAGGGGGCATGGTAAACAAAGTTGCTGATCCATTCCCACGGCACGTCTGCGCCGGAGTTGCCGCGGTTCCACTTGGCGCTGATCGGATTGCCCAGCGCCGGATTGCCGTAGGACACGTTGCTGGAGCCGGTGATGTCGATGGTATGCGACCACGTGAAGCTGGACTGCACCTGGAGGCCGTGCCACACGTGTTGATCCAGGCTGATCTGCAGCGAGTTGTAGCTCGCCGTCGCCCAGCTCTGGTCATCGAAGATGTCCCCCACGGTCGAGTTCACGGTCCACGCTTTAGCATACGGCGGGTTCATGTCGATGAGCACCGACAGGTGATCGGTTTCGTTGCCCACATAAGCCAGGCGGACGGCCGTTGTCGGGGTGAGCTGCTGCTCGATCGAGGCGTTCCAGGCATACGTCGTGGGCAGCTTGAAGTTGCGCGAGAAGACCTGGCCGATTTGCTGGCCCTTGGGAATGGCAACGGTTTTCGCCGGCTTGTAGGAAATTGTTGCCCAGGGGAATGTTCCCGGGAAGGGGCTGCTGGTTAAACCATCAGGAACCTCTCCGCCATAGGCATCCGCGAAAGCATTGGGGTTCCAGGGGTTATCAAAGGGGGTGATCGCACCTTTGGCCATAGAATCGGGACACGTGGTAGCGCCGCAGGTGGGGTCATAAGCCCATCCCGACCAGTTAAAGGTGGGGCTGAAGGGGGCGACGTCGGAGGCGTGGTTGTATTCCGAGTACTGCAGCGGACCGGTGAACATGCCGAAGCCGGCATGGAAAACGGTTTTGTGCAGGAACTTGGGCTGCCAGGACACGCCGATGCGAGGCTCCCAGTAACCGTAGTCGCTGTTCATCAGGGTATCGGGCACGCCGGGGTCGCCGGGGAAGTCGAGTCCCGCGGGAGCGTTGGTAAACACGGTGCTTTGCTGGCCGGGGGTGTTATCCACGAATGGACCGATACCGGCGGGAGCCGTGCCGGGGATCCAGGCTGCGCCACGGCCGCCTTGGGAGACGGGAGGCGTGTTAGGATCCCAGCGCAGGCCCAGGTTGATGGTCAGGTTGGGAAGAATCTTCCAGTCGTCCTGGATGAAGGGACCAAACTGCCAGCCGGCCACATCGGCAATCTCGCCGGCGCCCTGCAAGTACCCCGATGCGTAGCCCAGCATAAAGTCGGCCAGGTATCCACTAGAACTGTTGGTATAGGAATTAACAGTCCCAGCGGATCCATTTCTTCCAAAGGCGATCATCGGCTGCGTCGGATACTGCGTATTCTCGACCGCGTGCTGATGCATCAGGTCGATGCCTGCGGTGATCGAGTGCTTGCCCATCTGCCTATTCAGCGTATCGACCAGGCCGAGGGTGGTGCGGACTTCTTGCGAGGGCTCATCCCAGCCGCTCTCAAAGCCGTAGTTCGAGTTGATGCGCAGAGCGCCCATGTAGCAACTGCCCGTGGGCTCGTTGACCCCAATATTAACCCCATTGGGATCCCCGCTATTATTGGAGAAGCACATCGCCTTTCCGTCGTTGCCGAACTCCTGGGCAGCGCTGTCCGAGCTCATCTGGTTCATGAAGACCGAGATGGTGTTGACTGTCTTCGGATTGATCGTCCAGGTGTGCTGCAACAGGTTGTTGAAGTACCACATCTCCGTCCAGAAGCTGGCCGTCCACGAGCTGTGGTTGTAGGCGCTCTCCATGTTGCCCGGAACGTCGCTCGACGGAGACCCGTAGGAGTTGGTGTAGGAGCGCAGGGTGAGTCTCTGCGAGGGCGAGAGGTCGTAGTCCACCTTGAGGGTGCCCTCGTCGTAGTTGTTGTGGACGGTGGGATAGATGTACATCATATCGCCGTCGGCCCTCTGCAACCCGGGCTTCAGAGTCGTGCTGTTGGGCACCGTTGTTGCAGCATGGATCATGCCTTGACTCGCAAAATACTTCGCGGCCGGCGATAACTGCACTGGAACAACAGTGCTGCATGATGCTGTAGGAGAGTATTCACACGCAGAAGTTGTAAGGCTGGTGTCGAGCTGGTCGTGATGGCCGGTCGCGGGGTTCAATTTGAAGGGACCGCCCAAGTTTACGCCCAAGCCGCTGAAGTCGCCAGTGAGCATGGCGGTGGTCGGCGTGCTGGTCAATGTGTCGGTCGAGTTCCAGAGGATCTTGGTGCCCTGGTAGTTAGCGAAGATGAAGAGCTTATCCTTCTTGATCGGCCCGCCGGCGAACAAGCCGTACTGGTTGCGCCGCATCGTATCGGTCTGGCCGCTGAACCAGTTGGTGGCGTTCATGGCGTTGTTGCGGACGTACCAGAAGGCGCCGCCGTGGAACTGGTTGGTGCCGCTCTTGGTGGCGATGGAGACCACCGCGTCGGGCCCGTAGCCATACTGTGCGCCGAAGTTGCTGGTGAGGACCTTGAACTCCTGGGTGGCGTCGGAGTTCGGAAACGTACCCGCCAGCCCGTCGTAGTTGTCCATGTTGGTGACGCCATCGAGCATATAGAACGTGCTGCCGTTGCGGCTGCTGCCGATGCCGACGCCGGTCTCGGTCGGGAAAGAGAATCCGGTCTGGATGGTTTCACCGCCACGAGTCTGGACGTTAACCGCGCCGGGCACCAGGAAGACGAGGCCCGAAGGATCGCGGCCATCGAGCGGCAGATCGGAGATGGCGGCTTCATTGAACGTCGTTCCCAGTTCGGCCGAAGTGGTGTTAATCAACTCGGCCTCGGCAGTAACAGAGATTGTCTCTGCCTTGCCCGCGCCGACCTTGAGGCGCACATCCTGCGTCGCGGCCAGACCGACCGTCAGGACGATGCCCTTCTGCAGATAGCGGGCAAAGCCGGCGGCCTCAATGGTAAGTGTGTAATTGCCGATCGGCAGTGGCCGGATCAGGTATGTTCCGGTGCCGTTTGTTTTGGTGGACTGCGTCAAATTTGTGTCGATGTTGGTGACGGTTACGATCGCTCCGGCCACAGCCGCTCCGGCTGGATCAGTGACGTTGCCCGTCAAGCTGGCGCTGGTGACTTGTCCGTAAGCGAAACCGGCGAGGCCAACGAAAATGATGAGCAGCAGTGCGTGCACTTGCTTTGCATGGATGAATCTCACAACAGCCTCCTGAATATAAGTTTCTGGCGATGCGTAAAGCGAGTTGCAGGAATAGTAAGCTGCTGTCGGTTGCCTTGGTAGCCGCTTACAACCCCTTGCCCGCGCTACCGAGCCGTGAATGTTCAGAACTCCACATTCCGCTCCCACGTGGCCGTTGCCAGGTCGATTGGAATGAAGATTCCCGAATCGAAAGAATCCTACGCTTGCTCGATAACAATATGAATCAGCCAAAAGTAGGATTGGAAGAATTATTGTTTTGTCGGATAAATGGCGCGCAAAAGCTGGGTTTTCGCAGGCTTCCCGCTCATGGAGCTACTGAACCGCTCCTGAATGGCCACGGTTCGATATTACGTGTGAGTAATCCGTGTGTGAAAACCATATTTTCTGCGTTTTGTCCGTATTAAGCGTTTAATATTTTCAATAACTTGTTTAGAATCAGCACATATTAGCAATTTGAATCCCTCTGCTGCACTAGTGTTCAAGCAGCGCTTGAACAGTGCGTGAGCTTGAACAGTGCGTCAATTGATGTAGACTTGTCACATACTGACTACGACAAGACACAATTCTAATTGCCAGAACATCGATCCAATTATCTTACAACCGGTCCAAGTAAAGTCGGCTTGCGTTCATCGTTGTGCCCACAAATATCTCCGTTAGCGACAACAGTCCAAAGCGCTCATCCACATGACCTTCGGTCGTACTAAATCCGGGTCCTGCCGGGAGAGTTCTCATAAACACCCCAGGGTGCGATAGACCCAGGCAGCGAACTGGATCAAGCTTTTTGCCAAGGCTAATGGAGGCCCTACCGATGGCAAATAGCAAGACAAACCGCAAACGGACACCCAAACATGTTCTGAAGCTCCCGGACCTTGAGCAATCGAAGTCAGCCGTATTGAACAGCCTGACATCACCAAGTTCACAACGAACTTATGATCATGCGATAAGAGAATTCATCGAATGGTACTGTTCAGAACCCAGGCTCGCCTTCAACAAAACTGTGGTCACACGGTACAGAATATCCCTCGAACAGAGACACTATGCTTCAACGACCATAAACCTGCGTCTGGCTGCGGTCCGGAGGTTGGCGTATGAGGCTGCCGATTACGGTCTGCTTAGTGCAGACCTGGCTGCTGGGATTCGCCGGGTAAAGGGCGCCAAGCGATTAGGGGTGCCTGTTGGCAATTGGCTCACTGCGGAGCAAGGCAAACGTCTCATACTGACGGCGGACGGCGCGAGTCTTTGAGGCAAGCGCGACTACGCCACATTGGCGATCCTGTTAGGGTGCGGACTACGCCGGGCAGAATTGACCGCGTTACGCGTAGAAGACATACAGCAAAGGGAGGAGCACTGGGTTATAGCAGATCTTATCGGCAAGGGCGGCCACATACGGACCATTCCAGTCCCGGATTGGGTGAAAGCTGGGATTGACGCCTGGATAGAGGCTGCTGGAATTACAGCCGGCACTCTCCTTCGTTCGATCAACAAGGCTGGCAGGATTTGGGGAACCGGCTTCAGCCCTAAGGTCATTTGGGGCGTCGTGAAGAAGAAAGCGAAGGACTGTGAGATTCCGTCCTTAGCTCCGCACGATCTCAGGAGGACTTGCGCGCGTCTTTGTCATCAGGCTGGCGGTGAACTGGAGCAGATTCAGTTTCTTCTTGGGCATGTTTCTGTACAGACAACGGAACGCTACCTCGGATGTAAGCAGCGGTTCCGCAACGCGGTCAACGACCACATCGGCTTGGAACCCGACCAAGGCGGTGATGCGGTAGTCGAGAACCTGATCATTGAAAGATGGCAAAGAATGATCCCCGGCTCCGAGAACAGAATTTCATAGGAAGTCATTCCGAATCAATACTCTATGGGATGCTAGGAGGATTAGTATCGGGAAACGCGTATGGCGCCAGCGATCCGCCAGTCGCCGTCAACCCCCGCCAAGTAGCCAGCCTCCGAGCCTCCGGAGCTTCGTGGAGGGACATCTCCGAGCGGCTGGGGGTTGGGGTCGGCACGGCCTGTCGGGCGCTCCAGAGCCCTTCCAAAAACCCTCCAGAATCCACCCTCGTAACTGCCTAATTCCAAAGCGCCGAAATCGGCCGCTTTAGCCCTTCCGAAAACAGGTGTTATTGGGAGATGACGCCACTTTTCAGGATAGATGGCACCTTTTCTTCATGCTATTTGGTACTCAGCCGAAGGCCCCACAGACGGGACAAGCACAAATCGAGGCATGTTTGCCACCGAAGTAGCCACATCGATCGCAGGCGCAATTGGAGGTGTGCTTACCGTCAAACCAGCCGCATCTTGGACAGCAACAAACTGAAGAGTGCTTACCCCCGAACAGGCCGCAGCCGGGACACGGGCATATCGATTGATGTTCACCACCCCATTTGTAATCTTTGTGGGCCATGGTGAATTATAACGTCCTTTATCATGCACAATAATCCACAGCAGGGAAGCATTTTTTGTCGTTGTTGATTGACCGCTTGCCCCGATAATTGCCACTGAACCCAGATACGGAGCCGCCAATGGACCACTTCGAGAGCATCATTTCCACCCTACTTGAAGCAGAGGACTACTGGATACGCAGGTCTTTCAAGGTCAAGGTTACAAAAGAGGAGAAGCGCCACATCGGAAAGCACTCAATTCCGCGCCCCGAAATCGACCTGCTTGCGCTTCATTTCTCCCGAAATGAAGTCGTCGCCTTTGAAGCAAAGTCCTTCCTCGATTCACCCGGTGTCAAACTCGCACAACTGCAAGAAGAACATGAAGTGCCTGAAGGGCGGTTCAAGCTTTTCACATCGGAGCGCTATCGTTCGATTGTCCTATCGAGGCTGCTGCAAGACCTCATCGCGTGCGGCATGGCGAACAAGGATACAAAAGTCTCGCTCGGCCTTGCGGCTGGCAAGGTCTACCAGGGGCAAAGCGGCCCCGTCCGTGAATTCATGGAGAAGAGGAAATGGATCTTTTGGTCGCCCGAGGATATCAAGCACAAGGTCACCGCGCTCGCAAAACGCGATTACGAGAACGATCCCGCCATCATCACTGCAAAATTTCTGATGCGATGAAGGCGGCGGAATACGGAACGCACAGCTATTTTTAAGCCGCACGCTCGGTTAAATCCTATAATCGAATTTCAGATGACAAAGACACAGCTAATTCTCCTGACCAGTTGCTCTGATGAATTGAAGGAGACAATTGTCAAGGACGGGCCAATCATGTTCCCCTGCACTCTTGCGGTGGCCCTGTCGCTCCCGCCGAAGATCGCCGCCGAAGCCGGGCGGGTCCCGTTGCGTAAGACTGTTATCGAAAGAATCGAGAAGAACTCAATCGCAATAGCGTGCACGTACAACGCTGACATCGTGGCCGACAGCACGGCAAAACATCAACTTGAGGTCGTGGCAATCGCCTTTCAATTGGTGAAGCCAACCGTGTATTTCCTGTGCCTACGGCTCCAACTCGACAACGACAACTTGACCGAGATGGTCGATCGGCCGGTCTCCGACCTTGATAGATTTTTGCCTGAGGCTTATTTGGAGTATCAACAGCACAACGTTGTTTCCGAAGCCGATGTAAAGCGCACAACGGGCCTCATTCCTAGACTATCGAAGGCTCTCGATCCGGCACATGGTTCGTGGGACCATCCGCTGCTTCCGATCCACCGCGCTGTGATGTTCCTCTGCCAAGGCTATTCAGTCACCCCGACGACCTCGAACCAGTTCCTGTGGGCAGCCGGACTTGACTGCCTGTTTGCATCCAAACTCGACCGCAACAAGCAAGGTTCGGCTGAGATCGCGCGGCGCATGGGGGTCCTTCTCGGATCGACCTTGAAACTGTACGAGGCCGATACGGTGTCTATTCCGGTGCACCAAACGACTCGAACCCACATGGAACTTGGAAATGTCAGCCGCGATATTTTCAAGCTTCGGAATGCGTTTGCGCACGGGTTATCGATCCCCAACATAGCGTGGCTCTCCGCTATGGGGCAGCCACGCGAATCCGGCTACGCTTATCAACTCCTGGAGCAGACAGAGATCGCTCTGCGTCTGACGATCCTGCGCATTTTGGAAGACGAAACACTCTTTCAAACTTTCGCCGATTCAGCGCGGCTTGATTCGTACTTCTAGGCGGTGCTTTTCAGCCGGCAGCGGCAAAGGAGGCGCTCTTTGAGCATTTTTCTACTTGGCGCAGGCTTCAATGCCGATGCTGCCAAAGAAGTCGGACCCATCTACGGGAATTCCATCTACGTTGGACGTTACCTTATGGACGTTTCTTATCCTTTGGTCGCCGACGTAGCCCAACTTTGCTTCGAACTCGACCAAGTTCCTCCCGACCAGTCTATTGAGGAACTCTTTTGCGACGCGTTGGACCGAAATGATTATGCTCCCCTGAAAAAGCTATCCGACCGGCTCATGGAGGCCGATTATCGCTTGGTGTCAAGGGCGGAGTAAAACTAGGCCAGTAGATGGGAGTGAAGTTGTTGAGTATGCGGGGTAGAAGGGCCGGTGGAGCGTAGCGGAAGAGGCCCTTCTACCCCGAGGCGCGTTCGGATGGGTAGAGTTCAGCGCTCGGCAGATTGGGTCCGTTTGCGGCGGCTCTGCTTGAGGCGGTAGCTGTCGCCGTTCATCTCCAGGATGTGAACGTGATGGGTGAGCCGGTCGAGCAGGGCGCCGGTCAGCCGCTCCGATCCAAGGACTTCGGTCCACTCCTGGAAGGGCAGATTGCTGGTCACCATCGTTGATCCGCGTTCGTAGCGCTAGCTGAGCATCTCGAAGAGCAGCTCGGCGCCGGTCTTGGACAGGGGCACGAAGCCCAGCTCATCGACGATGAGCAGTTCGTAGCTGGCGATCTGCTTCTGGAAACGGAGCAGCTTCTTGTCGTCGCGGGCCTCGATCAGCTCGCTGACCAGGGCGGCGGTGGTTGTAAAACGCACGCGGTGGCCGCGTTGGCATGCAGCCAGGCCCAGAGCCAGGGCGATGTGCGTCTTCCCCGTGCCGCTGTTGCCCAGCAGCAGTACGTTCTCGCGGCGGGCGAGGAACTCGCATCGCGCCAGTTCCAGCACCAGGGTCTTGTTCACTGACGGGATGGCCAGGAAGTCGAAGCTGTCCATGGTCTTGACGACCGGGAACTTCGCCTGACGGATGCGGCGTTCTGTGGCCCTGCGCTCACGGTCCAGCAACTCCAGTTCGGTAATGCGCAGCAGGTAGCGTTGATAGTCCACCTGCTCGACGGCGCACTGCCGCGCCACCTTGTCGTACTCGCGCAGGATGGTAGGCAGCCGCAGTTCCTTCAGGTGATGTTCCAGCAGCAACTGTGGCGTGTCGCCCGTATGAGTCGCGGTGTTCGCTCCAGAACCCTCGGCGCCGCTCATGCGCACACCTCGGCCAGAAGCGTCATGTAGTCGGCGGCTTGCGTGGTGCGCACCTGGGCGGGCGGCAGGTGCGGGTAGTTCTCCATGTCCAACCGCGGCGGTCTTCGTTCGATGCGGCACAGCAGCAGATGGCGGACGGCGTCGAAGCTGATCGTGCCCAGCAGCAACGCATCTTCGATGGCGTGAGTTACTTCCGCAAGTGCGAAGGTCTCCAACAGGCGGAGCACCTGCACATACTCGCGGCTGCCGTGCTTCTTGAGCCTGGCTTCGAGCAGACGCCGAAGTTGTGCGAAGCACTCTGGCAACAGCCAGCCGGCCAGCGGCGCGGCCTGGTCCAGTGCCCGCGTCTTCTGTTCGAGCAGGGCCAGGTAGTGCAGCGGATCGAAGACCACCGTCTCGCGCTCATAGCTGCGTTCGTGCCGGGCAATGATCGCGCTGGCGCAGGCGATCACCACTTCATGCACATAATCCTTCACCCATACCTGGCAATGCCCGTACTGCGTGGGCACGGAGTAGTCGTTCGACCGGTAGCGAACCAGTGACAGTGAACTGACTCGGCCCGCGATCTTCTCGCAGGCTTCATAGGGCGCCGCTGGCAGCGGCAGCATCGCCGCATGGTCGCGCTCGAAGCGTTCGCCGATGGTCTCTGTGTGCCCGCGCAGCCGCCGAAATCGCCGCTTCCGGCTCTCGGCCTCCAAACGCGTGTTCAGCTCTTCCCAGCTCGACACACGTGGGATCGGAACCATGAAGTTCCGCCGCGAATAGCCAACCAACCCTTCCACCTTGCCCTTATCGTTGCCCTTCGCCGGCCGGCCGAACTTGTCGGCAAACAGATAGTAGCTCTGTAACTCGGAGAATGCCCGTGTCTTCTGCCGCTCCTCCCCGCCCAGAATCCGGGCCACAGCGATCTTCGTGTTGTCGTAGAGAATCCGTGTCGGAACGGCGCCGAAGTACGCGAAGGCACGCACATGGCCTTCGAGGAACGCCTCTGTGGTCTCGGCCGGGAACGCCACCACGAAGCAATCGTCCGAGTGGGGCAGGTCCATCGCAAGATAGTGCGCCTTCTGTTCCACTCCGGCAATCACCACCAGCGCTTCGCCGAAGTCTGCCTGCGCCTCTCCCGGCGCGTGTGTCAGGGGAATGAACATCTCCCGGCTGTGCAACTCCGCAGACCTAACGTAGTCCTTCACGATCGTGTAGCCGCCCGTGAATCCGTGCTCGTCCTTCAGCCGCTCGAAGATCCGCTTCGCTGTGTGCCGCTGCTTCGCCGGTCTCTGCTTGTCATCTTCCAGAATGGCGTCGATTACGCCTAGCCACGGCCCCAACTTGGGCCGCCTGATCGGCTGCTGTCGCTGGTAGCCTGGCGGTACCGCGTACTGCAGCATCTTCCGTACTGTCTCTCGCGACAGCCCAAACTCCCTGGCTACCGCTCGCTGACTCCGGCCCTCGACACGAACCGCACGACGTACACGCCCGTATATCTCCACCTGGAACATCCCTCCGGTGTTCCATGAACCATGCCATCAAGGCAATAGCTCACGAAAACAAGATCCGGCGGTGGCAAACTTTTACTCCGCTGCAAAACACCGCTCCCGCGGCGTTATGTGGCCTATTTTCACTCCGGCGCGTATAGCTGGAGCAGACTAGCACCATCGCCTGCAACCTCAAGTACATCGATGAATCGGACGTTGGCGACCTTGATGAGTTGGTTGAGCAGACCAACAACATCGTTGCCAACCTGAAGGTCATCGGAGAAGAAGCGTAGCAGTACCGGGTCGGTGGAATGTCCAGCCCACCAACCTACAAGACGGGGGCAATGGACAACCAAGATTTAAGGAGAGCAGCATGTACCGCATGGAACCTGTAGAGAAACCGCAATCGCCGAAACTGGATTGGATAATCGAACTGGAGGTTGGAAGGGGCATAGCACGCAACTTCGCATCCATCACCGACCTAAGGCAGAGCAAGGCGACTCCAACTCCTAATGGTAATATCGCCCTCGTAGGCGGCAAGATGCTTTTTTTGCGGCTTGATGAGCTTCCCACACTTGAAAATGCGCGTGAGACCGCCGACGAGATAGCCATCGCCCTGCTGCATGTACCCGGCAAGGCGAAACCCTCGGATATGGTTCTCTATGTCCTCTTCGACGGGCTCAGCGCGGCTACCGCACACAAGCCTCCAGCGTGGCAGCACTACTTCCGCTACGTGGCTGCGGAAACCATGGAAGCCAGCGTCCCATGGTGGAAGGTAATCGGCATTAGCAACCTTGACGACCTTGAGAACCCACGGAAGTAGGGAACAAGGTAGCAAGTAGTCAATTGAACGAATGTGGCCGGACGCCTTTCCGGCGACGAGGGTGGAAGTCGTGGCCGGGGCTCAACTGGCCGAAGAATACTCTGGCGCTTTCTGGAAGTACAGTACAAGGCAGGTAGAGTTCTGGAGCAAACTGGCCTCAAACGCACAAAAGACGATGCCCTGGCAAAACCGGAGTATCGTCTTTTCTATTAACCCGTACCCGATTTCCTTAACAGCCTTTCTTCGGCAGGGCTTGCGAGTTGAACCCTACACTAGAACTCGGGGAAGACTAGCTCCACAGCGGCCTGACGTTCACCGCTACGAGCCGCCTGTACGTACTTCCAAATGGTATTGCTGCCGGGGGCGTGTCCCAACTGCGCCCGAACATCCGCGATGTCCATTCCGGCTCGTATGGCGCGTGTGGCATAGGTGGAGCGGAACCCATGAAGCCAGAAATCTTCCGGGTTTAACCCGGCCCTCTTTGCGTCCCTTTTGAGAGCGTCCAAGAGCCTACCGTTCACTTTGCCGCCCTTGGAACCGTGCCGGGGCATGGTGGGGAACAACATCGGGCTATTGGGCATGTACCGCTTGCTGAACTCAACAAGTTCCTTGCCAAGGTAAGCGGGAATGTTGACGTTCCTTTCCTCGTGCGTCTTGGGAGTCCAGTCCCTGAGTTCGGGCTTGCCCTCGACACGGATAATCCAACTTCCGTCATCGTTCATCCGCACATCCCGCTTGTACAGGTGAGTTAGCTCCTCCTCACGAACCCCGGACATGAGCAAGGTCTTCCAGCACATGCGGTGATAATCACTGGCTACGTCGAATATCCTCTTGATTTCATCGTCGGAGTAGACGCGGATGTCCTCACTCGACCCACTGGGAGCCTTGGGGCAATCGCCCTCCTCAAAAAGGTTGACGCCCGACGCCCGGAGCATTTTCTGGATGTAGATGAAGTGGTTTTCCTTGGTGGTCTTGGTCGTGTCTGCGCCTGTCCGCTTCTTCAACGTCGCGATGTAGGTGATGGCTGATTCGCGGGTCACAGCCGCCAGCGGAGTTTCCTCTCCGGTGGCCGCTTTGAACGCTACAAGGATGTCTTCAATCGCGTCATACGTGCGTGGCTTGCGTCCACCCGACAGAATCTTGAGTCGGTACGATTTCAGGAAATTTCCAATTGCATCTCCGACCGTGAGGACTTTGGGCTTTTCTACTTCCACTACCGCCTTTTGCCCGGTCGCGAGTTGTTGCCTGAGTTGTTGAGACTTCACTTCAAGTTGAGACTTCCGCCCCTCATTGCGGTAGAGCTTAAACAGCGTCCACGCCTCATTCGGGTCTGGGCTCAGAGGGTGCCATTTGCCGCTGTCGCTGGCAACGTACTTGCCGCCCTCAACTACGGTTGGGGTGTTCGTTTTGGGCAAGAACACAGAGTGAGGCTTCACGCCAAATTTTTCGCTGTAGTCGGCACGGAGGTATTTCCAGCCGCTCGGAAGACGGACGTATTTGTACAGCCGTGCGTCCTGACTGAGAGTAAGGTTTGGTACTGTATTTTGGGTTGCCACTGGTATCAAAGTTCTCCTCTCGGTTAATACCGAAAAAACAGGAAAACTAAGCTTTTCCGCTGGCTTTTCTTAGGAAGAAAACCTAAACTATTCATTCTAAACGGCTGGTGCCGAAGAAGGGACTCGAACCCCCACACCCTTGCGAGTACGTGGACCTGAACCACGCGCGTCTGCCAATTCCGCCACTTCGGCACGGTATACAAGTTCAGCGCTTTCCGCTAAACCGGCAGCAATTGCGAGTCTCGCAAATGCTGAACCCGGTGTCAAATTATGCCGGAGAAAGCAGGCCGGGATTTTGTGCCCCGGCCACTGCATTCTTGTTTTGTTTTTTTAGACCAGCTTGGCGTCCAGCGTGATTTCAGTGTTGTTGGCAAAGAGCTTGGAGATGGGGCAGCCGGCCTTGGCGTCGGCCGCGGCCTTGTCAAAGACCTCCTTGGTGGCGCCGGGGATACTGGCGGTGGTGGTAAGCGCGATCTTCGTGATAGCGAATCCCTCCCCAACCTTGCCCAGGGTGACGGCCGCATGGGTTTCGATCTTTTGCGGGGTGAGGCCCGCGCCGCCTAACTGCGCGCCCAGGGCCATGGAAAAGCAGCTTGCGTGGGCCGCCGCAATCAGCTCCTCGGGGGTGGTGCCGCTGCTTGCGCCTTCAAACCGCGTGGCGAAGGAGTAGTTTGCGTTGCTCAGCACGCCCGTCGCCGTCGAGATCGTGCCCTTGCCTTCCTTCAGTGATCCTGTCCAAACCGCACTTGCCTTGCTTGCCATTGTTCCTCCTTGGGGAATTCAATCATCCGGTTGTTGTGTCGTATGCGCCGCCAGGGGGAAGTCCAGGCGCCACCTGAGTTGATGCATGAGGCCCCCGCTGCGATGCCGCGGGATAGGATGCCTTTCCTCTTATGCTAATCTGTCCAGCATATTGCCGCAGCGTCCCCGCGCTTTCGATCCCGATTTCGCGTTTGAGATTTCACATCCCGGTTCGACTGGCCCGGCCGAGCCGGACGCGCAGCCGGTCGAGCATCACTGCCAGGTGTGCCCCACCTGCGGTCACCGGCTCACCGGCCACCATTGCAAACTGGTCTGCACGCACTGCGGCTATTACCTGAGCTGCGCGGACTACTACTGACCGGCGCCAGAGCCGGGTTCCGGAGGTCACAGTACGTCCGCATCGGTCTGCGGGGCAATGGCGTCCAGCGAAGCAGCCGGCAGCAGGTGGGCGCGGGCGAGCACTTTGCGGGTCAGGCCGGTCAACGCCATGCCGGCGGCTGCCGCGAGTGAAATCCAGCGCCGCTCGCCGCCGGCAACGGTCATGGACTCCACGTCGTCCTCAAAGACGGTGCGGATGCGGACGTAGTAGTTGACCTGCATAATGGCGTGGCGCACGGTCATGCGCAACTCTTTCCCGGGAACTTGAGGGTCGAGCAGGGCGGGCAGCTCCCACAGGCCGGGCATCACGGTGAGCGAAGCAGGGCGCTGTTCCAGCAGCACCTCGCGGTGGGCCTGGCCGGGCTGACGGCCGGTGCGCACGCTGAGCGCATGGGCCACTTCGCGGCTCATCATTGGCTGCCGCGGCGGCGTCTTGTGCTCGCCGCGCGTCGCGCAGTCTTCGCTCACCGGGCACACCTGGCACTGCGGATTGCGGGGCAGGCAGACCGTCGCTCCCAGCTCCATGAGCGCCTGGTTGAAGTCGCCGGGCCGCGCGGGATCCACAAGCTGAGCGGCCCGTTCCTCGATCTTGCGCCGCAGAGCCGCGCCGCCCCCCTTGCGGCTCCCAGCCTCCCAGCCCTCCATCCGGCACAGCACCCGCTCCACGTTGCCGTCCACTACGGCCACCGCTTCGCCGTGAACGATGCTGGCGATGGCCGCCGCCGTGTATGCGCCGATGCCGGGCAGCTTGCGCAGCTCCTCGGAGCTGACCGGCAGGTTGCCCTGATGATGGCTGGCCACATATTGCGCCGTCTTGTGCAGCATCCATGCGCGCCGATAGTAGCCCAGCCCGCTCCACAGCGCCAGCACCTCCTCCACCGGCGCCAGGGCCAGCGAGATGAGCGTGGGAAACCGCGCCAGAAATGCCCGGTACCGCTCCACCACCACGGCTGCGCGGGTCTGCTGCAGCATGATCTCAGAGACCCAGATGGAGTAGGGAGTGGGATTGCGCCGCCAGGGCAGGTCGCGCCGGCTGCGCGCATACCACTCCAGCAATTGCCGGCGCAGCCTGTCGATCTTACCCGGTTCCCGATCCTGATTGTCCATGGGCTCAGATTAAGCCATTTGCCTCAACGGCGCGCTTGCCGTGCGCCTTACCCCAGCAACTCGGCGACGATTCCCGGAGCCGCCTGGAGCGCCGCATCGATCTGCCCCTGCTCCTTGCCGCCCGCTTCGGCGATCTCCGGCTTGCCGCCGCCGGAGCCGCCCACCAGTTTGGCCACCGCGCCCACCAGCTTGCCGGCCTGAATGCGCTTGAGCAGGCCCGGAGTGACCCCGGCGATCAGGGCGACCTTGCCCTCCGGTTGCGCCGAGGCCAGCACCACCACCCCCTCGCCGAGCTTCTGCTTCAGATTGTCCACCAGCGTGCGCAACTGCCCGCGCTCCAGCGCGTCGGCGCGGAGAGTGACCAGGCGAATGCCTTTTACCTCCACGGCACGGCTGAGAGCTTCGTCCAGCGCGCCGGCGGCGGACTTCATGCGGGTTTCTTCAAGTTCCCGGCGCAGGCGCTTGAGTTCGTCTTCCTGCGCGGATAATTTGTCACGAAACGCCTCCGAAGGGCTGCCTCCCGCAGGGACGGGGGCAAGCTGCGCGGCGATTTGCGCCACGGCAAAGTCCTGCCGGAAAGCGTCCAGCGCGCCGAAGCCGCTGATGGCCTCCAGGCGGCGCACGCCGGAGGAGACCGAACCTTCACTGACGATCTTCACCAGGCCGATCTCGCCCGTAGCCGCGGTATGCGTG
The DNA here is from genome assembly GCA_050012555.1 of Occallatibacter sp. Taxonomy (GTDB): domain Bacteria; phylum Acidobacteriota; class Terriglobia; order Terriglobales; family Acidobacteriaceae; genus Telmatobacter. The sequence goes on from JBEKGY010000006.1 coordinate 32,030, forward strand.
CCGCCGCATAGCTCGGTGGAGAAGCCGTCGGAGAGCTTCACCACCCTCACCTTGTCGCCGTATTTCTCGCCGAACAGCGCCATGGCGTGGTACTCGTTCACGGCCACGTCGATGGGCACATCCTCGATGGTCTCGACGCGCGCGTCGGCCAGCACCTCGCGATTGACGATCGATTCAATCTCCTCCAGCTCCTCGTCCGCCACCTGCGCAAAGTGCGAAAAGTCGAAGCGGAGGCGCGTGGGTTCCACTGAGGAACCGGCCTGCTTCACGTGCGTCCCCAGCACCTGCCGCAGCGCCGCGTGCAGCAGATGAGTCCCGGTATGATTGCGGCGAATTGCGTTGCGCCGCTCCCCATCCACTACCGTGCGCACGTGATCGCCAACCGCAAGATTCTCCTTGAGCAGAGCCTTGTGCGCGCGAACGCCCTGTACCGGCAGCACGCACCCCTGAATCTCCGCAACCGTAGAATTCCCATCCAAAGCCAGGAAAAAACCGGTATCGCCCGTCTGCCCGCCCGAGTCGCCGTAGAAGCTGGTCTGATCCAGCACCACGTCAACCAAATCCCCTGCATTGGCAGCCGGAACCCCCACGCCGTCCTTCACAATCGCCAAAACCTCAGCGTTGGGCGCGGTGAGCTGCTTGTAACCCAGAAAATCCGTCTTAGGCAATTCACGATAAGCCGGGCTGGCCGACCTCTGGCTCCCGCCCTTCCAACTGGCGCGTGCACGGGCTTGCTCTTCGGCGCGGGCGGCTTCAAAACTCTTTGCGTCGAAAACGATTCCCTCATCACGGCAAACGTCTTCGATGAAATCTTCAAAGAGACCAAATGTCTCATAGAGGTAGAAGGATTTGTCGCCATGGATGACTTGTGTCGACGACCGCTCCTCAAAGCATTCAAGGATCAGCGGCTCCACCAAATTTCCACCGAGACCGGTTCCTTTGAAGGCATTTTGGAGCAGCGCACGCCTGTCATTCACATTAGCTCCGATGAATCTTGCGCTTCCTAGTAGCGGAACAGCAATTGCGAAGGTCCCTTTCGCCGTTTCTACGTCCGGCTCTCCATTTAGAACAAAATAGTGAAGGTAAAATTCAATACGCAGTGGATCCTTCGAATGAATATCGGAAATAATCTCATCCAACTTGATGAGGCCGGTTTTCAGCACACGGTCAAACTGCTTCTCTTCCACATATATAACCTTCTCAATCCGGTTTGCCGATCCAAGCAACTCGGGGTAAGGGGCGTAGGCAAATTTCCCGCTTGGGATCCCGAACATAGTGATCACATGCGTAGCCATCATGTATACGACTGGCTCATCGACCCCTAACAAGCGAGCATGGCGGAATGCGCGGCGGAGGATTTTGCGCAGTACATAGCCCCGGCCTTCGTTCGACGGGATCACTCCATCACTTACGAGGAACGTCGCCGCGCGAGCGTGGTCGGCGATGATCCGCAAGCTGGCGTTACCCACATCGTTTGCCACTTTCAGGAGCTCGGCGGCCCGTGCAATCAGCGGCGTAAACAAATCCGTTTCGAAGTTAGAGACTTTCAGTGGATCACTAAGGTTCAGCAGCACCGCAGCCACGCGCTCCAGCCCCATGCCCGTATCGATCGATGGTTTAGGCAGCGGCGTCAGCTTGTAGCTGGTCTTGCCGGCCGCATCCACCACTGCGCTTCGATCGAACTGCATGAAGACCAGGTTCCAGATCTCCACATAGCGAGCCTCATCCTGCCCGAAGGGCTTATCTACCCCCGGAGTCTCCGCCGCCTCCAGCCCCATGTCGTAGAAAATCTCCGAGCAAGGCCCGCACGGCCCCGTCTCGCCCATCTGCCAGAAATTGTCCTTGAGCCCGTACTCCCCGATCCGCTCTTTGGGCACGCCCGCCTCGATCCAGTACTGTTCGGCCTCATCGTCGCGGCGCACTCCGTCCGCGCCCTCGAAGATGGTCACGTACAGCCGGTCCTTGGGAATCCCGAAGCCCTCCGGGCTCTTAGCCAACAAGTCCCACGCGAAGAAAATAGCATCCCGCTTGAAGTAGTCGCCGAAGCTGAAGTTGCCCAGCATCTCAAAGAAAGTGTGGTGCCGCCGCGTAAAGCCAACATTTTCAAGGTCGTTGTGCTTGCCGCCGGCGCGAACGCACTTTTGCGAGGTGGTCGCGCGCGAGTAATCCCGCCGCTCCGCGCCCAGAAACAGATCTTTGAACTGGTTCATTCCGGCATTGGTAAACAGCAGCGTCGGATCGTTGGCAGGCACCAGCGAGGAAGAGTGCACCCGGCGGTGCCCCTTCGACTCAAAGAAGCTCAGAAATGCTTCGCGTATCTCGTTCCCAGTTCGGAATTGCATGGCGTTATCAGTGTAATTGGCGGCTCGGGTGGTGCAAAGAGAGGGCTGCTCACTTCTTGTCAACTGCCGATAGGAAAACTATGGCTGTGGAGAAAACGCACATCTACATCAGGTTGCCGGTCGAGCTCAAAAGGGAGATCGACGCACTTGCCGGTCCACGCAAGCGGAGCGCCTTTTTTGCGGCAGCGGCGGAGCAGGAGCTCCGGCGCAGGAAATTAACGGCGTTGAAGTCAGAGCAGCGTGAAGGCCAGGAGGCATCGGAGAGGCTCTCCGTGAACTAAAGGCAAGCCGGCCGGCACAGACCTACTCTTCGTGCGCCTCCTCCTCCAGATTGTCCAGCGCGGCCAGCGCTTCGTCCGGCACGTCCCACTGGCGAAGAATCTTGTAGATCACGCCGGTCGAGAACCCCGCCGCGACCAGCCGCCGCATCACGCGCGCGGTCTCTTTCTCGTTCTCCGGCTTGCGGATGCGCTTGCGTTCCAGGTGTTCGCGCGCCAGCGCTTCCTCGTTGGTCTGGCCGTAGCGGGCGTCGAGGGTCTCGGCAATCAACTCTGAGTGCACACCTTTTTGCTGCAAATCCTGCCGCACGCGCCGCTGGCCCAGCTTCTCATTCTCCTGGCGCAGCCGGGCGTAGGTCTCTGCAAAGACGGCGTCGTCCAGGTAGCCGTACTCGAGCAGGCGGGCAAGAACAGCGGTGATAACGGCATCGCCGGCTTCTCCCGGCTCCACGCGTTTCTTCATCAGCCGCCGCAACTCCACCTCGGTGCGCATCTGGCGGCCGAGCGCCTTCACACCGTAGTCGTAGAGGCCGGCTGCGTCCAGAAAGGCGCGTGGCTTTGCGGATTTGCTGCCAAAAGGCATAGGTTCAATCCATGGAAATCAGCATGTGAAAGGTGCGCGTCCGCCGCCAACGATAATGAGTAAAATCGCTGTCGAGCGTGAGTATGTCGCCGGTGTCCAGCTCATCCGCCATGTGAATCAGGCAGGCATCGGCAAAATCCGCCGGTGTGTCGCGATATTTTCGCAGAATTGCCTGGACTTTTCCGGCAGCTTCGCTCAGTTTGAACGGGATTTCCAGCACACCCTGTTCGATACTGGCAAGAATCGCTTCCGCTGCCCCTGGAGCATGGCGCAACATATGGATGCTCTCAGCGATGACTGGTTCGCAGGTGGCCATCGGCTGCTCCAGAGCCGCGTGTACGCGCATGCAACGCGCATGATGAAAATCGCTCTTGTTGTAAACGGCGACCAGAAAGCTCGTGTCGACAAGAACAGGCTTCACTTCCTTGAGCCCTTCCCTAGACTCTTCCTGCCAAAGTCTTCCATATATTTCTTATTCGTCGCAAGGTCGGGAATGCCGCTGTCAAACATGCCAACGCCAATCAGTTTTGGGCGTCTTGGCGCCTTGTGCTTTTCGTCCATTAGCCGAATGCCTTCACGGACAACCTCGGACGTACTAAGCCCATGACGCCGCACCAGCCGATCAAGGGCCGCCTGCGTTTCCTCATCCAACCGCGCCTGTACGCTCGTCTGCATGGAATGATTGTACTACAAAATGGAGAAATGTACTACAAATTCACTTCTCCTTTGTCCATTGGTCCACCCAATCGTTCACCGTCTTATACCAAAGCTCGGAGTTCTGCGGCTTCAGCACCCAGTGGCCTTCATCCGGAAAATAGAGCATCTTGCTCGGCACATTGAGCAACTGTAGCGTATCGAAAAGCTGGAACCCCTCGCTTACATCGAGCCGGTAGTCGAGCTGGCCGTGGATCACCAGCGTAGGCGTCTTGAAGTTTTTGGCCGAGAGCGACGGCGACCACTTGCGGAACGGGTTTTCGGAATCGGGCTTTCCGTAGTAATCCCACGGATGCCCCTTGAACTCCCAGATGTTGAACCAGTCCTCTTCCGTAGTGCCAAAAGCCGACTCGGCGTCGAACATTCCGTCGTGGCTCACGATGCACTTGAAGCGGTTGGTGTGGCCCAGAACCCAGTTGGCCATGTACCCGCCGTAGCTGGCCCCCAGCGCGCACTCGCGGTTTTTGTCGATGAATGGATAGTGCTGCTCGGCGTAGTCCAGGCCCTCCATCAGGTCGGTAAAGGGCTTGCCGCCCCAATCGCCGTTCACGCCATCCACAATTGCCTGCCCGTATCCGGTCGACCCGCGCGGATTGATCATCACCACCACGTAGCCGTTGGCTGCAAAGAGCTCGGCATTCCAGCGATAACTCCAAGCATCGCCCCAAGCCCCCTGCGGCCCGCCGTGGATAAGAAACTTCACCGGGTACTTCTTAGCCGGATCAAATCCCGGAGGCCGAATGATAAAGCCTTGCAGCTTGGTCTTGTCGGCGGCGATGAACCAGAAGGAATCCATCTTTGGAAGGTCGAGTTCCGCGAGAAGGGAATCGTTGAGGCGGGTGATGGGATTAAACCAGGTGCAAAACCCAGCGCAAATTGCTGCAGTGCCTTTCGGAGGAGAAAATGTGATAAAGCCAGCCTCACCCGGACTGTCGATCAGCATTCGCGTAGCGAACACTGTCTCCGCTGGAAGCTTATTGCCTTGCGCTTTATCTTTAGCTTGAGTCAGAGAGTCGCCCGCGTGAACGATATGATTCGAGCTAGCTGGTATAACGTGCAAATCACTATACTCGCCATCGCCTATCACCACCGACGAGATTCGCGACTCAATATCGACTGAGTTGATATAGGCTTTGCCCTCGTTTCCACTTGAGTAAAAGAGTCTCTTAGAAGTGGTGCTCCACGCAAACTCATCCACCCAGTTATCGAACTTCGGCAGCAAATCCAGTACCGCTGACCCGCTGACTTGCTGACTCGCTAACTTGCTACCCCTCGCCCGGTCATACAGCGCCAGCCGGAACTTATCGCTCTCATATCCAGCCCGCGCCTCCGACCGCCACGCTATGTACTTTCCGTCAGGCGAGTAAGCGGGATTGAAGTTGCCGCCCGCCGAAGTGCTGATCGCAACCGGCTTCGCCGCTGGGTTGGTAAGGTCGAGCGTAAAAATCTTCGCGCTCACGCTGGTCGCCGGCTCCGGATCGATGTTTTCAGTAAAGGCCAGCTCCTTCGAGTCCGGCGCAAATGCGCAGCCGCAACTGCTGTCAGTGAGAGAAAACGGCGGAACGTCGCGGGGATCGTTGGGCGTCAGGTCGCGTATTCCACCACCATCAACCGAAGCTATAAAGAGGTGGGACCTCTTGTCGCCGGTGTAGTGGTTCCAGTGGCGATAGAGCAGATGGGTGAAAATCTGCGCCTCCACCTTGCTCGTTGCCAGCGCTGCATCCCGATCCGCATTGCACTTGTCCCCAACTCCGCCGTCCGCGGGACTAATCGCCGGGCAATCCGGATAGACCACTGAAGTAAAGACGATCGACTTGCCGTCCGGCGACCAGAGCGCATTATCGGCCCCGGTCGAAATCGCCGTCAGCTTCTTCGCATTGCTGGCCGTCCCCGTCGCCGAGTCGAAATCCGCCAGCCACACATGTTGCGAACCATCTCGACCAGAGAGAAAGAGCACGGAATGCCCGTCGGAGGCAAACTGAATTCCTGAGTCTCCCGCCTGGGCCACGGCCAGCTTCATCGGCTCTCCACCCGCAATCGCCTGAATCCACAGCTCCGCTGTCTTGGTGTTTTGGTCGAGATTAACGGTCGTCACGGCATAAGCCAGCCACTTGCCGTCCGGCGAGACGGCGGTTTCGCCCAGCCGCTTCATCTTCATCATGTCCTCAAAGGTCATAGGGCGCTTGGGCTGATTTGTCTGGGCAGAGCAGAACGGCATGAGGACAAAAGCGAGTAGGAGTGAAAAGACGAACGTATATTTGCGCATCGGATTTTCCTCGTCAGCGCGAAGAAACGATCTCTTCCGCGCGAAGGATAAAGTTTACACCTGCATTGGTGGCCAGGGCTTGTTACAGTTTGTGGTTTCCTACCCATACGGCAAGAATTGCCAAACGCAGATCTTCGCAACGACGAGCTGGCATTCGACTGCCGTAGTCCACAGCGGAAGATATCGGTCGCTCAATATTAAAGTATTGATAATAAGTACGTTACGGATGACAATTTAGTTACTAATCAGCCAACATATGGTTACTTATGGATGGCTACTACTGGATAGGGGGGTAGGGGGGTACCCGGCTGTTCAGGCTCGCCGAGTCCCATCCTGGATGGGCCCTTGTATGAAGGCTAGCAAAATGCGGGAAATAATCTGCAAGAACAGCAGATGCGCTTCGGGGAAAATGCCTTGGCGTGGTATCTGACCCTTACCACAAAAAGGAAAGAAGGCGCAAGGATGGGGCACGGAGCTTCTGTGGGTGGTGAAGTACGGAAGAACACGGCAGGACAAGATTTGTGGTTGCCCAGTTTTCAAAATCGAGAGGCGCCCGGTGACGAGACTATTTACTGGATAGCAGCACGCCCGTCCTACAACCAATATGTCTCGCTCAATCCTCGCCGTACTTAGTTGCCGCACATATACGACATGGCGTAGTTTGTTCCTGCCGATGGAGCGTGGGCCGATTGCACGGAAGCCACGGTAATGGAGTTCGATCCGCTGCTATAGAGTCCAAGCGCATACGTGGCCGTGTTCAATGCCTGCCATGTGCAACTGGAGTTATAAGTGCGATTGCTTCCACCATCGATTACAAACAGCAGAACACCCGCTGTAGGCGCGGTCCCGGTATGAAGTTGGACCGTTCCGGAGAACGCCGTGCAATCATACCCGCTATAACATCTCACCGACGCCCCGGCGCCCGCCGCGGTTTGCGTCAGAAACGTAACCGTGCCGATACCGCTGAACATAGGGGATTGTATTGCCTTCCCAGCACTGAAGCTGGACACGCCATTTAAGACCAAGCCAACCCCTGAATTAGTGGAAATATTGCTCCCTCCCCCGCCGTCAAATAAATTGGCAAATGAAATTGTGCCTATGTTTTGCTGCACAACCGAATACTCGAACATTCCGTGCGTGTAACCGGGATTTAGCTCTTTTGCATGATATACAGGCGCGAAAATCCCCTTCGTGGCGTCCTCAATATCCAGGCCGTCGATTTCCAAAAGCGTTCCCGCCTGGAGGTTTGGCCCAAGCGTCAAGCCGCGAGCGCATTCACCCCAGCCTGTGCTAATCCAGGCCGAGGCATGGTAGATGGCGCCGCCATGCACACCGTAGTCGATGCAGTAGTTCCCGTCCACTGCATAGCTGTTGATAAGAACCGAATGCTCGGACTGAATATCCAGGCCGATGTCGTAACCGATCGCGAGGGCGTTTCGCATGTAATTTTCTTCGCGGCTGCTGGCCGTTGTAGTCAGCCCCACGAGACCGATAGTCCCGGCCACGGGAAATGCCAGATTGTCTTGGGCAATATTGAAGTCCGCCGTTACATTGTCGTAATTGGCACACTGTGCCTGCGATGCGTCAATGCCGGTTTCGTTGCCGCGTTGGTTGGTTGGAAAGCGCACACTTATGTTGTGAAATGAGACGCTGGCAGATGGAGTGGCGGGTTGCACCCAAATATCCATAATCTGCGCGGAGCTAGACACTGTCGCAACCGCAGCCGGGGTTATATAGAAGATCACCCCGGACGTTTGAACTCCCGTCCCAAACTGATCGAGCAAAGGAGGCGACGAATCGCCTTCAAGCGTCCATTCGCAATACTGCCCAGGCGACACAATACTCGGAATGCGGATCCCATAGTAGTTGGAATATCCGCTCGCCGTCTCCTGAACCAGTGAATCGATATTGTAAATAGCCGGTTCAAAATTCAGGTGTCCACAGATGCCGGAGAGGCTACCTATGGCGCTCCGAATCACAACTCCAGCGTCCTTGCCGGAGTAGTCGATGGTTCCCTTCAAATTATTGCGAGCATAATAAGTGCTGCCGCTGAGATAGAAAGTGTATCCATATCCGAGCGGCCAGACACTTTTATCGGCGGCGGTCGGATTACCGTCTCCAACCACGCGGGTGGTGGCCGTTATTGGGGTGACTTGCGCGCTGAGCGCGCCGGCTGAGAGAAAAAGTAAAGCGACGATGCCTTTTGGTTTCATAGGTATCCTTGATTGTGCCACGGCGATGGTTCTCCATGAAGCAGAAAAAGGCGAACCGGAGCTACTTGTTCTCGTTGCCGATGAGGCGGAAGGTAATGGTGCCCCAGAACAAGCGGGCGCGCATCTGCACCGGCAGGTGGCGCTCATCGTCGGTATACCAGATCCAGATGTTGCCGCGATTCTTCACCACGCCCGCGGCCGCTGTGGGCTGCACGCGCAGGGTCTTGAAGGCGCCCAGCGTGGTCTTGATCTCTTCGCGGCCTTCCACCTTCATGGTGACCGGAACGGAATGAAGAGCGTCCACCACGGGGATGACGAAGGTCTTACCCACCTCCATAGGCTGCGAGGAGGCATAATAGACGCCGGTCAGCAGGTCGGAGAGGCAGCCGGGGATGGCGGTTTCAACGTGCTTGCTCTGCCCGGTGACCAGGTTCTTTTCATCCAGAATCGATTTGCCCTGCCCGTAATCCAGCTTGAGCGTGGAGTTGATCTGGCGATGGCCCTCCACGGTCTGCTTATCAAATTCATACGTGCAGCCCTTCACGCGGTCAAAGGTGGACTGGAAGCGGTCGCCGACGTGGAAGAGCAGGTTGATGGCGCCGATGGTGTCTGCATTGGCGGTGATGCGTTCGCGATCGCCCGTTGCATCAAAGTGCAGCACAGCCGTCCCGGCGGGAAAGACTCGCCAGTCCACGGTATAGATGAGGGTCTGCTTCTGCGGAAAGCTGTAGCCCGCGCGCGGCGGCGTAAGCGGGGCCACCCGCTGGCCGTGAACCACGGCGGCCAGGGCAACGGCGCAAAGCAGGTTGGCTACGGTCGTGCGCGTCTTCACCGTCAGGCAGGGCTCCTTGGAATTTGACTGTTTTTGGGCGGGTAACGCTCAACGTAGCCCATGCACGATTGTACCCAGAGCCGGCCGCAGCAAGAGCAGGCTGAGGTACAGCAATGCGGCCCCTATAGCAGCATTGTACTCGCGGTGCTTGCAGTAGAGCGCAAAGGAAAAGCCGTCCGCGCCTGGTGCAGGACCGTTTTCAGCCCGCGCCGGCGAAATTCGTGGAATCAAGCGGGGCACGCGGCGGCAATATGCCTCGAATGCGGGGAATGTAGCGCGCAGAAAGCGCTCTTCCGAGGCGATGACCGGGACGTAGATTACCCCGAATCCGGCGGCCAGCACCAGCGCCACCGGCCAACTGAGCACTGCCAGCGCAAAGCCGGAGGCGATGAGCATCGATCCCAGATAAAGCGGGTTGCGGGTGTGCGCGTAGGGGCCGGTCACGGTCAGTTCACGGTCTTTCTTCACGTACCCGGCTGCGTAGGCCCGCAGCCAAAGGCCTGGCAGCACCAATGCCAGGCTGGAGGCAACGGCAGCCGGCAAGGGCGCGCGCCGCCAAATCTCGTAACAGTAGAGGGCAGCCGTGAGAAATCCCAGCGGTACGCGGATGCGGCGGGCCACGCGCTGCCAGCGTTCGATCCAGTCCATTGGCTGCGGTTGAGTTGGGAGGGTCAAAGAACAATCTCCTATGGAGCGCGGCTGGTTGAGGTTTGCGGTTTCCCAGGTCTCTCCGCCGCGGTCCGCCGCGGCGGAAGACCTGGGGCACCCATATCTATTGGGTCATGGGGTGGTCCCCAAGTGGAGCAGCTCTTCGGCGGCCCGCAGCACGTCTTCCGGCTGGATGGTCAGCAGGCCGGCCTCGGGCGCTCGATGGCGGGTGTGATCGCGGCGGCTAGCCGGGCTGCGCAGCACTTTGAATCTGGTCCCGTAGGGACCGTTGCGGCTGGGGTCGGTCGGTCCATAGATTCCCACCACGGGCCGGCTAAGGGCGCAGGCCAGGTGCAGCGGGCCGGTGTCCCCGGCAATCACCAGCGCAACCCGGCGGGTGAGGGCGATCAACTGATCCAGAGAGCAGGTGATCGGTGTGGCCGCGCCTGCCGATTGAACGATGGCCTCCGCCAGCGGCTCCTCGCCGGGACCGGCGTTGACCAGCACGCGCAAGCCGCGATCGGCGAGCGCCTGGGCCACCGCCGCGTACCGCTCGATTGGCCAGCGCTTGGCGCCCCAGCCGGCGCCGGGATTGATGAGTACGGCGGGCGGGCTACCACCCCACGGACGTAGACCTGTCCGTGGGAGCCCCGGCTTGCTTACAGAGGGAGACAAAACCTGCTCGGCCCAGGCCTCAGCAGCCGGGTCCACCGGCAGCCAGGGAGTTGATGGCGTGAGGGCATCTCCGCCCACGGCCGAGGCCAGCTCCACATCCTGTTCGATCACGTGCGTGCCACGGGTAATCACGCGCTCGGTAAACAGCCAGCGCGCGGCTCGCTCGCGCGGTTCGGCCTCGCCGATCAATCGGCGGCAACCGGCCAGCCGCCCCACCACAGCCGACCGGATTGCCCCTTGCAGATCGAGCACCGCATCATATCCGCCGGCCCGGAGTGCGCTATGCAGAGCTTTGATTTCATGCAGTGTTTTCCGGCTCAGAGGCGCTTTCTTCCACTCTTTGGTCGCTGCAAAATGCAGGTGGTCAACCAAGGGTTGAGCGGGGTTTCGGCTGCTTTCTACCCCAGCGATAAAGACCCCTCGCTGGGGACCCCGGCTTTGAATGGGCGCATTCTGGTCAGCCGCCAACAGCGCCCGCCAGCGCGGTTCCACCACCCAGTCGATCACCCATTCCGGATGGGCCATCCGCAGCGCCGTCACCGCCGGCAGCGCGTGCAGAATATCGCCCATGGAGCCCAGCCGGACCACAAGCAAGCGAAAGTTGGACTGCGTGTGCAAACTCTGATTTTCTCACAAGGGCGGGTGAACTGGAGCCCGCTTCAGCCGGTCTTCCAGCCACTCGATGGCCTCATCCTCATGCTCGATCACGATGCGCAGCCCGGCGGTTTTGAGTGGCAGGGAGTCCGGTAAGGCAGCGGAAAGTGTTCCCAGCCGGATGAAATCCTTCGCGGTGGTGATGAGCGCGGCAGCTCCCGTCTTTTGAGCCGCGGTTATCAGGCGGTTCAGGTCGGCGGCTGTGTAACGGTGGTGGTCGGGGAAGGCGAGCCGGGCGGCGATGCGCAGGCCTGCGGCTTCAAGGCCGGTGAAGAACGGCTCCGGGCGGGCGATGCCGCAGAAGGCGGCCACCGAACCATCGATGAACGGAACCTCCATTTTGCGGTGCAGCCGCCAGATGGGGCCTTCCCAGCCCCAGGCGCGGAGAGTGGCCTCCAACTCCGTGTCGTTGGCCGGAATAGCCAGGACAGAGGCCCGGCGCATCGCTTTGAGCGGCTCACGCAGATTGCCGGCCGGGAGCAGACTGCCTGTCCAGTCTTGCCGGTCGAGCAGAAGAATGTCTGCATCGCGCGCCAGTTGACGGTGCTGAAAGCCGTCGTCCAGAAGGTGCAAACCGAAGCGGAAATCAGCGGAGCGTTCCGACTCGGCCAGCAGCCCGGCTTCATACCGCTGCCCGGCCACGTAAACCGGCACGCCCGTCTCCCTCGCAATCAGCAGCGGCTCGTCGCCGAATTCCTCAGTGGTTCCGTCCGGGTCAACGCGGGCTGCGTGCTGGCTGCCGCGTCCATAGCCGCGGGAGAGCACGTCCACGCGCAGCCCTCGCCGTTCGAGCGCCTTGGCCAGCGCAATAGTCAGCGGAGTCTTGCCCGCGCCGCCGGTGGAGAGGTTGCCGATGCTCACCACAGGCCAGCGCAGCCGCCGCACCGGCTCCAGCCTTGTTCCCAGCCGCCATTCGCGCAGCAGGAGCGCCAGCCGGTAGGCCGGAACCAGCGGCAGCAGCAGCTTGCGCGGTGAAAATGGCTTGCTCATGACGGCCGCTCCTCAGTGGAGCCGGGAGACAGCACTTCCCTCAGCGCGTCCACGCATCGTCCGGTAGCCCCGGCCTGCTGGTTGAAGACCTGCCGTGCACACTCCCCCATCGCCAGGGCTTCGGTCCGGTCCCGCAGCAACTCGATCAGAACCCCGGCCAGTTCATCTTTGGCGGCGATGCGCACGGCTTGATGCGCCCGCAGCTCGTCTGTAATGGCCCGGAAGTTGGCGTAGTGCGGGCCCATCGCGATAGGAACGCCGAACTGCGCCGGCTCCAGCGGATTATGCCCCCCGGCCGGAATCAGGCTGCCGCCCACAAACGCCACAGCCGCCAGCGAGTAAACCGAAGCCAGCTCGCCGATCGTGTCCAGCAACAAAATTTCTCCGGGCCGCAGCGGCTTGAGCATATCTGTTGGCTGCATCCACCAATCCGTCCGCTTGACCCATTGGATGCCGGAGCGATCGAGCAGCGCGGCAACCGCGCTGAAGCGCTCAGGATGCCGGGGCGCCAGCACCATGGCCAGTTGCGGATCGGCTTCGAGCAGCCGCGGCCAAGCCTCCACCAGCGCGGCCTCCTCGCCTTCCAGCGTGCTGCCCGCCACCACCAGCCGCAGACCTGTCGCCAGGGTTCTCAACTGGCGGGTGACCTCGGCTTCCTCGACGGCGCGCACATCGAATTTAAGGTTTCCGGCCACCGAGATTCGCCGCGGCGAACATCCGATAGCCTTGAGCCGTTCCGCGTCCGTCTCGCTCTGCGCCAGCACCCGGCTCAGCCGTTCCAGAAACGGCCGCCATAGCCCGCGCAGCCGCCGGTAGCGCGGCCAGGAGCGGTCGGAGATGCGGGCATTCACCACCGCTACGGGAATCCCTCTGCGGAAGCATCCGCTCAGCAGGTTGGGCCAGAACTCCGTCTCCGCCAGGATGAGCAGCCGGGGCTGAAGAGCGTTCAAAGTTGCTCGAACCGCCCAGGGCAGGTCCAGCGGGCAATAAAAGACCCGGTTTCGTCCGAACCGCTCCCGGGCAAGCTCCTGGCCGGTGCGGGTGGTGGTGGAAATGACCAGATGATGCCCGGGAAAGTCCCGTTCCAGTTCCCCAATCAGCCGGCTTGCCGCCAGCACCTCGCCCACCGAGACGGCATGAAGCCAGATGATCGGGCGTTCGCGGCCCAATCCGTCCAGCGCCTTCCCGAGCCGGGCCGGAACCAGCCCCAGCCGCTCCAGCAGCCCTTCGCGGTACTTCTGCGTGGTAGCCATGCGCCACAGCCACCAGGGCGCTCCGGCCACCAGTGCCACAAGGAGGGTCAGGTTGTATAAAAGGAGAATCATGCGATACGGAACTTGCCTTCCCCGGTCCCCTCAAATGATACAGTCGAGCACGATGAGAATCCTGCGGGCAATTTCGCCGTTCCTGCTCTGGCTGGCGCTGCCGGCCGTGGCCAGCAACCACACCCCGCCTCCCGTTCAGCCGGCCACGTCGTTTGCCGCGGTCGAGGTGCACGACGGCGAGAAGGTGGCCATCGCCGCCGAACCCTATGACACGCGCCAGAAGGAGTCCATCTTTCGCGTCGATTATCTCAGCCATGGCATCTTGCCGGTCCGCCTCATCGTGACCAACAACAACAACCGCCCCATCTCCCTGCGCGACGCCCGGATTCTCTTCCTCACCGCCGCGGGCGACAGGATTCAGGCCGCCGAGCCTGAGGACGTGGAGCGGCTGATGACCCGCAAGGAGCGCGAAGGCGCAAAACTCCCCATGCCCGGCCCCCTGCCCTCCATCAAACTCAAGCCCAGGGCCAGCAACAAGGCGATCGAGCAGGACTTCAATACATTCGAGTACCGGTCTCTGGTGGTCGAGCCGCACAGCACGCGCGCCGGCTTCCTGTTTTACGACGTATCGGATCTCGACCACCCGCTGCGGGGCGCCATGCTGCATCTTCGCAAGCTGCGCGATGCCGACGGCAATGAGCTCTTCTATTTCGAGCTCCCCTTCGACAAGTACCTTAAATCCAAATCCAGCCAGATGAACTGACGGCCGGCGGCTACTCGTAATAGGTAGCCGTAGTCGTATCCGTCTCCCAGATGGAGCAATCCTTCACCCGCACACGGCCTTCAGTCATCGCGGCCAGTTGCTCGTTGGTCTGGTCGTAGAAGTATTTGGCGATGTTCTCGGCCGAGGGGTTGAGCGCCGTGAAAGGCTCCAGGTCGTTGAGCATGCGATGGTCGATGCGCTCGACGATCGGGCGCAGCACGTGCTTGAGCAGCTTGAAGTCCAGCAACAGTCCGGCCTCGTCCAGCGCGGCCCCGGCCAGGGTCACGCGCACCTTGTAGTTGTGCCCGTGCGGGTTCTCGCACTTGCCCTGGTAGTTGCGAAGATAGTGGCCGGAGGAGAATCCAGCCTCCACGGTGACTTCATACATCGGCGTCTGCTCTCGTCCTCAAGGGGAGAAGCCCCTACTTCGATTTTAGTGCTTTTCTCCCCGGCGCTTGTTCCGCGCCGCCAATCGCGCCTCTTCGCTGCGCCGGTCCACCTGCTCGAAGAGGTGGCTCATCACGCCTACCAGCGCCGCTCCCAGCCCGAAGAGCAGCAAAACCAGCGCCACTGAGCGCCACAGCGACCCGTTGGCCGGAAGCCCCGGCTGAAAGCTCGAAGGCACCAGCGACATGCCCGCCGAGATCAGCGCGAAGAGCCCGAGCGTTGCGGCCAGAATGTAGAAATTACGCGACATAAGATGAAAAAGTGGAGACGGCCCGTCGAGCCTGCTGCGATTTTACGCGGGCCGCCGCAGATTCAGCCGGAAAGTTCCGCACTTTCGATCAGCATCACTCCGGCCTGGTCAAACTCAGCTTCAATCCTGGCCACTGAACCCTCCAGGTCGATCGCCCGGCACGCATCGCGAATCACCACGGCCTGCAATCCAAGGCGTCGCGCATCGAGAGCCGAGTAGCCGACGCAATAATCGTAAGCAAGCCCCACAAGGAAGACGCGGGTCAGGTTCCGCTCCTCCAGATAGCCGGCCAGCCCGGTCGGCGTAACGCGGTCGTTCTCAAAGAACGCCGAATACGAATCGATCCGCGGCCGGAATCCTTTTCTCAGAATCAGCTCCGCTTGCGGCAATCGCAGCGCGGGGTGAAACTCCGCGCCTTTGCTGCCCTGAATGCAATGGTCGGGCCAAAGAGTCTGCGCTCCATAGCTCAACTCAATCTGTTCGAACGGCTTTTTCCCGGGATGT
This sequence comes from Occallatibacter sp., assembly GCA_050012555.1. Classification (GTDB taxonomy): domain Bacteria; phylum Acidobacteriota; class Terriglobia; order Terriglobales; family Acidobacteriaceae; genus Telmatobacter. The sequence continues at coordinate 47,454 of JBEKGY010000006.1, forward strand.
GCGCTTGCGAAGGACGAATGCCCCGCCGGGTGCCAGTCCTGCGTGAGGATCATATGCTCAAACTTTGGCGCGATGCGGTGAATGACTTCTATCACAGCATCGCCATCGGCAACGGCCAGCGCTCCGCCGGAACAGAAATCGTTCTGTACGTCGATAACTACGAGAACATCTTGCGCGGTGATCTGCATTCGTCTTCTTTCGATGGGAGTTGGGCCTAAGGGCTTTGAGTTGCAAGCTATTTGCATTGTTCCCTTGGGTTACCTTTGCGGCCTAGGAATCGCTTTATCTTGATACACAATGAACGGCTGTCCCGTAGTTCGCATTGCCAAATTACTAGAGCCTTCCATCCTTGCTCTGCAAGGGCTTCGAGGTTATTGCCGTCGCGCGCCTTGTTTTGCCTGAGCTTCGGCAGCCAGAAGTCTCGATTAGACCTTGGAATGAGTCCAGACTTACAGCCGTGAGAGTGCCAGAAACAACCATGGACAAATATCACCTTACACCGCGCAGGGAACACAAGGTCAGGTTTGCCCGGAAGGTCAGGCCGATGCAGACGGAAGCGATAGCCGAGTCTATGTACAAGACTTCTTACCGCCATTTCGGGCAGCGTATCCTTGCTGCGGATTGCGCGCATGTTCTCGCTGCGATCCATACATCATCATTCCTTGAACTTCTTTAGGAGCCAATCCAGGACCGCACGCTGCTCTTCCTGTCCTGCCCGCCTGATCTGCGATAGAAGCCATATTGCTGGCGGCTTTACAGTTGTGATGTTCTTCGCACCTTGGTTACAGGTCGAGCAAAGCGTGCGGAGGTTGGATAGCTCGTCCTTGCCACCGATGCTCTTGTCAACAATGTGTCCAATATGGAGGCGAACCTTGCGCCCGGTCGACGGATCAATATCTCCAGGAGTCAAACCGCACATCTGACATGTAAAGCCATTTCGGTCCAGAACTTCCGCGCGAAGTTTCGCGGAAATGTTCCTGGATAAAATGACAGGCGACTTTTTTGGCGGGGCTTCTTTTAGTAGGTATTGTCCTGGCTTCAACCCGGCATTATCGTTATGCGTAAGAATCGCCCAGCCTTCATCTTCGCGCAATTCTCGGACTCGGCGTGCCCATTCGCTGACTTCTGCACCTGCGGCATCTCGTATTTCGATTGAGGTGATTGTCCGCCCAATGTTCGCAAGGAGAAATTGCCGAATCCGCTCCTTTGACCCTGGCTTACGCATTGCGTCGAAACTCCGAGTCGGTATCCATTGTTGCAATCATATATGTCAACAGTTGCTTCCCGATGAAGCGAGTGTAGGCAGGCGGAATTGCCTCGTTTAGCTCGTTCTTGTTCATCCAATCTATGCCCATCGCATCACGTGCTGCAGCTATTGTGCAGTTGCCCCCGCCCGTAACTTGAACAAAATCAACCATATCGTTGGTTTTTCCATAGTGAGACTTACGCTTGTCGAAGGTGTGAACTTTCGGATGAGGCCCATGCTTAGGTGTAAGAATCGGAAAGTTTGCTTCGAATAAACGGTGGCGAAGGACCCTGAGTCCCTTAAACATCGTGCCGCATAGAACTATTGGATTCAGAAGTGGTGCGCCCTCAACGTTTTCGATGATGTACGGGAGCCCGGAACGAAATAGCACTTCCCTGATTGGTTCGATGAGACGCGGCCATGCATCGGCGTTGCCGTTTCGTTTTGCGAGGTCAGAATACGATTGACACGGTGGAGATGCATGAATGGCGTCGAAAGTGGAGATAAATTTCGGGTTGAGATTCAGGGCGTCGGTCTGTACGAATGCGAAAGGGTAGTTCGGCTGCGGGTTGATATCGACACCAACAACATCGAATCCAGCTCTGTAGTATCCGGCACCGGCACCGCCTGCGCAGCAGAATAGATCTAGCAGCCTCGGTCTCCGTCCAAACGCGACAAAGACTTCGGTCTCTAGGCTTTTCCTAACTGTGGGGTGGGTTCTCTTACCCGAAACCACACTTAGGGTCGCCCTACCTTCTCTCATCTGTTTTCGTCCCCTTCTATTCTCTTTATATTCGCTCAAAGCCGCTGAAAACTTATTTATTTTCTCCAGCTGAGGAAAAGGAGCCAAAAAAGGAACCGTCCACATTTGAAATGAAATAGGGCATATGCTCCCCTCGAAGGCTCTTAGGTAAATGTGTCTTTATTAAAGAACTTCTCCACATCCGTAATGGTCGCGGTCATGCGGTACGGCGGGAGGCTGGCGAGGAAGGTTTGGCCGTAGCGCTGGCGGCGGATGCGGGGGTCGAGAAGGACCAGGACGCCGCGGTCTTCCAGCGAGCGGATGAGGCGGCCGAAGCCCTGCTTCAGCGTGAGCACCGCCTCCGGAACCTGGTAATCGTTGAAAGGCTTTCCGCCCGCCTCTTCAATGGCCTTCATGCGCGCCTGGACTACCGGGTCGCTGGGCACGGCGAAGGGCAGGCGGTCGATGATGACGCAACTCAGCGCCTCGCCCTGCACGTCCACGCCCTGCCAGAAACTTGCCGTCCCGAAAAGCACGGCATTGGGCGTGGCGCGAAATTGCTCCAAAAGCGCTTTGCGCGGCGCTGTGCCGTGCAGCAGGATGGGAAAGTCCAGCACCGGCAGCAGGCGCTCGTACAGGTCGCGCATCTGACTGTAACTGGTGAAGAGGCAAAAGGCGCGTCCGCGCGAGATCTCGAGTACCTGTTGAATGCATCGTGCCGCGGCTTCGGGAAACTCTGCGTCGCGCGGGTCCGGCATCTCCGGCGGCAGATAGAGCAGCGCCTGCTTTTCGTAGCGGAAGTGCGAGGGCACCACCAGCTCGCGCCCCTCCGTGAGGCCCAGCCGCCTGCGCATGTGTTCAAAGCCGCCCTGCACCGTAAGCGTGGCCGAGGTGAGCACAACCGTCGGAATCTGGTCAAAGACCAGCTCATGGAGCAGCTCGGAGACGTCGATGGGCGTGGCCTGCAAAAACGTAGACCGCGACGCACTGCGTGCGGCAGACCTTTGGACGGATGTTGTGGACTGGGCTATCCGCCGCTCCATCCAATAGACCATATTGCTGGAGTTCGATTCGAGCAGAAACTCAAGCTCGGTGCGCAGCCGCGCGATGCGCTTTTTCAGTCCCGGCGCCTCCTCAATCTCGGTCAGCCCGTCCATCTCCGCTTCCAGCCGCCGAAGCGTAGTGCGCACCGCCAGGTACAGGTCGCCCGAGCTCTCCAGAAACTCCTCGCGCCCGGTGAAGGGCTGGCGGCCATCGCCGGCCATGGGCAGCGCGGCAAAGAACATGCGGGCGCGCTCGCGGAGTTGCTGCGTGGCGGCGGGCAGGTTTTCAGCGCCTTCCTTGCCGCGCAACAGCACGTCGGTGTCGCGCGCCAGCTCCTCAAAGCGAATGTTGCTGACTGAAAGGCCGAAGTAGCTGGAAGCCACCTCTTCCAGCTCGTGCGCCTCGTCGAAGACCACCGCCGCGGCATCGGGCAGAACCCCCGCGTCGGGCGCGCCCGCAGCCTCCTGCTTCACGGACAGGTCGGCGAAGAACAGGTGGTGGTTGACGATGATGATGTCGGACTCGAGCGCCCGCCGCCGCATCTCGGTGATAAAGCAGCGCCGGTAATCGGGGCAGGTCGTCCCCAGGCAGGCCTCGGTGCGCGCATCCAGCTTTTGCCACAGCGCGCTCGATTCGGGCATCCCGGAAAGCTCGGCCCGGTCGCCGGTCTCGGTCGTCTCATTCCACTCGCTGATCTGCCGGTACTGGTCGATCTCCTCCAAACCAGAGAGAATCGGCTGGTTGCGCAGCGCGGCCAGCTTATGGCGGCAGAGGTAGTTGTTGCGGCCCTTCATGTAGCAGACGCGCAGCCCGCCCAGCAGCGTTTCGAGGAAAGGAACATCGCGAAAGTAAAGCTGATCCTGCAGGGCCTTGGTGCCCGTGGAGACGATGATGCGCTGGCCGGTGCGCAGAGCCGGCAACAGGTAGGCCAGCGTCTTGCCGGTTCCGGTTCCGGCCTCGACGATCAGGTGGCGGCGCTCTTCAAGAGCCAGTTCGACGGCCTTCGCCATCTCCAGTTGCCCTGGCCGATACTCATAGGGCAGCGATGAGCGCGCCAGAATCCCGCCGGGGGAGAAAAACTCATGCAGGGTAGGCAGGGCGCGGGTTGGGTTCTCGGTAGTGGGCATCGGGACCGGGTGCTCACTCCATCATAGTGAGCCGCCCGGTCCTGCTGACCGCGCATCATGGACTCAGCGGGTAATCCGAGTCCTGCGCCTCATCCGAAGTCCGGGACTTTGCCCGAGGCGCCCGCGTGGTATTGGGCATTATTCTGGTCTGGGCTCTCGACCTGGCTATGCCGCGAGTCCATCCATTGCCCGATCATGAAGGCCTCGTCGGGACTCGGTACGCCTTCAATGTCGGAGGCGCTCTTCATCAGTTTCCTGCGAATATCGGCGGCCCGTTGCGCGGCGGCTGCCTTCTCCGCACCGGCGGCGGAGTAGAGGCTGGTCGCGTTCATATTCATTTGACTGGCGTGGATATGCATCGCTCTCTCCTCAAAAGGCTTGAGGGCAATTGTCTTGCCGGGATTGTGCCCGGAAGGTGAGAAGAAACTCATCCCGGCCACGCCGCAGGCCCGCCTGGTTCGTTTGACTTCGCAAGGTGGACTAAGCATACTTAGTCCATGGCCTATACCGTCCATCAGGCGAAGACCCACCTCTCGCGGCTGCTGAAAGAGGCAGAGGCGGGAAAGGAAGTGGTCGTTTTGCGCGGCAAAAAGCCGGTGGCCAGGATCGTGCCCATCAACGTGCCTACTGATCCCAAGCTGCCCTTCCGCCTTTTGGGCGCCTTTGAGGGAAAGATCCACTGGGACGAGGACGCATTCGATCCGATGACGGACGAAGAGTTGGTGGAGTGCGGTTGGGGGTGGATGCTGGATGCGCCTTTGGTTCCACTGGCCCCTGAGTCTACAGAGAAATGACCTATCTGCTCGATACGCACACGTTTCTATGGATTCTGAATGCTCCGAAGGTGCTTCCCGCTTCGGTCCAAAGCATCTGTAAGAATCGTTCCGCAACCTTGCTGATTTCGATTGTCACACCGTGGGAGATGGCGATCAAGAGTGCTATCGGGAAGTTGGATGCCGCATATGTCTTGGACAACTTTGAAGCCTTATTGACCCAAGGAGGGTTTACCATGCTGGAGACCACGATCCAGCATGTGATTCGCGGGGGGCGGCTTCCTTCGCATCACCGCGACCCGTTCGACCGGCTGATTGCCGCTCAGGCGCTGGACTTGCGGATTCCGCTGGTGAGCCGGGACCGGGTCTTCGATTTGTATGGCGTGAAACGGATTTGGGATTAGGCTGCGCCGTTCTGCCTGCGGGCGGATTGGCGGCTGGAGACGAGTTTTGGCGAAGTATCGCAGGTCGGCTGTGCCCAGAGAGCCCGGCGCTCCGGCGCTGCCGGGGTCCCCGCGGACAGGTCTTCGTCCGCGGGGTGGTCTGCCGCTGGTGGCCATTGTGGGCCGGCCCAACGTGGGCAAATCCACGCTCTTCAACCGGCTCACCGCGAGCCGCCGTTCCATCGTGGGCGATGAGTCCGGCATCACCCGCGACCGCATCTATGGCGAGTACGAGTGGGCCGGACGGCAGTTTCGCCTGGTCGATACCGGCGGCATTGTGCCCGACGATCCGGAGCTGATCCCGACTGAAATCTATACCCAGGCCAAGGTAGCGCTCAAAGAGGCCGATGCGCTGGTGCTGGTGGTAGACGCGCGCACCGAGCTGGCCAGTCCCGATTACGACCTGGTGAAGCTACTGATCCGCGGCGGCAAGCCCGTCTTTCTGGCCGTCAACAAGGTTGAGGGCGACGCCATGGATTCAGTTGCCCAGAACTTTCGCCAATTGGGCATCCGCAACCTATTTCCCATCAGCTCCGAGCACGGGTTGGGCATCGGCGACCTGCTGGAGGCCATCTCCGAGGCGATTCCGGCGCCGGCGGAAGCTGTGGAGGATGAGGTCCAGGCCGCGGATGAACTTAAACCGGAGGGAGGCGGGGGTTTCAACCCCCGCATTGCGCAAACAGAATCGATGCGGGCTTTAGCCCCGGAGGAATCTTTCGATTCAGACGAGGAAGACCCGCAAGGCGCAAAGCCCTATCGCACCCACGGCGAGTTCGAGCAGCACGAAACCTCAGTGGCCATCATCGGCCGGTCCAACGTGGGCAAATCCACGCTGCTGAACGCTCTGACCGGAACCTCGCGGGCCATCGTTTCGCCCATCCCCGGCACCACCCGCGACGCCGTGGATGAGGTGGTGGAGTTTGAGGGCAGCCAGTTCCGCTTTGTGGATACGGCCGGCATCCGCCGCAAGGGCAAGACCCACCTGATGGCGGAAAAGATGAGCGTGGTGATGGCCCGGCGCCACCTTGAGGCCGCAGACGTGGCCCTGCTGGTACTCGACGCGACGGAGGGAGTCACGGGCGCCGACGCCACCATTGGCGGATACGCGCACGAGAGCGGCCGCAGCGTGATCATCGTCGTCAACAAGTGGGACGCGGTGACCACCGGCCGCACCGACGGGTCGCCGCGGCGACCGCCCGCCGACCGCGAGGTTTTCGAGACGCAGTTGCGCAGCGTGCTCAAATATCTGAGCTATGCGCCGGTGATCTTTCTCTCCGCGCTCGAAGGAACGGCCCCCGAAGGCAAAGGCGCCAAAACCATGCTTCGCGTGCTTAACGAAGTGAAAGCCATCGCCGCCGAACGGCGCAAGCGCGTCTCCACCGGGCAGATGAACCGCTTCCTTGAGCGCGTCGACTTTCAGCGCGCCCCGGTGCCCATGTCCAAGCGGGTGCGCATCTTCTATATGACCCAGGCCGCCGTCGCTCCGCCTACATTCATTCTCTTTACCGACCGCGACATCAAGCTGCACTTCGCCTTTGAGCGCTTCCTCGAAAACCAGATTCGTGAGGCCTTCGGCTTCAAAGGCACGCCGATTTGGTTCAAGGTGCGGGCGCGGAATGCGGCGAAGAAAGACGGCTAGAATTTGGCTTTGAGCTTTGAGGCAAGCGATTGTATTTCTGCATTGAGCGAACACGGGCAGTGGGGGCGGACTCAGAATTACTTCCGGTTTGGCGGTGACTCGCCCGGGATACCTTAAGGTGAATGCTGGAGTAAGGTAAGTGAACTAAGCTGGAGGCGCGACTGTGAGCGTGATTGAAGACGATAAGCTCTTGCGATACAAAGAGTCAACACTCTGGGTTCAACAGCACCTTGACGGACTCACGCTGGCGGAGCCGTGTAAACGCTCATATTTATCGGGCGCTTGTCTTCACTCTTCCATCGAGCACGGATTTGCTATTCTTGTCCTTGTCGATAAAGACCTTTACGGTTCTGCACTGGCGCTCATCCGACCGCAATTCGAGGCGTATGTACGTGGCATATGGCTGGCTCAATGCGCCAGTGACAGTGAAGTTGACAAGGCCGGCCATGACGAATTCCCGAAAATAAATAGCATGATTGAATCCCTTGAACAGCCGGGGCTGCTCGACAGCGCATTGCTTTCAACGATCAAAGACGACGCATGGAAGTCGTTAAACAGTCTTACTCACACCGGCTATCAGCAAATCGGCCCACGTCTGAACAAGGACGGTATTGGGTCATATTTCGACGATGACCAAATCCGAGTAGCTCTGAATTGGGCTGAAGCGTTGACAATCCTGTGCGCCGTGGCGTTTGCGGGACTCGCTAAGGATGACCAGCTCGCGCTTTCTGCCCTGGAAAGAGCACGGGGCGTCGCAGCGTCTTGAAGACCGGAAAGGCCAGCAGGTCTCAATCCTAGAAGCAAAGCGAGCGCAATGGATCGCGGGGCTCATCAGATTAGGCTTTCCGAAGTGACTATTTCCTGGGTTCTGGTGAGCCTTCGTCTTGACCCTGCTTTAACATCAGTCCGGGTTTGCCGATATGGCGAGCGAGCCTACGTTTCCAACCATAGGGATGAAAAACGGTGTTTCCCCCGTTGGCTAGTACGTCGTCGGCTTTTTCCTCCCACAGGATATGCCCAGTAGCGTCAAAGCACTGAAAATAGACCGTAGCCGTCGGCTTGCCCAACGAAAGAGCCGATTCTACCTTGAAGTACAACAGACTGTCGGCACCTGTCTTAGGCAACATCTCTATAAGGGAAGACAAAGGCATAAAGCCAAGTTCTTTAGTATTTGTAACCTTTTGTTGCCCATAATTGGCAATCTCCACACCACCGCTACCCAGTATGTCGAGAACTTCCATATAGATCTCTTCAAACGCAGCATAGCCGTGTCCGGCAACCAAAACGCCTCGGTGTTTTTCGGACTGACCTTTCAGCGTATCAAAGGCTTTCGGGTTCGATAAAGTTAAGGTGTCCAACTTTCCACGCACGTAATTAATCGGTATTGCGAAATTCAGGTTCTCCCCATTCACTACCTTGAAAGACATAACTCCAACAGCTTCCCCGCTCCGATTTAACAGAGGTCCGCCGCTGCTTCCGGGGCTTGCTGCCGCTGATGTCTGAAGGACACGGACGCCATTGTCTATGCGAATGCCGCTAATCAAGCCATTGGATACCGTCTGCTCAAGTCCCTTCGGAGCGCCGACAAGTAGCACCTCCTCGCCAACCTGCACGTCGTTAGAGTTGCCCAGCGGTATTGTAGGAAGATCAACCGCTTCAATCTTGATGAATGCAATATCGTTGATGGGGTCCGAACTGAGGAGATACACGTTCCTGTACACCTCCCCCGATGGGAGTTTGACCGCCATTGCTTTAGCATTGACCACGACATGGTGATTGGTAACTATGACCCCATCAGGCTTGATTATGAACCCGCTGCCCAAACCCTCATCAGTTTCTACGACCACAACCGCAGGTCGAGTATGCGCAACGATTTCAGCCCACTCAGTCGCCCTATTTTCGGTTGTGGATTGTGGACGTATAATCGAGCTTTCGCCGGATGTTTTTTGGGGTAACTCTTGAGCGATTGTGTCGACTGCGCAGATCACGGCAAGGAAAGCGATTGCCAGCAAGCGGGGCATTCCTTCTCTCACGTTCATTGAATTCTCCAAGGTTCAGTCACCGTCGAATTATACACTTTGATTTGGCGTCGATTGCCACGAACTAAACGCCAGAATCCATTAGGGCAGAGACGTAGGAGACCGAACGAGCCTGTTTGTCCAACTTGGCATGGCTCTCGCGGCGTTCCGATTGTTTAGAGGTTGTGGACGGAAAACCCGAAAGTTTTACGGATGCAGCGGCCTGGACTGGCTTGGTGAGGCCTGATTAGCCTCCGGCTAATCCAGCTTGGTCAAATGCACGCTGGCCTGGGTTTCGGGTACCGTTCCGTCGTTCACCTGCACCTCAATTGGCTTGCCCTGGATGAGGACGCGCTGAACGGCGTGGCCGTGGGCGGGAACCAGTACCCGCTGCGTGGCCGAGTTATCGGCGGAGCGCACGGTTACCGGAACCTCCGCCGCCGCATAGCCGTTATTGACCACGTTGACGGCTACCAGCCAGTTGCCGCTTTGGACGGCGTTGGGGAAGACGCTTTCAATGCTCAGGTCGGGCAGGCCTTTGTCCGCATCGACCCAATCGGCGAAGAACCAGGAGAGGTTGCGGCGGGCTCCGGCCTGCTCCAGCAGTTTTTCAAACTGGCTGTGGCCCGCATCTTTGCCGAAGTCCTGGGCGGGATCGTAGGCCCGGAGCGCGGCGGAGAGGGAAGCGTCGCCGGCTACGTCGCGCAGCATCCACAGCACATAGGCCGCCTTGGTGCGGTAGTAGACGGGCGAGATGGCAGCGGCTAGCGGCTGGCCTACATTTTGGCCGGGGCTTTCCGGTTCGGCCAGAGCCAGAGCGGGGCGCGAGGCCTCAAGCGCTTGCAGAGCCTGGGTGCGGCCACGCTGTTTTTCTACCCACAAGGTGCCCATGAAGTGGGCCACTCCCTCACTGAGCCAGGCGCGCGGTGATTGCATCCATGCATGGGTGAGCGCGTGGGCCAGAATGTTTTCAAGCTGATCCGGTTCGGCCTGGCGAATGCTGGTGGCCAGAAGCGCGCCGGTTTCAAAAGGTGCGTCTTGCGGGTCGGGCAGGTCAAGCAGGGTGAGTTGGGAGCGGGGACGCTGCCCCAGCCAGCTCTGCAGAAAGGGCGTGACCGTGGCTGCCGCAGTGGTCCAGTTCAGTACGGCTGGTTCGTTTTCCGGGAGCGTCCAGATGGTGGTGTTTGCGGCCGGGTGGGGCGTACGGATGGCTACGAACAGGCTGGGCGCTTCAAAACCGAGGGCTGCGCCGTCCGAGCCGGCGGTAGCCACGCCGTCCACTTCCGGGTCCAGGCTGCTGGTATCGGTGACGGCCAGCGGAGCCGGATGCCCATTGATGAGGGCCACTGTAGGTACATAGCCGTGGGGAAACTCGACGGTAAGCCGCAAGCGGAAATGCGCCCCGGCCAATCGAAGTTTATGTTCGCCCATCTCGTCGAAGAGCCGCGCCCCGTCGCCCAGAATCACCGGCACGCTGGAAACCGGGTACCAGACCACGTTGCCAAAGCCGCGCAGGCCGGTGAAGGGAACGCCGATCCGGTCCCAGTCCGAGTGCAGCGCCACATCCTCAGGGGTTCCGATGGCCAGCAGCCTCTGGGCAGAGGCCGCGATGGCGCCGGAGTAGGTAACGTCAAGTTGAAGGCTCTGGCCCGCCGCCAGCGGCTGGCTGAGCGGCACCGCCGCCTCGTGCAACTGCCCCGTATGGTCGGCGTCGGAGTTCAGCGTAGCCACTGAAACGGCAACGTCCTTGCCGTTTACGCGAATCCGTTCCCAGTTGAGCGAAGAGGATATCTGCAGCGGGATGCGCGTGAGCGGGGTCTTGCCGTCGTTGCGCACCGTGACCAGCGCCCGAACGGCAATATGCTGCTCCGCGGTGAGCAGCCGCACGTCCATATCGAACTCCGTGAAGGTCACCGCCTCGCGCTCGGCGTCCTCGGCCGAGGGCGCGTTGGTCATCGGAATTCCCGGCAGGCTTGCGGATTGATCGGCACTGGGCAAAGTCTGGGTCCGGCCGTTCTCGTCGGTTGAACGCGAGAAAATGACCTGGCCGCCGGGTTGCTTCTGCGTTGCAGGTGAAGTCTGCGCAGCGCACGGGTAAGACACCAAGGCGAAAACAACTACTGCGGCAAGAACCGTTGCTTTGAAAGGGCGCAGCTTTAGCTGCGCCACACAATCAGTAGAAAAGAAGTTGGGCTTTAGCCACTGAGGGAATGTTTTGGGGGCAACTTGCATTCCCTCAGCGGCTAAAGCCGCGTCCATCTTGGTAGCTCTTACAGCACGGCTAAAGCCGTGCCCTTTCAAAGCTGAAAGTTCTTCCACAACTTGCGTGGTTTGGGCAAAAAAAAGCTTCATGAACCCAGGCCTTTCTGTTTCCTTGGTTTTTGTGAGCCGCCTGCGTTGGGGCCAACTGCGCCTTCGGCGCGTCGCGCGGCGCTGCGGCGCTGGCGGAAAGCCTCATAGAGCACCACCGCCCCGGCCGCCGAGACGTTGAGCGAACTCACCCCGCCGGCCATGGGAATCCGCAGCAGGTGGTCGCAGGTGCGCCGGACCAGTTCATGCAGCCCCGCGCCCTCGCGTCCCAGCACGATCACGCAGTCCCCCGTCAGGTCGAACTGATCGTAGTCCGTAATGCCCCGCTCATCTAGTCCGATGATCCACAGATTCCGCCGTTTGAGTTCTTCAAGCGCGCGCACCAGGTTCACCACGCGCGCAATGCGCAGATGCTCGGCCGCTCCGGCGCTGGCCTTCACTGCTGCTGCGCTCAAAGGCGCAGACCGCCGCTCCGTCAGCACCACGCCGTCCACTCCGGCGCCGTCGGCCACGCGCAGCAGCGCACCCAGGTTTTGCGGGTCCTCGACGCCATCCAGGGCCAGCACCAGCCGTGCGGCGCCGACCTCTGCCCTGGCCCCCGTCTTTGCGTACCTGGCCGGCTCGAACAGATCCTCGATGGCGAGAAACTCCTGCGGGCGGACCATGGCAACAACGCCCTGGTGCGCAGGGGTCTGGGCCAGCAGGGTCAACTGCTCCCTGGCCTCCTGGCGAACCCGCACGCCGGACTGGCGGCATACATCTACCAGCCGTTCCAGCCGCTCGTCGTGCCGCTCACGCGCCACCAGCACGTGGTCGAAGCGCCGCTTTCCGGCCTTGAGCGCCTCCTCGACTGGATGCAGCCCATACAAAACTTCCATAATCAATAGTGTACCGAGAGACGAAGGGGGTAAACTCGGTTCAGTGGGAGCAAAAAGGTGATTAAGCGGATTCACATCGAAAATTACAAGTCACTTCGCCAAGTCGAGGTCAGCCTTAAGCCGCTTTCCGTGCTTTTCGGTCCAAACGCAGCGGGGAAGAGCAATTTTATAGATTCGCTTCAACTGCTTTCGCGCATCGTCAACTGCGAGACGCTGGGCAAAGCGTTTGATCCCCCGTATCGAGGCAAGCCATCTGAATCCTTCACATTTACTCCAGACAACTACCCAGGCCATTGGAGGGAAGGCGCGAATTGCTTTGAGATCGAAGTGGATGTCGAAATCTCCAAAGCGGTGATATTGCAGGTTGAAAGCGAGATTGCTCAGATGGAACCTGTTGCGCAACCGGCTGTGAGGTCAGTCGAAAAACAGAGGATAAAACACAACTTACTTCGCTACCGGATTAAAGTCTCCATCAACCCAAATTCCGGGTTTCTTTTTGTAGAGGATGAGTATCTGGCAGCTTTGTCTAAGAAAGGAAACCTTGATGGCAGCAGAAAGCCCTTTCTGGAACTGGACAAGGAACGGGATCGCTTTTGTTTGCGGCTTGAGGGGCAGTCGCACCCTTTCTATCTTGACAGGCGTCTTGATTATTCCGTTTTGTCTCGTCCGCACTTTGCCAGACACTATCCCCATGTCACCGCATTCAAGAGGGAGCTCAAAAACTGGCAGTTTTACTATTTTGAGCCGCGCGAAAAGATGCGCACTCCTGCCAGCCCTGGAAGCATCAACCATGTCGGATTGATGGGCGAGGAACTGGCGGGTTATCTCCACTATCTTCGTTCGTCTGAACCGAAGAAATTCGCAAATGTCGAGAAGACGCTCAAGTATTTGATTCCGTCGATCAGCGAGCTTCAGACCTTTATCAATCAATTCGGCGAGGTAGAGCTGAATGTTGTCGAAAGCGGGGTCCCGATTTCGGCTCGATTGGTCTCTGAAGGGACTCTCCGCATGCTTGGCCTTCTGTCTTTGGAAGGCTCGCGCACGCCGCCGTCTCTGATTGGTTTTGAAGAACCAGAAAATGGCGTACACCCAGAACGAATTCGTGAAATTGCAAATCTGATTATTGGAAAATCCGAATCGGATAGCCAAACCCAAATGATCGTTACGACTCATTCGCCGGTATTACTGGACCAGATACCCGTCGAGGATCTCTTCCTCTGCAAGAAGGAGGGGGGCGGGACCCTGATCGAGCCACTGCAGTTGTGGGGACCTTTGGATAAACATAACAAGGTTGACAGCGGCCTCCTGGATCAGCTCCCACCCGTCTCCGAGAGAATGTTGCGGGGGGATTATCGTGATTAGCCTTCTGCTTTTCTGTGAGGACTCGTTCCATGAAGCATTTGTCCTTCCGTTTGTGCGGCGGGTGGCGCAGGAAGCGGGGATTGATGTGCGGTGCAAGATAAGAACAGCCAGGGGCGGACTCCCAAAGATGGCTGGGGAGCTTGAATCCTTTCTGCAAGACGTGGAAATAATGAAGGAGACCCGTCCCGATGCTTTGATTATCGTAGCCGATGGAAACTGCAAGAGCGTAGCGGGTCGCCGCAAGGAGTTCTCCAACCAAAAGATCATCTCGCAGTTGGGGGACCAGGTGGTATACGCAATTCCGAACCCGCATATTGAACGCTGGATGATGGTGGACCCACAGGCTTTCAAAAAAGTCTTTGGCACAGGGTGTCAAGCACTTCCGGCCACCAAATGCGTCAAGGGCGAGTATAAGAGAATTCTACGTGAGGAGTTTAGCAAAGCGGATTTTGTTCCGGCGCTTGGTGGGCGAGAATATGCAGCGGAGATAGTAGAGGCAATGGATCTCGACCGCGCATCTCGCGAGGATGATGCATTTTCCGATTGCGTAAAAAGCTTCCGCAGCTTGATGAACAGGCTGAAAATCATGCCCACGGCCTAGACGATTTTCCTCGAAGGAAATGTATTTGCTGGAAGAAGCCCGTTTTCAAGCGACTCCGGGGCCAACTTTGGCGTCTAATTGAATGAGATGAGTTCCGCCGCATTTGTTCGCCCTTTTTTCGGTCAGGGTTCCACCACCGCACTTCAGGAGCAGGTAAGGCAGGAGAGCCTGGCCGTATCCGCCGGACTCAAGCGCCAGGATGCCGGTCTGCTGGACGAGCTGATCGTCCGCTACCAGCACCGGCTGTTGCGTTACCTGCTTTATTTGACCAGCAACCGCGAGATGGCCGAGGACCTCTTCCAGGAGGTCTGGATGAGGGTGCTGGTGCGCGGCGCACAGTTCAACGGCCAGGCGCGGTTTGATACCTGGCTCTTTACCATCGCCCGCAACCTGGTGATCGACCAGCGCCGCAAGCGGACCACGCAAAGCCTGGACGAACTCTTTGAGGGCTCCGGGGACGACGACCGGCCCATGAGCTTCGAGATCGCCGGCGGCGAGCCCACTCCCTTCGACCGTTTTGCCAACCTCGAAGACCGGGAACGGATTGCGGCGGCGCTTCTCCAGTTGGATAGCATTCATCGCGAGGTGCTGGTGCTTCGCTTCCATGAAGAATTGTCGCTGGAGGAGATCGCCAAGGTGACGCGGGCGCCGCTTTCCACCGTAAAATCAAGACTTTACAGGGGATTGGCCGCCATCAAACCCAAGCTGGAACTCGCCCCTCCGCGCTCTCAGGGGGTGGTGTGACCACCTGCGGTGGGGCTGGCGATGGCGACAGCGGCGGGTCCATCGGCGCCTGCGGTGAGGCTGGCGATACTGGGGCAACTGCGAGCGCCGGCGCTGACCGCGATCTGGTCTCGGCTCTTGCCGGAAACCAGGCTGACCGGGAATGCGCCGTGGCCCATCGCGCCTGCCGCGTGGTCAACGCCTCGCTGGGCGTGATGCAGGAGCAGAAAGCCGGACGCAAGCGGGTCCGTTCCCTGGCCTTGGCAGCTACATTGGTGATTTTTCTTGTGCTGGGTCCGCTGGTCTGGTGGATCGCCGACACCTTGATCGAGGAAGAGCACCTGACCAGCCCGATAAGCGAACTCAGCGTGTGGATATTTTTCCTCAGTGCGGCCCTGCTGGCCTCGGCGCTGCTCGCAGGCTGGTTGCGGCGAAACTCCTGACGCCTGCCCTGACAAAGCTCAACCCGAACGCCCAAGGGCATGCAACTTCCGTATCCTTGTTCCCGTCGATCTAAATACAGGTTAAGCTGTGCTAGACCTCTGTAAGATCCTCCCTGGGAGGGATTGCTTCATGCACGACCCACAATCCATCACCGCCAAGGAAGACGCACGGCTGATTCCGGTGTGGTCCATCGTGGCAGCCGCCGCGGCCTTTGTGCTCGTGGAGTACTACTTCTGGCTGATTTTGCCCACCCAGCAGCACCATGTAACGCCCCTCGGCCTCCGCATCTACCTGAACTTCTCCTGGGGACTGCTGGTCGCCATCTACTTCCTGATGGTCGGCTACGTCAGCAAGGACGCTCCCCGGCGCGCTATGAGCTCGCGCTTCTGGATGGTGATCTGCTTCGTTATGCCGGGCGGCATCGGCGCCGTGCTTTACTTCCTGCTGCGCCAGCCGGAAATCTCACGTTGCCCGGCCTGCACCACGCACGTGCAGAGCGACTTCCACTTCTGCCCGCAATGCAACTACCAGCTCGCGGCCAATTGCGGCAACTGCTTCCGCACCGTGCGCTCGACCGATCAGTTCTGTACCTGCTGCGGTCATGAGCTGGCCAGGGATCGGATGCCGGCGCGCCTGCGTGCGCTGCGTGAGTAAATCCGGCGGCTCTTCATGTTGATTCGGCGCGAGTGATGTACGACAATCCCACCTTAGCCACAAAAACAAAAACGTGGCGAAGGTGGGGCACCCAGTTTTTCGTTTCATTCCGCAATTGACCCGGCCGGGTTCCCTTCCTACAATCGAACTTCCGGCCCGCATGACGATCACCGCGCTCATCATCGACGACGAACAACTGGCCCGCGACGAGCTCAGGTACCTGCTGGACCAGGTGGGCGGCGTGGATGTGGTGGCCCAGGGAACCAACGGCATCGAGGCCGTGGACCTGATCGAGGAGCACCATCCCGACCTCGTCTTCCTGGATGTGCAGATGCCGGGCATGGACGGCTTTGCCGTCATCCAGCGGCTGATGGAGCGCGCCCGCTCAAAAGCGAGTTCGGAACCCGGTAAGAATGCCCAGCCTCTGCCTCAGATCGTCTTTGCCACGGCCTATGACCAGTACGCCGTGCGCGCCTTTGACGTAAACGCCGTCGATTACCTGCTCAAGCCCTTTGACCGCACCCGCGTCCAGCAGGCCGTGGAGCGGGTCCGCGGCCGCATCGCCGGGCGCGCTTCCATCACCGCCGGCGCCGGCCCGCTGCCCGATTCCCCCATTGAGTCCCAGCTCGACCAGTTGCTGCGCCTGCTCAACCGTCCCCAGGGCGCTTCGCGCACCCCCCAGCCGGCCAGGCTCATCGTGCAGGCGCAGAACCGCCTGCTCCTGGTCGACCAGGCCGATATCTGCTTCGCGGCCATCGAGGAGGGTGTGATCAGCGTTGTCACCCAGACCTTTGAGGGCAGCTCCAAGTGCCGCACCCTCGAGGAGCTGCTGGAATTGCTTGACCCGGCGCTCTTCTGGCGCGCCCATCGCGGCTTTGTGGTCAACATCAACCACATCCGCGAGGTGATGCCGTGGTTCAAGTCCAGCTATCAGTTGCGCATGAACGACAAACAGCACACTGAGATCCCCGTCAGCCGCGCCCAAACCAAGCGGCTGCGCGAGCTGTTCAATCTGTAGCGAAATCTGCCAGTTTTCAGTTGAGAAGGAATCGAATCTGGAGCTTGACATGTAACGGATAATCCGTTACGATATATACAGTATTTGGAGTTCAAGCGTAAACGTACCACCCCGGTTGGCTGCCAATCGGGGTGGTCGCATTTGGGACGCAAGTTGCCCACACTGCATATTCATACAGATGAGTCCGGAAATTATGATTTTTCCCAAAGGGGCTCACGTTACTACGTTTTTGCCGCTGCATGGACCTACCATCCGGCTCCGTTAGCTATGGGGCTTACCGCGTTGCGTTTTGAGCAGATAAAGGCTGGGCATGGCGAATTCCTCAGTTCATTTCATGCCTGTGAGGACTCGCCTTGGCTGCGCGACCGGGTAATCTCGACGCTCCTGAACCATGCCTCGTGGTCCTTTGCAGCCATGGTTGTGGAAAAAGCCAAGGTCAACCCCACGATCTATGATCCGCAAGCTTTTTACCCCAAGTTCCTGACGATGGTTTTACGATTCGTTCTTAGAGGCCGCGTTCGTCCAGACACGTCCCAAATCCTCATCTACACCGATACGCTTCCAATGACTCAGAAGAAGCAAGCAAGATCGGTTCAAGTAGCAATCAAGCATTCCTGCCAGCGTGAACAGCCTCAAATTCCCTTTCACGTCCTGAATCACCGCCGCGAAAGCAATGCCTGGCTACAGGTGGCTGATTACTGTTGCTGGGGCGTTTGTCGCAAGTGGGAACACGGGAACACCGATGCGTATGACCGCCTGAAAGCCCGACTTGCCGCCACTGAGATCGATCCGATGTCCCGCGGAGACGGAAGAATGTACTACTGAATTCCGCGCGACATCAATCTCTGTCGGCTCGGGTGTAGATTCAATCGGTAGCGATTGCGCCGCAGCCTAATCGTATCTCTCGAAGACGATCTGCTTCTTGTGCCAGCCGAAGCCGGCCAGCAGCTCGCGCACGCCGGAGACCATAAAGTTGAGGCCGCAGATGTAGGCGTAGATGTCGAAGCGCAGTTCGGCTGCCGGCGTCGCCGGATCGGGCGCAGGCTGCGGAAGCGGAAGGCCCAGCCGCGCGGCCCGCTCCTCGACGATCCGGGTCACGTGCTCCTGCACGTGGCCGCGCAGCCCGCCCCAGCTCTCCAGTGCCCGGCTCAGCGTGACCAGGTAGTGGAAGTTGGGCTTGCGGCGGGCGAGCGCCTCGAACTCGTCTTGATAATAGATATCGGTCTCGTGGCGGGTACCGTAGACCAGCCAGATCTCCTTGCCCTGGCTGCGGTCGGGACCATTCTCTGGAAACAGCCACTGCGTATAGGCGCGCATCGGCGCAATTCCGGTGCCGGTACATACCAGGATCGAGTCGGTGATCGGCTCCTGCAGCACAAAGTGCCCGTGCGGCCCGTGTATCTGAATCTCGGCGCCGATGGGCAAGTCGGGCAGGTCGGCCAGGTGATTGGAAAAGAAGCCTTCCTCCACCCGGTTCACGCACAGTTCAAAGATATTCTTGCTGGCCGCCGACGCGATCGAATAGGCGCGAGTCTGCATCTTGCCCTTCGCGTCCTCGGCCACGGCGGAGACGAACTGGCCGGGGGCATACTGAAAGCTCTCAAGCTCGTCGATGACGAACACGAAGTGGTAGCACTGCGCAACTTCCGAGATGCAGTCTTTACGTTCAAGACGCGCGGTATAAAGTTCACGGGCCAAGGCATTTCTCGCTGAGGAAGAGATGGAGTCCGCAAAAGGGACTGTAGGGAGTATCGCTACCGGATGGCCTAAGTGGCAAGCCCGGAATCCGGGTGTGCGGTTCTTTCGCCGGCGCGGGCGTCAGTGCCGGGAAGGCAGAATCGGAGGCCACTGCCTTGCAGTGTGCAGCAGCCTGAGAATCTGAACTGTGTTTCCGCGAACTCTGTAGATGAGAAAGTAGTGGCGATGTGCCAGCAGTTCGCGCGTACCTGGAACGCGTCCAGAACGGCCAATCTCGGGAAACCTGGTCAAAATCTCAGCCTTTTCCGCGAAGATCAGGTCCATCTTGCCGGCTGCGCGGATGCTGTCCGCTTCGATAAATTCGAAGATTGCACGCCGATCCGCTCTCGCAGACCGGGTCAAACCAGATTCATCACGCTGACCTGGGTAAATTCTTCTGGGAAGCAGCACGGAGGGCCATAAACTCCGCCTCAACCTCTTCAGCCGGAATGACATTCCCAGCGTCCGCATCCTCAATGCCGATTTGTACCTGGCGGCGAAACCACTGCTCATATTCGGAATCCGTGCGCTGGGTTTCGATATAGTCCTGCATGAACTCGCGCAGGAGGTCCTCATTGGTGCGGCTCCGGGCCTCAGCCGCTCGCGAAAAAGCCGCGTTCAAATCGGCATCCACCCGGATTGTGATCGTTTTCTCGGCCATACTCGCCTCCGTCGGGAAGCATTACCATCAGCGTACCATGAGAATCGAACTCGCACAGCATAGGGTGCGGCGTATGCGCTTCCCCCTATAATTGACGGGGAGCCGGAGCTGATCCCCATGGGATTTTCGGCTTTCATATACCGTCCTTGAGGAATCCATGGCCGCCTTGATCGATGCCATCAGCGTCAAACGCAAAATGTACTTCGAGTTTGAAAACACCCCGTACTACTGCCTGGAAGCGGAGGTTTCCACCCCCACCGCGCGCGGAGGACAGACCCTGGTCCGCCTGAAGATGCGCAATCTGCTCACCCGCGCCGTCTTTGACAAGACCTTCAAGGCCAGTGACAAGTTCAAGGAGCCGGACCTGGAGATGGTCGAGGCATCCTACCTCTACAGCGACGGCGAGGGCTCGCACTTCCTCGATCAGGAAAGTTTCGATACCCACACCCTTTCCGGCGAGACGATCGGGAACGCTCTGGATTTTCTGGTCGAGGGCGCCCTGATCCAGTTGCACAAGTTCAACGGCAATCCCATCGGCTTGCAGTTGCCGCTCCAGGTCGAGCTTGAGGTTGCCTACACGGAACCCGGAGCGCGCGGCGACACCAGCGGCAACGTGACCAAGCTGGCCCGGCTCGAAACCGGCCTGGAGATTAAGGCTCCGCTTTACATTCAAGAGGGAGAAAAGGTGAAGGTGTACACCGAAACCGGTGAGTTCGCCGGGCGGGCCTGAGCGCCCTCCTGGCCCCGCTTCCACGCAAAAATCTGCTCAGAACGAACAGGGGCCGTATGCAGACATTTTTTCCCCTTTTTGATCCAGCGATCCCCGGCAAAGCAGCCAACGGACTGTTATCGCAACTGAAACTCATAAGTAAAGGCTAAGGACCTGCATATATTTTGTGAGCAAAATGATACACTAGCCTCAGCGTTAGAGCCGAACCGGGCGCAAGCAGCACTCGCCCAACAAAGCAAGATTCTGCCGTAGTCGCTCCGATTCATCCAGCGCAATTCAATCCAGGAAACACGATCGCAATGGAACAAGGTACTGTGAAGTGGTTCAATGACGCGAAGGGATTCGGCTTCATTTCGCGTCAGAACGGCGAAGACGTCTTCGTGCATTACTCTGCAATCAACTCCAACGGTTTCAAGAGTTTGCAGGAAGGTCAAGCGGTGCAATTCAACGTGGTGAAGGGCCCCAAGGGATGGCAGGCTGCCGACGTGCAGCCACTGTAACCTCCAGGCCGGTCCCGGCAGAATTTAGCAATGCAAACGAGGGCGGGGAGTACTCCCTGCCCTCGTTTGTTTTCTGCGCCGCCTCCTGCGAATAACGCCAGGCATATCGGATAGCCGCTCCCGCTCAGGGATTGCGCTCAAGCTCGATTTTGCGTTACTCTGCCCGCGGAGGTTCTCATGGCTGAATCCCGCAGCACCGTCATCCCCGGCCATCGCTACCGCAACGCCCCCGCCGCCATCGACTGGCTCTGTCAGGTCTTTGGCTTTGAACGCCACGCCGTCTATGAAGGCGAAAACGGAACCATCGCCCACGCCGAACTCACTCTGGGCGGCGGCATGATCATGCTCGGCTCCGGAAAGGACGACGAGTTCGGCCGCGGTTTCAAATCCCCCGGCGAGCTGGGCGGCACGGAAACCCGCAGCGTCTACCTCGTGGTTCCCGACGCCGATGCGGCTCATGCCCGCGCCGTAGCCGCCGGAGCAACCATCATCCGCCCGCTCCAGAACACTCCCTACGGCAGCCGCGAGTTCGCCGTAAAAGATCCCGAAGGCCATAGCTGGAGTGCAGGCACCTACGACCCCTGGCAGCCGCACGCGTAGGGTCAGGCCGGCTGGGATATAGTCGTTTCGTGGTCCACGGAGGTTTTCATGAAACCCAGTCGATTGGCCGTTACTCTTCTCCTCTTCTCCCTGGCCGTTCCAGCTTGTTTTGCGCAGCAGGACCGTCTGCTTGTGACCCAGAAGGGATACCGGAGCCTGGCCATCGTCGATCCCGCCGCCGGAACGGTGATCGCATCAGTCCAGGAGGGGGGAATCACAGGCCATGAGGTCACGGCATCGCCCGACGGCCGCCTCGCCTACGTGCCCATCTATGGAAACTCCGGCGTGGGCAAGCCGGGTACCGATGGCCGCAACATGGTGGTCATCGACATTGCCGCGCAAAAGGTGGTCGCCAGCGTCGATTTCGGCCACGGAGTGCGTCCGCACATGCCCATCCTCGGCCCTCGGGACGGACTCCTCTACGTCACCACCGAGCTTGACAATGCGGTCACCATCGTCGATCCCAAAACGCTGAAGATCGTAGGCTCGATCCCCACCGGCCAGGCGCAGAGCCACATGCTCGCGCTCTCCCACGACGGCCGCCGCGGCTACACCTCCAACGTGGAGCCGGGATCGGTATCCGTGCTGGATATGCAGGCGCGCAAGACGCTCGCCATCATCCCCATCTCACCCAGTGCGCAGCGCATCTCCATCTCCAACGACGACCGTTGGGTATTTACCGCCGACCAGACCAAACCCCGCCTGGCCGTCATCGACACAACGGCCAATCAGCTCTCCAGTTGGATTCCGCTGGATGCCGCCGGTTACGGAAGCGCCCCCACGCCGGATGGCCGCTGGCTGCTCATCGCCCTGCCCGATCTGAACAAGGTAGCCGTCATCGACCTCCAGACCATGCAGGTCGCGCGCTCGGTTGCTGTCGGCTCGGCTCCGCAGGAGGTCTTGGTTCGCCCCGACGGCAAGGTCGCCTACGTCTCTTGCATCGGCAGCGACCAGGTAGCCGAAATTGACCTCGCCTCGTGGAAGGTCACGCGGCTGATCGCTACCGGCAAGGGTACCGATGGCCTGGCCTGGGCAGCCGCGCATTGAATTGTCCGTGAGCCGGCTTCAAGCGGTGAAGCGCGCCGTGGAACGTCAGCCGATCTCCTTGTCCCACCCTTCCAGCGTCTTCTTTAACTCGCTCATGAACCTGCCCGCGTCCGCGCCGTCGATGGTGCGGTGGTCGAAGCCCAGGCAGTAGTGCTGCATCGATCGGATCGCAATCGTATCGTTGCCTTCCGCGTCCGTCAGCACCACAGCCTCCTTCTTCAGGCCTCCGATGGCCAGGATGGCCGACTCCGGCTGGTTGATGATGGGCGTGCCGAACTCGTCGCCGAAGATGCCCGAGTTGGTCAGCGTAAAGGTGGACCCCGAAGCCTCTTCGGGATTCAGCTTCTTGGTCCGCGCGCGCTCGGCCAGGTCGGCGATGGCCCGCGCCAGACCCGGAAAGCTGAGCGTCTCCGCCTCTTTGACCACCGGCACAATCAGCCCCCACTCCAGAGCCACGGCAATGCCCAGGTTGATGTGGGTGTGGTAGTGGATGGCGCCGTTTTCAAGCGAAGCGTTGACGATGGGAAACTTGCGCAGCGCCTCCACAACGGCGGCGGCAATAAAGGGCATATAGGTGAGCTTGACGCCGTTGCTCTGCTCGAAGCTGGCCTTCTCGCGTTCGCGAATGCGGACGACGCGCGTCATGTCCACCTTGTAGACCGAGTGCACGTGGGGGCTGATCTGTACGCTCTCCACCATCCGCTCGGCAATAATCGCCCGCATCCTGCTCAGCGGCGTCACCTGCCCGGCCAGCGCCGAGGCGGCTGACGTGGCTGACGTGGCAACGGCGTCAGGCCGTTTGGCTGCAGAAGCGGCAGCGCTGCTTGCCCCGTGCTCGCTCAGGCGCCGCAGCACATCTTCCTTGGTAATGCGCCCGTCCAAGCCCGTTCCCGCCACCAGGCTCAGGTCGATATTGTGTTCTGCGGCAATCTTCCGCACCAGCGGCGAGGAACGTATGCGTTCGCCGTCCTTCGCTGCGGCAGCAGCTTTGGGCGCCGGAGTTCCGCTGGCTGCCGGCGTGGAAACCGCCGCGCGCGCCTCGCCAGCCTGCGCTGCCTGACCTTTTTTGCCCGGCCCGGCAGCCGCCTCGCCGTGCTCGGTCACCACCGCGACCACCGTATTGACCTCAACGGTTTCGCCTTCGGGCACCTTGATCTCGCTCAGCACGCCCGCCACCGGCGAAGGAATCTCCGCGTCCACCTTGTCGGTGGAGATCTCAAACAGCGGCTCGTCCTTTTCCACCCGGTCGCCGGCCTTCTTGAGCCACTTGGTAAGTGTGCCCTCAAAGATCGACTCGCCCATCTGGGGCATGATCACGTCGATTGGCATGAATTCCTCTCTCCGCCTTGCGGAACCCGTTTGCGCCCGGTTCCTGCCGGATTATAAATCGCGGCCCATAAAGCAGCCGAACCCAAGCCTGTTCAGGAGCAGCTCAGTGCTCTACCGCGGGTTTCTATGGCAATAAACTCCAAGCCAGCAACCCCAAAATGCCCCGTGCCCCATCTTTTCCGTCCGCCGCGGTGGAGGTGGGAAACCACGAACCTCACGCCTGAACCGGACGGCCTTCTTCGTGCCTGAGCCGCTCCACCTCGGCCGGAACCCGCACCGGCGTATCTTCCGCCGGAAACTCTTCGTTGGCTGCTCCTTGACTGGGCGCCCCATCCTTGCGACGTTCTTTGTCGCAAGGGTGGGAACCCCGCAACGCCTCCAAACTCTCCACGGCCAGCACCTGCTGATCAAACACCAGCCCGAACTGCCGCGCAGCCTCGTGTGCAACCGCTTCCAGGGAAGGCAAATCCCCCGGCCGGTCAAATTTGCGGTCCATCTCGCGGTCCAACTCACGCTCCAGGCTGGTCACCGCATGATCGGGAATGCCGCAGGGAACAATCAACGCAAAATCGCGCAGGTTGGTCGTCACGTTAAAGGCAAACCCATGCGAGGTAATCCCCCGCGCAACATGAATGCCGATAGCGCCGATTTTCTTCTCCGCCCCGGCAGACCCACCGCCAGTCCCTGGTCCCTTAGTCCCTGGTCCCTGTTCCTTGTTCCCTGCACTGAGTCCGCACCAAACCCCGGTAAGCCCGGCAATCCTTCCCGCCCGCACCCCAAAGCCGCCGCACAGACGGATCAGCGCCTCTTCCATGCCGCGCACAAAGTCCACCGGCCCCATCCGCCCGCCGTTTGGGTTCCGCAGGCTGCGCAGGTCGAAGATTGGGTAGCCTACCAACTGCCCCGGTCCGTGATAGGTCACGTCGCCGCCGCGATTGATCCCGTGCAGCGTCACGCCGCGCCGCGCCAGCAGTTCGTCCGACGCCAGCACATGGGCCCGGTCCGCATTCCGCCCCAGCGTCAGCACCGGCGGATGCTCCAGCAGCAGCAGCACATTTTCGACGCGCCCCAGCAAGCGCAACTCCGCCATCTCCGCCTGCAGCCGCAGCCCCTCGTCGTATCCCACCCGCCCCAGATAGAGGTACTGGATCATCGTTAGCTTGATTGTAGCGACGGCGGGTGAGCGGAGCCGATTTGGCGTTACCATAAGGCTATCGGAGAAACCGATGGACCTGCGCCCGCCACAAAACACGGAAACAGACTTGCCTGATGACGATTACGAGCAATGGAAGCAGGCTGAGATTCAAGCCGGTCTCAAGAATGATTTGGCCAACATACGCCAAGATATTGGGTATTTTACACAATATTTCAAGATGGATTCACTTTCAACAGCGCTAAAATTTGCGCAGTATTCGGCCGGATTGAAGGACAATAGCTTTCATGCAGAAGAGGAATGGCGAATCATTTTGATTCGTAAGGATGAGAATTCATCCGATCTGATACGGTTTCGTCGGTCAAATTCCATGATCGTTCCGTACGTTTGTATTCCTCTCCGATGGGATGGACAGCAGATCGAGATCAAGCGTATTGTCTTTGGGCCAACGCCTCACAAGACGGAAACCAAAGAGTCAGTTGAAATGCTTTTGAAGAGATATGGGGTACAGTTCGGGGAAGTTGTCGAGTCGGAAATCCCCTACCGCAACTGGTAGATCCGCAACTGCGGTACACTAACGACTGGCAGGAGGACCGGGCGGTCGCTGCCGGGGTCTTGGCGAGAGCCGGGGCTGCCGGGGGAGGAAAGTCCGAACTCCGCAGGGCAGTGTGCCGGATAACGTCCGGGACGCGGGCTTCAAGGTCCGTGGACGGCCAGTGCCACAGAAAAGATACCGCCTCGGCTACCCCTCTTTCGGGAGGGCATCCCTGGAAACGCAATACCCGAGTTGGCCCGGCTTGCCGGGTAGGCTTGCCGTTGCGGAAACTCCAGCGCCGGGGTAAGGGTGAAATGGTGCGGCAAGAGCGCACCGCCCGGTCCGTAAGGGCCGGGGCAGGGTAAACCCCACACGGAGCAAGACCAAATAGGGAGGGAAGCGTCCTCAGAGAGCCAGGAGACGCTGCGCATCGGCCCGACGCGCCCAGGCGGCTCAAGCTAGCGCCGAAACCTCCGGGTAGGTCGCTGATGAGCGTCCGCGGCGACGCGGCGCCTAGAGGAATGACCGCACACGACAGAATTCGGCTTACAGGTCCTTTTGCCGAATTCACGGAACCCCCAGCGACAGGTCTTCGTCGTTGGGGTGACCACCGACAGCCCCGGCCGGGAAAGTTCCCCGCCGGGGCTGACCATTTTTAGCCAGTCAGCAGGTCAGCGAGTCAGCAAGTCAGCGCGATTCGTGCTCACGCATACATCAAAGAATGGGAGCGTAGTGCACACAATGATCTTTCGGCAAATTCGTCCGCTGACTCGCCGACCCGCTGACTCGCTGACCTGCTGACCTGCTGACTTGCTGACCTGCTGACTTGCTGACCTGCTGACCTTCTGACTCGTTGACTTGCTATACCATCAATCCATGCTGCGAGTGAAACTATTGGAAGAAGGCGCCCGGCTGCCGGTGGTGGCGCATCCCGGCGAGGACCTCGGCTATGACCTCTTTGCCCTGGAAGCCACGACGCTGGCTCCCCGGGCCACGGTAAAAGTGCGCACCGGCATCGCCGTCGAGGCCCGCCATCCCTCTACCGGAGCCCCGCTCGGCCTGCTGGTCCGCGACCGTTCCTCCATGGCGGCCAGGGGCATCGCCACCACCGCCGGGGTCATCGATGCCGGCTACCGCGGCGAGATTCTGGTGCTGATGACCAACCTGGGCGAAGCCGCCGTCGAGCTCAAGGCCGGCGAAAAAATCGCCCAGATGATTCCGGTTCTCGTTCTCACCGGTCTGGTCCAGGAAGTAGAAACACTGGAAGACTCTGCCCGCGCAGAAAAAGGCTTTGGCAGTTCCGGACGGTGAACTGCGCCGCCGGCCTAACGATAAAGTCTCGGCATGCCCGGCCCCCGCTTCGTTTTTGGCGGCTTCCCGCAGGCTCCGGAACCGCCTCGCGCAGTTCCGCGTATCGGATAAGGCGGAGCAGCCCCGTCTGCGCCCGCTTCCGCACCCCCGTCAGCGGCCTGATCGGGCAGTGCGTAGTCGACAAGGAGCAGCCGAGATTTCGTACACTGGTATCACCGGGCAGCAGCCGTATTGCGCGCCCCCATTCGCGGCCACCATCTACGCCGGGGCGCGGGCGCGGCCGGGCATTGCCGCTTCCGGCAACGAAAGCAGGGCCATGCAGTTCAATGAGGCCTTCAAACTCGCGTTGCAGTCGCTGTGGGCAAACAAGCTGCGCACCATCCTCACCCTCATCGGCGTGGTCATGGGCGTGGCCTCGGTCATCATGGTCATTACGCTGGTCAACGGCGCGAACAAGTATGTGAGCACCAAGCTCACAGGCTATGGCGCCGATATATTCACGGTGTCGCAGAAGTCCAGCGTGATCTTATCCGCCGACGATTACTTCCGCTTTGAGAAGCGCAAGATCG
This sequence comes from Occallatibacter sp., assembly GCA_050012555.1. GTDB lineage: Bacteria > Acidobacteriota > Terriglobia > Terriglobales > Acidobacteriaceae > Telmatobacter. Next base: position 74,648 of record JBEKGY010000006.1, read on the forward strand.
TGCGCATTGAGGACTACCAGGCGGTGAAGGACAACTGCGACGAATGCGGCGATGTGGGCGCGACGATTTACAGAACCACCACGGTCGTCTACAACCGGCACTCCAGCAAGGACACCAATCTGCGCGGCTACACCTGGTCGATGCCGGCCCTGCATAACATCGATATCGCCCTGGGCCGCGGCTTTACTCCCGCCGACGTGGACCGCGCCACTCACAATGCCATTGTGGGCTATGACGTTGTGGACAACCTGCTCGGCGACGAAGACCCCCTGGGCAAGGAAATCCGCGTGGACGGCATCCCCTACACCATCATCGGCATCGGCGAACGCCTGGGCAAGACACTGGGCCGGTCGGAGGATAACTGGGTAGCCGTGCCCATCACCACTTACCAGCATACCTACGGCAGCAACGATTCGGTGAAGATCTACGCCCGCCCCAATGGGGGCGCCGAGGTGATGGAGCGGGCCAAGGATGAGGTGCGGGTGCTGATGCGCACGCGCCGCCACGACGCCCCCGGCGCGGACGACGACTTCGAGATAGAGACCAACGATACCTTTCTCGGTATCTGGCAGCAGATCAGCGCGCTCTTCACCTGGGTGGTGCTGGGCATCGCCTCCATTGCGCTGGCGGTGGGCGGCATCGTCATCATGAACATCATGCTGGTCTCTGTCACCGAGCGAACCCGCGAGATCGGCGTGCGCAAGGCCCTCGGCGCCCGTCAGCGCGACGTGCTGCTGCAGTTTCTTATCGAAAGCGCAACCATGGCGCTGGCCGGCGGAGCCATCGGCGTGATTTGCGGGGTGGCCGTGGCCAAGCTGATTACGTTCATCATCGGTTGGCCCGCCAATGTGCAGTTGTGGAGCGTGCTCCTGGGACTCTTTCTGGCCGGCGCCGTGGGCATCTTCTTCGGCGTTTATCCCGCCAGCAAGGCCGCCAAGCTGGACCCGGTGGTGGCGCTCAGGGCGGAGTTGTGAGAATCAGTTGTCAGTTGTCAGTTGTCAGTTGTCAGTGATCAGTTGTCAGTAAGAAGGAGTCGAAAATCATGGCCCAATCATTTCGAGATTTGCAGGTTTGGCAGAGATCAATTCAGCTAGCCGTTGCAATTTATCGGCTGACCAAAGACTTCCCGCGCGAAGAGCTATACGGACTGACCAGCCAAATCAGGCGTTCGGCAGTCTCTGTTCCAAGCAATATTGCAGAGGGACAAGGGAGATTGAGCATAGGCGAATTCCGGCAATTCCTAGGCGTTGCCCGTGGTTCAAATTTCGAACTGCAAACACAACTTGTAATCGCCCGCGCACTTGAAATAGGGAATCCCAAACTCATTGATGAAACAGAGAGTCTATCTCACGAAGTAGGAAAAATGATTCACGCGCTTCTACAATCGATCAAAGACTAAGCATGAAAGAACTGACAACTGATCACTGACAACTGACAACTAGGTGCACCATGGTACCCGGCCAAACCCGCGAATCCGTCAAGATGGCTCTCGACACCCTGAGGGCAAACAAGCTGCGCTCGGGATTGACCATCCTGGGCATCGTCATCGGCGTCACCACGGTCATCGCCATCTCCTCCATCATCAGCGGGCTCAACAACCGCATCTCCGACTTCGCCAACTCCATGGGTACAAACACCATCTGGGTCTTCCATCTGCCCTTCGGACTCGCCCGCCCCACCACCGAGCAGTTGACCCGGAAAAAACTTAACCTCGGCGACGTGATGGCGCTACGCGCATTGCCGCACGTGTTGGCCGTCGATGGCTCGCTCCAGCACGTAAAGACAGATTTCCGCGTGGGCGACGTGGCCGTGAAGTACAACGGCAGAAAGGTGGCCGGGACCATCCTGGACGGCTCGACAGCCGCGCTGGGTGACGTAATGGATCTGACCTTCATCGAGGGCCGCTTCTTTACCGACGATGAAGACCAGCGCGCCGCCCATGTCTGCGTGCTGGGCCACGACACCTGGGAAGAACTCTTCGGCAACGAGCCGGCGATCGGCAAGGAAGTGAGCATCGAAAGCAGCCTTTATACCGTGATTGGCGTGCTCGACTTTCAGAAGCGGGCCCTGGGAAGCGGCAAGAATCCGGACGACAATCAGGTCTATTTTCCGCTGGGAACCTTCCATTACCTGCATCCCGAAGACCTGGATTTGTGGATCAGCGTGAAGTACGATGACCAGAAAAACAAGGCGCTGGTCGAGGATGAGATTCGCGAAATGCTGCGCATCCGCCGCAAGGTGAAGGTGGAGGCGGATGACAACTTCGAGATCTTCGGGCCCGACTCGCTTCTGAAGCTATGGGGAGATATCACCTTCTACCTGCGCATCTTCATGATCGCCATCTCCAGCGTCGGCCTCATGGTAGGCGGCGTTGGCGTTATGAATATCATGCTGGTCTCGGTCACCGAGCGCACCCGCGAGATCGGCATCCGCAAGGCCATCGGCGCCACCAGGCGGACCATCCTCACTCAGTTCACCACCGAGGCGGTCACCCTCTGCGCCGTGGGCGGTGTGATCGGCGTCCTGGCAGGCGCCGTGATCACCTGGATCGTCTACCTCCTGCCCATTGCTCTTCCGGCCACCCTCTCCACCGTATGGGTCCTTATCGGCTTCGGCGTCTCCTGCGCCATCGGACTGCTCTTCGGCATCTATCCAGCCTGGAAAGCCGCCAACCTCGACCCCATCGAGGCGCTGAGGTACGAATAGCGAGTCAGCAGGTCAGCAAGTCGGCAAGTCAGCGAGTCAGCCCGTTGAGGCTGAATAGCAGCATATTGACAAGTGGCGATGTGAATTCATGGATGTGACCCCACACTTTGAAACCCCCATACGGCTCGTTTACATTTCACTGCCGATTTGCTGACTCGCTGACTTGCTGACTCGCTGACCTGCTGACTCGCTGACTCGCTGACCTGCTGACTCGCTGCCTCATCCGCTACACTAACCCCCAGTGATGCCCCACGTTTTAGCCCAATCCGTGGAGATTCTCACCACGGTCCTGACCGTCGCCGGCATGGGCTACTTTTTGGCCGCCATGGTTGCGGCGCGCGCCTTTTTAGCTGCCCGGCGCGCCCCGCTGTCCGCCTTTGCCCCAGGCGTCAGCGTCCTCAAGTCCCTCAAGGGGCTCGATCCCGGCATGATCGATGCCTTCCGCAGCCACTGCCGCCAATCCTACGCGGGCGAGTATGAGTTGCTCTTCGGCGTTTCCTCGCTCTCTGACCCTGCCGTCACGGCCGTCGAACAGCTCGGGCATGAGTTCCCCGCTCATTCCATTCAACTCATCGAGTGCCCCGCCCGCCTGGGAACCAACGGCAAGGTCAGTACGCTGGCCCAGCTCGCCAATCACGCCCGTCACAGCTTTCTGCTCATCAACGACTCCGACATTACCGTCCATCCCCGTTACCTGGAGCGGGTCATGGCCCACTTCGCTCCTCCGCCCGGCGATTCCGCGTATCTGTCCAGGGAAGAGTCGGTTACGGCAAAAGAGTCGGCTTCGGTGAAGGGTACGGGCTTTAGCCCGTACATAAGCGATGCAGAATCAAATCGGGCTTTAGCCCCAGAGGGCCGCTTTTCAGATAGATCAAGGCAGGTCGGTCTGGTCACCGCGCTCTACCGCGGCCGCGCGCACGGAACGCTGCCCTCGCGACTTGAAGCGCTGGGCATCGCCACCGATTTCCTGGCCGGCGTACTGCTCTCCAGAATGATTGAGGGCGGCCTGCGCTACGGCCTTGGCTCCACGCTGGCCATAAGCCGCGAGGCGCTCGATACGATCGGCGGCCTCGCGCCGCTGGCCGATCATCTGGCCGACGACTACGAACTGGGCGCGCGCGTGGCCCAGGCCGGCTTCCGCGTGGCGCTCAGCGCCGAGGTGGTCGAGACCGCCATTCCCGCCTACGGCTGGAGCGGCTTCCTCGATCACCAGTTGCGCTGGGCTCGCGCCGTCCGCGACTCCCGCCCCTGGGGCTACGCCGGACTCATCTTCACCCACGGCCTGGGCTGGGCGCTGCTCAATGTGCTGGCCAGCGGCCTGAGCCCCGCGAGCCTGTGGCTGCTGGGGTTGAGCTTCTTCCTGCGCCTCACCCTGGCCATGATAGTCGGCGCCGAAGTGCTCGGCGACCACCAGGTGCTTCCCAGCCTGTGGCTCCTTCCCTTGCGGGATCTCATAGCCATGGGCGTCTGGGTAGCCGGCTTTGCCGGCAACATCATCGTCTGGCGCGGCGAGCGGTTTGTGCTCAAGGGCGGAAAGCTCAAAAAGGCAAGCGAATCGGCAAAGTAGCCTGACGGAGCTTGCCTATACCAACGTTTGCGAGAATATATTCCCTTGACTGAATAGTCGTTCCAGGCTATAGTCATTTTGTCGGACCTTTCCGCGACGCTTCCAGGCAGGTGTTGAGGCCGGAGTGCGGAAGGTTCCGTTGGGCCGCTGATCTCTGGATTTTGGGTGCGGGTGGGGAGGAGCGCAGGCACATGGGCCCCGTCATGCGAGCAGAAGGGCAGCGCCATACACACCTGGCCGTTACACGCCGGGAGAACACAGGAAACCAATATGCCGCAAATGGCATGGGAGGTTGAATTCACTGATGAGTTCGAAGCTTGGTGGGACAGCATAACGGAATCGGAGCAGGACAGCATCGACCGCACCGTTCGTATTCTCAAGCAATTGGGCCCTTTGCTCCCGGACCTATATGGCAAGCCGGTTGTGATTTCCCGCTACTCGCACATGCGGGAGTTGAGAGTACAGCATGGCGGGGAACCTATTCGCATCCTGTATGCATTCGATCCACGACGTGTAGCCCTGCTTCTATTAGGCGGCAACAAAACCGGAGACGACCGATGGTACGAGAAGTTCGTGCCAAAGGCAGACGTTCTCTATGAACAACACCTTCGTGAACTGGCGGAGGAAAGCACCTGATTCATTGAGTGTAGGTAAGCGATGGCAAAGAAGTGGGAAACCCTCCAGGCGCGAATGTCGCCCGAGCGTAGAGAGGCAAATCGCCGCGCGGCGGAACAAATGCTGGCGGCGATGCCTCTCGATGAGTTGAGAAATGCGCGGAATATTACCCAAACTCATCTGGCTCAACTGCTGAATATAACCCAAGCGTCTGTTTCCAAGATGGAAAAGCGGACCGACATGTATGTCAGTACTCTGCGATCTTTCGTTCAGGCCATGGGTGGCGAACTCGAGATCAAGGCGGTCTTTCCGGAGGGTTCTGTGCGGATTGAGCAGTTTTCGACGCTCCCTGAAAACCAGGAACAGGCGTTGCAGACAGAAGGCTCCAGCAGGTAGATTCTCAAGGACAACTCCCCCGCGACTATGTTTACGCTCTAATCTCCCGTAGTCGCTGCCGCCGGCTCCTGGGCGCTGATGGCCGCGCAGTCGATGGACAGGCAACTGCCCAGTTCCCTGAAGTTCTTCTCCCAATGCGGGCGGTCGGCCTTGGCCAGCGCGATCAGCGCATAGCCGGAGGTGCGCAGAATCTCGTACCAGATATTCTGCGCCTGCCACAGGTTCAGCTCAAAGGGCAACTCGACCAGGGTATGGGCCAGCGCCAGGGCCCGGTCCAGCAACTCCACCGAACCGGAGGACATCACCAGTTTGATCATGGCGCGCTTCATCCGATCATCGGCAATGTAGGAGAGCGTGGCCGTCTCCAGCGGGACCTGGTCCGCCTTGGCCAGGGAGAGGAACGACTGCAACAGGGCTTGGTCGATGGGGTCGGTCTCCAGTGCCCGGCGAAGCCCCGCGTTGACGGCAAAGCCCGCCGCCAGGGTGAGCGCCGGCGGCTTGGGCAGCCCGGCCTGCGAGAGATAGTGCAACAGGCTGGCGTGGTCTTCGTAGATGCCGGTCAGCGATTTCTCAATGTCCTGGAGCGTCGAGTTGAGGATGAGCTTCACGATACGCCGCTGCTCGTCGCTGAAGAGCGAGGTGAGCGAATAGTCCACGTGGCCGTAATAGCGGTCGAGCAGGCGAATCACGTCGGGGAAATCGGCGCGCTGCACCTGCTCCGTCGCCTGTTTGGCAAAGGCTTCGAACTCGGCCGCATCGGCCTCGTTGTAAGCCTTTACGGCGGCGGTAATGTTCTGGTCGCCGAAGTGCAGCACCGCGAACCAGAAGCTTTGCTGCTGGCCGGTGATGGTGCTGGCGATCTGCGCCCGGCCCAGCGCCAGCCGCCCGCGGCCGGAGGTGTAAATCTCGTAGGAGATGCGGCGGACGCGATAGCAGAACAGGTCGGTCTCCTCGGTAAACGACGAGAAGACTGAGCTGATGGCGTAGTGGGCCGCTACCTGCTCCAGGCCCAGCTCCATTGTGGCTACGCACTCCTTGTAGATCCGGGCGCCATCGCCGGCGCCGGCCACATTGGAGCGTGCCTCAGCCAGCCGCGCCAGAAACCTGGGCTCCAGAGCTTCCGCCTGCTGGCCAAAGAGCTCCTGCGCCAGTTGCAGCACCCGCGCGGCATAGGCGATCACCTGCACCGTCTCAATGCCTGCAATGTCGTCGAAGAACCAGCCGCAACTGGTGTACATAAGCTGCGCGTGGCGCTGCATCTCCATCAGTTCCCGCGCCCGCACCCGCTCCGCTTCCGTCAGAACGTGGCTCTCATGCGCTCCGAAGAAGCGCTCCAGCGACTCTGTGCCGCGGTCCAGCATGGCTTCGATATAGCTGTCGCGGGCGGCCCACACGTCTTTGAAGAGCTTGCCGCCCTCCTGCTCCGTCAGCGGGGCCACGCCGTCGCGCAGCTCGTCCAGGGCCTGGCGCAGCGGCGCGCGCCAAAGCTGGTTGAACCCCGGCTTGCCCCCGTTGCAGCCGCAATTGGAGCGCCAGCGCTCCACCCCGTGTTCGCAGCTCCACGAGGTGTTGTCCACGATCTCAGCTTCGTACTCGGGCGGAAACTGCTCCAGATAGCTGCCATAGTTGGTCAGCTTCACCGTCTTGTCATCTTCCAGCAGGCGCAGCGCATAGGCCAGCGCCATCTCTCCGTACTTGTGGTGGTGGCCGTAGGACTCGCCGTCGGTGGCCACATGAACCAACTGCGGCTGCGTTCCGTCTTTGAAGCCGGCTTTAAGCCGCGCGGCAAGGCTCTCGCCGGAGTTCAGCAACCCTTCAAACGCAATCGCCCGGGAGGTGGGTCCGTTGTAAAAGAAGACGGCAATCGAAACCCCGGAATCGAAGCGCACCAGGTAGGGCCGCGTGGTATCGACCGTGGCGCCTGCGGTATCGGTCCAGCCCGTGCCCTCCTTCAGCGCGCGGATGCGCCGGCACTGGTGCGGCGCCAGCAGCGTGAACTTGATGCCGTGCTGAGCCAGCAGTTCCAGCGATTCCGTGTCCGCCGCGGTCTCCGCCAGCCACATGCCCTCCGGCGGCGCGCCGTAGTGGCGCTGGTAGTCGGCAATGCCCCAGCGGATCTGCGTAATGCGGTCGCGGGTGCCGGCCAGCGGCAGAATGATGTGGTTGTAAACCTGCGCCATGGCCGAGCTGTGGCCGCCATAGCTCTTCCGGCTGCGGCGCTCGCCGTCCAGGATCATGCGATAGGCGCGCGGCGCGTTTTCCTTCAGCCAGCTCAGCAGCGTGGGCCCGAAGTTGAAGCTGATGCGCGCGTAATTGTTCACGATGCGCTGGATCTGATTCTTGTTGTTCACGATCCGCGCCGCGCCGTTGGTGGCGTAGCACTCCGCGCAGATGCGCTCGTTCCAGTCGTGGTAGGGCGCGGCTGTATCCTCGGTCTCCACCGTCTCCAGCCACGGATTCTCCCGCGGCGGCTGGTAAAAGTGACCATGAATGCAGACGAATCGCTTGCTTGCGGCCATGAAAAACAGCTCCTAGCTATTAGCTTTTAGCTATTTTAAGCTCGACCGCCCTGAGGGCGCGGTGCCTTTGGCAAGATCGCAGGCCCGCCACAGGTACCAACTGGCCACCGAGCGGAATGGCGCCCAGCGTTTTCCCCTTTTGAAAAGCACCTCCGGCCTGGGCAGATCGGCGGCTTCGAGCGGCCGCGTCCTGGGCATGCGCTGAAAGGTCAGCGCAAACCCTTTGCGCACCCCATAGTCGGTCGCCGGAAGCACGTCGGGCCGCCCCAGGCGGAAGATCAGCAGCATCTCCACCGTCCACGGCCCAATCCCGCGTACCTCGGTCAGCCGCTCCACAATCTCCGCGTCCGGCATTTTTTTAATTGCCGCGTGCGTGGGCACCGTCCCATCCAGAGTGCGCGCCGCCAGGTCCTTCAGCGCCTTGATCTTGTTCCCTGAAACCCCTGCTGCCCGCAACGGCTCATCGGGAGTATCAAGCAGAAGCTGCGGCGCGGGGTCGCCGCCAAAGTACTCCCTTACGCGCCGATGGATAGTAGCCGCCGCCTTCCCATGCAACTGCTGGTAGAGGATCGACTCCAGCAGCGACTCGAAGGGCGAGGGCGCCGGATCGAGCCGCAGCGTGAACGCGCCCGCCCGGTCGATCAGCGCGCCCAGCCTGGCGTCGCTGGCGCGTAAATGCGCTACCGCCTCGGCAGGGTCAAAAGGAAGTTTGCGGCTCCGGCCGTCGTGGATCATGGGAGCAGTCTATCGTACTATCCGGTGGTGTCCTAAAGTTGCGTTGAATCTAAACAGCAATCGCTTGCAATTGTGTTCTACCGCTGCTAATGTAGGGGCATGAAACCAAACCGCAACGATCTCGGCGCTCTACGAAACATGATAGAAGAGGCGCATCTTCTACTCGCTACAACCACTTTGCCAGAGGGCCGTTCGGAACGCGCCTTAGAGCTTCTCGCTGCTGCCGCTAGTTTGGCTAATGATCTTCTCAAGGAATCACCTGCGGCCACCCTAGGAAAAAGAGGCGGCACAGAGACCGCCAAGCGTGGGCCAGATTATTTCCGCAAGATTTCAGGTATGAGGAAAAGGCATAAAGGCGGCAGACCGCCGAAAAGCGGTTGAAGAGACATTTGCATTTATTGCTTGCAACTGCATGGTGTTTATTCAACAATTATCCCCAGCACAGGAGGGGAGTGGCTAGCTCAAGACCTGTGCTGAGGTTGCTACATATCCACTCTACGACAACCGTAAGGCTGCCATCAGAGTGGACGGTAATGGTGATTCTGAGCGTTCTTTTGCTCATGGTTCACCCTCCGTGGCCCTTAGATTTTGGGATGGTCAGGGGTACTGACCATCCTTTCCGGTAGGGCGAAGTCCGGAAACCGTGTTCGTGCCGGTTACAAACAGTCAGTTTCCGTCAATTCGCTGCTATCGGGATTAGCCAATCAAGAGCTAAGAGCCAATGTCAAAGATCGTACACCATATTCCGCAATCGTAGTGAGCGGAGATGGTAGGATTCGAACCTACGGATCGTGGTTCTAGCACGATCAAGGGATTATAAATCCCTCGCTATAAGCCCCTCAGCCACATCTCCACAAAAACCCGCCTAAATGGCGGGTTTTTCTTCGGGATGAAGAATGTTCAAAATTAGCCTCCCAGGATAATACGTCAATGTTCTCTTGCCATTTGGGGTTGTAATCTCTGTGCGATAAACATCGTTCAGGTCAATCCCTTGCTTGTGCGCGACCTTGGCTAACCCACCCCCAGTAAGACCGCCAATCTGCTTCGGCTCATTAAACTCTAGCGCCCTAGCTAAATCATTAGCCTCGATGCCTTGCTCGTTGCGCTTGAGAGTGGAAATGAATTTGCGCCCACGATCTGAAATAGTCGCAACGAATCCGTTGAAGTCAGCTCGCGCCGACGGACTAACAGGAGCCTTATTTGTAGGAGCGGGGGTCACTTTTGGCGTCCCTCCATGACCATTCACGCCCATCAAATCCTTGATCTGATCGAACGTTAAGTCAGCCTCGATGCGCAGATCGTTTCGTTCGACAATCACTTTGGCCATATCAATTACTCCTTCAAGGTACATTGTAGACCATGTTGAGAAAAAAGCAACAAAGATTTTCCTTGACAATCAGCAACCGCTTCGTGTATTCTGTATTCATGAACTGCAAAGAGTGCACCATTAAATGCCAGAGGTTCGGGAAGCATCGCAATGGATTACAACGGTATCGCTGCCCCCAGTGCGGCAAAACCTATACTGCCGAGCATGTTTACTTGTTTGGTTCCATGACTGTTGCCGAAGATAAGGCGCTTCTTGCGCTTCAACTGTTGATCGAAGGAACCAGCATCCGCAGTACGGAGCGCATCACCGGGATTCACCGCGATACGATTCTCCGCTTGCTCGTGCTGGCCGGGGACCGCTGCGAACGGCTCATGGAAGAGAAAATCAAGAGCCTGCCCGTCTGCGATGTACAGGCTGATGAGATTTGGGGATTTGTCCAGAAAAAAGAAGGCCACAAATGGGAGCACGAAAAGGACATTCCCGAAATCGGCGACGCCTACTGTTTCGTGGGGATCGAACGGCATAGCAAGCTGATTCTCGCGTGGCACCTGGGCAAGCGGGACCAGCGGGCGACGGATGCCTTTATCGGCAAGCTGCGCTATGCGACGGGGAACAATCGTTATCAGTTGACAACGGATGGATTCAAGCCCTACATCAGCGCCGTCAGACTGTACCTCAAGGGCCTAGTGGACTTCGCGCAACTCGTCAAAGTCTATGGCGTTTCCCGCGAAGGAGAGCAGCGGTACAGCCCGGCTGAGGTTGTGGATGCTGTCCCATACGAAATCATGGGAAGGCCAGTCAGAAATCGGATATGCACTTCGCACATCGAACGCCAGAATCTCAGCATCAGGATGGGGATGCGGTGCATGACGCGGCTGACAAATGCGTTCTCAAAGAAATGGGAAAACCTGCAAGCTGCCTATTCTCTCTGGTTCGCCTACTACAATTTCTGCCGGATACACCAAACTTTGCGGGTCACCCCGGCGATGGAATCGGGATTGACCGACCATACGTGGATAATCAGAGAATTGCTTTCAACGCAACTTTAGGACATTACCTACTATCCGCACGGGTTGATTGGAGGTGGTACACTTCGAGCGATTCGGTACAAGAAGGAATTTCATCATGAAACGCCGCGATTTTGTGAAGACCGTCACCGCCCTGGGAACCGGCCTGCTTCTCCGCTCTCCGTTTTCTCTTCACGCCCAGCAGCTCCAGCCGGACTCCACCGTCAAGCGTGTACTGGTCATGTTCAAGTGCCACTTCGACGCGGGGTTTATTGATACGCAATACAACGTCGTCCACAAAAGATACTTCGAACAATTCTTCCCCCAGGCGATCGAGATTGCCCGCGCCGCAAACGCCTCGGGCAAGCGCCGCTATGTGTGGACCACCGGCTCCTGGCTGCTCTTTGAATATCTCGAACAGGCCTCGCCCGAGCAGCGCAAGACGATGGAACAGGCAATCGCCCGCGGCGATATCGCCTGGCACGCGCTGCCCTTCACCTGGCAGACCGAGTTTTTGAGCCAATCCATGATCGAGGGCAGTCTCGCCATTTCGCACTCCCTCGACCGCCGCTTCGGCGTGGTCACCACGGGCGCCAAAATGACCGACGTTCCCGGCCACACGCGCGGCATTGTTCCGCCGCTGGCCAGGCACGGCGTCAACCTGCTCGAAATCGGCGTCAACGACGCCTCCACTGCCGCCCAGTTGCCGCCCATCTTCCTCTGGCATGATCCCTCCGGCGCGACTCTGCCTGTGATGTATCACCTCGGATACAGCGGAGTAGCCCGCGTCCCCGGCTCCGATCTCGCGCTCGCGACCCGTGTGCGCGGCGACAACAGCGGACCGCATACGCCCGAGGAAATCGCCGCGATTCACGCCGGACTCGCCACGCAGTTCCCCAATGCGGAGATCACCGCCTGCAATCTATCCGAGATGGCCAAAGCCCTTCAGCCCTATCGCGCCCAGCTCCCCGTCGTAACCCAGGAGATCGGCGATACCTGGATCCACGGATGCTCGAGCGACCCGCGGAAGGTGGCCCGCTATCGCGAAGTATCCCGCCTGCGTGATGCCTGGATCGCCCAGAGCGCGTTTCAAACCGGCGACGCGACTGACCTGGCCCTGCTCCGCCGCTTGCTGCTCGAGGCCGAGCACACCTGGGGCGCCGACACCAAAACCTGGATTGATTTTGATAACTACAAGCCCGCCGACTTGGCCCGCGTGCTCGATACCAAAGGCTACAAGGTGATGGAGTTCAGTTGGGAAGAGAAGCGCAAGGACCTCTACGACGCCGTTGGCACGCTGCCCGCCAATCTCCGCGGCCAGGCACTACGCGCTCTCCAGAGCCTTACCCCGGACCCGGACGAGCTGGAACTCTCGCCCCAGGCCGTCATGCAGCCTGCCGGAAAACCGATTGAAACCGCTCATTTCATTTTGGGATTGGATGCACAAACCGGCGCCATTACCCGGCTCCGCAACAAAACCACCGGCCGTGAATGGGCAAGCAAGAGCAACCCCATCGCGCTCTTCACCTATCAGACTCTCTCGCAGGAGGATTACCAGCGCTTCCTCGCCAGTTATGTGCTGATGAACGACTCAACAATCGATTGGGCGCCCAAGGACTTCGGCAAGCCGAACATTGAAAAGTTTGGCGCGGTACGACAGGATTGGCAGCCGTCGTCGGCCGTCGTGCATGTGGAAGAATCAGCCGATGCCCACCGCATCGTCGCCCGCCTCGAAATCCAGGACGAAGAAGCCTTTCAATCCGGCCGCGCCAGCTTCCCGCGCATGGTCTACCTTGAGTTGCTGCTGCCCAAAGCCGAGCCGGTAATCCATCTCAACGTCTCGTGCTTCCAGAAGCCCGCTACCCGGCTCCCTGAAGCACTCTGGCTTACCTTCAATCCCATCGCCGAAGATCAGAAGGGCTGGACTCTCGAAAAATCCGGCGAGTCCGTCTCGCCCTTCGACGTCGCAGTTTCAGGAAACCGCCATATGCACAGCCTGTCGAAGGGATTTGAATACCGGCAGGCCGAGCATAGCTTTGCAGTGGAGACCATCGACGCGCCGGTCGTCGCCCTGGGCGATAGAACGCCGCTGCTCTTCTCGAACTCGCAGCCCGACCTCAGCGCCGGAATCCACTCCAGCCTCTTCAATAACGCCTGGGGCACCAACTACATCATGTGGTACGGCGAAGATATGCGCTTCCGATTTATATTGAGGGCCTGAAAAAGCTGCGATCCGGAAGCGCGAATTGATTGCTCATAAAGGAGGCATGTCCATGAATGTCATCAAGCTGATAACGATCGCAGTCGTTTTTGCGGTACTTGTTCCCTGCTGCAGACCGCAGTGCAACGGTAAGACCCACGGCACGAGGGACGATGTTCTGGAGATTCGACCCACAGACGGGTTGGGGAGCTTGTTAGACAAAGATTACTATGTGAAGGAGTTTGTCGATCTGCAATCTAAAGTCAATCGAGCAAGTTGGTTCGGTGTCGACCCAAAATATCCCGATCCGAGATATCCCCTTATAGCTAAGAACGTGCCATACGGAAGATATCGGATCGTACTGCAATCGAAGTCCGGCTCGGATGTATTTGGTCGCGTGTTCGATTATTGCGGGAAATACGGGAAATACGAGACGGTAGAGGTCCCTAACCATTTTGCACGGGTACATATTGTTCTTCTGAATGAAACTCTGAATTCAGTAGAAGCTGACGATCCCCGCAGGATCAATGTTACGCAGTTTAGCGATATTCACGATGGGACCGAGATGGCCAGTCTGTTCAAAGGTGCTGTCGCGGATCATGTCCCCTACGGTCATTATGACCTCTCGTTCCTCGCCAACTTGGGGGGTGCCGACAGGCATGTGGACGTATTGCAGCCGGATGTCTGGGTTTTTTCGGGTAGCATACTCTTCCCTTATGGGGCTTTCCCAGCCTCTCTTGGCCCGCAAAATATCGTACGTGGAGAGCTTAGGAACATTCCCGCCAATGAAAGGCCTGTATTCCTGACGATGTCAGGGGTGAACATTCCCTACACAATCAACAGCGCAGTAACGGATACGGGCGGTGGAAATGGTACATTCAGCTTCGTAGGGGGGAATCCCCCCGACGTCTTTATGTTGTACACCATCGGAAAGTCGGGGATCCTTGACGCGAGAGAGTTCAAAACACCACGAGACTCGGAAATCATCATCGACTTGGCGCACCCAAATCCCCCGAAGATCGAAGTGCCGTAAGTAGTTCGTTGGCTATGCCCTACGATTCCAAGCGGGAACATGACCGTGGAGCTGCTCTCGCTGCCCAACTACATGACCTACCGCAGATTGGAAATAACCGCTCCCGGTGTTTCATCCTGAACCTGCCGGAGAAGACTGTTTTTGTAACCCTGTGCCGCGCGCACCTTCTCCTTGTACCATTTAGAGCAGAGACGAGCGAGGAACGGGGAACGCCATGAAGATGCGGCCGGGAACACAAACGGGATTTCTGCTGTGCGGCAAGGAGTGGATTGAAGGCGAAGCGCTGGAGGTGCGCTCGCCCTGGGACCAGGGGCTGGTGGGCCGGGTTACAGTGGCCACCCGCGCCGATGCCCGCCAGGCCGTACACCACGCCACTGCCAGCTTGCGCCGCACACGCGCCCTGCCCCGCTGGAAGCGCCGCGAGATTCTCGAGGACGTGGCCGCCGCGCTCATCGAGCAAAAGGAGCGCTTCGCAAAGTTGATCGTCGCCGAGGCGGGCAAGCCCATTCGCCTGGCGCGCACCGAGGTGGATCGCGCCGTGCTCACCTTCAAGACCGCCGCCGAAGAGGCCGCGCGGCTGGGCGGCGAGAGCCTTCCCCTGGACCTGACCGAAGGCAACGAGGGCCGCTGGGGACTCGTCCAGCGCTTCCCCATCGGTCCGGTGCTGGCTATTACCCCGTTCAACTTTCCGTTGAACCTGGTGGCCCACAAGGTTGCGCCCGCCCTGGCCGCCGGTTGCCCGGTGATTCTGAAGCCCGCCCCGCAGACCCCCTTTACCGCGCTGGCCCTGGGCGAAGTGATCCTCAAGGCCGGATGGCCCGATGAGGCGCTGGCCGTGCTCACGCTGGGCAATGCCGATACCGCATGGCTGGCCGAGAAGGAAGACAGCATCAAGCTGGTCAGCTTTACCGGCTCAGCCAAAGTGGGTTGGGAGCTTAAAGCCCACTCCGGACGCAAGCGCGTGCTTCTTGAACTGGGAGGCAATGCCGCGCTCATCGTCCACGGCGACTGGCACGACCTGGACGGCGCAGCCGCGCGCACCGCGCACGCGGCCTTCGGCTATGCCGGCCAGTCCTGCGTCAGCGTGCAGCGCGTCTTTGTTGAGCGCAGCGTCTTCCAGTCTTTCTTGTGGAAAGTCGTCGAGCACGCGGCCAGGCTGGTCGCCGGCGACCCCTCTGATGAAGCCACCGAGGTGGGCCCGCTCGTCCGGCTCAGCGACGCCGAGCGCGTGGAGGCCTGGATCAAGGAAGCCGTCGAGGGCGGCGCCAAGCTGGTAGCCGGCGGCGAGCGCCGCGGCTCCGTGATCACCCCCGCGATCCTGACCGGAACCAAGCCCGGCATGATGGTGCGCGACGAGGAGGTCTTCGGCCCGGTCGTGGTCATCGAGCCTTACGACGACTTCGAGCAGGCGCTGGCCGACGTGAACCACTCGAAATACGGCCTGCAGGCCGGCCTGCTCACCCGCGACGCCGGCCGCATCCTCACCGCCTATCGCGAACTCGAGGTTGGTTCGCTCATCGTGGGCGACACTCCCACATGGCGTCTCGACCCCATGCCCTTCGGCGGCGTCAAAGACTCAGGCCTGGGACGCGAAGGCATCCGTTCCGCCATTGAAGAGATGACCGAGCCGCGCATGCTGGTGATGACCGGGCTGAGTTAGGCTCTGTTCAACCTAAGTACCGAAACTGGCGTCTTATCTGCCAGCGACAGCATCTTCCTACTTTGAGATCATATCCAGCATGGCTTTCACGTCAGCGGCGTGAGGGCCGTCCGGGGCGAGCGCCAGATACTTTTCCAGCGCATCCTTTGTCTCGGGCGAGGCAACGACCTTGCCTTGTGCTGTGACAGGCAAATCGGCAAAGAGATCCGAAGCAAGGACGAACCAGGCATTCGCCCTGGAGGGGTCCGCCTGCACGCACTTGCGGCAGGCCGCAGCAGAGTCATGCGTGTTGCCGATGTTATAGAGCACGGCGCAAACATTGAAGTAAGCCAGCCCCTGGTTGGCCGCGAATTCAGCCGAATGGTTATACGCTTCGACCGCCTCCGCGTCGCGTTTGAGCTTGAGCAGCGCATTGCCCTTGCCGATGTAGATCTGCGACAGGCCGTCTTTCCAGCTAGCCATCGCTGGACCCTCCGCGGGTTTTTCCTTTTCCGCCGCGGCCAGGGCCTGGCCGTAGGTGGCCAGTGCTGCATCCGCAGAGCCGGAGTAAAGCTGCGCGTTCGCCAGCAGCTTCAGGTTCAGAGACGTTGCTTTTAGCCCTACCAGTTGCTGCGCGGTGGCTGTGGCGCTGGGCCAATCCTTTGCCTGCATGGCCTGGTTATATTGAGCAGTCAGTGCATCGGAGCTTTGTCCACCGGCGCTGTTGGACGTTTGCGGGGCGATCGGCGAGACGAAAAGCAAGGGCAACAGAGCCGCGGCAAGAATTGGAATGGACCTGCGCATCGCGTACCTCCGTTTATGGGAGACGCTTACATACTGGCAACACATTAAACCCGGATGCGGCGGGTAGCAAGCCATTTCAGCACGGAGTCTTTTTGAGGGAAATAGTTGCGGCCTGATCCGGCTGGAATCCCGATGGCCACGCGTCCTAGAGAGCGGAATGAGAGTAAGCCGAAGGATCAGGAGCCGGTCCTGGCGGAGCTTTCCTGAGAAGCCACAGTTGAACAGCTTACTTTGCGCATCAATCTATACGAATGTTCTGCAGATCGGCTATCGCATCGATGCGGCCTTGCATGCGCCGTGACTGTTCTCGACGCAGCACCAGCGCGGCCGGATGGCGATGACAGAGCATCGCCACGGCCGGATCGGCCAACTCCCGCGGCGCAAACGGCGGGATCTTCTCATTACAGGGCGCTATCGGCTCATGACTGGGCCGAATACAGCGCATGGGGAAAATGAGCAGATTAATTGTTGATGCTTCTTACTTGGCCTTGGCTTTCTGTGCGGCCCACCGCTTGCGCTGCGCATCGGCAATCCGCTTGCGCGCCTCGGGGCTCAAAACGCGCCTCTTCCTGGTTTTGTGCTCAGTTACATTCGTGGTGATTAGGCCGGCGCTCGCCAGCAGTGAGCGTGCCTGCTTCAGCGTTGCGATCTCCGCGTCTATTTGGGCAAGAATTGAGTCTATAGCCATTAGTCAAGCATAACTCATAATTTGGCTTTTTAACAATTTTGTGAGAGATTTTTGTCTATTCGAAGGAGCGCAATCCGGAACAATTCATTCCGGCTTGCCCACGGTCTTCTCCTTACATGCCTTCTGCAATATGAAAAATGCCCGCTACTTCTGTTCCTGTCCGGAGATAAGCCCCTTGCGATTGAACTCATCCTGGATGCTGCCGAAACCCTGTTAGGCGAGCGAAGATTTATCAGCATCCACGGACTCATCCCTCTAAGTTCGAGATACCTATAAAAGACAAGGGGGACAGGCCCCACGGCCTGTCCCCCTTGTCGCGTGAATTGCTTCCGCTTGTATTAGCCAGCCTATGTTCCCAGATACTCCACGTGCACATAGGTTCCCAGCCGCACGTTGTAGGCCAGGTACCAGCCGTCGTGGTCGGGGTCCGGGTAAATCACGATATCGTCGGAGTCCCACAGCCAGCCGCTGCAGAAGCCAATGTCAAACGACGCAACGTCCCAGTACCATCCGTTGAACCAGAAGCGGCCTGGACCTCCGCCGCCCAGATGCCACTCATGCCCGCGGCCGAAACCGCCGGTAAATTGGCCGTGCGCAAAGGGGTGGTCAAGATGGTAATTCGCGTCGCCGCGGCCCGTGTCGTGGCCAACCCAGGTCTTCCCATCCACGTGCGGGACGTTGGGGTGGCCTGCCTTGTCGCTGTAGTTACGATTGGGCTCGGGCGCGTGCGGCGTGCCTGTGTACGTCTTTGGCCCGCTCTTGGGCGGCCGTTGGGTTCCTCCGGCCTGGGTATGCACGGCATACGCCGGAATGGCAAGAACAAGCAAAGTGGCTAAGGCTATCTGAATGGATTTCATCGTTTCCTCCTGATGTCCATGGGTGAACAGCCATCCTCTGCTGCTCTTGTCCCCCTGGTGGGTCATCATCAATTACTTTAGCTCCAACACGGCGCCCTGAGGCAAGTTGCTGTTCAATAAATTTCTGAGACCGCAGCCTGGGGCTGGAATAGACGGCGAATCATCGCCGGGAGCGACCTAAACTCCCACAGCCGCCGGGTGACGCCGCCAGGCATACAGCGGGAATTGATTGGCCAGCTCCGCCACCTCCCCGCGAATCCGTTCCAGAGCCGCATCGTCATTCCGCGCCTCAAGGGCTTTGGCCATCCAGACGCCAATCTGCCGCATCTCCGGCTCCTTCATGCCGCGGGTGGTCAATGCCGGAGTGCCCACGCGAATGCCCGACGGCTTGAGCGGAGGATTGGTGTCGTAAGGGATCGAATTCTTGTTCACCGTGATCCCGGCCTTGCCCAGCGCCAGCTCGGCCTCAGAGCCCAGGATGCCCTTCTGGAATGTGTCCACCAGCATCAGGTGGTTATCCGTGCCGCCGGAGATAATGCGGAATCCGGCCTGCTGCAAACCCTGCGCCAGCACCTTGGCGTTGGCCACAATCTGCGCCGCATAGGTGCGGAACTCCGGCCGCAGCGCCTCGCCCAGGGCAACCGCCTTGGCAGCCACGATGTGCACCAGCGGCCCGCCCTGCTGGCCGGGAAAGACGGCCTTGTCCACGGCTGCCGCCAGATCCTTCCCGCAAATAATGAGTCCCGCGCGAGGCCCGCGCAATGTCTTGTGGGTCGTCGTCGTCGTGATGTGCGCGTGGGGAACCGGCGAAGGATGCACGCCGCCAGCCACCAGCCCGGCAATGTGCGCCATATCGAAGATATAAACCGCGCCCACCTTGTCGGCAATCTGCCGCATGCGGGCAAAGTCCCACAGCCGGGGGTAAGCGCTGCCGCCGCCGATGAGCACCTTGGGCCGCTCCCGCTCGGCAATCGCCTCCAGCTCGTCGTAGTCGATCAGCTCCGTGTCACGCCGCACCTGGTAAAACGTGGGCCGGTAGAGCTTACCGCTGAAGCTGAGCCTGTGCCCGTGGGTCAGGTGGCCGCCGTGCGCCAGGTCCAGGCCCAGGATCGTATCGCCCGCCTGCAGCACCGCCGCATAGGCTGAGGCGTTGGCCTGCGAGCCGGAGTGCGGCTGCACGTTCACGTGCTCTCCGCCGAAGATCTGCCTGGCCCGGTCGCGCGCCAGGTTCTCCACCACATCGGCATACTCGCAGCCGCCGTAGTAGCGCCGCCCAGGATAGCCCTCGGCGTATTTGTTCGTAAAAATCGAGCCGGCAGCCTCCAGCACCGCTTCAGACACGAAGTTTTCGCTGGCAATCATCTCCAGCCCCTCGTGCTGGCGGAGGGTTTCCTGGTCAAGAGCGGCGGCCACGGCGGGGTCGGCCTGGGCGAGGGGCTGAGACATGCGGTCGGTCATATAAGGATTTTAGACCCTTTTCCCGGCGCTTTCGCGGTCCTGTTGATAGGTGGAAACAATCCGCGGATATACCACGTTTTGTGTAGTCTTCCGGTTGACTTTCATCTCCCCCGGCCGTCCAGATTATTGCTGCAACTCGGTAAACTGGTATCGGCAACGATTTCGGATTGTTGAGTGAGGTCCCCATGAAGATGCGATGGATACGATTCGTTCTGCTCATGCTTTTTGCGTCGGCACTGGCCCCGGCCTTTACGCAAACTCCGCACATCCAATACCCGGGTATAGACGCAACCCTGCTGGCCCGGGCCAATGCCGGCGATGCCGACTCGCAAATACTGGTGGGCGACAGCTACAAGACCGGCAAGGTCGTCGAGAAGGATTACACGCAGGCCGCCGCGTGGTACCGCAAGGCCGCCGATCAGGGCCGCACCGATGCCCAGATCCGCCTGGCCTCGCTCTATCGCGACGGGGCCAAGGGCTTCCTCCGCGATATGGAGCAGGCCGTCGCCTGGTATCGAAAAGCGGCCGAACAGGGAGATGCGGACGCACAGGCTACCCTCGGCGTTCTTTTCTCCATGGGCCAGGGCGTTCCCCAAAGCGATGTGGAAGCCTACTACTGGTTTTACCTGGCTGCTAAGGTAAAGGGGCCAAATCAGGAAAAATACGCTGCAAGCCGCCAGTTGATGGGAGCCAGAATCACCGCCGATGAACAGGATGATGCCGAGCAGCGGGCAAACACATGGCTGGCCGCGCATCCGCGGTAGGCCCTATTGTGTGATCGCTCACTCGAAGATGGCCTGCATTGGGTCGAATGTAGTGGTTCGCAAATGAGATGCGTGCGGCTAAATTATGCAAATTAGACCTTTGGGCGACTGTCTAAAAATTTACCCAAGGATACTTGGCTTTGAGAGCGGACGTGTACGCCTCATAGTATTCAACGAGTTGTTGCGCAATATAGCCGGCAAATCCCTCTGTCGTCCACTTGGCCGCACTCTGTTTCTGGGACCAGCAGAAAATACCATTTGTCGGTTTCAGATTCAATAACCAGGTTCTTGCTGGAATTGGGTCTTCGTCTGACCATTCCTCTCTCACAACGTCATCCGCGCGGAGTGGACGCCGTGAAAAGACGACGCGGAAGTTTTGGGCGGAGGTTCCGGCTGCTACTTTCGCAATAAAGGTCGCGGCAACATCTTTCAGCTTGAGAAAATCCGGATATGGCGCCGGGTATGGTGACCATTCGAACTTCTCGACGCCCAAGGATTTGCCTGCGGTTATCTCGCGAACCCGATCCTTCAGGCGTTGCCATTCTTTCCCGGCTTCAGCAAAAAGCAGTATCGAGTCTCTAGCTTTCATTGATTCTGCTGCATTGCGCTTTTGCAGATACTCATCAAAGTCCGTCATAGCGCCTCCTTTCCTGCCTGAACTCTTCCAATTGCCGCTTCGATTGCCGCAATCTCTTCATAGGTCAACTCAGGGAACTGCCCTCGTTTACCCTTGGACAGCCGCCCATGGTTCTGCATAATTAACCGTGCCAACAGGGAGGCTCGAGGGTCCGGCATATCTACCACATCTTTGAGAGCATTTAACGCCCGGTCATAGCTCTCAATGAAGCCTATTTCCTGCCGCATATCCGTATCGATCGTATCGGCCATCCTCAAATATAGATATTCTGTTTGTGCCGTCAAATCCGGATAGCGATAAAGGGAAGCTGTATCTCCTAAAACACTCATTTGGCGCAGATCATCCATGATGTAATCGATTAAAGGTCGAATTTTGCTGGAAAATACCTCCAGCGCCAGGTCATAGGTAGCTTTGTTCCGAAGCATGGATGCTGAGACCGGAAACAGGACTCCGGGAGGCGTAAACCCCAGTTTAGCTAGACTGTGATGAATCAGAAAGCGGTGTATCCTTCCGTTGCCATCCTCGAATGGATGCAGGTAGACGAAGCCAAACCCTGCGATGGCCGCAACGCAAATTGGATTCACCCCGCCATTCCCAATTCGTGCAACAGATCTCATCCAGCCGCCCATAAGCGAGTGCAAATCCTCCGGCTTGGGACTAATCAAATGAACAATCTCAGAATCAGGAAGGCTTGTGCCGACATAATTCTGTTTGATTCGCCAACCGCTCTCCGCGTACCGCGCATCAAGAATCAATTTTTGCAACTGTACGTATGCATCCATGCTAGAGGTGTTAAAATCTCCAACTTTTTGCAAGACCTGAACGAATCGCCGCTCTTTGCCGGGGTCTGGCGATTCCCCCTCAATGGCAAAGGACGACTTGGTTTCCTTGACAAACAGGTATTGCACAGCTCGTTCCAGCACGGCAGGCGCAACCCCGCTTACAACCCCTTGAAACATCTGTCGAAAGTCCTGCTGCATCCATCCGTCCAGATTGCTGGTCCTTCGAATTAAGGGGCAATAATCGCGATCACCAAGCAGATTGTTGACAATCTTCTGCCGCTGAACATGAATTCCTTTCGATGTAATGTGGGCTTCAGGGCGTAGCAGCGGCGCATACCCCGTTGGCGGAACATCTGGCAAATTTAGCATTCGGCCCGTCAGCATCTCAAACAGATACCATGCCCGCCGGGCAAAGATTCCGGTGGACTCACCGCGTATCCAGGTTTCCAGTTCGTCTTGGTCAATTGCCTGAAAGAAGGCAGAAAGCACCCCGAGGTCGATGGGCTCATAACGCATGGCAAAGCGCAGATTCCCCCAAATGTCCTTCGGGGCATACGATGCGGGGTACTGTTCGAGAACTGTAGTGTCTGGGTTTACGTGGGTCTTCCTCGCCCCAGCAACCACCTCTGAGCGCACGGCAGGCAGGGGAACGCTCAGATCCATCTCTTCCACAAGGCAGTGCAACCCAATGGCATTATTCGAGCTGTAAAGAGATGGATTTGCGCCTATTGCCATAAAAATCTAGCCTCATTGTCGATTATGACCCATAAAGTGTTACCGCGTCAACAGAAATCATATTATACATAGATGAAAATATATATATCTTATTAATGATGTCGAATTCGTATATAATCATATATTTCTATGGAATCGTTATCCACATGGCGCCATTGACTCAAATATGCTTACTACATTGACTTCGATGATTATCGCCGACTCTTCGTATGCTATTTCCATGCAACTTCGCCGACTCGCTTCGAGGTTTTTTGCTTTTCTCGCCATCCTCTCGTGTACTGCCTACACGCAATCCACCTCGGTCACGCTCACGCCCGCAGTGGTGGAATCCGGCTCGCCTGAGCTGATTCGCGTCGATGCGCCGGCTACAGCAAATCTCGAAGGCGAATGGCTGGGCCGAACGCTCGAGTTCTTTCGCGGGCGCGATGGGCAGGCGTGGTTTGCGCTCGCCGGCGTGGACGTGGAAGCTCCTTCCGGTCCCTCTTTGCTAATGATTACGATCCAGGACGCGAATGGTGCCCACGGCACCCTGAGCCGCACGGTCCGGATTCATCCCGCCCATTACCGCACCAGCTCGCTCTCGGTAGCGCCAAAATTTGTCGAACCCGGCCCTGAGGCGCTCCAGCAGATTGAGGCCGAGCGAAAGCTGAAAGATACCGTCTTCGCCGCCAGCTCTCCTGAACCGCTGTGGGAGGGCAGCTTTCACAGGCCTGTTACCGCCCCGCCAACGGCCAGCTTTGGCGTCCGCCGCATCTTCAACGGCAAGCTGGACAGCATTCATAAAGGGATGGACTTCCGAGCCGCCGAGGGAACGCCGGTGCGGGCCGGCAATAGCGGAGTAGTGGTGCTGGCCCGCCCGCTCTACTACGAGGGCAACTGCGTGATCATCGACCACGGCCTCGGTCTCTTCACCCTCTCCATGCACCTCAGCCGCATCGACGTCGAGGAGGGTCAGCGCGTGGCCACCGGCGACCGCCTGGGCCTGAGCGGCGCCACCGGCCGCGTCACCGGCCCCCACCTGCACTGGGCCGTCCGCTGGCAGGACGCCTGGCTGGATCCCGCCAAACTCCTCCGCCTGGACCTGAGCAAGGTCCGCTAGCGTGCGAGTAAAAAATGGGTGTGATTAATAATTGGGTGCGATTAAAAATTGGGTGCCCCATCCTTTTCGCGTGTCGCCGCGGCGACCGAAAAGGGTGGGATACCAGTCAGGCCCTAGCGGGAGACGGCTTCCTCTTCCGACGTTCGCGCAGTTACGGCTGCCGCCGTCAAACCGGCCGCCTTTTCTCTCCGCAGAGCCTTGAACGCCCGGTAGACAAACCAGCTCAGGTACCAGCCGTCGATGAACTTGTAGGGAGTTTCGCCGGTAGTGTAGTGGCCGCAGGGCAGCACTTTGGTCTCAAAGTTGAGGCCGAAGCGGCGGAAGGCCTCAACCACCTGGAGCGAGTACTCCCTGGGGAAGGTCAGATCGTAATCGGCATAGACCATCAGCACTTGCTTGGCAGGTCCGCCGGCTTCCTGGCTGGCGAATTTGGGGTAGTAGTAGCACGGGCTGGCGGCCGCCCATAATGCACGCACACGGTCCTGGGTCAGCCCGGCTTCTTCCAGCGCCTGGCGCACGTGGCGCGTGCTCTGGCCCGCCCAGGTCACGTCCCCGAAAGCTGTTGAAGCGTGGTTGAAGGCGTTCACCCGGATGCGCGGGTCGTGCGCACTGGCCAGGAAGGTGTAGCAGGAGCCCAGGCTGGTTCCCAGCACGCCGAAGTGCTCGTAGCCCTGTTCCTCCAGCCAGTCCACGCAGCAGCGGATATCCACCACCGCCTGCCTGCAAGCCGCCAGCGACCGGCCGATGTTGGCGCTGACGTTATAGTCGGAGCGCTCCAGCTCGAGAGGGCGGCGAATATCGTGGTAAGGCATCGAGAGCCGCAGCGCCGAGACCCCCATCCGGTTGAAGATCGTGCACAGCGAGTTGTGGCTGAAACCGTCCCCATTCCATTGCGGCAGAACCACAATGGCCTGCTTGGGCCGCTTGGGGTCCTTATGCGCCGGAGCCGGGTACCAACGGGCATTCACCTGGTCGTTTTCGGGGTAGGGCGTCCGCTCCGGCGAGGTAAAGCGCAGAAATTGCGCCGGCTGAATCTTTCCCTCGGCTGACCTCTGGCGGATCGAGGCCTCTTTGGCCAGCGTCTCCGGCCGCACATTGGTAGGGAACAATTGCGGATGCCGTTCTTCGAGGCGAAAGTCGGTGGGCCGCTGGTAACCAAAGAACAGATCGCTGTGGCGGATGAGGAGCTGGTTGATCCGGATCATGGCCGCCTCGGCCGCCGGTCGCCGCGGCGACTCGCGGTCGCCGCGGCGACTCTCCGCGCTCGGCACCGCGTCCCCAAAGCCGTGAGCCTCAAGAAACGGCGCGATCCACTCGAAACCCCACTCCATCGGACGCACCACCCGGTTTTCGTCGCGCATGGTCAGCCGCGTCTCCCACTCGTACATCCAGCGCGCATATCTCTCTTTGAACATGGCTTTATTTCAAGTTTAACAGCGCAGAGCGCAGGGTAAGATGAGCGGGAGATTGAACCGCCGAAGAGAAATTCAGGTACCGGAGCCGGAGCGCACCCCTCGCTCTACGCGCGCCGGCGGGCCGGCGGGGCCATGCACACCCACCATAAGCTGAGCACCGTCAACAGCAGGATGATCCCCTGCGAGATTACGCAATAGAGGCACCACACCCTGAGCACGTCTCTCTCGATATGGCTCAGATAGAACGCGAATACAAGCCCGACTACAGCCAGTACGGCAACCGGAACCCGCCGCCGCGCCAGCGTCAGGACTGCCAGGGCAAGGTAGCCCGCAATCCCGAATGCCGCCACCGGAAAGGTCGCGATCTCGGAATACGGGCTGCGGTTGACGATGCCGCAGTCCCACTTCTCGTTGATCGAGCAGGGCTCCGTTTCGGTCGAATAGTGAACGCGCAAGGCCAGCGTGGATACCACCACGCCTGCCAGGGCCGCCAGGGCAATCGCGAAGCGCATCATCCTGAGTCTGATGCTACCAGAGCCCCGGCGCGCGATACCATGAACGAATGGACCAGCCACCACGCGCCGGCAGTCGCATTGCCTTCTTCGGCGGCAGTTTTGACCCGCCCCATCTGGGTCATTTGGCCGTGGCGCGCGCTGCCCGTGCGGCGCTTGGCCTCGATACCGTGCTCTTCGCCCCGGTCGGCGCGCAGCCGCTCAAGCCCCATGGTTCCACCGCCGGCTTTCCAGACCGCGTGGCCATGACTTGCCTGGCCATCGGCGACGAGCCGGGGTTCGCGATTTCGCTCGCCGATGCGCCAAAGCCCTCGGGCGCCCCCAACTTCACCCTGGAGACGCTCCACAGCCTGCGCGCCCAGCTCTCGCCCGAAGGCGCTCTTTTTTGCCTCATGGGCACCGACTCGTTTTTTTCGCTGCGAAGCTGGCATCGCGCGGCGGAGATCCCCTTTGCGGCACCTTTGATCGTCGCCTCGCGGCCCGGCCAGCGGCTTGACGATCTGAGGGCGGCATTGCCCGAGGGTTTGACCATGGATTCCGTGCCCGGCGCGGAACAAACCCGCTCCGAAGTCGCAATCCGATCCTGCCTGCTCCACAATCCCGCCGGAGAAACCGCCCCCTTCTACCTTCTCCCCGGGCTGAATGTCGAAATCAGCGCCACCCAGCTTCGGGATTGGATTTGCGACCATCTCCGCGCGGCTTCTGGATCTCCCCTGGCCGGACTCGAGCTCCTGCCCAAAGCCGTCCTTGATTACATTCGTTCCCACAACCTCTATTGTTGATTTGCCGCTCCCATGGCCAGGGTCTACGATTGAGGTTGGAGAACCTTTCTACCGAATGACGACCACCGAAGCACGCCAGCAAACCCGCATCCTCGTTCAGGCCGCGGCCCAGGTCTGTGAAGACAAAAAAGGCCAGGATACCCGCATCCTCGAGCTCGACCCCATTGACTCCGGCCTCTCCGACTTCTTCCTCGTTACCTCCGCCGCCAACGACCGCCAGGCCGTCGCCATCGCCGACGAAATCGAGCACAAGCTCAAGAAGGAGTTTGGCGTCTTCCCCAACTCCGTCGAGGGCCGCCGCCACGGCGAATGGATTCTCCTCGACTATGTGGACTTTGTCGTCCACGTCTTTCTCACCGAGCGCCGCGCTTTTTATGACATTGAAAGGCTGCGTAAGTCCGTCCGCCCCGTCACCCCGGCCGAGTTCGACGCCGAGCTTAAATCCGCTCTCGCCGCCAGAACCCTCGCCGCCCGCAAGAAAGCCACTGCCAAAACCAGGCCAGTAGCCGCCAAAGCCGCTCCCGCCGCCAAGCCGAAGAAGACGGCAAAAAAACGGCTGGTTACGGCCAGGTCCACCGCTGCGAAGAAGACCGCCGCAAAGCCTGCCGTGAAGAAATCCTCTGCCAGGAAGACCGCGCTGAAAAAGTCTGCCGCGAAGAAGCGAACCGGCAGAAAGGCCTGATCGCCCCGCTGCCCCTGCATCTTGTAGAAGTGAAATCAGGACGAAGAGGGTCGCCGAAACTCCGTACGGGCATAAAAAGGGACCGCCGAAGCGGTCCCTTTTATTCTTGCTTTCCCTTACGCCTTAGAATTGCAGGCGCAGCGAGAGCTGCAGCACGCGAGCTCCATTGTTATAGTTTCCACTTGGTTCCACGGTGTAGCTGACATCGCCGAAGGTGTGGTTTGTGATGTCCTGCTGATCCAGGCCGTTGTAGACATTGTTCCCTGGCAAGCTGAAGTTCGGATGGTTGAACGCGTTGAATGCGTCCGCACGGAACTTCAGATTGACCTTGTCATCCCAGATAGGGAATGCTTTGCCCAGTCCCAGGTCCTCATCGAAGAACCTTGGTCCAACCAGGCCGTTACGGGCTCCGATGTGGAACCCTATCGGTCCCTCATACGCGGCTGCGGCATTTGCCTGGTTTGCGAAGAGGTTGACGCCTCCTCCCGGAAGGTATTTCACATGCGTCTGTACTGCCGATTTGGGACCGATAAGGATGCCCGGAGCACTGTTGGAGTAGCTGGCAACGAAGGCGTTGGAACTTGTTCCCCACGCCTGCCCGCTGTGCCAGCTTGTGATGCCGGAAAGTTCCCAGCCGCCGACCAATTCGTTCTCCCAGAAGGAAATATCGTTAAGGAACGTCTTGCCCTTGCCGAACGGCAGCGCATAGGTGGCGTCCGAGGTAATAATGCTCTTCTCCTGGAAGTCGGAGTTGGCGCGGCATTCTCTGGGCCGTATCACGTCGCATACCAGGCCGATGCCGCCGATGCCCGTATCGCCCGCGGAGTTGGCGAAGGACGAAATATTATCGATGGAGTGCTGCCAGGTGTAGTTGAAGTCGAAGTGCAGACCGTGCGACATGTTCTTCGTCAAGGTGAGCAACATGGCGTTGTAGCTGGAAAATCCCTTATTGCCATAGAACGTGTTTTCAGAGAACTGCGCCGCGGATCCTAAGTTGAGCGGGGCGCCGGTGTCGGCCATGAACTGGACAGCGTCGCCGAAATCGCCACGTTGAGCAAACGGGCCGAAGTATGTGACCAAAAATTGTGTGTAACCGGCGCCAAAAATATCTTCAAAAAATGGCTGCGGAACGATGGTTGCAGCAGTTGCGCCGGCCCTGAGCTGCGTGGTGACTGAGGCAAAGGCCTGGGCCAGCGTCTGGGTCGACAAACCGGTATTATCCGGGAAGTCGAGAACCTGGTTTACGTCAGTTTGCGCCAGAAGACGGCGTCCCAGGCGGCCTGCGTAGCTGAGCTTCACAACCATGTCCCACGGCATCGTGCGCTGCATGCCGGCATTGAAGATGATGTTGTACGGCGTCTTCAGGGAGGGGTCGAGGGTGGCGTTGAAGGCATACCCAATCTGAAGACCGTAGGGCACGCCGCCCGATACATAAGGCTGGTACGGGGGAACCGGTGTCGTTGGCGGCACGATGTAGGATGAAATGTTCGAAATGCCGTTGCTCGAGTCAAGACGCGGACCCAGTTCGCCTACATTCACATCCGCGAAGGTATCGTACGGGTCGCCCGAGATTCCAAAAGAGAGAGGCGCGGACAACTGGAAAAGATACGAATCCAGATCCTGCGTTAACTGAACCGCACTGACGATGGTGCGGTCGTAGATAATCCCCGCGCCGGCGTTGAATACCAGCTTCTTGTCGAAGCCGGGGTTGTAAGCAATGCCCACATGCGGGGCCAGGTTCTTCCACTCAGGCGGATACAGAGGAGGGCCATGATTGACCTGTCCGCCAAGGAGGTAGGGAATCAGGGGGACAGCCATGGGGCCCGTCTGGCCGAGAGCGCTCTGCGATTCGCGGGCAGCCATGTACTGGTCCCCTGTAAAGGGCTCGACGGTCTCCAGGCCGCGCGTCTCATACGGCACCGAGAACTTTTGATAGGTCAAGCCGTAAGTTGCGGTCACGCTGGGGGTAATCTTCCAGGTGTCCTGCACATAGAGCTGGGTCTGATAGTTCCGGAAGAAGCGTTGATCGCCTGTAAGCTGAGGCAGCGCAGTGCCGTGGGCGTTGTAGTTGAAGTCAGAGTCGTCATTGGCAAGGCGGCCCAGGATGAAGCCGAATGCATTGTCGTAGTCGTATTGGGCCTGGTTCTGCAACGTCGTCTCTGCCGGAGTCGCGCTTCCCGGCGCATAATAAAGAGATTTCGACGCGTTGCCGGAATTGTAGGGGCGCAGGCTGGGGTGGGCGCCGCATGTGCTGCCGCCGCCGCCGCACAGAGCCAATACATAGCCGCCCATGCCAACCTCGACTACGTTGTAGTCGGCGATATTCGTATTGTGGACCAGGATATCTTTGAAGGTCCCGCCAAACTGCCATGTATGGGTACCCTTGGTCCAGGAGAAGTCATCTCCCAGCACCGGAATGGGGACGCGGCGGGACTGCGAGTTCGGATTGAGGTAAAGGTTAGATGCCATGGCGGGACCGGTGCCATCGCTGAATTCGTAAAAGGTGGACCCATCCGGATTATAGGTATTGGGGAAGGCGTATTTTTCAACCACTTCGCCGATAATGACCCGGTTGGTCTTGTTGGCGCCAATCACCCAGGTGTGGCCGATAACGAAAGAGTAGGTGCGATCGATGAATGGGTTCGAAATCGGGTCGCCGGGAAACTCATTCGGATTCTCCACGGTATTCTCACGGGCGATGGTAAACCGCGCGAACATTTTCATCTTGTCGTTCAGGTTGACATCCACCCTGCCCACATAGTTCGTCTGGTAGTCAGTGTCAGGGGCGTTGAAGAGTAATCCGCCAGAGTTGACGCCATCTCCGGTCACAGTATTGTTGGAGTGTGGGAAGCGGCAGCTATAATTCATTGTCGCTGTAGCCGTAGGAGGACAATTGCTGCCAGTGGTGCTGCTAGTGCCCGTCCAGGTCGTATCTATGCCAATCCCTCCCGGGTCAATTGCTGTTACCTCGGCAGGAGTCAGGTAGGAGACGCTGACAGCACCGGGCGTTGAAGTCTCGTCGATATAGCCGAGCTGGGCTCCGCCGGCGTAGTCGCCGCGGAAGGTGTCCAGCGGGACGGTCCGCTGCGTGTCAATCTGGCGGATGATCTTGGAGTTGTTGTAGTCAAAAAAGAAAAACGCTCTGTCGTGCCCGTTGAAGAGCTTGGGGAGGATGATCGGTCCGCCGACGTTGCCGCCGAACTGATTCTGGATCAGATGGTTGCGCGGAACGATGGGGGTCGAATTCTTGTTGAACCAGCTGTTGGCCACCAGGTCAGGATCGCGATGATACTCATTGAGGTTGCCGTGAAAATGATTGGTGCCGGACTTGGTCTCCAACTGGAACTGGCCGCCGCCGCCGGGGCCGGCGGATGCCTGATTGCCGCCTACGGTGACGTGAAACTCTTCCAGCGAATCGACCGGCGCGTGTCCAACGATGCCAAATCCCTCTTGGACTCCGAGGCCTGTATTGCTCATCGCCGCGTTGCCGGTGACGAAATCATTCACGTCCAGGCCATCCACCGTGACGTTATTCTGATCCACGCGCGCGCCCGTCACCGAGCCCGTTTCGGTGACTCCGGGCTGCGCCATGAAGAGTGCGATGGGGTCATTTCTCTGCTGCACGGGAAGGCTGTTGAGCTGATCTACGTCGAAGGTGTTGCCGATGGTGGCATCCGTGGTATTGATGGTGACTTCAGAGGCTGAGGCTGTCACCTGAACCACGTCGGTGCGCGCGCCTACAGTCAGAGTTGCATTCTGGGTGCGGACCGTCGCCACGGTAAGGTAGATATCCCTGACAACCAGCGGGGTGAACCCCTTGGCCTTGAAGTCAGCCTCATATCCCTGCCCCGGCGGAATCTGGGCAAAGCGGTAAAAGCCGATGGAGTTCGTGAACTCGATGAGCTTGAATCCTGTGGTCGCGTTCTTGAGAGTAACTTCGACACCCGTAATAGCGGCGCCGGACTTGTCAGACACCTCGCCTGTCATGCCGGCGACGTCTTGTCCGTAAGTGGCTGGCAGAAGAAACATCGTTGAAAACACGAGCGCGACGGCGAAAACTACATTCTGAAACCGGATATTTCTCATTGAACTCCTCCAATAAGTTTGTCGGGACCGCAAGACTCCTGGTGGATACCCTCAATCCGCGTATTCTGCGTCGCATCTCGGTTGGGGAGTGTGCCCGATCTGCAATTGAAATACGTGAAACCTTAATCGTAAAAAACAGAAGAGATGAGGCGGACCTTCATCTCTTGGGTTTGCCTCGTACAAAAGCGCCATCCCGCCTGAAGGCAGGGATGGCTTTGGTAATTAAGAAAGCATGATAGATGCCAATCTCTACAAGTGCAACAAATTATTTGTTTATCATTGAAAATAAACGATTTATTGGCACGCCGTTTACTGTGTAAAATTGCACGGAATATGAATTTACGGAGAATATTGCCTCCATATCCAAAAAATGGGCACCCCCTCTCGTTTTTGGGGAGTACGCGAAAAACCCTCCACAGCAGGAATTCGATCCGTTAGGATATCCTCCTCCCCATGCACCTTACGCTGGCCCATATCGACGCCCGGCCCGCTTCGTCAACCAAATCAAAGGACGGATTCGACGCTCTCACGCAGTTTTATCTCGACCGCTGTTCCGTGTTTGCGCGCTGCCAGTCTCAGGCATTCCGCACCGAGGAAGCCCTGCTCAAGTGGCTCGCGCGCCAGCAGGGCCGCGCTCCGGCCGTGGCCGTGCTGCTGGATAGCCGCGGCCGGCAGATGACCTCTGAGGCCTTCGCCGCCTGGCTGGGTGCGCGCCGCGACCAGGGCGCCCAGCACATCGTCTTCGCCATCGGTCCGGCCAGCGGATGGTCCGACGCCGCTCTTGAGCGGGCCCAATTACTGCTCTCCCTCGGACCCATGACCATGGCCCACGCCCTCGCCCGCCTCGTCGTCGCCGAACAACTCTACCGGGCATTTACAATTCTCACAGGCCACCCCTATCACAGCGGACACTGAATAGTTGTCAGTGATCAGTTGTCAGTTGTCAGTCAACATCCGGTTGGCCTTTTTGCCAGGCACAAACGACCACCGTAAACTGTAGACTCATGTTTCAGAAACTGACAACTGATCACTGACAACTGACCACTGATATGACCGACTCCCGGCGAGGACTGATCCTGATCAACACCGGCCCCGGCAAGGGCAAGACCACCGCTGCCATGGGCACGGCCCTGCGCGCCGTGGGCAACGGCATGAGGGTCCTCATGCTCCAGTTCATCAAGGGCTCCTGGCACTATGGCGAGCTGGATGCGGCCAAGGCCTTGGGCTCCAACTTCATCCTCAAACAGATGGGCCGCGGCTTTGTGAAGGTGGGCGGCGCGGAGCCCGACCCCGAGGACGTTCGCCTGGTCCAGGCGGCCTGGGACGAGGCGCGGGAGGCCATCTACTCGGGCGAATGGGATATGGTCGTCCTGGACGAGATCAACTACGCCATCAGCTACAAAATGCTGGACCCGGCCGTAGTTGCCGAGGCCCTGCGCAACCGTCCAGAGATGGTGCACGTCATCCTCACCGGCCGCAACGCCCACTCCCTGCTGGTTGAACTGGCCGATACCGTCACCGAGATGCGCGAGGTAAAACACGCCTACCAGAAAGGCATCCTGGCCCAGCGCGGCATAGAATACTGACAGTGATCAGTTGTCAGTGGTCAGTGGTCAGTGGTCAGTTCATCGTAGACCAAATTTAGTTGCCAGCCGCCAACTGTTCACTGACCACTGTCCGCTGTCCACTGACCACTGTTTTTGAGAGGTTGCATGTCCTGGTTCAAGCGTGAAGATGGCGAGTATGAATCCGGCCCGGCCGGCATGGCTCCGGAAACCGAGGACGCGGCCGGCAAGACGGTGCGCACGGAAGGCCTGTGGATCAAGTGCCTGGGCTGCCGCGCGGTCCTCTATAAGCCGGAGCTGGAAGCTAACCTGAACGTCTGCCCCAAGTGCCGGCACCACTTCAAGATCGGCGCCCGCCAGCGCATCGATCTGCTGCTCGAACCCGGCTATGAACTGGTGGATACCGGCCTGCGCTCCACTGACCCGCTGAACTTTACCGATGTGAAGCCCTACAAGAAGCGACTGCGCGCCGCGCAGGAGGCTACCGGCCTCGACGACGCCATCCTCAATGCAGTCGGCCGGCTTGGACCCCACCAGGTCGTCCTCAGCGCCATGGAATACGGCTTCATCGGCGGCTCCATGGGCGCCGTGGTGGGCGAGACCATCGCCCGCGCCGTGGACCGCGCCCGCCTGGGCCGCAAGCCGCTCATCATCGTCGCAGCCTCCGGCGGCGCGCGCATGATGGAAGGCGTGGTCAGCCTGATGCAGATGGCCAAGATATCCACCGCGCTGGCCCAGTTGGACGCGGCCAAGGCGCCTTACATTTGCGTGCTCACCGATCCCACCACCGGCGGCGTCACCGCCAGCTTTGCCATGCTCGGCGACCTGAACATTGCCGAGCCCGGCGCTCTGATCGGTTTCGCCGGCCCCCGCGTCATCGAGCAGACCATCCGCCAAAAACTCCCCGAGGGCTTCCAGCGTTCCGAATTTCTTCTGGAGAAGGGCTTTCTCGACGCCGTAGTCCAGCGCCGCGACCTCAAGTCTTATCTGATTCGCGCGCTGGAGTTCCTGAAGACACCGGCCGTGGCCTGAAGGCCACGGACCGCATAGAACCCGGCGTTAACCTGCTTTTTTTGCCAGTGCAATCCAAAACACCGCGGCCCGGCATCGCTGCCGGGCCGTCGCTGACTTGCTTGCCCCGCGCGAGCGGGGCGTTGATCCTGCCGCATCTTGACGGCAGACTGAGACTCCTAGAACGCCAGCCGCAGCGAAAGCTGCAAGACGCGAACCGCTAAATCGGAGGAGCCCGGGGAAACGTAGGTGCTTGTAATGGTCCCAAACTGAAGACCGTTGGCCTGGGTTATGTCTACATCCGGCGGGTTGAAGTTCGGGTGGTTCAACGCGTTGAAGGCATCGCAACGGAATTTCAGGTTGACCTTGTCCTGATAGATCGGGAAGGTCTTGCCGAGTCCCAGATCCAGGTTGAAATATCCGGGCCCGCGCAGGTTGTTGCGGGTACCTATGTCGAAGCCGGTGGGTCCGGTAAAAGCTCCCAGCGCGGCAGTCGGGTTCGAGAAGGCATTCAGGGCTGCGCCTTTACCGCCATTGACGTGTGCCTTCAGCAGGCTGATCGGTCCGATGAGAGTGGCGGGCGCATTATTGGCGAAGCCGGCTACATACGCATTGGAACCTGCATTGTAGGCAACTCCTGTGTGCCTGGCCGGCAAGCCGCTGATCTCCCAGCCGCCGATAGCCTCGTTGAGCCAGAACGAGGCCGTCGGCGCAAACATTTTTCCCCGGCCGAAGGGCAGTTCATAAATGAAGTTGCCGTTCAGGTATTGGGTAACGTCGAAATCCGAGTTGCCGCGGCATTCGCGAGGCCGGTTGACGTCGCAGATATAGCCATAACCTTCGCTGATGGAAATGAAGTTGGCGACGGCCGAGACGTTGTCGATCGAGTGCGCCCAGGTGTAGTTGAGATCGAATTGCAAACCATAGCCGGCATTCTTGTGCAGCGTGACGAGCAAAGCGTTGTAGCTCGAGGATCCTTTGTTCGTCCAAACAGTGTTGCCGGCAAACTGAGACGCCATGCCTACATTCGCCGGCAGGATCTGGCCGAAGGGGAATCCGATTGTCGATATATATTGCATGGTATCCGCAAAATCGCCGCGCTGCGGATACGGATATGCATCGTATGCGATCAACTCGGTGTTGCTGTTGAAACCACTGCCAACACCCACTCCCGGCGTAATCACATCCTCAAACCAGGGCTGCGGAGTAACAGCCTCAATCGCGCCCAACGGTCCCAGGCCCACGTTGGCTCGCAACTGCTGGGTCAGCCCCGCCATAGCCTGGGACATGGTCTGGGTCGACAAACCGGTGTTATCCGGAAATTCGATCAGCTGGCTGGCATCCGCCTCTGCAAGCAGCCGCCTGCCAAGCCTGCCCATATAAGTCGCCTTCAACAGGTAGCCCTGCGGAAACTCATGCTGTACCCCGAAATTGAACTCGATGTTATAAGGGTTCTTCAGGTCGGGGTTAATGAGTATGTTGAATTCTCCGTAGGGCAGGCCGTATGGATATGTGCCGAAGACATAGGGCTGATACGGCGTTGTGACGTCGGGAGCGTCCGGCAGCAAAGGCGGGGAACTGATGCCGGCAAATCTCTGCGTCCCGCCCGTCCCGGGATCTAACGTCGAAAGCGTAGTGGTTGGATCGCCCGCGGTTCCGTACAAATTTACGTTGTTCGCCTCAAACAGGTAGGAGCTCTGCAACTGCTGGAATTGCAGGGCATTGATAATACTGTGGTCGTAAACGATGCCGGCCCCGCCGCTGATAACGGTCTTCTTGTCCCATCTGGGGTTGTAGGCGAAGGCAAACCGCGGAGCGAACATTCTGTTATCCGGGTTGTAATAACCCGCGGCGTTATTGGCCTTGCCGCCGTAGATGTATTGAATAAACGGAATTACGGTGTCAGAGGAGATTCCGCCCGCGCTCTGCGTCTGGCGAGCTGCCCAGTATTGGTCGAAGCTGAAAGGCGTCACGCTCCCGCTTTCATTCATTAATTGTGCAGAGGCTTGATCTCCATGCGTCTCGTAGGGCACCGTGTAGTTCTCATAGCGCATACCGTAGGAGATCGTCAGCTCCGGCGTCACTTTCCAGCTATCGCCGAAATAAGCTTCGGTCTCGTAGTAGCGGTAAGTAAGGGAAAGACCCGAGCCGGTTTGCTGCACTACACCCTTGTTGTTGTAGTTGAAGTTGGTGCTGGTGCTGGCAAATGCTCCCAGCGCAGTGGAAAATTGATTGTCGTAAATTGTGGTGGCGTAGGGATCGCTGCTGATGTCTGAAGGCCGCAGGTTGGGCGCAAGAGCAGTGAAATTGGTGTTGCCGGTTACGCCCACGTTGGGAAAGTTGTAGTTTTCCGCCGCAAAATCCTGCGGCGTTTCCCACTTGAATGAACCGCCAAAGGTAAAGTTGTGCCTGCCCTTATCCCAACTGAAATCGTCGCGAAAGATCGGTATGGGATATGTTCGCGCCTGGGAGTTGTTGCCGCCGCCATACGGACCATCGAGTCCGGCAAAGCTGTACTGGTTATCGCCCTGCGGGTTATAGGTGATGACAAAATTGAAGTCCTCGTATGTTTCGCCGAAGTACGCCTGGTTGAGCATATTTTTGTTGATTTGCCAGTTATGCCCCACCACCCAGGAATAGCTGCGGTCATAAAACGGGTAGGTGTATTCAGGATCGCCGGGGAACTGAACCGGATTTTCCAGTGCGGCCCTTCTGGCCACCGTGCCGCGCCCAAAGATCTTCATTTTATCGTTTATGTTGTAATCGACCCTTTGGACATAATTGTCCTCCTGGTATGGATCGGGCGAGTTGAATCGGAAGCCTGCCGTGTTGACCGAATCGCCGACGTCGCCGGTGAGGTCATTGGCAATCGGATAACGGCTCTGGAACAAGCTGAGCTCGGTCGAATCCCAGCCGGTTCCCATGGGATCGAAGCCCGCAACCTGCGATGAGCTCAGGGTAGTGATGGAATCGGCAGAGTTGATGTACGCAACTTCGCCGCCACGGTAACCCGTTGTATTCGTTCCCATCGGAACCGTCCGGTCGACGAGAAAGCTGCGGGCATCGCGACGGGCATTGTAATCGAAGAAAAAGAAGGCCTTGTTCTTCATGATCGGGCCGCCGACATTGCCGCCGAATTGGTTGCGAACCAGCGGAGGCCTGCCGACGCCGGCGTTGTTGTTGAACCAGTCATTGGCTTCAGTGTCGGTGTCGCGATGGTACTCCACAAGCGCGCCATGAAATTTATTGGTGCCGGACTTCGTCACCAGTTCGAATTGGCCGCCGCCGCCCTGGCCTGCGCTCGATAGCGGCTCGCCGACAACGCCGCGAAACTCCTGTACGGAGTCCACCGGCGCCTCGCCGACAATATAGCCAAAATCGCCCGTAGCGTTGTCGTTCATCTCCAGGCCATCCAGCGTTACGTTGGTCTGATCGGTGCGCGCGCCTGTCACTGCTCCATCCAGCGTGACGCCCGGCTGCGCGTAGAACAGCGCCGCGGGACTGTCGCGAAACGCAATCGGCAAATCGTTCAGCATCTGCACTTGAAAGTTGTTGCCCACCGTCGCGTCGGTTGTGTCCAGAGTCATGTCCTGATTAGCCGCCGACACCACCACTACCTGCTCATTGGTTCCAATGCTCATTCGGGCATTCTGCGTTCGAGTAGAGTCAATGTTCAGGTAGAGTCCGGTGATCACTACAGGTTTGAAGCCGTCCCGCTTGAATTCGATCTGGTAACCCGGCCCCGGTTTGACCTGATTGATCGTATAGGAGCCTACACCATTGCAATCGGTCGTATATTTAGCGCCGGTCAGGGAATTCTCAAGCGTCACATGAGCGCCCGGGATCACGGCGCCTTTCGGATCCGTAACCACTCCGGTTATGGATGCGACAGCCTGCGCCGACAGCTTGACCTGAGCCATAAGGACAAGCGCCAATACAACAGAAGCTTTGATCAATGAGTTGCGTATCATTGAAGACCTCTTTCTGATAATGCCGGTACGGGAAAGTTGATATTTTGTTCTGAACTGCGGATTTTACATTTTGATTGTAAGTTTCAATGAGTGTCAAGGTTACATTTTCCAGAGGTTCCGTTACATAGTAAGTAACCTACGTTACATCTTCCGGCATAACGTATTCCGGCAGCCTGGATTAGTGAAAAATCAGTATAGAAATATATGATAAATAATAATTTATCTACTCCATGACGGTAACCATCACACCATCCGGTTGGTTCTGTTTCTAAGGCGTCCCGCACAGCGCGGAGCCAAAGTAGCTGCAAATACAAAGGTCCGGCTTATCTGCCAGGGGAGTTTTCTATTCCCTATTCCCTGCATTTTTCATATCCGCATCGGCATCAGAACATACCGGTACTTATACTCCGCGTCCGGATCCTCGGGCCGCATCTGCCCGGCGGATTGCGAGTCCTTGAACTCCAGCCGCACCTCGCCCTCGTTGCTCAGAGCCTTGAGGAAATCCAGAATGTAGCCGGAGTTGAAGCCCACCACAATCGGGTCGCCCGAGTACGGCGTATCGATGGTGTCTTCGCTCTCGCCGGACTCGGCCGAGTTGGCGCTGATCTTCAGCTCGTTGCCTTCCAGCCTCATGCGGATGGCGCCCGAGCGCTCGTCGGCAAACTGCGCCACGCGCTCGATCGCCGCCGAAAGCTCGCTCGACCGCACCACGGCAAACTTGGTGTTGTCGCGCGGCATCACCGCCTCAAAGTTCGGGAATTGGCCCGTGAGCTTGCGCGTGCTCAGGGTGCGATGGCCCACGCGGAAGAAGAGCGTATGCTCGTCGTCGGCAAATTCCACTTTTTCTGCGTCGGAAGCCGAAAGCAACTGCTGCAGCTCCTGCAGCGCCTTGCGCGGGATGAGCACCCGCTTCTCGCCGCTGATGCCCTCCAGAACCTCGTTGGGCTTTTCGACAAACGAGAGCCGGTGGCCGTCGGTTGCCACCATGGCCAGCGACTCCGCCTTGATCACCAGCAGCGCGCCGTTCAGCGTGTAGCGCGACTCTTCGTTTGAAATGGCGAAGATGGTGCGCACGATCAGTGTCTTCAGCGCCGCCAGCGAGATGCTGGTCGCGGTGACGGCTGGGAACTCAGGCACCTGCGGGTAGTTGGCCCGCGCCATCCCCACCATCTTGGTGTTCGAGCGCCCCGAGCGTATCTGCACCCAGTGGTTCTCGAGCAGCTTGATGGAGATGTCGCCCTCGGGCAGCAGCTTGATGTAGTCGTAGAGCTTGCGCGCCGGAATGGTGCATGCGCCGGGCTTCTTCACCTTGACCTTGGCGCTGGTGCGTATCGCCTGGTCGAGATCGGTTGCGGTAATGTTCAACCGCTCGCCCTCCGCCTCGATAAGAAAGTTCGATAGAATCGGAATGGTGGTCTTGCGCTCCACCACGCTTTGTGTCGCGGTGAGTTCCTTCACCAGGTCCTGGCGGCTTACGGTTATCTCCATCGCTGCCCCCTGCGCTGCCGGGTTCTCTACTTCTTTTTCCACGATCGGCATAGACCCACCCTCGCTCCGAAGCCAAGTTCCTGTACTGGCCACACTCTACAACACTTTGCAGCCCGGCGAAAGTGGCTACCTTTTCATATTCTTATTGTATTCATCTATGCCCTGATGTGTACGTGGAAAACAGGGGTACTTCTCTGGATACTGTGTACCCCTTCGGCTGGGTCACTCAACCTTCGTCCGGCCCATCGGTGTTGCGGCGCCAATCAGCAGTTTTGAGTGATTGCCTATCTGGAGCGACGGAGGAGTGAGGAAAAGGATAAGAGAACTATAGAAAAGACAGTAGTAGCCGTAGATTAGGTAGGAAAAGTGGAATTTCTTCCGAAATGATTGTGGGGTGGGAACTTGGCAGGCAGTTGGATTTTCTAAATCATAGCTGTGCAATTGAGGGATTCTGGAAATCAGGTTTGAAGTGAAGCAGGATGACCCTTGTTTCCCACCTCTCCCACAGGCAAGCGAAAAAGGCCTGTGCAAAGCAGATGAATTGTGTGAAATGGTCCTCCAAAGCCGCCGGGGATAAGGGTTTGCCAGGGATGCGTCTTCCACAAAAGGCTCTCCTTCCACAGCTTCGACAGAGTTGAGCGAGCAGAAGACCTGGGTCACGCCACAGTTGTGGATTCCCGTCCACGATTGCCGACTCAAAGGGTTCCCATTCCAGCACCGAGAAGGCGCAGAACCTTCAAGCCGCAGTAACAAGGCACAGGTTTGGCTCCTACACTTGGATGGAGGAAGGAACTTCGGTTCATGACCATCGATGTAGGCCGCCTGGAAGACCAACTCCTGCACATGTCCGCGGAGGGTGCGCCAGGACGGGAGTTTTGCGAGGCAATCTCTGAATTGGCAGGAACCGGGCGCTTTGAACAGTTGCGAGAGATACTGCCAGGCATCGTATATGACGAGCTTTGGAGTCGCTACGGGCAGGACCCTGCGGCATTTGTGGCAGGCTGGCGGATGCTGGCGCAGGAGATGCAGCAGGGTTTCATACAGCACGCCCGTCAGCGGCTCACCTCTCTTACGCGGCTGCAGCAAGCCGGCAGTGACTCTGAGATCCCCGCCTGGCAGGAGATTCAGCGTGCCCTGGACGGCCAGCAAAACGATCTGTTGCGCGCCGCCTTCGCGATGGAGCTGCTGGAACTGGTAGAGCCGGCCGTCTTCCGGGCCACCCACCTGCGCGAATGTGTAGTGGCAGCGCCCAGCTCAGAGGAAGCCGACCGCTATCTCGACGAGGCCACCCGATGCTATTTCTACGGTCTGTTTACCGCCTGCGCCGTCATGTGCCGTTCAGTACTGGAAGAAGCCATCAAGCAAACCCTTCCCGCCGCGCTCACCCGCCAGGTCCGCACCCGCTATCGCAACGCCGCTACCCTGGGTAACCTGCTGCACGAGGTGAACAACAACCTGCTGCTCTCCGGCATCGATGCGGACTTTATCCCCGTCGCCAACCAGGTGAACGACACCGGCAAAAAAGCCGTGCATCAAGGCCTGCTCTCTGAAGATGAAGCGCGGACGTGCCTGCAAAGCGCGCGCCAGGCCCTGCAGTTATTGCTTCAGAATTAGAAACGAGCAGAGTCAGTCAGTAATCGTGACGCGCTTTGAACGCCCGTCAAAAGTAATATTCCAGTACCGAAGTACGTCCCGCCCGATCAGGCAGGAATAGTAGCGCTCTTCTTCAAAATCTCTCGAGAGGATACGCAAGGTTTCAATACGCTTGAGTCCTGTACCCGGGAAGCTGATTGTTCCGGAGTGCTCGCCGCATTTAGCCTTACCACCGAGCGTCCGGATCTCGATTCCGGCGCCTGTTTGAGCGAGCTTCCGGTTTAGTGCGTGGACCCTATTAACAATGGTGAATGGGGATCCGGTATCCAAAAGAGCCGTGATCTCGTGATGAACTGGGAACTCGAGTCCAATATCACGCCCTGCTTCAATCGTCTCATCTGTGTTGGATATGATGACCTTGATGCAAGGACCGGGGTCGAGCTGGTTAAAGGGGTCCCAAGGAAGCTGGAAGGGAACCATATTCAGGCCACGAAGTACACGGGTTCTGTTATCCACACCTGCTTTATCAAGAAGGGTCGACGAACGCCGAATCTCCGCAAACCAGCCTTGAAAGCGTCAGCATACTCGTTGAAGAACTCCTCCAAAACGACTCCGTCCTGAATTACGACATACTCTCCCGGATGAGTGTCTGACCACTCTTTTCGGTATTGCTCGAATACCTTGAGCTCGGTCTCAAATTCGGCAGTGGGAGCCATCGGAATCCTCTCCAATCAGTATGGCGCGATTACGCTCGACCGCAATATTCAAATCCGCGTAACCGCGTTACTACATTATTACGTAATAGTACTCTAATGCAATAATGTAGTCAATAGCGAATTTGTCCATGAGCCCGCGTGAGAAACACATCCCGGATAACGCCGTACGAACAACGGTTGGTCTGACAGCACTGGAGCGGGCAGCCATACGCTGGATTAGCGATGCTCGCCGATCGATCAAGGATAGACGGACGACCACAAACGACGTTCTTGTTGATGCTCTCTGGTATTTCCTAGAAAAGGTTTACGACAAGACAAAAGAGCAGATAAGCGCCATGGCACCGCCACTTACGACCGACGAGCACCCAAAAAGAAAGATCACCCAAATGCCAAAACCAAAAAGCGGGCACTGAACCTAACGAATGTGTACTGATCGCAATCTGACCACTATCCCTGCCCACAAGAATTGTCACGCGCCTTCTATACTGGTCTTTCCATGTCCTACGCCGCGGCCATCGATCAACTGAATGCCATGGTGCCTGAGCTCTACACGAGCTCCGGCCAATCCCGGCGCAAATTCTCGCTCGACGAGATTCGCGTTCTGCTGGATGCGCTGGGCAATCCGCACCGCCGATTTCCCTCGGTGTTGATCGCCGGAACCAACGGCAAAGGCTCGACGGCCGCCACGCTGGCCTCTATCCTCACCGCCTCCGGAGTGCGTACCGGCCTCTATACCTCGCCCCATCTGGAACGCGCTAACGAGCGCATCCGTCTTGACCGCGTCGAGATCGATGACGATGCTTTTGCCGCCCTCTACTTTCGCGTCCACGATGCAGCCCGGCAACTGGTGCTCGATAGCCGGCTTCCGCAACTCCCCAGCTACTTTGAGATTCTGACTGCACAGGCTTTTTTGTACTTTGCCGAGCACGGCGCGGAGATTGCGGTACTCGAGGTAGGGATGGGCGGACGGCTGGACGCAACCAACAGCGTCGATCCGCTGCTCTCCGTCATTACCGATATTTCCCTCGACCATACCGAGTGGCTGGGCACGACCATCGCCGCCATCACCCGGGAAAAGGCGGGCATTCTCCGCGCCGGCGGAACGATGATTACCCTGCCGCAGCACCCTGAAGCCAACCAGGTTCTCGGCGAGGTCGCAGCCGGCCTCGATGTGCATGCGGTCAGCGCGGCGCCCTATATGCCGCCCATCGGCGCCGGCACGGTTGACCCCTATTGCGTCCAGGCTCTCGGCGAGTCCATCCAGGTGGATTCCCCGCTGGTGGGCGCCCATCAGCATCGCAACCTGGCATTGGCCATTGCCGCGGCCGTAGAGTTGGCCGCCAGGCACGGCTTTCCGATCACCCCGGCCGCCATCGCGACGGGCATTCACGAGACGCACTGGCCGGGACGCCTGGAACGAATTGATCGTATCCAGCAGGACGGCGTGGAATGGATTCTGGACGTGGCGCATAATCCCGCCGGAGCCTGGGCTCTGCGCGCCGGCCTGAGTGGCGCTCTGGAATCAGCCAATCTCGCGCCTCCAAGCACGACAGCAATAGACCCCGGTCCAAGTGATCCCACAAG
The DNA here is from genome assembly GCA_050012555.1 of Occallatibacter sp. Classification (GTDB taxonomy): domain Bacteria; phylum Acidobacteriota; class Terriglobia; order Terriglobales; family Acidobacteriaceae; genus Telmatobacter. Next base: position 117,621 of record JBEKGY010000006.1, read on the forward strand.
AGTCCCGTGCCCCATCCTTTCGCCTTCTTCCTGGTCCGCCGCGGCGGAGCGTGGGATACCCCCCGGCTTCGCCACCCCGACCGGCGTCGGTTCATCAGCACACCAGAGGCCGCGCACCCTCATCTTCGCCTGCCTACGCGATAAGCCGATCGCGGAGATGGCGCAGATTCTCTTTCCGCTCTTCGGGCAGGTTATCTTCGCGCCCATCCATAGCGCCCGAGCCGCTGCCCTTTGCGATCTGGTGGCCGCGGCCCAGGCCACGGGGACTCCGGCCGTTGCCGCCGAGTCGGTCAGCCAGGCGATGCAACTCGCCCAGAGCCAGGTAACCCAGCGTTCAGGCAATGGCGTGATCGTCATCTCCGGTTCGGTGTTCCTGGTCGGCGAGGCGCGTTCCCTGCTGCTCGCCGAGAGAGGTGATTCACGATGAGCCGAAGGCCAAATCCGCTGCCCTGGCCCTGTCGCTGGCGCACCAACCTGATCCAGACCCCGGGTTTTGCGGTGGTCACCGCCGTGTGCGGAACGGTCTCGCTGCTGGTCTCGCTCGCGGATAAAAGCGGCCGCGCACAGCACCGCATCGCGCAGCTTTGGGCGCGGGCATTGGTGTGGATCTCCGGCTGCTCGCTCACCGTCCGCGGGGCGGAGAACCTGCGCAAGCATGCGGTCGCCGTCTACGCCTCAAACCACACCTCTTACATGGATACACCGGTCATCTTCGCCGGGCTGCCCTTCCAGTTCCGCATTCTCGCCAAAAAGGAGTTGTGGCCGATCGCGTTCATCGGGTGGTACCTGGACCGTTCCGGCCAGATTCCCATCGATACCGCCAATCCCCGCGCCTCGCTCTCCAGCCTGGGTGTGGGCGTCAAGGTCCTGCGCTCCGGCATGCCTCTTTTTGTCTTTCCAGAGGGTGGGCGCACCTCCACCGGCGACTTACGCCCGTTCCTCTCCGGAGCAGCCTACCTGGCCATCCGCGCCCAGGTGCCGCTGGTGCCCATCGCGCTCAACGGGGTATTTGATCTGCTGCCGATTCATACTCGCCACTTTTATCCTGGAAAACTGACCCTCACCGCAGGTGAGCCGATCGAAACAATAGGAATGACCCCGCGCCAGACCGACGCGCTGACCGCGCAACTGCGCGACGCCATCGAGAACCTCATGCAACCGAAGAGCGTGGACGCCGGAGACTCGGTCGCGGATGATCCGCTTCGCGCTGAAGTTTGACTCGGGGCTCCCTGAAACCTATATCGCCAGGTAGCATCTCTCAGTACAGTGGTGCTTCGATGTCTGTCCATATCGCCATTCCCGAGCCCACCGGCAGCGACCCAGCCTACAACGAGCGGTCGTTGCCGCAGTATCTTGCCGCCTTGCAAGCTGCCGGAGCCACACCGATGATCGTTCCGCTCGACGAGCGCCAGGAGAATGTGGCGAAGCTATTGGCAGGGGCACAGGGAATACTGCTGCCAGGCAGCCCCCACGACGTGGACCCGCAAAGATATGGCGAAGATCCGATTCCCGAGTGCGCTGAACCAGACCCCGCCCGCACCGCCGTCGACGAGCTGCTCTTGCAGGACGCCTTCAACCTCCACAAGCCCATCCTCGCCATCTGCGGCGGCGCCCAGACCTTGAATGTCTGGCGCAACGGCTCGCTGATTCAGGACCTGAAGACGCCGGTCAATCATCGCCCCGGCCGGGAAGTGGTCGAAGCGCACCCGGTTCGGATTGCGCAGGGGTCGAGGCTGGCGCGCCTGGTTCCGCAGGGCGATCTCGCCGAGCCCCAGGTCAACTCCAGCCACCATCAGGCCATCCGCGCGCTGGGCGACAATCTGCTGGTGACCGCTCTCTCTCCTGAGGACAGCGTCATTGAAGCAGTCGAGTTGGACTCAGCCGGGCAGTTCGTCCTCGCCGTGCAGTGGCATCCCGAGCGGACGTATAACCAAAGCGCATTTTCCCGCGCCATCTTTGCGGCCTTCGTAGCAGCAGCAGAAGGATGGGCGCCCCGCCGCATTGAAGATTCGGTCGAGCAGCCATGAACTCCGGCCTCAGTCTTCCACAAATCCCCGTGCCCCATCCTTTTCGTCCGCCGCGGCGGAGGTGGGAACCCACAAATCTCAATCGGCTTTGTTTAGTCGAAATAAATCAGGAGCGGGGTCATGAGTGAAGGACCGATCTCCGCATTTGAGCGACTGAATTCGCTCCTGATCCGAGCAGGTCACAAGCCGCTTGACCCCATCCAGGCCAGCCGCTTTGAGTCCTACCTTTCGCTTATTCTTCGCTGGAACGCCCGCGTCAATCTCACCGCCATTCGAGACGAAGAAGGCATCCTCTCCCGCCACTTTGTCGAGTCGATCACCTGTGCCCGCGCACTTCCCGCCGGAATCGCCACGCTACTGGATTTCGGTTCCGGCGCCGGCTTTCCCGGCATCCCCATTGCCCTCTGCCGACCCGAGATCGACGTAACCCTGGCCGAGTCAAAGGGCAAAAAGGCAGCCTTTCTTCAGGAGGCGATCCGCACCCTTGATATCACCGCCAAAGTTCATTCACAAAGGGCACAGTTGTTGCCGGCTACATTCGATTGCGTCACGCTCCGCGCCGTCGACCGCATGGAGCTGGCCGTCCAGGCAGCCACTCAGTTGGTTCGCTCAGGAGGCTGGCTTGCCCTGATGACCACCCACGCTGAACTCCCTAAGCTAAAGGCCGCAGCCTGGCCGGAGTTTTCCTGGACTCAACTCGTCCCTCTACCCGGAGGCACCGACCGCTTGCTTGCCCTCGGAGTGCGGGTCAGTGATTCACTTTCCACTAGGCGTTGAGCTGCCCCTATTTGAGGATTTCGATTGCGCGCTCCAGGGCCGCGTCTCTGCCTTGCTGGATATCGGAGACCGTTGGCGAGACTTTCACTTGAGGAGGAACACCGACTCCTTCAAAGGCTCGTCCATCGGGATATTCGACATCCGCCATCATGATTCGCGCAGAACCACCGCCTGGTAGTTTGAAGATCACTGAATCTCCCGTGGTGCCGGGGGTTGTTTCACCTATCAAAGTGCCGCGGTGCATCACATCGAATACCACGACAAAGTTCTCTGCGGCGGAGAATGTTCCCGGACCCGTCAGAACGATGACCGGCTTCGAATAATAATGCGTGGGATCGGGACTCTCTTCACCGATAGACATTTTCGACCATCCCGGTGCGCCGCCTCCGGCGCGAACGCCCGGCTTGTAGTCAAGCGTTCGGCAACTGACATTTTGAAAGGGCTTATCTGTCAGCATACTCAAAATGGCGACAGCATTCTTTTCGTTGCCACCATCATTCTTTCGCACGTCCACGATCAATCCCTTCGCTTGGGAAATGGACGCGAAGTTATCTCGCATTGTCTTTGCCCCGAGATCGTCACCAAACTCGTTTACCGCAAGATACGCAATGTTTCCAGGTAGCATTTTGAACTGCACGGGTTCATTCTTAGGCCAAGTGCATTTTGAGGAGGCTTCGCAATAGCGATGCACTGTAACGGATTTTGTCTTTCCGCTCGTGTCTTGGAGCGTGAGCTGTACCGGCTCAGCTTTCGGGCCTTTCAAGAGCATATAACCGTAGGTACGGTTGTTTCGGTCCTGAATTGTAGAGCCTGAGGCATAAGGGGCGACGGCGCTCTCGGCATATTCGCGCACGGGCTGACCGTTGATGAAGACGATCTCCGCGCCAACACGAATCCCCTGCGCCGCAAGCGCGGGGTCGTAGACTTCCGTGACCATGACCTTGCCCTCGACCGGTAGTGTACTGAATGCCACATCGCCATTGAAAATGTCATTGAGCTCTTTTGGGGGACGAACTCTGGTATGTCCGTCGCGTAGAATAGCGGCGAAGCGCATCATCACCCGGTAGTAATCGGCCGTCGTCTGCGCCGCCCTCACTTGCGGTAAATACTCCATATACAAGCGATCCCAATCCATATCCGGCAGGCGCGAGAAGAAGGGAAAGTTGAATCGCGCCTCGGACCAGAACTTAGAAAGGCCGGCGATCTTTTCGTCCTCGGTCAGCACGGGCTTGTACGGCGTGGCAATCGCCGGATCGTCCGTCCAAAAAGCTGTCTGCTTGGTCACGCGGGCGAGCAATTCCTGAAATTCCGGGTCGTTGTGCAGCGAAATCAGGTCGGCGTCGTTGCGAATAAAGTCTGCTCCAACAACGGCTCCGGTGTCCGAAGTGAAGGCCTGTTTAAGCGTAGCAAGCGCCTGAGCTGGCCGTCCCGCCAGCGCCTGACAGCGCGCCAGAATGTAGAGAGCTTCCGGCCATTCTGGTAATGCCGTGATCTGTGGATCGGAGGAGAGCTTTTCCAGGATCGCGGCGGCCTCCGCATAGGAATGTTTTTCATAGAGTGACTGGGCTTGTGCGTCTTGCTGATGAAGGGTTTGCGCTGGGGTGGTGGCTACCGGTTGAGCCAGGCTGGATGTTGAAATGATGCCGGTAGTCAAGAGTGCAAGGATCCATTTCATATGGACGTTCTCCTTGCTTTTAGTTACGAGGCATTAGCTCATTTGGTTCCAGTCCAATGCAGATGGCGTTAGACGGGGAAAATTGAACCGCGCCGTGGAGTTCGCCTACGCTGTTCCACGTGGAACATTTTGGGAACTTGGCCCAAAATGGGAAATGTTCCACGTGGAACAAAAATGGTCCTGGCCCAAAGTGGCACAGTCTCAAATTGGAATACTTCTCTCAAAATCACTGGTTCCTGCAAAAAATTATGGGAGTTTTCCACCGCAAGACCCTTTTTGTCCGACGCATTCTCCCGCCGCACGCCCGGCCGTAATGCCCTTCTCCTGCCAGTGTTTGCCCGTCTTTCGCCCCTTTCCGTCCGGAACGCTTTCCACAGTCGCGCCCCGTTCTCCACAGCGCAACTCCCTACCCTCAATCCACCCTTCCCTTTACTCTGGATTGCCATGGGAAAGATTCTCGGCGTTGTCAACCAAAAAGGCGGCGTCGGCAAAACCACAACAGCCATCAACCTCGCCGCCTGCCTCGCTCTCGAAGGCCTCAAGACCCTTCTTGTCGACTGCGATCCCCAGGCCAACGCCACCTCCGGCCTCGGCTTCCTGCGCGACGACAACCGCCATTCCATCTATGACGTCCTCATGGGCGACTCCCCCGCGGAGCAGGTGATCCTCCCCACCGAAATCGATCTGCTCTCCCTGCTGCCGGGCTCCAAGAACCTTACCGGCGCCAACATCGAACTCGCCACAGCGAACGACCGCGCCCTCCGTCTCCGCTACGCACTGGCCCCGATCCAGGCCGAGTTCGATCTCGTGATCCTGGATTGCCCGCCGGCCCTCGACCTGCTCACCCTCAACGTCCTGGTCGCCTCCGACACTCTCATCGTTCCCATGCAGGCCGAGTACTTCGCTCTCGAGGGCATCTCCGAGCTCATCTCCACGCTCGAACGCGTCCGCGCCGCCTACAATCCAGCCGTCACCATCGAGGGCGTTTTGCTCACTATGTACGACGACCGCACCAACCTGGCCCAGCAGGTCTCCGAAACCCTGCGCGAGTACTTCCACGACCTGCTCTATCGCACCGTGATTCCACGCAACGTGCGGCTGGCCGAAGCGCCCAGCCATGGCAAGCCAGTTGCTCTCTACGATCCCCGCTCCCGTGGAACCGAGGCCTACTTCGAACTGACCGGGGAATTTCTCGCGCGCAATCACATCGAGAGCCCGCGCAGCGCGGAGCGTCCGCCGCGGCGGACCGCTGCCTCCGTAGTCTCCGCCAAGCCGGCCGCCGTCCCGCCGAGCGAGGTCCGGATATGGCCGTACTCCTGATGGCTGCCTCAGGCCGCTGTCCGGACCGAGGCCGCCGCACACAGCGCCGGAACTCGGAAACGAAGATTTTTTGAGCCCGGGAAATCATGCCCGGATTGAGGATTTTGAAAAATGACCACTGCTTCCATTGACCCCAAACGCCGCGCCCTGGGAAAGGGCCTGGATTCGCTTATTCCCCGCGTGCAAGCCCTTGCTGCCGCCGACACCGAAGGTGGCAAGCCCCGCGACCTTCCCCTCGATCAGGTCGATCGCAATCCCTTCCAGACCCGCTCCCATCTGAATGAGGAGCAGTTGGCCGAACTGGCCGCCTCCATCACATCCAACGGGGTAGTCCAGCCGGTGCTGGTGCGCCCGCTCCCCAACGGCCGCTTCCAGCTCATCGCCGGGGAGCGCCGCTGGCGGGCCTCGCAGCTTGCCGGCAAGGCCACCATCCCCGCCTTCCTGCGCCAGGTCTCCGATGAGCAGGCGATGGAAATCACCATCGTCGAAAACCTCCAGCGCACCGACCTCAACCCCATGGAACAGGCCCGCGCCTTCGACCGCCTCTCCCGCGAATTCCACATGACCCAGGAGCAGATGGCGCAGCGCACCGGCAAGGACCGCACCACGATAGCCAACTTCCTCCGCCTGCTGCGCCTTCCGGCCTCGGTGCAGGCCCGCGTCGAGTCCGGCGAGCTCAGCTTCGGCCACGCCCGCACCCTGCTGGCTTTCGAGTACGCCGAAGAGATGGAGAAAGCAGCCCGGCGAATCGTCGGACATTCGCTTTCTGTTCGCCAGACAGAGAACTACGTCCAGGGCCTCCTGCACCCAGAAAAGGCCGCAAAAAAGAATCCCAAATCCGAGCCCGCCATCGACCCCAACGTCCGCGAAGTCCAGGAGCGCCTGCAGCGCGCCCTCGGCCTCAAAGTACACATCGAAGACCACAACGGCCACGGCAAAGTCATCATCGAATACGCCCGCCTCGAAGACTTCGATACGCTGCTGGAACAGTTGGCGGGAGACTGAGAGCCTGTTCAGAAACTTATGAGTTGAAGGGGATGAGCTTCGCAGATTGCGGAAAAAGGCCGAAGTTCGAGCAAAAGCCCATTTATCCCCCTTTGCCCAAAAAGTCAAGATTTTAGGTAGTGGGTCAGTTTCCGGTTTGCCCGTCACTCAGGCGCAACCAAGGTGACGATGCTCAGAATAGATTTATGCGAGTTATCAATTGTCTCGCCTGGCCAAGCGGGTGGAGGGGGATGAGGGACCTCCGCGGGGCGCGGTTATTTCTGCCCTCACTGTGATGAGGGCGTAAATATCGTCGCTCCCAATGTCTCGAACCAATTGCGGCACGTCCTCGGGATCCAGCCTCATCAACCAATGAAACCACCCCGTCAGTTGCCATTTCTTCAGATCGACAATGCGATCTGCCACACCCCTCGTGACGCGGATTCGAAACTCACCCCAATCGCCCCGCGTCAGGCGCGACTTACGGTGTGATTTGCGGTTGACACGACGGTCGAGGAGTGCTACGCTCACGAGACTCAAAATCGAGATTCCGGCTTAAACATTGTATTGCTATTCATCGAGGTCATTTAGGGCGGTGGCCAGTTTTTTCGCACAAGAGGCTCGCTGTCGGTCGAACAATCAGATTGCGGAACTGCAAGGATCTAGCAGGCCATGGCAGGTCGCCGAACAACCGCATATCTGCAGGTGCTGTAGATTCCCCGGTGTGAAGTCTGCCACGCTTGGCCCCCACTCGGGAGATGTCGTAAGGAAGCAGTACAACCAGAGGCGAGGGACATATGAGATCACATTTGAGATGGACAGCGTTCAGCGTTGTTGGGGCACTTGCGTTGATGGCGACGGCTCTGGCTGCGCAAGCGGGGACAGGACAGAACCTGGTAATCAACGGCGACTTCGAAAAAGGCAACACCGGATTTACTACGGGATACGCCCTCGGCGATGTATCGGGCCCGGGCTCTTACACAATCGGCACCAACCCGTCGACGGCGCCCGGAGCCTTTGGGGATTGGTGTAACTGCGGCGACCATACGTCGGGAGCTGGGAAGATGATGATCGTGAATGGGGCCAACTCCGCCTCATGGCCTGTTTGGGAGGAGGTTGTTGCCGTCACGCCGTCCACGAATTATGCCTTCTCTTACTGGGGAGCATCGGTCGATCATGATAGTTCGTCCTTACCCCACTTGTTGCTGAGGATCAACGGCAGAGTCATTGGAAGCAGTTACCTTCCGCAGAATAGTCCTGATAACGGAGGTCAGTGGCAGAACTATAAGTTCACATGGAATTCGGGTTCCAGCCAAAACGCGGACCTGGCCCTTTTCGACCAGAATACAGATTCGAACTGGAATGATTTCGCGCTTGACGACATCAGTTTCAGTGCTGTCCCCGGCCCTGCTGGCGGGGCGGCGCCCCCGGCCCACAACGCTTCAAACTCCGGCCTAATCACCACTCACGCTCAGGTCATGGTGAAAGATTTGCAGGGCGTTGAAATCACGCTCAAGCAGGAGGAGAAGATTGCGGTGATGTTCATGGAGGCTATTGATTCAATGGAGGACGATTGCAACCGTCACCTTAGCCGGAAATGCTCGCTCGCCGAACTGGTCGCTGGCCCGAAATCGCCAGATTGGAACATCGGCAAGCTGAAGTATGATCCGGCCCGAGACCCGAATTATAAGTACACGGTTACGATTACCGGGACCAGTTGGATGGCGAGCGCCAATCCGCAGCGTGCGGGGCTAGGCGGTTTTTTCGTCGATGGCACAGGGGGCATGATCGCGAATTCCTACTATAAAGCGAATGGGCCCGCCACGGCTAAAGACAAGCGATTGGGCGAGATTTCCGTTTCAGGAGAGCTGTTTCAAGTTCGATAGGTCAACATACCGTCACCAGTGTCACCAGCCTCATGGTATTGGGTGCCATTATGGCCGGAGAACAGGGTCTCTTTACCTTCTGGAGCTGTCTTGCCCTTTGCTTTCCGGGCTTGCCCTCCATCCCCTTGTGTGCCTGAACCTACAGATTTTTATGACAGCATTTTGACACCATCTTAATATTTTTCAGCAACTTAGAGGAAACAGCTTGGTGGACCGTTGGATGTCTGGCGTCAAGCGTTTCTTCCCCTCAACGACAACCAAAATTCCCGATAGTTGTTGGAACGTCTTCTCTCCTTTCCCTGGCTGAGATGTAGTTGTTGCTGGCAGGACCGGAGCGGAGCC
>JBEKGY010000007.1:0-113846 GCA_050012555.1 Occallatibacter sp.
TTATTGAGGACTGCATAAGTAATGTCCGCACAAACGCGCCATAAACGTGGGCTTTATTGAGGACTGCAAACGCGCCGGAGGCGGTCGCCGCGGCGACTTGGTTAGCCCCGCGCTTCAGCGTGGGGAAAAGGGATTCCACAAGTTCGTTACGGAGTCCCGTAGGGACGGCGCAAGGACATTATTGATGCAGGAACCAATAGCCGGAGGGTTGGCTAGTTCTGGTTGTCGCGACGGTGCAGCGTGGGTTTATCGTCGCTGCTCGGGGTGGTCTCGCTGCTCCCTTTGCCCGGCGTGCCGGCCGGATCGCCGGTCCCGGCGCGGCGCAACGACGGCTTATCCTTATCCTTCAAGTCGACCAGGCGGCGCTTGTTTTCAATCCGCGCCAGCCGGGCCTTGATATCGTCGAACTCCGATGTGGTCACCATGTACTCTTCCCGGCCAGGCAGGATGCGGGCAATCTCCTCCTGGGTGCGCAGGATGCGCTCCGGCGTCTGCGGATGTTCGGCAAAGATCTTGGCCACCGCGCCCGGCTTATGCTTTTCCAGAGCCTTCACCTTCTCAAAGAAGCTGATAAAGGCCTGCGGGTCATACCCGGCGCGGTACATATATTGCACCCCCAGATAGTCGGCCTGCGCCTCGTATTCGCGGGAAAACTGCATGAAGGTGACGGGTACCGATATCGCTGCCGCCTCATAGACCCCGTAGCCCGTCCAGCCGCCGATGAAGATGAGCGGGATAGTGCCCAACTGGGCGTAGTGCAGGCGCGTCTGCTCGCGGACCGCATGGTGCGCGCAAACGTGAGCCGTCTCATGAGCCATCACCCCGGCCAGCTCCGCCTCCTCGTCGGCGTTCAGAATCAGCCCGGAGTTGACGAAGAAGAACCCTCCCGGCAGTGCAAACGCGTTGATCTGGTCCGAATCGATGATCCTGATCGTGAACGGCACCTTGCAATCGGAGTTCTTCACGATGTTCTGCCCCACGCGGTTCACGTAGTCAACCACCATCGGATCGGTGATGAACTTGGTGCTCTTTTCGATCTGCGAGGCGTAAAGCCTGCCCATCTTGATCTCGGTTTCCTCCGAGTACCAGTTGCCCATTCCGCGGCCGCCGATATCGCGATTGCCCACCGCGCTCACGTCGTCGATGCTTCCCGGCTTCACGTCGATCTTCTGGCTGCCCGGCTCGACCACCTTGTCGGGATTCACAGCGCCAGCCGCCGCATCGCCCCCCACAGGAGCCGTCCCCGGCGCAGGCGCGGACGATGGAGTGCTTTGGGGAGCGGCCTGAGGAGTGGTGGAAGGAAATGTCTGGGGAGTAGATTGCGCCCAAGCCGCAGCACCCAGCAACAGCGCCAATCCTGCCGAAATTGCCGATTTGAAACCCACATACCCGGCTCTCACGACCTCACCTCCGGCACAACTCCATTCTCGCAGCTTTCCGTCGGGCGGGCTTGAGCCTCTAGCCTCAGCGCTCACCAGTCAGACGGTGGCATCGGCCCGTTTGGCTGCCGCGGGGAAGAATCATCGCATTGGGTTGCCGGTTTCCGTCAGGCGTAGGGCGAATATATCAAGAATATGTTAAGCTAGCTTAAGCTAGACTGTTTAGGGAGGAACACATGCAACAGGTCGGGGCCTTTGAGGCAAAGAATACCTTCGGTTCCCTGCTCGACCGCGTCGAGGCCGGTGAGCAAATTGAAATCACTCGCCATGGCCGTCCCGTGGCCCATATCGTTCCCCGTCCTGCCATCACGGAAGAGCAGAGAAAAATTGCGCGCGCGGCAATGCAGCGCATTCGGCAGCGGGCCAAAGAAATGAAGCTTGGCCCCTTTGACTGGGAAGAATGGAAGAGCTATCGCGATGAGGGCCGCAGATGAGTCTCGTCCTTGACGCTTCGGCGACCTTGGCGTGGCTCTTACCGGAGGAACTTACCGGCGCAATCGCCGCAGCCTTCGACCTGATCGCGGACGATTGTGCCTGGGTTCCCAGCCTGTGGCGAATCGAGGTTGCAAATAGCCTTACCGTCAACCTCCGCCGAGGGAGAATCACACCGCTGCAACGACGGGAATCTCTGGTTGATTTGAAACTATTGCCGATCTACTACGATCAGGAGACCAATGACCATGTCTGGGATCGAACTCTGGAATTGGCTGACCGCCATCAACTGACCGTCTACGACGCCACCTATCTGGAACTTGCCCTGCGCCTGTCGCTACCGCTGGCCACGCTCGACGATGATCTGCGCCAAGCCGCGCAACGGGAAGGCGTTCCACTGCTGGGAAAATAAATTCCTGCCCACAAAAAACGCCCCACCCTTGCGGATGGGGCTTTTGCTTTTTGCGACCAGCGGGAGCCGTCTGCCCCACCGCAGGTGGTCAGTCGTAGTACTCCAGCCCAAGGTGCGTAATCAGCCCTGCGCCCATGATGTGCCGCAGCGTGTTCTTCAGCTTCATCGACTGGATGAACAGGTCATGCTCCGGGTAAAGCCCCGCCGCCGTCTGCGGCGACTTCAGATAGAAGCTCAGCCACTCCTGTATGCCGATCGAGCGCAGCTCCGGCGTGCGCTTGGCCAAGTCCAGAAACAGCACCAGGTCCAGCGCAATGGGCGCGGCCAGTATCGAGTCGCGGCACAGGAAGTTCACCTTGATCTGCATCGGGTAGCCCAGCCAGCCGAAGATGTCGATGTTGTCCCAGGCCTCTTTCTGATCGCCGCGGGGCGGATAGTACTCGATGCGAATCTTGTGGTAGATCTTTTTGTAAAGATCGGGATAAAGCTCCGGCTGAAAGATGTATTCGAGCGACCCCAGCTTGGACTCTTCCTTGGTCTTGAACGATTGCGGTTCGTCCAGCACCTCGCCGTCGCGGTTGCCCAGGATATTGGTCGAGAACCAGCCGGAGACGCCCAGCATGCGCGCCTTGAAGGCCGGCGCCAGAACCGTCTTCATGAACGTCTGCCCGGTCTTGAAGTCCTTGCCGCAGATGGGCGCCGCGTTCTTCTTCGATAGCTCGATCAGCGCCGGCGCGTCCACGGTCAGGTTGGGCGCGCCGTTGGCAAAAGGCACTCCCTCGCTCAGCGCCGCGTACGCATAAATCTGTGACGGCGCAATGCCGATGTCGTTGTTTTCGAGGCCCTTTTCAAAAGCCTCGATCGTCTGGTGCACCGCCGTGGGCTCCAAAAAGATCTCGGTAGACCCGCACCAGATCATCACCACGCGGTCCACCGTCTTCTTGAATGCCCGGATGTCGGCCCGCAACTGCTCGGCCAGGTCGCGCTTGTTCTTGCCCTTCTTCACGTGCGTGCCGTTGAGCCGCTTCACGTAGTACTGGTCGAAGACCGCCGGCATCGGCTTGATCGTCTCCAGGTAGGGCTTCAGTTGCGCCAGCGTCTCCTTGCTCAGCACCTCGGCGTGGGCCGCGGACTCGTAGACGTTGTCCGCGAAGATGTCCCAGCCGGTGAAGACCACGTCGTCCAGCCTGGCCAGCGGCACAAAATCCTTGATCAGCGGAGATTTGTTGTCGGTGCGCTTACCCAGCCGGATCGTCCCCATCTGTGTCAGCGAGCCGATCGGCTTGGCCAGTCCGCGGCGGACGGCCTCCACTCCGGCGATCATCGTGGTGGCCACGGCGCCCAGCCCGACCACCATCACTCCCAGTTTGCCCGTGGCAGGCGCAATCTTCCCTGCTTCAGCGGTCTGCCACCCCACGGACGAATCCGCCGCGGCGGACGCGGGGACCCCGGTATTCTGGCCGCCTTTCTCTTCAGTTCCCATCTCTTCTCCTAACCTTCCTTTGAATGCTTGCTTCTCAGTACGTTCCGGTTCATATTCCCGCAGACGAAACAGTGTACGCCTTCGAACTTGCTTGCATCCAAATTTTCGCCTTCAGGCTGCGCGCGCCTCTCTTCCACGGTTCACGTGCGACCACACAAACCACACCATCCCCGCCACCAGTGCGATCTCTACCGCCAGGTGAAAGCGGTGAAACCACTCGTAAAACCGCGGGTCCGTGTGCCACTTCTCGCCCAGCTTCATGCCTGCGTAAGCCAGGCACAAATACCACGTCCAGGAGCCCAATGTAGTGTAGATGTGAAAACGCAGCCGCGGCATCCTGGCAATTCCCGCCGGAAACGCAATAAATGTCTGCACCATCGGCAGCATCCGTGCCAGCAATACCGTAATCGATCCATACTTCTCAAAAAACCAGGTCATGCGATCCAGGTCGTGACGGCTCATCAGCACCCACTTCCCGCAGCGCTCCACCAGCGGCCGCCCGCCCCTGGCGCCGATCCAGTACGCGATCGCCGAGCCCAGATTGCAGCCCACCGCCCCCGCCGTCGCCACCAGGAACAGATTGAAGTGGCCCAGATACACCAGGTATCCGGAAAACGGCATGACGATCTCAGAAGGCAGCGGAATGCAGGCCGAGTTGATTCCCATCAGCGCAACAATGCCGGCATACCCGCCAACGTCGATGACATGGGTTACAAATTGAACCAGGAAAGCCAGTATTCTTTCGCTCATGGACCCCTCCAGTATATAGGCCCGCGCCGGACAGGCGATGGCCGCCGCGATTTCCCTCCGGCCGGAACAGGCCTGCCCCGAGACCAGCCAACTCGCCAACTTGCTATCCCGCGCAGCGGGGCTAACCTGCTGCCCCAGCCAACTCGCCAACTTGCTATCCCGCGCAGCGGAGCTAACCTGCTGCCCCAGCCAACTCGCCAACTTGCTATCTCGCGCAGCGGGGCTAACCTGCAGCCTCAGCCAACTCGCCAACTTGCTATCCCGCGCAGCGGGGCTAACCTGCTGCCTCTCAAAAAAACCGCAGCCGCAATCGCACCTCACCCTCGTTTTGCTACGATGAGGAAGTATTCAAACGAAAGGTGCTCCGTTGTCCGACTTCCCCCCCGTTCCGCTCACCCTTGAAGGCTCCGCCCTGCTGCACCAGTTCTTCCGCTTCGACTGGAAGGCCTGGCGGTCCTGCGCGGACGGCGAACGCAAAAAAATCGCCGCCGATGCTACCGCCGTACTGCGCTCCCTGGAACGCTCCGCCCCGGAAGCCCCCGTCCGCTCCGCCCTCTACTCCCAACTCGGCCACAAAGGCGACCTGATCCTTATCCACTTCCGCGAATCCCTCGAAGCCCTCAACCAGGTCGAACTCTCGCTCGCCCAGACCGACTTCTACGGCTACCTCACGCCCACTCACTCCTACGTCTCTGTCGTCGAACTCGGCCTCTACGAATCCACCCGCAAAACCTACGAAGCCGCCTCCGCCAAGGGCCTCGAGACCCACTCGCCCGAATGGAACGCCGAAATCGCCAATTCGCTGGAGCGGTCGTCCGCAGCCATGGCCCCGCGTCTCTTCCCCGCCGTTCCCGAGGCCAAATATCTCTGCTTCTACCCCATGGACCGCAAGCGCGGCGAGCAGGCCAACTGGTACACCGTCCCCTTCGCTGACCGCCAGCGCATGATGCACGAGCACGGCCTCATCGGCCGCCGCTATGCCGGCGAAGTCAAACAAATCATCTCCGGCTCCATCGGTATGGATGACTGGGAGTGGGGCGTAGACCTCTTCGCCGAAGACCCCGTCGTCTTCAAAAAACTAATCTACGAAATGCGCTTCGACGAAGTAAGCGCCGTCTACGCCCTCTTCGGCCAATTCTACATCGGCGTAAGGCTGCCGATTGAGAATCTCGGCGGTTGGCTGGGAGGAAAGCTGTAGCTGGTGATTTGAGTCATACCAAGGCTGCTCAATTTCAGCCCCTAGGAAATGGTGAATGAACTCTAAGTTATCAAACGGATGGGCGATTGCTTTGGTACTATGGGGCGTTATTGCCCCGCTCGTTGGAATCCTTGTCGGCCATTTCCTATCGCGTTCCTGGCAGCGTGAACAATGGTTTCGAGACAAACGATACGAGGATTATCAGGCGGTCCTGAGTGCTATTGTCGCTGCGTATACAGCAATCGTTCGGGTCGATATGGCCAGCACAACTTCGCTCTTCAAGCCGGAGATGGCCGAAGAGGTCGAGGTGATAAAGGCCGATTCATTCCGAGTTCTACGAGATCGCATTTTCATCGCAGATGAGCTTGATCTTGCAGGCATATTGGTTGAATGGGATACCCTGATCACCAACTACACGAAGCACGCTAGCGACGAACGAGAGTTTGCCGGCCGTTTCTCGAGTCTCAATGACAAGCTGGTGCGCATGGCGCTCAACCCTCCAAAGCTCCCCGGACGGTTCAAGCAGTGGTGGATGCGCCGGGAGCTAGCGAAATATAGGAGAGGGAAACTGTAAGATATGAAAGTCCTTTAGGAAGTGGCGTCATGAAGGAAAATCTCTCCACAAAGAACGTCTGTCCCGAGTGCGGACATCAATTCCGGGGAAATGGCTTTGATGGCATCGACGCCCATTGGCGTTCAAAGCACGAGCACTTGATGCCTTATAGAGTGGCATGGCCGCTCATCAAAACCGGCAACTATTCACCGCGAACTGGATCGATTGACGACTTCTGTGGCTGTCTTGCTCAGAAGGATGGGCCAAAACTCACCATAGCGCAGATCAAAAAGATCACCGAAGACGCATGGGCAGGAAAACGGTGAGAGTCACCTCCGGCTATGCAGCATGTGCGGAAAAGTGAATGCGCTCAAATTTTTCGTTGCATATTTCGCGGTGCATGGGGACGGGTGGCCCATGTGCCGGAGTAAGTGATCAGTACCACTAAAACTGGGTGCACCAGGTGCCTCGCCTTTGGGCACCTGGGAATGCACAGACCCTCGCAGTCCGGATTCGCGGTTGCCTATCTTTGCCGCGGTGTTTGCGGCAAGACTGGGATAGCATAACTCTCAACCGGGAAAAATATGCCCTCAACTCAAAAATCCATCTGCAAGCCCGCCGTAAAAAAGCAAGCCCAACGCGGCGACCTGGCCCCCAACCGCATAGCCGCCATCCTCAAAGCCCTCGACGAAGCCTATCCCAACGTCGAATGCGCCCTCACACATCGCACTCCCTGGGAACTCCTCGTAGCCACAATCCTCTCCGCCCAATGCACTGACGTTCGCGTGAACATGGTGACCCCCGAGCTCTTCCGCCGCTTCCCCACTCCGCAAGCGATGGCCAAAGCGACCCTGCCCCAGCTCGAAGCCCTCATCCGCACCACCGGCTTCTTCCGCAACAAAGCCAAATCCATCCAGGGCGCGGCCTGCAAAATCATCTCCGACTTCGCCAGCCAGGTCCCCGAAACCCTCGCCGAGCTCATCACCATCCCCGGCGCCGCCCGCAAAACCGCCAACGTCGTCCTCGGCGTTTCATTCGGCAAAGCCGAAGGCGTAGTCGTAGATACGCACGTCTTCCGCATCAGTCGCCGCCTCGGCTTGGCCAAAGGCGACACGCCCCAAAAAGTCGAGCAGGAGTTGATGCGCATCCTCCCGCAAAGCCGCTGGATCGCCTTCTCCCACCAGCTCATCCATCACGGCCGCCAGGTCTGCGACGCCCGCAAACCCAAATGCGACCGCTGCAACCTCGAGCAGCTCTGCGCCTCCAAGGACAAGACCTGGCAGTCGTAGCAGGGTGGCAGAGTTAGCGTTGTTAGCGGAGCTAGCAGGGTTAGCAGGCCAGTAAGTTGGCAAAGGCTGAGGCCGATTGGAGTTTACAGCCTAACCGCGCAAGACGCGCTCCACCGCCGCAATCAACCCTGGAACATCGAAACGGCGTGCTTCTCCCGCAGGCTCCCAACCCAAATCCCAAAGCGTCTGGCTGGTAATGGGTCCAATGGAAACCGCTGCGACCCCCGCAAACGGCCACGCAATCCCAGACAGGCGCGCCGCCTCAGCCAGGCGTGTCGCGCTTGACGAACTGGTAAAGGTTGCCGCATCAATCCCTTCCGCCAGCGCCCGCCGAAGCTCGTCCGGCGCAGCCTCCGGCAGAACATTCCGGTAAGCATCCACCACATCGACCACCGCTCCCGCCTCCCGCAGCGCATCCGGAATCACGTCCCGCGCAACAGCGGCCCGCGCCAGCAGAATCCTGCCCCCCGCGGCCCGCAAATGAATCCTCTCCAGCAGTCCCGCAACCAGGCTTTCCGCCACGTAGGTCTCCGGAACAAAAGCAACCTGCAATCCAGCCTTCCGCGCCGCCGCCGCCGTCGCTTCTCCCACCGCGGCCACCTTCAACCGGGCTGCCAGCTCCAGCGCAATCCTCAACTCCCACGCCCGCTCGGTAACCGCCCGCACCGCATTGGCGCTGGTAAAAATCAGCCAATCGTAGCCATCGAGCTGACTTAGAGCCGCGTCTAGCGGCTCAAAGCTGGCCGGCGGCCGAATCTCCAGCACCGGAACCTCCACCGGCTCAGCCCCCAGCGCCCGCAACCCCTCGCTGAGCTTCCCGGCCTGATGCGCAGCCCGAGTGACCAGCACCCGCCGCCCTGCCAACGCAAGCGGACTCACCGCGAAACCCCGCCCGCAACCTCAAGCAGCGGCCCCGCGCCCGCCTGCAACAACTTCTCAGCCGTCAACCATCCCAGAGCCGCCGGGTCCGCATCGTTCCGAGGCGCAAGATGAAAGACGCGCGCCTCTTTACCGGTCTTCGGATCAGCGACGACGGCGAAGATCTCAACCCAGGGCTCTCCCTCAACCGACCGCTCCAGCGAAGGCCGGCAATAAATCCCGATCGGCACCTGGCACCCTCCGCCCAGCGCCGCCAGCGCCGCCCGTTCGGTAGTCACCGCAAACCGCGTCTCCGCATCATCCAGAAACGCAACCGCCGCAATAGTCGCCGCATCGTCCTTGCGCGTTTCAATCCCCAGCGCTCCCTGCCCCGCAGCCGGACAAAACTCATTCGGCTCCAGCCGCTCCCTTACCCACTCGGTCTTCTCCAGGCGCTCCAGCCCCGCCGCGGCCAGCAGAATCCCGTCCACCTGCCCCTCGGCCAGCTTGCGCAGCCGCGTATCCACATTCCCGCGAAATTCCACTGCCTCAATATCCGGCCGCAATGCCTTCAACTGCGCACGCCGCCGCTGGCTGCTGGTTCCCACCCGCGCGCCCTCTGGAAGCTCAGCCAAACTCCCATACTTCACCGAGACAAACGCATCCCGCGGGTCCACGCGTTTGGGCGTAGCCGCAAGCGCAAATGTCTCCGGCAGCTCCGTGGGCAGGTCTTTGAGCGAGTGCACCGCCAGGTCCACCCGTCCTGCGGCCAGCGCCTCTTCAATCTCCTTGATAAACATTCCCTTGGAGCCAACCTGGGCAAAGGTGAATTCCTGCAGCCGGTCTCCGGTCGTCTTGATGATCTCGATCTCGACCGAGTGCCCCTGCGCCCGCAGCAACCCGGCAATATGGTTGGCCTGCCACAGTGCCAGTTGCGAGCCGCGGCTTCCCATGCGCAGCTTCATCGGCGGCTCTCCACGCTGGCTTCGCTCACCGCCGCGCTCTCAGCCTTCTCTTCTTCCACACTCGGGCTCACCACAGTCGCCGAATCCTCCGCCTCATGGCCAACGCTGGCAGAGACTTGCCAGGCATCGCACAGCGCATCCAGCCGCGCCTGGTTGTTCTCCCGCGCCGCCTGCTTGAGCGCCTGCATCGGCGGGTGCAGAAACTTGTTCACCAGTCCCCGCGTCAGCGCCTCCACGGCCGCCACCTGCTCCGCGTTCAGCGAACCCAGCCTCGCCTGGATGCGCCTGAGCTCCGCCTGCCGTATCTCCTCCGCCTGCCTCTGCAGAGCCACAATCGCCGGAGCCGCATTCACCGTCCGCTGCCGCTGCTGGAACCGCTCCACCTCGCCGGCGATCAGGGTCTCGGCGTCCGAGGCCTCGCGGCTGCGCTCGGCCATGTGCGCCGCGGCCACCTGCTGCAGGTCGTCGATATCGTAGACAAAAATCCCTTCCAGCTTGCCCATCTCCGGGTCCACGTCCCGCGGCACGGCAATATCGATAAAGAACATAGGCCTGTTCCGCCGCCGATGCAGAAACGCCTGCCCATGCTCACGCCGGAAGATGGGGTGCGGCGCGCCCGTCGAGCTGATTACGATATCCGCCTCGCTGGCCGCCTCATAGAGCTGCTCGAAGGGAATCACGCGCCCCTGAAAATCTTCGGCCATCAGCCGCGCCCGCTCCTGGGTCCGGTTGCTCACCAGAATCGCCCCTGCCCCCTGCTGCACCAGGTGCCGCGCGGCCAGCTCGCTCATCTTGCCCGCGCCCACCAGGAAGACCGTCCGCCCTTCGAGCGATCCGAAGATCTTGCGCGCCAGCTCCACGGCCACCGAGGCGATGGAAACGGAATTCGATCCGATCTCGGTCTCGGAACGAACCCTTTTTGCGGCGGCAAAGGCGCTCTGCAGCAGGTGTTCCAGTTGCCCGG
Organism: Occallatibacter sp.; assembly: GCA_050012555.1. Taxonomy (GTDB): domain Bacteria; phylum Acidobacteriota; class Terriglobia; order Terriglobales; family Acidobacteriaceae; genus Telmatobacter. The sequence continues at coordinate 10,344 of JBEKGY010000007.1, forward strand.
CCACGGTGCCCGAAGCCCGCGCCACGGCGAAGGCCTCTTTCACCTGCCCCAGAATCTGCGGCTCGCCCACCACCATCGAGTCCAGGCTGGCGGCCACGCGAAAGAGATGCCGCACCGCATCCCGGTCTCTCTGCTCATAGATGTGCGGCCCCAACAGCGCCGGGTCCAGCCCAAAGTGCCGGTACAGAAACCCTGCCAGATCCGCATCCGGCCCCTCTACGGCGGCCAGCAGCTCCACCCGATTGCAGGTGGAGACGATCATGCACTCCAGAACCCCCGGCATGGCGGCCAGCGCACGTGTCGTCTCCGGCAGATCCTCGCGGCTGATGGCGATCCGCTCGCGAAGCTCGATGGGCGCGGTCCTGTGGTTGACGCCGATCAAGACAAGCCTGGTGGGCGCCTGCGTCATGGGGCACCGAACCTGTGCACGTGGCTGAACAGGTTGGCGGTCCAAACCACCACCATCACCGCAAAAACAACTCCAGACAGGTAAGCCGCCTTGCGTCCCCGCAGCCCCGCCGTCCGCCTCACCAGCAGCAGCAGCACATAGATCCCCCAGCTAATAAAGGCCGCAATGATCTTGGGATCGAGAAAGTACGCCGCGCCCAGCGCCGTCTCCTGCACCAGCACCGCGCCAATGACCAGCCCCACCGTCATGCACGGAAAGCCGAACTCCAGCATGGCCTCGGCAATCCGCTCCAGCGTATCCAGCGGCGGCAGCCAGTCCAGCGGCGCCCACCAGGAGTCCTGCCCGGCCACAAACTTCGGCTTGCTCTTGATCCGCCGTTCCTGAACCAGGTAGAGGATGGAAGCCAGCAGGCTGAAGCCCAGCGCCACATACGCCAGTAGCAGCGCCACGATGTGCGCGATCAGCCAGCTAACCCGCACTCCCTGGGAGGGAAACATATACCGGTCCGGCCCCAGCGAAGGCACAAAAACCAGAAAGAAAGTAGCCGGCAATGCAAACAAACCAAGCGAGATAGCGTCGTAAAGCCACCACACCAGAAAGAACAGCCCCGCAACGGCCAGTCCCAGCAGCGACTGCACCTCCCGCACCCCCATCGGCACCCAGCTATGGGCCTGCACCAGCATCTCCACCGCCGATACAAAGTGGAAGAACAGCGCCATTCCGCCCAGGTGGACGCACCACCTGCGCCACCGCTCCACGCCATACAGCACGGCCGGAAAAACGGCCACACCCGCCGCCGCATAGAGCACAGCCGCAACTCGGAGCCAGAGGAGATACATTTCGTGTTTACCTTAAGGCGTAACTAAACAGTATACTGTGACGCAAATCACCAACCGGAAGGCCGGAACCCGGCTCACAAACTGAAAGATATTAGCCTGGAATCCGCCGGAAATTGAGGAAAGTACTTTAATCAGTGAATTTCTGATCGATTCAGAAGCATTTGTGAGTTTACTTGAACGCTGTATCGAATAACCGGGGAGATTTTGCCTATCGATCTGTCTTGCCTGGCTGGAATCCCGTGGTTCGAGGGCGAGACCTGTGTACCCTATGTTTCCGATGCACAAGGTCTCGCTGGGCGACCTGCGTTGCCGTCGGTGAAGCGTCCCCTCCGAACCTGTAGAGCTGCTGCGCTGAATTACTGCGGAGGAGCCGTGGTAGTGGTGGTCGTGGTTTGAGTCTGATCCACTGGTGGAATCGTGGTTGTCGTCGTCTTTTCCTTTGTCTTCGTCTCTTTCACGTGATGATGCTTGTACTTCGTTTTGCTCTTGGAGGTATCGGTGGTTTGGGTGATCGGCTGATCTGGAGTCTGCGTGGTCGTAGTGGATTGCGTTATATCCTGTGCCGTTACCGGCAGCGACATCGCAAGCACGGCAAGCGATCCGAGGACAACGGCATATGGTTTCATTGTTTTCATTCGATTCTCCTTATGTAGTCTGGAATTTGATACTTGAGTCACGCGCGGATTCCGGCCGTGGCGAACTGCTTCCTTTGCGGTATATCTAGGCTCGCTCATCACAGAGCGCAATGCTAAGCAGTACGGCTCATCGCGCGAGCCAGGCAACAAGCGGGGTTGCAGTCGGTGATCGGAAAGCATGGCGAGCGTGCGCCTACAGCGCGGCGCGCATGTCGAACTTCTGCGCGACGGGCTCGACGATCTGCACCACTCCGTGGCCGGGATTGACCTGCTCGCGGAGACGGATCAATCCAAATCTCTTGAGTTTGTTCACGTCGCGGGTGACCGAACCCCGGTTGCGGCCCAGTTCCTCGGCAAGGGCTGAGATGCTCAGCCGCTTCTTCCGCGCCACCTGGCAGAGCCGGATGCGCTGCGCCGTCAGACATTCGAGCATATCGAGCGGGTCGGCGAAGGTGATGATCCTCTCCGGCTCGAGGCGCTCACCTCGTTCCATCTTCCTGACTCGCTCAAGGGAACGCCGCACATGGCCTTCAAATCCGTCGGTGAAAACTTTAGTTTTCATAGTTTCTCCTGATAGCTTTTTCTCAGTGCCAAAACCTCCCGATAAAAGCTCTTCGCAGTGGTGGAATAGTCTTTGAACTCGACCCGGTTCGACGCGCCCATGAAATGGCGCTCATGGATGCCGTGCGCGTTATCGTACCTAAGGACCCGGCCATGATCGATGCTGGTCAGATGAGGCATGAGAAAGGCGAGATTGTATTGAACGACCTCACCCTTGGCATCGACCCAGACCTCTTCGCGCAGAATGCCAACTCCGCCGGCGCAATGAAAACGAGCTTTATCATCGGTGTCCTTGAGAAGGCGGCTCTTTCTGCCCATGGAAACATTCTAGTATAGGTGATGCGTGAAATGCAACACCTGAGCCCCGTTTTCCCATTCGCCTGCTTTCGCCGTCCCTGGAGTCTCTTGCAAAATTACCTTCAGGCTATAGATTGTGTCAGGGCACGACTTTAGTCGTGCCGCAAATGGTCAATTTTAGATTCCGGCTTTAGCCGCTGCGGAATTGCAAATAACTGAAAACAAAAACCGCAGGGGCTAAAGCCCAACACGATTTTGTTGCTCTTTCGGCACGACTGAAGTCGTGCCCTGACACATTTTGCAGTCTCAATGGAATGTTGCAAGGGGCTCCTGGTCACGGCAATTCACCCGGCGAGCCGCCGCTCCGCAACGGTATTCTTAAAGGCAACGTGATTAGGGAAGACAAACAACCCGAGCCAGAACCAGCTCCGCAGATCCCTCCCCCGGACCAGGCTCCGTCCGAACTGACGCCCTTCATGCGCCAGTGGACGGCGGCCAAGCGCGAGAACCCCGACGCCTTGCTCTTCTTCCGCATGGGCGACTTCTACGAGCTCTTCTACGACGACGCCGTGACCGTCAGCCGCGAGTTGCAGTTGACCCTGACGGCCCGCGACCGCGAGCGCTCGCAACCCATGTGCGGCGTTCCGTATCACGCCGTCGAGCCCTACCTCACGCGCCTCCTGCGCAAGGGCTACCGCATCGCCATCTGCGACCAGATGGAGGACCCCAAGCTCACCAAGAAGATCGTCAAGCGCGAGGTAACGCGGGTGCTGACGCCGGGCACGGCGCTCGACTCCGCACTGGGCCAGGAGCAGAACAACTTTCTGGCCGCGCTCTTTGAAACCGGTCCCGCGAAGGAACCTGTCTGCGCCGTGGCCCTGCTCGACGTTTCCACGGGCGAGTTTCGTACCGCCGAATTCCGCGGTCCCTCTGCCCGCCAGCAGGCCGTGGATGAACTCGTCAAAGCCGGTCCCAGCGAAGTTCTGCTGCCCGCAAGCGCCGAGTTGCCCGCGCCGCTCGAACGCATTCCTGCCCGCACCCGCGTAGAGGACTGGGTCTGGACCCGCGATTTCGCCGTGCCCCTGGTCGAGCGCCAGCTCAACGTCCGTACCCTGGAAGGCTTCGGCCTCGACCAGCATCCAGCCGCCGCCATCGCAGCCGGCGCGGTCCTCCATTACGTGCGCACCACGCAGAAGATCGATGCCCAGCACATCGACAGCCTCAAATTTCAGGAGCACTCCACCGCGCTCGAACTCGACCAGGTCACGGTCCGCAACCTCGAACTGGTCGAGCCGCTGTTTCTGGGTCAGGACAGCCGCGCCACGCTCTTCCACACCCTCGACGCCTGCCAGACGCCCATGGGCAAGCGCCTGCTGCGTTCCACCATCCTCCGTCCGCTCTTCGATGCGCAGGCCCTCGAAGCCCGCTATGAAGCCGTAGCCGAAGCTCACGCCAACCTGCTCCAGCGCGAAGAAATCCGCCGCGCATTCTTGGGCATCCTCGACCTGGAGCGTCTCCTGGCCCGGCTTTCTCTCGATTCCGCCGGCCCCCGCGACGTCCGCGCCCTCGCCGCCAGCCTTGCCAAGCTCCCCGCCCTCAAGATTGCGCTTGAAGCCATGCAGGCTCCGCTCTGGCGTGCGCTCACCGAGCGCCTTGACACGCTCGAAGAGACCACCGCGCGCATTCAAACCACGCTGGTCCCCGAGCCTCCGCTGACGCTGGTGGATGGAGGCGCGATTGCCGCCGGCGTGGACTCCGAACTGGACGAGTTGCTCGCCATCTCAACCACCGGCAGGCAGGCGATTGCGGCCATCGAAGAACGCGAACGGCAACGCACCGGCATCGGCTCACTGAAAGTGCGTTATAACTCCGTCTTCGGCTACTACATCGAGATCACCAAGGCCAACCTTGCCCTGGCGCCCGCCGATTACGAGCGCAAGCAGACGCTGGTGAATGCGGAGCGGTTTACCACCCCGGAGCTGAAGGAGTACGAGCGCAAGATTCTCACCGCGCACGACCGTTCGATTGAAATCGAGAAAAGAATTTTTGTCGAGTTGCGCAAGGCCGTCCTCGAAGCCGCGGGCCGCATTCGCCGCAGCTCCGCCGCTATCGCCGAAGCCGATCTGCTGGCCAACTTCGCGCATCTCGCCGCATTGCGCCGCTACGCCCGCCCGGTGATTGTCGAGGAGCCGGTGATCGAAGCCACTGCCGCCCGCCATCCGGTCATCGAGCAGTGGATGGAAGAGACACGCGAGGGACGCTTCATTGCCAACGATCTCTATCTGAACGCGGCCGGCGAGGGGCCGAGCCTGCTGCTCATCACCGGTCCGAATATGGGCGGCAAGAGCACCTATCTGCGTCAGGCGGCGATGCTCATTCTTCTGGCCCAGATGGGCAGCTTTGTGCCGGCGGAGAGTTTGCGCTTTGGCCTGGTGGACCGCATCTATACGCGCATCGGCGCCAGCGACAACGTAGCCCGAGGCCGCTCCACCTTCATGGTGGAGATGACGGAGACGGCCACCATTTTGAATACGGCCACAAATCAATCGCTGATTCTGCTGGATGAGATGGGCCGTGGCACGGCCACCTTCGACGGCCTCTCGCTGGCCTGGGCCACGGTCGAGTATCTGCACGCCGAGAGCGGCGCGCGCACGCTCTTTGCCACGCATTATCATGAGTTGACCATGCTGGCCGAGAAGCTCAAGCGCGTGCGCAATCTGCGCGTGGGCGTAAAAGAAGCGGCGGGCGGAATTGTGTTTTTGCATAATATTGAACCGGGCGCGGCCAGCAAGAGTTACGGCATCGAAGTGGCGCGCCTGGCGGGACTGCCCGCTGCTGTGATCGAGCGGGCCAGGCACGTGCTGCGGCAGCATGAAAAGCAGGAGCGGCAGAGCGTACAGGTGGAGACGGCCGATCCAGTGCAGTTGACCATCTTCACCCCGCTCTCGCAGCGCATTGTGGACCGCATTGAAGCTACCGACGTGAACTCGCTGACGCCGCTGCAGGCTCTGAATCTGCTGGAAGAGCTTCAAAGCGAGTTGAAGGAGAAGGGATGACGGCGAATTTGCGCCAGGCCGCGGGAAGCCTGCTTGTGGTGGGCCTCGGAGGCACGGAGCTGACCAATCTCGAACGCGCGTGGCTCAAGCTGGTGCGGCCGGCGGGGGTGATTCTCTTCCAGCGCAATATAGAGGACGCCAAACAGACGCGGGCGCTGCTGAGCGAGGCCACAGGGCTGTGCGTTGCGCCCAGTTTTCGCTGCGTGGATGTGGAAGGCGGGACTGTGAACCGGCTGCGCGACGCGATGCCGCCTATTTCGTCCGCGCAGGCTGTGACGCTGGCGGCCATGAAGATGGGGAAGATTGGGCTGATTCGCGAGCAAGGGGAACTGATTGCGCAGGCCGTGAAGGCCTTCGGCTTCAATACGACGCTGGCGCCGGTGGTGGACCTGGCGCTGCCCGATTCGGCCCAGGTGATGGGCACGCGGGCTGCGGCATCGACGGCGGAGGGCGTGGTGGACTATGCGCGCAACTTTCTGGCCGGGCTGGCGAAGCATGGAGTAGTAGGATGCGGCAAGCATTTTCCCGGGCTCGGCGGCGGCGCGCTGGATTCGCACCTGGAAACTCCCAGGATCCGGCGCAGCGGCCGCGAACTATGGCAAAAAGACCTGGCGCCCTATCGCGAATTGCGCCACGAGCTGCCCATGATCATGGTCAACCACGCGGCCTATCCCGATACGCCGGGCAAGGATCGGCCGGCCACCGCGTCGCCTTATTGGATTACGACCGTGCTGCGCAAGCGGCTTGGCTATTGGGGCCTCATCTTCTCAGACGATATGGAGATGGGCGGCATTTTGAACTTCATGCCGATAGAAGATGCCGCCGTCGCGGCCATCCGCGCGGGAATGGATCTGCTGGAAATCTGCCACAGTCCGGAGCTGATTCTGAGAGCCTACGAGGCATTGATCGCCCAGGGAGAGCGCTCGGCCGCCTTCCGCAACCTGCTCCTGGCGCGGGCAGCGCAGACTGCGCGGCAGCAGGCGAAGCTGTTTGCCGGCGGAGTTCCTGCGGCGCTTTCAGCCCGGCAGTTCGAGGCGCTGCGCAATCGAATTTCGCGCTTCAGCCAAATCATCGGCAACTCCCAGTCCAATCCCCAGGAGGCCCAACCAGCATGAGCGCAAAGACGATGACCGTAGCCGGCATCATGAGCGGCACCTCGGCCGATGGAATCGACGTGGCCCTGGTGCGGATTGTTCCCGGCAGACCGCGTCCCACACTCACGCTGCTGGCGCACGCGGGCTTCGCGTTTCCGGCTGCGCTGCGCCGAGCATTGCTCACGGCGATGAACGCGGCCTCGACCACAACCGCGGAACTGGCGCGGCTCAACTGGCGTTTGGGACTGGCCTACGCCGAGGCCGTCGAAGCTACGCTCAAGCGGCATCCGGTCAAGCTCGACCTGATTGGCTGCCACGGCCAGACGCTCTATCATCAGCCGCGCGCGGTCATGTATGCGGGCCGCAGCTTTGCCTGCACCTGGCAGGCCGGCGAAGCCCAGGTTATCGCCGCCATGCTCGGCATCCCGGTGGTTTCCAACTTCCGTCCCTCTGACATGCTTGCCGGCGGCCAGGGAGCGCCGCTGGTTCCACTGCTCGACTACGTGCTCTTTGCAAACGCGAAACGCGGCCGCGTGCTGCAGAACATCGGCGGCATCGCCAACCTGACCGCGATTCCCGCCGCGGCCACGCCCGACGAAGTGATCGCCTTCGATACCGGTCCCGGCAACATGGTGATCGATGCGCTGGCCCTGCAACTGTTCGGCAAGCCCTTCGACCGCAACGGCGCACTCTCGGCGAAGGGCAAAGTGATTGCGCCGGCGCTGGCGGCTGCTCTGCGCAATCCCTACTTCCAGCTCAAGCCTCCACGCACCGCCGGGCGCGAGCAGTTCGGCCGCGAATATGCCGCAAAGTTTCTTTCCTCCTGCCGGCGAACCAGCAACAATCCGGCGGATATTTTGGCCACGGCCACCGCGCTCACCGCCGAGACCATCGCGCAGAGTTACAAGCGCTTCGTCCATGCCAAGATGAAGACCGGCGGCGTGGACTACATCGTCTCCGGCGGCGGCGCGCGCAACCGTACCTTGATGGCCATGCTGGCCGAGCGGCTGGAGCCGATGGGTTGCCAACTGGCCACCAGCGACAAGTTCGGTCTTCCCATTGAGGCCAAGGAGGCCGCGGCCTTTGCGCTGCTGGCCTGGCAAACCTGGCATCACCGGCCCGGCCACTTGCCCGCGGCCACCGGCGCAACGAGGACCGCAATCCGCGGCCAGTTGACCTATGCGTAAACTGTTCGCTCTGGCCGCTCTGCTTGCTCTTGCCGGCTGCCACTCGGCTCCAAGAGATCCCGGCACGGTGGTCTTTCTCATCGAAAGCAGTCCGGCCAATCTCGATCCGCGCATCGGAACGGATGGTCAATCCGAGCATATCGACGAACTCTTGTTTGACGGGCTGGTGGCTCGCGATTCCAGCTTTCACTTCACTCCGGCATTGGCCGAGCGCTGGGAGCAGCCCACTCCGCTGACGCTGGTCTTTCACCTGCGCACCGGCGTCCGCTTCCACGACGGCCGCCCGCTCACCGCCGCCGATGTGCTGTGGACCATCAACTCCATGCGTTCTGGCGCCGTGATCTCGCCCAAGGCCGCGGCCTACGCCACGATCGACACCATCGAAGCTCCCGACGGCCGCACAATAGTTTTTCATCTGAAGCACCCCGACAATTTTCTGCTCACCAATCTCTCCACAGGCGCCATCGGCATCGTTCCCTCAGGCAGTGGGCGCGACTTCTGGCAGCATCCCGTGGGCACCGGACCCTTTCGCTTCGTCAGCCAGCAGATCGATCAGGATGTGGTCGTCGAACGCAATCCGCTCAGTTGGTCTGTGGTGCCGAAGCTCGCGCGCGTGCGCTTCGCCGTAGTGCCCGACACCATTACCCAATCCCTTGAACTCGAAAAAGGCTCCGGCGACGTGGCCGTCAATTCCCTGCCCATGGATTCCCTCCCCGTTCTCGCCGCGCGCCCCAATCTGCAGGTGGAGGATACGGACGGAACACAGATTCAGTACCTGGCCTTCAATCTCCGCGACCCGCTGCTGAAGGACGTGCGCGTGCGCCAGGCCATTGCCTGCTCCATCGATCGCGACCTGCTCATCCAAACCTTGCTGCGCGGCCATGCGCAGCCCGCTGTGAGCCTGTTGCCCGCCAGCCACTGGGCCTTCACCGCGGAGGTGCCGCGCTACGATTACGATCCTGCTCGCGCCGCGAGCCTGCTGGATGAATCCGGCCATCCCCCCGGCAAGGACGGAATCCGCCTCCATCTCACCATGAAGACCAGCAATGTTGAAGATGTGCGCCTGCTGGCGGCGGTGCTGCAACAGCAACTGGCTAAAGTGGGCATTGCGCTCGACCTGCGCAGCTATGAGTTCGCCACCTTCTACTCTGACGTTACTCGCGGCGCTTTTCAGATCTATTCCCTCCGCTGGATTGGCGGCAACGAGCAGCCCGATATCTTCAGCTACGTATTTTCCACCTCGAACTTCTCACCCCAGGGCGGAAACCGCGGCCACTATTCGAATGCGCGGCTCGATGCCCTGCTCGATGACGCGGCCCAAATCACGGACGCGGCCAAACGGCGCGACGATTACGTCGAGGCCCAGCAGATTCTCGCCCGCGACCTGCCCGCCATCAATCTCTGGTACAGGGATACGATAGTCGTGCATAATCGCCGCCTGACCCACGTGAATCCTTCGCCGTCGGGGAGTTACACTTTTCTTGAGACGGCCGAACTGGCGAATTGAGCCTTTAGACTCTCTTGAGGTTATAGAATAGGAAAAATGCGCAAAATTTGCGTCTTTGCGCTCACTCCACGAGCCTTTATGGACCGTCCGTCACATCATGAGACGGCTCTTCAACCTTTTGGCGCACTGGTTCGTCTAGAGAAATGGAAATGACTTTCCCGCCCCGGTCACCGGAAAGATCCGGTCCGTGGAGAAAAGGCTTATGCTCAGCAACATGAAGATGCGCATTCCAGTCTCGACCATGCGCAGGTCACTCTCAATCAGTTCGCTCGTATTCGTCGCCTTCTTCCTTGCAGCGCCTCTGGCCCTTGCGCAGGCGCCTACCACCCGCTTTTTGGGCACCATCACCGCTATCAGCGGCGCCACGGTCACGGTAAAGACCGACGCGGGAGACGTTCGCCAGTTCGACGTTCCCTCCACAGCGGCCATCAAGCGCATCTCTCCGGGGCAAAAGGATCTGAGCGCCGCCGATACCCTCCAGTTCAGCGATCTGGAGACCGGGGACCGTGTGCTTGTGAAGCTCGACCCGGTCGCGCCCGGCCCTCCGGCTCAGGCTCTGCAAATTGTCGCCGTCAAACAGGCAGACCTGGTCAAAAAACAACAGGAAGAGCGCGAAGACTGGCAAAAGCGCGGCGTGGGCGGGCTGGTGAAGAGCGTTGACAGCGCAGCCGGCGTCCTTGTTTTGACCAGCGGCACGGGAGCCACGGCCAAAACCATCGCCGTTCACACCACCAAGGCAACCGTACTCAAGCGGTACGCGCCCGCTTCGGTGCGTTTCGATGAGGCAAAGCCGGCGCCCATCGATGCCATTCATCCCGGCGACCAACTGCGCGCGCGGGGAACAAAGAATGAGGACGGCACGGAGATCGCCGCGGAAGAAGTGATCTCAGGCACCTTCCGCAATATCTCCGGAACCATCGTTTCGCTGGATGCGGCTGCCTCGATGCTGGTGGTGAAGGACCTGACCACCAAGAAGCAGGTAACCATCCACATCACCGCGGACGCGCAGATGCGCCGTCTGCCGGATCGCGTGGCGCAGGCCCTGGCTGCACGGCTGACAGGAGCCGCGAGCGGCGCTGGTGGAAAGGGTGGAACTGCTCCGCCGCAGAACGCAGCGCCGGCAGCTTCACCGCACAACGGCGTAGGCGCCGACCCGCAGCAGATTCTCCATCATGCGCAGGTCATTCAATTGACCGCTCTGAAGAAAGGCGATGCGATCATGGTAGTTTCAACCGACGGCGCAACCGAAGTCACCGCCATCACACTATTGGCGGGAGTTGAGCCGCTGCTCGAGGCTCCCGCGGCCACCCAAAGCCTGCTCAGCAACTGGAGCATGAGCTCCGGCGCGCCGGAAGTGGCGCCCGAGTAAGCGCAATCCCAGATTTATCCTAAACAAGCGAGGGACTGGTGTATTCAAGGCTGCACGGCTTTATTCATTTTTCGATTGCCCTGGCGCTTAGTTGCGCCGTTGGGTTGGCGGCACATGCACAAACGCCTGCGGTGCAGGCGCAACCCCCGGCGTCCTCCACGCCGGTGGCAACAGCCACTCTGCGCGGGCACATCGCCGACCCCACCGGTGCGCTGATCCCCGGCGCAAAGGTCACTATCGCCACCTCGGCGGGAACCGCCGTGACCACCGCAACAGCAGATGCGGCCGGCGGTTATGTGGTCAACGGCCTCGCGCCCGGCAGCTATATTGTCCAGGCTACCTTCGCCGGCTTCGCCCCATTTACTTCGCCCGCCATTCAGCTCGCGGCCGGCCAGGTGAAGCGCGTGGACATTTCCATGGCCCTGGAGGTGGCGCAGCAGAGCGTGACCGTCACCGACGATTCACCCACGGTAAGCGTGGAAGCCGGCGGCAATGCCAGCGCCATCGTCATCAAGGGCAAGGACCTGGAAGCGCTCTCCGACGATCCGGACGAGCTGTCCAACGAGCTGACGGCCCTGGCCGGCCCTTCCGCCGGACCGAACGGCGGCCAGATTTACATCGACGGCTTCACCGGCGGGCAACTGCCGCCCAAGTCGGCCATCCGCGAGATTCGCATCAACCAGAATCCCTTCTCGGCTGAATTCGACCGCCTCGGCTACGGGCGCATCGAGATCCTCACCAAGCCCGGCACCGACAAGCTGCACGGCCAGTTTTTCGCCCAGGGCAACGACGATCTCTTCAATACCGCCAACCCGTTTGCCAAGGTCATCCCGGCATACCACAGTCTCATGTACAACGCCACCCTGAACGGGGCACTCTCCAAATGGGCATCGTTCTTCATCAGCGTGGATCAGCGCAACAACCAGAACGACAGCATCTACTCGCTGGCGCAAGCTGCGGTTCTGGTTTCGGACCCCACCCAACCGTGCGGAGCCGGGACAACGGGCACTTGCGAAGTTGGTCCCCTTTCCGGCGGTCTCTTTGCTCCGCAGACGCGCACCAATATCGCCCCGCGCATCGATCTGCAACTGGGCCAGAAGAACACCCTCACGGCGCGCTACCAGTTCTACCGCAACAATCAAAGCGGAAACATCGGCTCCACATCATTGCCGTCCCAGTCTTCCGATTCATTGGAAACCGAAAGCACCGTCCAGGTGAGCGATTCGTGGGTCATCAACGAACACATCGTCAACGAGACCCGCTTCCAGTATCTTCGCGACTACTCCACCACTACGCCGGTTAGCCCCAATGTGCCGCTGGTCTCCGTGCCGGGAGCCTTTTCGGGCGGCGGTAACTCGGGACAGAACGAAAGCGATCATACCAATCACCTGGAATTGCATAACATCACCACTATGACCGTGGGCACACAGGCCATCAAGTTCGGCACGCGCCTTCGCGACAATCGTGATGCCAACTCTACGGATGCGAACTTCAATGGCAGCTTCAATTTCGCATCCGTACCCGACTATGTAAGCGCATTGAACGGAGGCAGCGCTCTGCCCACCAGGTTGACCTACACCACGGGCCCGGAAGCCGTACTGGCCAACGTTTTTGACGCCGCGCTGTTTTTCCAGGACGATTGGAAGGCCAACAAGAATCTGACCCTCTCCGGCGGCATCCGCTGGGAGACGCAGAATCACATTGCCGACCACGACGACTGGGCCCCGCGAGTCGCGTTTGCCTATGCCCTTGACGGCCACAAAGACTCCAAGCAGGCAAAGACCGTGCTGCGAGGAGGTTTTGGCATCTTCTATGACCGCTTTTCAAGTGACAATATGCTCTCGGCTGAGCGTTTCAATGGCAGCCCCAATAGCCAGCAGGTAATATCCATTACTAACCCCACCTGCTTTAACCCCGATACGCTGACCATTACAGGCAACTGCACTTCAGCCACAGGTACACGCACCGTCTACCAGGTCGCGCCCGGTTACCACTCGCCCTACACACAACAGGCCGGAGTCAGCCTGGAGCGGCAGGCAAACAAGGCAACTACGGTCACGCTCACCTACCTGCACTCCTTTGGCGTGCACGAGTTTGTAACACGCGACTCGAATGCCTACCTGCCGGGAACCTTCGTTTATGGCGGCCTACCCCCAGCGCGGCCCAATCCCGCCGAAGGCATCGTAGATCAGTTCTATCCCGAAGCCGTCTTCAAGCAGAACCAGATTATCGTGAACCTCAACGCGCACTTCACGCCCAACTTCGGCGTGACCGGCTTCTATAACTTCACAATAGCCAATTCCGACGGCGGCAACGGATCGCACGCATCCAACTCCTACAACCTGAGCCAGGACTACGGCCGCGCATCCTTTGCGTCGCGCAACATGGTCTTCCTGATGGCCAATTACCAGGGTCCCTGGGCCATTCGCTTCAATCCCTTTATGATCGCGCAGTCAGGCAGGCCGTTCAACATCTTCACCACCAACGACCTTACCGGCGACAATTTCTTCAACGACCGTCCGTCGTATGCAACCGCCGCATCCATCCCGTCCAATGTCGTCCAAACCAGCTTCGGGGCTCTCGATACCGTTCCTCAAACCGGGGAGGAGATCATCCCCATCAATCTAGGCACTGGCCCGGCCGCGGTCGCAGTGAACCTGCGCGTCAGCCGCGCCTTCGGATTCGGTCCCAAGCTTGAACCCGGTGCCACCAGCGGACCACCTCAGAGCGGCAGCAGAGGTACGGGCGGATTTGGCAACCCCTTTGGCGGCGGTGGAGGAGGAGGCCGTGGAGGTGGACTACCGCCCGTCAACACAGGCCGCAAATACACGGTCACCTTCAATGCGCAGGCCATGAACCTGTTTAACGACATCGACAGAGGCCAGCCGGTGGGAAGCGTGATCCCTACGCTGAATACCAGCACGGGACTGTATGGCCCGGGCAGCCAGTTCGACAAATCAACCAGTCTGGCTGGAGGAATCTTCTCCTCCGGATCGGCGGCGCGGCGCATCTACTTTCAGGCTGTGTTTTCGTTCTGATTGAATGAGAGCAAACTTCAGCGGGCCGGGGCACCCTGCTCCGGCCCTCGGTGCGTCTACGGCGCCGCCGTCAGCGTGGCTGGCTGTTCATCGGTTGCAAAGGCATCGGTAAGCGAGATGACCTTCAACTGCACCTTCAGAGCATCCAGAGAAACTCCGCTTGTGGCCGCGATCTCCACTGTCTCTCCGGGCAGCAGGTTGAAGTAATTGTCTGAGACCTTTACGTCCAGATTGCCGAAGGTGAGATAAACGCTGCGCGCCAGCACCGGGGAAGTGATGCGGACCTTATAGCTTCCGCCTCCGCCCGTGGTTTCCACTTTAAGCGCAGCCGGCTTTAGATGAATCTCCTTCACCGGAGCCAGATAGGCGAGGTTACGCGAGATCTCGGCGCCGCCGGCGGTCAGATCGGCAACGATAAAAACCCTCGAAGTGTCTGCCGCGCCCGCGTCGGTGAGCTTCTTCAGCGGCCAGTCGAGATAAACCTTGCTGGTGAGCGGCGCAATGCTAACCTCCTGTTTTTCCTCCAGCAGCACCTTGCCGTCGAAGTCCATCAGCCGCGCATGCAGCGTGGCCGGCCGCGCCTCGGTCTTGTCGGAGACGATATAAACCTTCACCGAACCATCCTCGACGTGCGGCGAAACCAGGATGGGCGCATAGAAACGCCGCGCATAGTATTGCAGCGCCTTCCAGCGGCCGTAGTAGTCGATTGAGGACCACGAGGCCACCGGCCAGCAGTCGTTCAACTGCCAGAAGATGGAACCCATGGTCTGCGGACGGCTGCGGCGGAAGTGCTCCGCGCCGATCTTGATCCCTTCGGCCTGCAGCACCTGGCTCACGTAGAGAAAGCTGGCGAAGTCCTTCGGCTCGGGATAATCCTTGAGCAGATAATCGTGGATGATCGCATTGCCTTCATCGTTCTTCTGGTGCGCAAGCATCACCGGCGTGAAGATACTGGTGCGATCCTCAGGCTGCGTGAAGGCTTCGATGGTCTTCATCTCCGGAAACGACTGGAATCCATACTCCGTCACAAAGCGTGCATGATGCGTTTCGTAGGCCGAGAACGGCACGTTCCCGTGCCATACGTCCCAGATGTGAGCATCGCCGCTCTGGTAGTGGTCGGTGAGCGGCTCATAATCGGCGCTGGGCGAACTGGGCCAATAGGGCGTCTCCGCGTCCAGCCGTGCCACCACTCTGGGCAGGATGCCGCTGAACTCGGTCAGGTAGTCCTGCCACATAAAATATCTGACGTCCGCCGGCAGTGCGGGACGCGGAGGCCAGTCCATCGCCTCCTCGGTCTCATTGTTGCCGCACCACACCACAATGCTGGGATGATTGCGCAGCCGCCGCACCTGGTCCTCTGCCTCGGCTTCGATGTTGAGCTTGAAGGCATAGGTGCCCGGCTGCCAGTCGTTGCCGAACTGGAAGTCCTGCCACACCATGATCCCCAACTCGTCGCAGATCGTGTAGAACTCGTCCGTCTCGTAGTAGCCGCCGCCCCAGTGGCGAATCGTATTCATGTTGGCGTCGCGCGCCGACTCCAGAATCCGCCGATAATCCGCCGTGGTCACGCGATTGGGAAAGCTGTCGAAGGGAATCACGTCCGCGCCCTTGGCGAAGACCGGGATGCCGTTCACCACCAGCTCGAAGGAGCGGCCCCATTTGTCCAACTGGCGGCGCAGCTCGATCGAACGCAGCCCGGCCCTGGTCTTGCGCTCGTCTATAATCGTGCCGCCGGCGCTCACTCCGGCGCCCGTGCCCACCTGCGCGGTGAACTCATACAAAGGCTGTTCGCCATAGCCGGCCGGAAACCAGAGTTTGGGATGGCGAATCTGTACGGGAAGATCGATCACGTTGCTGCCGGCATGAACGCTGACCCACTTGCTCAGCGTCACCGGCTTGCCGCTGTCGCTGTACTGCACATTCACTTTGACCGAGCCGGCTCTTGCAGCTTCCACTTCGACCTCCGCGTCCAGGTGGGCCACTTCCCTGCTCACGTCGCGCTGCCGAATAGCAAAGTCCGAGATGCGCGCCTTGTTCCAGGCCTCCAGCCGCACCGGCCGCCAGATGCCGCTGGTCACAAACGTCGGTCCCCAGTCCCAGCCATATTCATAAGCCGCCTTGCGGATATAGGTCTTGTCCGCGGTCTTCGACCTCAGCCGGAACGCATCGCTGGCCGCCGCAGCCGCCGCAGCCTTGATGGGCGAGGGAAAGACCACGCGCATTTGGTTACTGCCTGCGTGCAAGTGGCTCTTTACCGGCACGCGCCACACGCGGAACATGTTGTCCGCGTTCAGTACCTGGGCGCCGTTCACAGAGACCTCGGCGGCCGCATCCAGCCCGTCGAAGACCAGGTCCACTTCAGCCCGGGACAGAAAGGCCGGCGTGACGTCGAAGTTCAACCGGTACTCCCAGCTCTCATCTTCGATCCATTGCAGCTTGGATTCGTTGGCGCCGAAGAATGGGTCGGGGATTTTCTTGTTAGCCAGCAGGTCCAGGTGAACGTCGCCGGGAACGGTGGCCGGCAGCCAGCCGCTCTCGGCCTCCTGCGCGCCCGCCGCAACCTGCCGGAACTGCCAGCCGTGATCCAGAACCTGTACCGCATTCTGCGCTGGTTTGGCCTGCGCGTGCGCCAATTTGTTCCCCATGCCGATTGCCCCTCCCACCAAGGCACAGCACACAACTCCCCAGGCAATTGCATTTCGCATTGCACACCCTCCATGCCTCTCCACAGAACCGCTCTTTGCGGCCGGATAGGGCACTCTGCTTGGTTCGCCGATAAGATTATCACGATGGCATTGGCTTAGCCGCCGCAGGCGGATCGGCTCCAAAATGGTCCGTGAAAATCAATCAGGACGGAGAACAGTTCATCGTTTGCACTCCAACAGCGTCCTGTAAAGTGCCTCCCATTCATCCGCCTTGGTATCCATGTTGAAGTTCCGGCAAATGCGCTGGCGCTCCGTCATGCCCAGCGTGTGCCGGTCTTCCGGAGTTCTCTGCATCAGCTCCAGCATGGCCTCGGCCAGCGCATCGGGAGCCTTGGAGGGCACAATCGCGCCTGCGTCCCCCACCAGTTCGCGCGTGCCGCCAACATCGGTGGCCACCACCGGCTTCTCCATGGCCATGGCCTCGCCCACGGCCAGGGACATCCCCTCCCATGCAGACGCCAGCACAAATCCATCGGCGGCGTCCAGCAATGCGGGCAGGTCGCGGCGCAACCCGAGCCAGCGCACGGAATCGCCCAATCCACGGATCGCAGACATGTCGTGCAGCCGCTCAGTCTCCACGCCAGTCGATGCCCCGGCAACCCACAGTTGCACATCGGGGTGAACCGCCAGCACCCGCGCAAACGCTCGCAGCAGATTCGGATAGTCCTTGGCCTCAACGATTCGTCCGGCCGTCAGCCAGACGAATTCATCGGCCACTCCCATTTGCTCCCTCATGCGCGCGCGGCGTCTTTGGTCGGGGACAAACTCCGTCGTTTCGATCCCGTTCGCCATCACCACGCACTTGTCTTGCGGCACGGCCTTCAGGTGCACAAAACGCTTTGCGGCCGCCTCGCATACGGCGGTGGTGCGGCGGCTCAGGCCATCCGTCAGCCGGTAGACCTGCATCCGCGGCCAGCCGCCTTCATACACGTTATGCACGGTGGAGAGAACAGCCGGCTCCGGCACCAGGATCTTGAGCAATCGAGCCATGAAGTTGGCATGAAAGCTGTGGCTGTGCAACAGGTCCGGCTGAAACTGGCGCAGAAAGCGCCGCCCCTTCGCCAGCCCCTTCAATACGCTCACCGGCTTCTTGTGCATGTCCAGGTGCACCACTTCGAGCCCGGTGGGCCACTCCTCGGGAAGGCGAGGCCGCAACACCAGCAGAGCAACCTTGTGGCCCCGCTGAGCCATCCGCTCAGCCTGCGCCAGCGCCTGACGCTCCGCTCCGCCCATGCCCAGCGAAGTGAGCACGTAGACAATCCGCATCTCTACCCACGTCCTATCAATGAACGATTGCAAAACTATGGTAAAGCATTGATCTCGGCACCCGCAGGGACCCACGGAGACAGAACTGCCCTGAAGCGAGTACAAATTCCTGTTCCGGGCATGATCTCCTGTATAGTTTGGCCATCCCGAAGGGGATGCCGCATGGACAATCAACCGCTTGAATTCGACTCCGCGATTGCCGAGTACTATCACAAATCGGCCGAGGAACACCGGCTCGAAGACGGCCCATTTCTGCTGGAGGCCCTGCGCACCCGGGAGCTGATCGAGCGCCTCGCACCCGCCCCTCCGGCCACCGTTCTGGATATCGGTGGCGCTGCCGGAGCCTATGCGCTCTGGCTGGCGGGGACCGGATACTCGGTCCATCTGCTGGACCCGATTCCGCGTCTCGTCGCCGAGGCCGGGCGGAGCAGTGCCGCGAATCCCCGGCCGCTTGCCTCGTGCCAGGTCGGCGACGCGCGCAACCTGCCTTTTCCCGATGAGACCGCGGATGTGGTTCTCCTCCTGGGTCCGCTGTACCACCTGACCGCCGCGCCCGATCGTGCGCGCGCCCTCGACGAGGCCGCGCGCGTTCTAAAGCCGGGAGGCCGCCTCTTTGCCGCCGCCGTCTCCCGCTGGGGTTCAGCCCTGGATGGTCTGGCCCGCGATCTCTTCCGGGACCCGCGCTTCGCCGCTATCGTGGAACAGGACACGCGCGACGGCCAGCACCGCAATCCCACCGGGCAGCTTGATTACTTCACCACGGCATTCTTTCATCGGCCCGAGGATCTTGGCGCGGAGGTGCTGGCCGCGGGTCTTTTGATCGATGGCTTGTTTGGCATCGAGGGCCCGGGATGGATTCTTCCCGATATCGCCGCGCGGCTGGCCGATACCCGCCTGCGCGCCGATCTGCTTCGCGTTGCGCGCCTGCTCGAGTCGGAGCTTTCCGTGCTGGCCGCCAGCGCGCATCTGCTTGCGGTGGCCCGAAAGCCCAGATAGACCTCGCTATCCGGGCCATTTTGCCCTCATCTGGCAGAAAACTGCCGCCTGCCGGCCGGAACCGGCTGCCGGGCCGGAACCTTCGCCCCTGACGCAAGTTTTCTCAATTCGAGTGAATCCTTATACGCAAAACCAAGATTGGGTTGTACAATTTCCGCAAGGAGACCCATGGCTGGAGATATTCAACTCACTTGCAGCGATTGCGGGCAGGAATTCGCCTTCACCCCTGCCGATCAGGCGTTCTTTCAGGAACGTGGTTATTCGACCCCTAAGCGTTGCAAGAATTGCCGTATGGCAAAGAAGAACGATCAGGGTGGTTCCGGCTACCGTTCGGGCCCGGCACAGGGTACTCCTGTGATTTGTTCGGGTTGCGGCCAGCCTACAACAGTGCCTTTTGAGCCGCGTGGCGATCGGCCGGTTTATTGCCGGGATTGCTACCAGGCGCGCAAGGGCAGCGGCGGCGGTGGTTCTCGCGGACGCGACCGTGCTTAGTTTTTTGTAGCGGTCCGATGCCCGCTTCGGGCATCGGACCGCAGTTCCCTAGGCAAGCTCAAGCAAAGCTACCCGGCGGCGGCTGGATCGTCTGCGCC
The DNA here is from genome assembly GCA_050012555.1 of Occallatibacter sp. GTDB lineage: Bacteria > Acidobacteriota > Terriglobia > Terriglobales > Acidobacteriaceae > Telmatobacter. The sequence goes on from JBEKGY010000007.1 coordinate 29,893, forward strand.
CGCTTGCGGCGTTCTTCGCCGGTTGATTCTCTGCCTTTTTTTCCGTGTTTCGCCAGAATCCGAGGGGAATCCTTTGAGCCGGATTTACCTTGTTCGAGCCGAAGCCGGGAAAACAACAGGTAAATTCCAGGGAAAATAGCGCCAACCACTGGGGAGTTCAAAAGGGAAATGCCGGATGACTGGTGAAAAAGCCGCATGTCATGCTGAAGCGGATGTGGACCGAATTGTCCAGCAACGTTTTTTCCCTGGGCAAAGTTCAGGAATCTTTGTCGAAGTCGGGGCGGCCAGGCCGGATTACCTTTCCAACAGCGCTCTCTACCGGTCGCTGGGCTGGACTGTGATCGCTATCGAACCCAACCCCGAATTCTGTAAGCTGCATCGGGAGCGCGGCTTCCCAATCCTGGAATATGCATGCGGAGATCATGACCAGGATGGGGTCGATTTCTCCGTCGTGAAAACCCACGGCGTTCAATACCTGGGCGGCGATGTCTCCTACGAGTCGCATTCCTCTCTGGCCATCAAGGATTCGCACGCGCGTCTCGAATCGAACCTGGACATTCGCAAAATCAAAGTCAATTTAAGGCGTCTGGACACGATTCTACGCACCCATGCGGCGGAGATCGGACCAATCGATCTGTTGTCGGTGGATGTGGAAGGGTGGGAACTGGAGGTTCTCGACGGTCTGGATTTTCACAGGTACAGGCCCCGCGTCATGGTGATTGAAAACCTGTTTCGCGATAGGAAGTACAGGGCATATATGCGGGCCAAAGGTTACAAACTGTGGAGATGCGTCCGGCCAAACGACATTTACACCAACCAGGCCGTCGGTTTCTGGGAGCGTTATGGATATTCCCTGTACCAATGGTTTTTCCGCCGCTGGAATCGATTGCGGCGTTTTGCGTCGCGTTTTCGCCCCCGGAGCAAGGCAGATGATGGGCCGCAGAGTATCGTGAAATTACCTTGAGTTCCAAAGGATAAATGGACATTGCTCCCTGCTGCCCGATAAACTTCCCCTTCTGAGGCTTTCCCCAACTCCAAACGCGCGAGGACAAACCAAATCATGGCCGCCCAATTGTCCTTCACCGGATTTGCATGGAAGAATCTCTGGCGCAGGCGTCTCAGGACTCTGCTCACGCTGGGCGGCATCGCCATGGCCATTGGCGCCTTTGTGGGTCTGGTCGGCTTCTCCCGCTCCTTTGAGCACGAATGGCTGCGCATGTACCTGAGCAGCGGCACCGACATTGCCGTCGTTCAGCAGACCTTCCTGAACACCTCGATGGATGAGTCCGCCGGAGTGAAGCTCAAAGCGCTGCCCGTCGTGGCCCAGGCTACGCCCATGATCCTGAACCTGATGGACCTCACGCCCGAGGTCAACGCGCTGGCCTACGGCTGGAAGGCCGATTCCTATGAATTCGATTCCCTCCAACTGGTCTCCGGCCGCCGTTTCCGCGATGGCCAGCCTGAAGTGATGCTGGGCGACCTGCTGGCCGGCAACCTGCATAAGAACGCTGGCGATACCCTGGAGATTCAAGGCTCCCCATTCACCGTGGCCGGCGTCTACCACGGCGGATCGGCGCTGGAGGCCGGCGCGGTCATCCTGCCCATCGATCAAATGCAGCAGCTGGGCGGCCTGCAAGGAAAAGTCACGGCCTTTCATGTGCGGCTTCGCCCTCCGCCGCCCGGCGAAGCGCCAGACCGGTACCTGAAACGCGCGCAGGCTGAGATCGAAGCCGCTCTGCCGGGTCTGCGCGCCGTTCCCGCGGCCGAGCGGGCCAGCAACAACCAGCTCGTCCTGCTGGCGCACGCCGCCGCGTGGGGCACATCCTCCATTGCCATGCTGATCGGCATCCTGGGCATCGCCAACACCATGGCCATGTCGGTCTTCGAGCGCACCCGCGAGATCGGCATCCTGCGCGCCCTGGGCTGGAAGCGCTGGCGCATCCTGCTGCTCATCCAGACCGAGGCAGCCGTGCTGGGCCTGGCCGGCGGCATTCTCGGCATCGCCGTTGGATGCGGCGCACTGCGCCTGCTGGCTGCCCTGCCGCAGACCGCCAGCATCGTCTCCGCATCCTTCCCTGTGCTGCTTCTCTTTGAAGCGCTGGGCATCGCCGTCCTGGCCGGGCTGGCCGCCGGAGCCGTCCCCGCATGGCGCGGCGCGCATCTCTCGCCGGTGGAGGCGCTCCGCCATGATTAGCCCGATTCTGGAAGCGCGCAACCTGTGCAAGAGCTATGACGAAGGGCGCATCGAGGCGCTGCGCGGCGTGGATCTTTCCATCGCCGCCGGCGAGTATGTGGCCATCAGCGGGCCCAGCGGCAGCGGCAAATCCACCCTGCTGCAACTGCTGGGCGGACTCGATACTCCAACCTCAGGCCAGGTCTTCTTCAGCAATCAGCCGCTCGGAGCCGCCATCGATCTGGACGACTACAGAGCCCATCAGGTGGGATTCGTCTTCCAGGCCTTTTATCTGCTGCCCACGCTCAGCGCCCTTGAGAACGTGCAGGTGCCCATGCTCGCGCTGAGCCGCGACGCCGGCAACCGTGCCCACCGTGCCGGGGCCCTTCTGCGCGAGATGGGCCTGGAAGACCGCCTCCACCGGTATCCCAACGAGCTTTCCGCCGGAGAGCGCCAGCGTGTGGCCATTGCCCGCTCGCTGGCCAACCATCCCTCCATCCTGCTGGCCGACGAGCCCACCGGCAATCTGGACAGCGTAAACTCCGCGCGCATCATGGAAATGCTCATCGGCATTCAGCAAAAGCGCGGCATGACGCTCATCGTGGTTACGCACGAAAACGAGATTGCCCACTCCGCGCCCCGGCACATTCGCATGCGCGACGGCCTCCGTGTCGGCGGCGACGAAAGCAGGCTCGAGTCATGAAGAGCAGCCTGATGCGCGAGCAGAATGACAGCAAGAAAAATCCAGCGCCGGACGCCCACAAAATCCTCCGTGCCCCATCCTTTCCGTCCGCCGCGGCGGAGGTGGGAAACCACATAAATCGACCAGCCCGTTTTATCCAAGCCACTGCAGCCTGCTTCGTGCTGCTCCTGGCCGTCCCCGTAAACGCGGTAGATGCTCCAACAGTGCTTGCCGCCCCGCGCCAGCGCGTGCAGTCGGCGGACTTCCGCGCCACCGGCCATCTTGTCCGCGTAGAAGCAAACGGCACGCGCACCAGCTATGGAATCACCATCAAGGCGCACTGGTTTCCCGGCGTTCTGCGCGTGCTCCTCGAAATTACCCCTCTCAAAAATACATACCCTGACGCCCGCGCCCATATTCTTATCGAAATGCGTCCCAATGGCCAAAATGTTGTCAAAATTGCTCACCCCGGAGATGCGGCGCCGGTGATTCTTTCGTTTGGCCAGTGGAGCGACGGCCCGCTAGGACCCGGATTCAGCTACGAGGATTTTCTTGAACCCGAGTACTTCTGGCCCAACCAGACGGTAGTGGAAGAAACCAGGTATGGCGCGCGGGATTGCGACGTCTTGAAGAGTACGCCGGGCCCTTCGGATCGCACCCATTACGCCGAGATCCGAAGCTGGCTGGACCACGATATAGGCTTTCCTGTATATATTGAGAAAACACTGAAAGGAACAGGAGCTGTGAAGGAATTCACCTATTTCGGCCTGCGCCATACCGGCGGCGTCTGGTCGGCAAGCCAGGTGGAAGTTAAGTTGCGCGGCAACGCCGGCTCAACCCTCCTCATCGTCGACCGCGGCAGCGCAAAAGCAAACCTCGCCCTCGCGGACTTCAGCACGGAGCATCTCACCCGTTTCTAGGATCATTCGTGAATATTTTTCTGTGGATTGTTGGCTCGGCGGCATCCCTGATCGGCGTGGGATTTCTCTATCAATGCATCGGCGCCCATCGCGATCGCCTGCGCTTTGCCGGCATTGGCCGCTGGGTAACCATAGGGCGCAGGTGCAAGCTCTACCTGCTCGAAAAAGGCTCGGGTGGCCCGACCGTGCTCTTTGAAGCCAGCATCGCCGCAACCAATCTCAACTGGTTTCACATTCAGGAGACCGTCTCCCGCTTTACCGGCACCGCATCCTACGATCGCAGCGGCCTCGGCTGGAGCAGCCCATGCCGCACCGCCCGCACCCCCGGCAACATCGCCGTGGAACTGCACGATCTGTTGCAGTGCGCCGAGATCAAACCGCCCTACATTCTGGTCGGGCACTCCTTCGGCGGCCTGGTCATGCGCCGCTATGCGCTTCTCTACCCTGAAGATGTGCAGGGCATCGTGCTGGTTGACCCCATGCGCTGTGAAGAATGGCCCCCGCTCGCCCCCGGCAAGCAATCCCAGCTTGATCTAGGCAGGAAGCTCTCCCGTTTTGCGATTCCGATCGCGCGGTTCGGCCTCGCCCGCCTCGCGGTTACCTCGCTGCTCTGCCGCTCCGGCCGCATCTCAGGCCGGTTGGCCGGCGCCGCCGGAGTGGGCGGCCGCCATGTGCTGGGACGGGTCACGGAAGAGGTGGGCAAGATGCCCAGGGAAGTTTGGCCCATCGTTGCCGCCCACTGGTCGCGGCCCGGTTATTACCGCGGTATGTGCAGCCACGTCGAGGCGGTGCCTGAAACGGTCAGGGAGATGCAGGCCGCCGGCCCCATCCACGATATTCCCGTGCTGGTGCTCACCCCAGGTAATTCCACTCCGCTCTCCGTTGAACGCCTGGATCGCATCGGCGACAATGTGCAGCAGGTCATCGCAACAGCAAGCGCGCATTGGATTCATCTCGACGAGCCCGACCTGGTCATCGATTCTATCCGCGAGATGGTGACGGCTGCAATTGCCGAGCCCGTCGCAGCTATTGGCTAACCCAAGGGGATTAGTTGAATGATTTGAAAGAGCACGGCTTCAGCCGTTCTGCTTCGTGTGTGATTCCGTTGTTTTGAACGGGCACGGCCGGGTACCCTCTGGGTGCCGTGCCGCAAGATGGAGAGAAAAGATTGCGGGCTTTAGCCCCTGAGGGATTTTTTCAACCAATAATCATTCCCTCAGCGGCTAAAGCCGTGTACCTATTGTTGCCTTTTCGGCACGGCTAAAGCCGTGCCCTTTCAAATTCATTTCATTGCCCAGATCCTGAAATAATTAATAAGCTACTGCTTCTCCCCCGCCGCAAACGCCGTCCACGGGCCGGATATCATGTCCTTGAGAATCGGCTTCAGATAGCCGTACTCCGGATGCGCGGCCAGAAACGGCGCCGCAAGAAAATCCTCGCCGCAGGGATGGCCGGCGTGGGCAACCAGCGATAACTTCGCAGCCAGGTCAGAGTCCATCACCTTGCCCGTGACCGAGCCGCCGGGAAAATACGGGCCCCAGTCCCACTGCGGAACGCCCAGCTTCGCCCTGTCCACGTGCCCGCAGAGCGTGCGATCGTCTGCCTCGTTCTTGCCGGTGAAACTGTCGTCGTGGTCGGCGAGGAACTTCTCGGCCAGATCTATATCGATGCGCCCCTTGAACTCCGCCATTCGCTTCTCCCAGGTCACGCGCCGCGCATTGGGCGAGTAGGAGAGGTCGTTCAGTTTGAAGCCGTCGGTCTCGTTCTTGATTAGCTCCGGGTCGCGCGCATAGTTCGAGCTTACAAAGTAGCCGTCTTTCGAGCGCCACAGCGGCGTGTTCTTCAGGCCCAGCTCCAGGTAAGCTATCTCCCCGGTCTTGCGGTCGCCGATCAGCCAGTCGTTGGCGTAGCCGCCGTTGTTGCCTTCCTTGATCAGCGCAACATACTCGTCGATCGAGCTTCCATACTGAAGCGCCTTCCGCGAACGCACGAACTCGGGCTTGCCGTCCGGATCCCACCCCTCGAATTGGCTGATCGTGGTCTCGGTAATCATCAGTCCCGCGTCGTTCACGCCAAAATCGTCCTGGCTGGTGATGATGCCCGGAGCGCCATCCATCAGCATCCTGTGCCCGTGCTCCGGCTGAATATCGAAGATCATCGTCCAGCGCGATCCCTCGGCATAACTGGTCCAGTTGTTGTGCGCAATCACGATCTTGCCGCCCGTGGTATAGCTGCCCGTGGCGATGAATGCCGAGCACCGGCCTTCGGGTGTAATGTGCGGGGCGTTGGCCGCGCGCTCCCGCTTATTTAGCCAGGGCACATAGTACTGGGGCAGCTCGATGCCCCCGTTCAGGGCCACGATATCCCACACGTCCAGCTTCACGCCCTGGGACTGAACTCCTTTGGCAATGCCCTCCAGCTCCTGCTGGTACTCGGCATCGATGTGCGGCCACAGCATCTTGCGGCCGGCCTCGCGGTAGAACTTCCAATTGCGCTTGGTGTTGTGGGTATTTTCTAGCCGGATCACCCCCACCATGTCCTCGATCTCGGCCGCAAGCAACTGGCCGTGCTCGAATCCGATCTGCGAAGGAGTGCCCTCAAGATGCACGTAGGTCCAGCCGCCCTTTTCAAAGCGATAGCCCGGCAGAGCGCTTGTTGCTGAGCTGGGTATGGACGGCGAGTCCGTCGCGCCGGCAGTGGAAATAGCGCCAACGCATAGAACTGAGAGCAGACAAACAGGGAGAGCGCGGAGAAGCAGACGTACCATCAGAAATCCTCCGGAATCTCTTGAAGATACCATGCAGGATTGAGGGGAACGCAATGCCTAGCGCTTCTTTGACGGCTTGGGAGCGGCCTTTTTCGCCACCAGCTTTTTCGCCTTTGCTCCCTGCGCCGCCTTACCCGCCCTGGGGCGCGCAGCGGGCGCCGGCTTTTTCTTTGCCGGCTTGGATTTGACCGCCGACGTCTTTGCCGGCTTCTTCGCTGGAACCTTGGCCTTTGCCTTGGCCGGAGTCTTGGGCTTTGCCTTAACAGGAGCTTTGGACTTTGCCTTTTGAGGAGCCTTGGCCGCAGCCTTCTTTACGGCCGGAGCCTTTGCTTTGGAAGGCGCCGGTGCTGTCTTCCCCTTGGCCGGTGGTGCCGCGGGCTTCGCGGCAGGCTTCGCCAGTGGCTTCGGCGCCGGCTTTGCTTCGGGTTTTGCCTTGGACGCCGGCTGAGGCTTCTCCGCCTTTGCAGGTGTTGGCGCAATCGACTTGGCGGCCGGCACGGTAGTGTCCGGCTTCACGCCCTTCACTTTCTTTGCGGCAGCGGGAACCGGCTTGTGCTCCGTATCTTCCAGTTCATCCTCCAGGGATTCGCCTTCGTCTGCGATATCGGGTTCCAGATCGACCTTGGGTATGGTCAGACCCAGGCCGATCTCCTCTTCATCGCCGCCGATATCGTCAAGGTCCTCGTCCGCACCGGTCTCCGGCTCCTCCTCGTCCTCGTAGGAGCGCTCCTTCACCTTGGCCTCGGCGCCGCGCTTGACTCGCGGTCTCTTGATGGTCACCTGCGGCGGGGGCGCGGGAGGCGAATGCGGCTCCAGGAAGGCGCGCGTCTCCTCCGGGGTGGTCAAGCGGCCGTCAATCAATTCCAAAAAGAGCGTCTGCACCAAATCGGAGTACCCGGCCAGCTCCGGCGTAATGCGCATCTCCTGCATCAGGGCGTGCGGAATGCGCTGCCGAGCCTCGGGCCATACCTTCAGGAACTGGTTGAAGCGATCCTGCACAGCCGCGTCCTTGCTGGTAAAACCAAGCCAGAGAACCGCCTCGGGATCGTAACTCCTGAACAGCTTGAAACTCGCCGAAGGAGTTGCGTTCTCCTTCGACAGCAGCACCTTGGCAAACTTGGATGCCAGCGAGTCCAGGCTGCTCCACTCCTCCACAAACCCCGGACGCAGCATCGATTTCTTCAGCGACGCCACTTCCCTCCCAGACAATTTGGCGGTAAGCAACTGCATCTGCGCCGCCGATTGATCGGCACGGACTCCCTCCGCCAGCAGCTCGGCTGCCTGAGTGTGCAGGGCCTTCAGCTTCTCCTCGTCTGCCTTGGCTTCGGTCCACGCCGGGTAGAGCACCTTCATCCAGCCCTCCGCCTCCAGCGCTCGCAGCACTTTCAGCCCATCTTCCTCGTGGCCTATCTGCTCCAGCTCCTCTCTGCGCGCCTGCGATGACAGGTATTCGATCACACCCTCGCCCTTGGCATTTTCGTACCGGGTCAGGGTCTTGGGCTCCAGCTCCCATCCCAGCCGCGCCAGGTACCGCGTGGCGCGAATCAGCAGGGAGGGTTCCTCAAGAAAACCATAATTTGAGACCAGCCGCAGCGTCCGCCCCTCAATATCCGCGGCCCCGTTCAACGGGTCCATCAACAGCCCAAACGATCCCTCGTTGAGCGAGATGGCCATGGCGTTGACGGTGAAGTCCCGCCGCCGCAGATCTTCGTGGATGGACGCCGGATGAAAGACTCTCTTGCCCGGCTTGGGATACTCGACGCGGTGCGTGCTGATGAGGTCCACGAGAACCGTTCCCGGAAAACACAGGTAAAGGCTGCGGGAGTCCTCGTCCTCGCCCCACACATTCCCACCTAGTTTATGTATTATTTTCTTCAGCTTAAGTGCATTTCCATGAACCGAAACTTCAAGCTTGCGGACGGCCTGGCCGTTGGTCAGGTCGCGGACCGCGTCCCCGGTCAGAAACAGAATTGTTCCCGCTTCCCGGGCTGCCTCGCGCATCTGGCGCAGTGCCTGCTGTTGGTCGGCCGTCAGCCGGTTTTCGAAAAGATAGATGTAGTCGGGCATTCCCTTTCCTGCTTCCCCGTCTATTTCCTCTGCCAAATGCCTGATGCTGTTACTCTTACTGCAAAACCGGCTAAGGTTTCAAACCAGTACATTAACACAACTGAGCCGCGATGGCTACAACCTGTTTCAAACATTCCCTCCGGTCTGATCTTTCCGGCCATGAGACCCGCCGTTCCACCCCACGGACAAAGACCTGTCCGCGGGGGACCCGGTTCGTGCGACAATCCAGAGCGATGGCCTCCGTCCGCAAACCGGTGATTGTGCGCAAGTTTTCACGGGACTGGTGCGCAGGCTACGCGGAAACCAGTTTCGGCCAGGACGCGGCGGAGCTGGAGATCCTGGATCTCACCGGCAAGGTGCTGCGCATCGGCTGGGAGCAGGTGAAGTGGGTCTGTTATGTGCGCGACTTGCCGGCCGGCGAATCGGCCAATCCGGAGCGACTCCTGCACAAGCGCTTCGCCATCCGCCCCCGGACGGCCGGCCTCTGGCTGCGCATGACCCTGACCGACGGAGAAGAGCTGGAGGGGCTGGCGGCCAACGACCGGTCGCTGATCGAGGGCGCGGGGCTGCTGCTCACCCCGCCCGATACGCGCTCCAATACGCAAAGGATTTATGTGCCGCGGCAGGCGATTCAATCGCTGGAGGTGGTGAGCCTGATCGGAGCCACCAGCCGCAAGCGCGCAGCTGACGCCGGCCCTGCGGCTCAGCAACCGGAGCTGTTTCCCGGCGATCCGGACTCAGCGTAGAACAGGCTCCCAAGCCTTTCCGGTACAATTTCATCCGTGAAGCTAGGCGAGTTGGCAACCCGGTTAGGCGCGGAGCTGCGCGGCGACGCGGATCTGGAAGTGAATGGCGTGAAAGGGCTTGAAGAAGCCGGCCCCACGGACGTGACCTTCGTCGCCAATCCCCGCTACACAGGGCTGGCGCGCACCACCAGGGCCGCCGCCGTGATCGTCGATTTGGAGTTTCAGCAGATTGACGCGGCCACCCTGCGCATAAAAAACCCCTATTTTGCCTTCTCCCGCGCTCTGGCCTTCTTTTACCAGCCTCCGGTTTACTCCCCCGGCATTCATCCCACGGCGGTCATCGACCCTACGGCCGAGATCGGCGAAGCGGCGCACATCGGCGCCTATGTCGTCATCGGCCCACAGGTCCGGCTGGGTCCGCACGCTACTCTCCTGCCCCACGTCGTCCTCTACCCCGGAATCCAGGCGGGCAGCCATCTCTTTGCCCACGCTCACGCCGTGGTGCGCGAAGACTGCATTCTGGGCGACCACGTGACCCTGGAGAACGGCGCCATCGTCGGCGCGGACGGCTTCGGCTTTGCCAAGAACGAAACCGGCCAATGGGAGAAGATTCCGCAGTCGGGGCCGGTGCGGCTGGGCAGCCGGGTTGACGTCCAGGCCAACGCCTGCATCGACCGGGCCACGGTGGGCGCCACCGAAATCGGCGACGGAACCAAAGTCGACAATCTGGTCCAGGTGGGCCACGGTTCCAGAGTAGGCGAAAACTCGCTGCTTTGCGCCCAGACCGGCCTGGCCGGCTCCTCGGTCATCGGCAACAACGTCATTCTCGCCGGCCAGACCGGCATCGCCGGCCACTGCACCGTGGGCGACGGCGTCATCCTTACCGCGCAATCCGCCGTCTCCCACGATGTGCCGCCGGGAAAAACCATCTCCGGCTCGCCGGGCTTCGATAACCGCGTCTGGCTGCGCGCAGTCACCATCTTTCAGCGGCTGCCGGAACTGCTCAAGCGTCTGGACCGCGTGGAAAAGAAGGTTGCGGCCCAGGCCTTGCCGGAAGACGCGCAGAACGCGGATGAGAGCCGGGAATGATGGCTCGCAGCGGCTTTCATAAGGGGATTTTGGCCGCGATCCTCATGCCGGCGCTTGGCTTGGCTGCCGGGTGCCACTCCTATCACGTTGATACCACGGTCGAAAACCGAACCGGAGGAGCGATTCAACTGCTCGAGGTCGACTATCCCAGCGCCAGTTTTGGAGCCAACAGCCTGGCCGCGGACGCCATCTTCCACTATCGCATCCAGTTGCGCGGCAGCGGTCCGGTCAAGGTGCAGTACACGGCCGGCGACGGCCGTCCCGCGCAGATCGACGGGCCTACGCTCACCGAGCCGCAGCAGGGCCGGCTGGAGATCGTTCTGTTGCCGGGGGGCAGGGCCGAGTTTCATCCCCAGCTCACACCGTAACCCCTGATCCGCACCCTTCGATCCATTTCAAAGGTCATTGGAATCAAGAACAAAACCGCTCCACCCGCTGTTCTCCCTCGAAATCCTACCGATAAATGAAGCAGGAGGACGGCTGTGCGCGGAAAGACTGCAACCATGAATGGCCGTCCCTGGGTTCCGTGGCTGCGGAAACACGGTTACGCCCTGCACCTGGCGGCCTGCTTTCTGGCCGTCACGCTGGCCAGCGTAGCGGAAAGCCTCTTCAAGCAGAACGGAAACGAAGAGAACCTCATCTGGGTGGCAAATGGGTTGCTGCTCACCTATCTGCTGCTCACGCCCCGCAGGCGTTGGCCGGCCTATGCTCTCGCCGGCTTTGCGGCGCTGGTCACAGGGAGCACGCTGCTGCGAGAACCGTGGCAGACTGGGCTGCTCTTTAACGCGCTGAATCTCGTCGAAGTCATGACCGCCGCGTTTCTGCTGAAGAGGCGGTCGACCCAGCTTCCGCGCTTCACTGAGCGAAGCTATCTTCTCCGCTTTCTCGGCTTTGGCGTTTTGGCCGGCCCTCTGGCTGCGGGATCAATCCTGGCGCTGATCTCGGCCACCTGGTTCCACACCGCTCCCTGGCCTGCGCTCCTCGGCTGGCTTGTTCCCGATGGCCTGGGGATTGCCGTCGTCACTCCAGCCTGTGCGGCCATCTTTCAAACCCGTTTCAGAAACACTCAGGACTGGCGGCGGCATTGGATTTATCTGGCGCTGCTCGTCCTGGTCACATTCGCCGGTTTCTCTCAAGTAAGGGTGCCCCTGATGTTTCTTATCTATCCGCTTCTGATCCTGGTCCTGGTACGCGTGGGGCTGGGATGGGCGGCGCTGGCGACCCTCTTCGTCGCCGCAACCGGCGCCTGGTTTACCCTGCATGGTTCAGGTCCGCTCATTCTGGCCAGGTCCATTCGTCCAGACGCGCCAAGCCTGACACTACAGATCTTTATTGCGGCCGGCATGTTCATGATCTACACCGTCTCGGTAGTCCTGGAGAGCCAGCACGCCACGGAGCGCCGCCTGCAGAAGATCGTCGCGCAGCACGCACTGGTCACTGAAAACTCCCGCGACGTGATCATTCTGGCCGACTTTGAGGGCAACCGCAGCTTCGTCTCTGCCGCCGCGCTGCATTTGGCCGGATGGACGCCACAGGAGGTGATGAAACAGACAAGTTCTGAACTGGTTCATCCCGACGACATGCCCAAAGCGGCAGCCGTTGTGCGCCAACTGCGTTCCGGCGCTGAAGACGCCATGATCGAGTGCCGCATCCGCAAGCGGAACGGAGAGTATATCTGGGTGGAGGCCAGCCTCCGGGTCGTACGCGATTCGGCAACCGGCGCGCCTTCCGGAATTCTCAACATGGTTCGGGACGTCACCGAGCGCAAGCAGGCCGAACAAAAACTCCAGGAAGCCTACCGGGCCGTAGAGACTCTGGCCATCACCGACGCACTCACCGGATTGGCCAACCGGCGGCGATTCGACCAGTGCCTCAACAACGAGTGGCGCCGCGGCTTTCGCGAATGCCAACCGCTGGCCATGCTGCTGATCGACGTCGACCTCTTCAAGTCCTACAACGATACCTATGGACACGTCCGCGGCGACAGTTGTCTCAAGCAGATTGCCGAGGCGGCCCTGGATGTGGTGACGCGGCCCGGAGACCTGGTGTCCCGCTTCGGCGGAGAGGAATTTGCCGTCATCCTCCCCAATACCGGCAGCGAGGGCGCCATGATAGTTGCCAACAGGATCTGCGAGGGCCTGCGCCGCCGCAAACTGGCGCACAGCGCCAACCCCCTCGGGTTCCTGACTATCTCGGTGGGGTGCGCCGCTCTGGTGCCCAGTTTAGGGCTGCACTCTATAAGCCTGATTAAGCTTGCCGACGAGGCTCTTTACAAAGCCAAGCGAGGCGGACGCAACCAGGTATGCAGTTGCAACGCGATCGGCGCAACCGGGGGTGGTTTCCCGGCCATCGCGCTTTCTGAGGTCTCCACAGCTAAAACAGCTTGAGCTGTCCCGGTAAAAAAGCCTGGGACCGGGAAGGCAATCCATCCCCAATCACCGCCAGCCCGTTCCATCACCCTCAAAAAACTGTCCAAACCCGGGATTGAGTACAGGGGTACGTGCTTTAATCAGTTCTGAAAAAGGAGATTCCCTTGTGAACAGGCGAACATTCCTTGAATCGCTGAGCGCATTGTTTCTGGCCGCGAACTCCGGCCTTTGGGGCAGGGCCAGCGCCCTGAACAACGAAGCCTCTGACGCCTCCCCTGGGACCAAAGGAACAGCTCCGCGTCTGTTTCCGGTTCCCGCGTCTGTAAATGGGGTCCGCACGCCGGTTCTCAGCCTGGCCGGCGCGTGGAAGTTTACCGCGGCGCCGCCTTCCGCCTTCTGGAAGCAGGATGTGGATACCTCCGCATGGTCCCCCGTGGAAATGCCCAATGAGTTTGCGGCGCTCGGCTTTTCCATTGCACCTGACACGGAATATCCATGCCGAAGAAAGATTCGCATTCCCGCCGATTACCGCAACCAGCGAATCTTTCTCCGCTTTGACGGCGTCTACGGCTATGCAAGAGTGTGGATCAACGGCGTCTATCTTCGCGATCACTTCGGCGGCTTTACTTCCTGGGATTGCGAGATCACCGATCGCGTAAAGCCCGGCGAAGAGGCGGATCTGGTCCTGGGCATCACCGACCGCAGTGACGACATCTCGCTAGCCAGTTATTATGCCAAGCATTCCATCGCGGGAATTCTCCGCGACGCGCGCCTGTTTGCCGCTCCTCCCGTTTGCCTCGGCTCTCTGGATGCATCGGCCGCATTCGACGTCGAGCGAGAAGCGGGCGTGATCGACCTGGCGGCTGAGTTATCGCCGCCGGATTCCCGCTCCGCCCGGCTGCTTCTTGCGCTCACGGACGATTCCGGAGCCGGCGTCCCTCTCCAACCAAACGCAATTTCAATTGGCTCCGGGGAGACCAAGGCTGCTCAAAAGATCGTTGTACAGGCTCCAAAATCATGGGACGCGGAGCATCCCAACCTCTATACGCTTCAGGTCTCCCTGGTTCTTGATGGCCAGGCGGCGGAGACGCTGCAGCGCAGGATCGGCTTCCGTTCCGTCCGCCGCGACGGCAACAGGCTGCTCGTGAATGGCTGGCCGGTCAAGCTTCGCGGCGTCTGCCGCCATAGCATTCACCCTATCCATGGCCGCGCCGTGCCCGCGGAGTTCGATGAAATGGACGCAGCTCTCTTTCGCGCCGCCAACATCAATTTTGTCCGCACCTCCCACTACCCGCCCTCCGAGCAGTTCCTCGACGCATGCGACAGGCACGGCATCTACGTGGAAGAGGAATCTGCCGTCTGCTGGTCGAACGAGCAGAACGGCCCTTCTTCCAGTCCTGAATTTACCGCCCGCTTCATGAGCCAGTTTCAGGAGATGATCGGGCGCGATCGCGGCCATGCGTCGGTTCTCCTCTGGTCGCTGGGCAACGAAAGCCAATGGGGCGGCAATTTTGCCGCCGAGCGCCGTTTCGCCACGGAACATGATCCGGATCGGCCTGTCATCTTCAGTTATCCCGATAACGTGCCCATGGAAACCCCGGCCTACGATATCTATAGCCGGCACTATCCCGATGTGAGCTCCGATCTGAGCAGCAGCTTCTATCCCTTGTTGAACGACGAATTCGCGCACATCTCCTGCTACAACCTGGAAACGCTGCGCCGCGACCCTGGAATCCGCAACTTCTGGGGGGCGGGCATCCGGCGATTTGGCGAGAAGTTTCTTGCGGCGGAAGGCTGTCTGGGCGGATCGATCTGGGCCGGCATCGACGAAGTCTTCCTGTTGCCGAAGGGTGCGGAGGGTTATGGGCCGTGGGGCATCATCGACGGATGGCGCCGGCCAAAGCCGGAGTACTGGCTGACCGCCAAGGCCTACTCTCCCATCCGCATCGAAGACCGTCCCGTTCCGGCTCCCGCGAGCGGCAACGTCCTCTCCATCCCCATCACCAACGCATTCGATCATACGAATTTGCGCGACGTGGAGATACGCTGGGCGGCGGGCTCCGACTCCGGCCATCTTCCGTCTGTCGATCTGGCCCCGCATCGATCCGGCTATGTGGAGATTCCGCCGCGCGACTGGAAGCCGGACGACGCACTGCAACTCGACTTTTCAGTAAAAGGCAGATTGATCGATCGGTTCCGGCTGAAAATCGATCCTTCGCACCTATCGCTTCCCAGGCCGAAGCCGGCCCCGGCGATCCTGAGTCATAGCGGCAACGATCTGCTCGTCACCGGACCAAACTTTTCCGTCACCGTAAACCAAACCACCGGACTGATCCGTGAAGCCGTATTCGACGGGCAGGTTATTCTCACCGGCGGACCGTTTCTTGACCTGGGCACGGGCCCATTAACCTCCCCTTGGCTGCCGCGGCATTTTGAGGCTGTCACCAGCGGCGATACGGTTACCATCTTCACCTCCGGAGAGTGCAAGCAACACGAAGGCATTGACGGCATCCCGGTCGAATTTGAAATCGAGATCGATGGGTGCGGCCTGCTCACCCATCGCTACCGTTTCCACGCAGAGGATGCCAGGCCCAGCTTTTCGGGGATCGCCTATCTGCTTCCTGCCGGGGTCGACAGGCTCTGCTGGCATCGGGATTCCCTATGGTCCGTCTATCCGGACGATCACATCGGACGCCCCAAAGGAGTCGCTCTCAGGAAAGCCGGCCATGCGGCGCTCAGTTATGGCGCCAGGCCGGAGTGGTCCTGGTCAGAGGATATGGAGGATGCCTTTCTTTGGGGAAAAGACGGCGCATCTCCTCAGGCCACAAACGATTTTCGATCGCTCAAGGAGAATATCTGGTATGCGGCGTGCAGCCTGGCCGGAAGCGGCGTTCGCGCCCGCGCAGAAGCCAACGCCAACGTAGCCGTTCGCGCATCGGTGCTTCCCGATGGCCAGGTCTCGTTCAGCCTCTATAACCTGTGGTCCTATCCCGGCCTGGGCTGGGGCAACTACACGGGACCGGGCGCGGCGCCGGCCCTCACCAGCCGCGAAGTCAGGCTGAGGCTGACCGATCTGCCGGAGGAGCAGTCATAAGACCAGAGAACAGCTTGATCGCCGGGCGGGACCGCCCGGCGAATCCTCCACAGCCTGTTCCTATTGGTGCACCAGTCCCTGGAAGAGCGAAGAGCGCATCAGATCGTTAAACGTCTTGTCGGTAGTGGCAAAGTGGATGGTCATCCTCCCGGCATCGGAGGCGATGGCGGTGCCGTTCAATGCCTGCTTCTCCGCGTCCCCACTGCTCATCTTGCGCAAGGTCAACGCCGCAGTCAGCAGCGAAGTGATGGTGGCCGCGGTAAAGCTGTCGCCGGTGGAGATGGTGAGATCGAACTTGACGCCATGCTGAAAGTTCATCGAGTACCAGGAGGCTTCCAGGCGCTTCTTCACGCTGTCGAAGTCGGTGACTGAGCCGGCCTCGCCCAGCACCTGCTTCATCATGTTCTGGGTGCCATTCTGGTCCAGTATGCTCCACAGCGGCTCGGAGTCCACGGCATTCATCGCTTCCATCATGGACTCGTTGGTGAGCATGCTGGGAGTGACTCCATCGCGGGCATCGAGAGCCTTGCTGACCGCGTCTCGATCGCCAAAGACCATGGTGGACGGATCCATAAAACAAAGAACCATGCCGGTTTTGGGCAGCGGATAGAGCTTGTTGGTGCGCACCAGGGTGGGCTTGATCGACTGCTTCTTGAAGTTGGCCAGAATGTCCTCCAACGCGAACTGGCCCTGGGCGATGCCCACCGTCACCATCTTATAGGTCGGCGCCGAAGCCGACTTATCAACCGGCGCGCGCTTATTCGTCGTCTTGGGAGTCGTATCCGGGGTGCGGAACATGGCAAAGGCCAGTTGGTCCACGTCGTGGTTTTCGTTCAGACCCGACTTGGTCAAAGCCTCGTCGAACTGCTTGAGTTCCGGCGGCATCACGCGGTCGCGCAGATTCATCGCCGTGCTCGAATTCTCCATCGCCCGATAGTCGATCACCACCAACTGCTGCACTTCATGCGGAACAGCCGTGCGGGCATCGGTGGACAATTGCGCCGCCGGAGCCAAAGTAGCTGCCGCCAGCAGCATGGGTGCAATCGAAACCTTCACAAAAACCTTCAACACTTTCATCCTCCGGTATTCCTGCGTCTTTTCGTATCCAGCCATTGGGAATCGCACCCAATTCATGGTCTCGTCCCCGGCCGTGAACCGGAAAAGCGCTCTCTATCCGATGTTGTTATTGTACCTGCCGGGCGTCTTGCCAATCATTCTCCTGCCCGATCCGCTATCCCTCTCCCGGCCATGCAAGTGGAGCCCCCAGGCGGCGCTCCAGGATCTTGGTCTGCGGATCGAACTCAATCAATTGACGCATCCACTCGCTCTCCCGCTCACAGGCCGCTTCGGGAAGCAGCCCGATCACCTCTCCCTCCACCAGCGCAGCCTTGTGCCGCAGCGCCAGGCTGGAGACCGCGCGATATACCTGGGAGATCGGAGTCGCCGTGAAGTCGGTGATGTTCATGGAGAGCTGTGCGCGCCCATGGGCAAGAACACCCATGGCCTTTACGCCCTTCAGGCCGCCGGAGGCCGCCCGAATCTCCCGGGCAATGGCCCTCACGATGGAAACGTCCGCGGTATCGAAGTAGATGTTGTAGGCCACCAGAAACTTGCGCGCTCCCACGGCGCATGCTCCCGCCGTGGGATGCAGGCCGGGGCCGCCCAGGTCGGGCCGGCGAGCCGCCTCCTTGCTTACCGCGTCCCTCAGGCCCTCGAACTGCCCTCGCCGCACCTCTTCGAGGTTAGCCCTGTCCGGCCGTGCCGCCGCCGCCTCATAGAAGTACACCGGGACGCTGTAGCGCCGCCAGATCTCCAGCCCCGCCTGCCGGGCCAGCAAGGCGCATTGCTCCAGCTTGATGCCGGAGATGGGTACAAAGGGAATCACGTCAGCCGCGCCGATGCGGGGATGGGCCCCCTGCTGGCGGGTCAGGTCGATCAGCTCTACAGCCTTGCCCGCCCCGCGCACCGCCGCCTCCACCACCGCCGAGGGCTCCCCGGCGATGGTCACCACCGAGCGGTTGTGGTCGGCATCCATCGACCAATCGAGCAGTTGCACTCCCTCCACGCGCATCGCGGCCACAATCGCCTCGACCCGCCGGGCATCCGTGCCCTCTGAGAAGTTGGGAACGCACTCGACTACCGGCCCACTCATCATCACTCCACCCCGGGACTAAGACCAGTCGCTAGGGTCCCCGGCTTTGAAAGGGCACGGCGGGGTACCCTCTGGGTCCCGTGCCATAAATCGCTCAAATAGAATCACGGCTTTAGCCGCCGAGGGAATGCAAGTCGTTGAAAAATACATCCACTCAGGGGCTAAAGCCCAACTTCTCTTTTGCTCATCTGGCGGCACGGCTAAAGCCGCGCCCTTTCAAGGCAACCCAACTTACCGTACCCGATTCATTTCCAAAATGTGTAACCCACCTGCACTTGAATGCTGGCGTTTACGCCGGGGTTGCGGTCGCCCAGCGAGGCCGAGGAGATGTGCACGGCGTTCACGCCCACGTCGATCGACCGCCTGGACCGCGTGAAGTAGTGAAACCCTGCGCCTCCCTGCGGCGAAAAGTTCCACACACACGTCCCGCCCGGAGTTCCGTGCACAACCAACTGATCCGGCGGAAACTTGTGCGTGGTGTAGATGACCCCGCCCGCGGCCTGAAACCACGGCTGAAAGCGATCCGACCTGGTAAGAAAGTTCCAGCGGAAGATCACCGGGGTAACGCTGACGCCGCGATAGGCGCCGCCGCCTTCGGGCGCCGTAAAGGGGCCGCTCGGAGAGGAAAAGACCTGTTCATGCGGCGCCGGCGTATAAGCCTGCCACAGCGGCATGATGTTGCCGCCCAACTCGAACTGCCCGCTGAAGAATCCGGCATGCACAACCGGAGAAAGCTCCTTGCCCAACTGCACGCCCGCGGAAAGAAACTCGAAGTTCGACCGCTCGCCCAGGCCGTTCCCATAGTTGACAAACGGCCCGTACTCCCAGCTCTGCTGCTGGCGAGCCGGAGCTACGGGGTTAGCTGCGGCGTCATGGCCGCTCGCGGCTGCGGCCTCCGGCGTTTCGGCCGAGGCAAACCAGGCGCCCGCCATGAGGGTCCCAGCCATCAGGAAAAACAAGCAAAGCCTTGCTGTTGGTCTCAAAATTCTTCCCTTTCCTCCATCTCATAGGATGATTCCCGAAAAAAGGCCGCCACAACCGGGCGGCCTGTGTTCACTCGCCTGGAACCAATCAGCCTGCCGCCTGTTCCATCTGCTCGGCATCCATGTCGAAGTTCGAATAGACATTTTGCGTGTCGTCGCAGTCTTCCAGGGCCTCCAGCAGGCGGATCATCTGGCTCGCCGCGTTCCCTTCCAGCTTGGTATAGGTTGACGCCACCATGGTCACTTCGCTCATCACCGTCGCAATGCCCGCGGCCTTCACCGCCCCGGCAACCGCTTCATAGGAGGCCGGATCGGTGATGATCTCCCACGTCTCGCCCTCGTCGCGCAGGTCTTCTCCGCCGTGTTCCAGCACAATGTCCATCAACTGGTCTTCGCTGGCCGCAGATTTTTCTACCGCGATGACGCCCTTTTTGTGGAACATGAACCGCACCGAGCCGGACTCGCCCAGGTTCCCGCCGTTCTTTGAGAATGCGTGCCTGATCTCGCTCACCGCCCGGTTGCGGTTGTCGGTGGTCACATCCACAAGGATGGCCACGCCGCCGGGCCCATAGCCCTCGAACTTGATCTCTTCGTAATTGACGCCTTCCAGCTCCCCGGTGCCGCGCTGGATGGCGCGCTTGATGTTCTCCTGGGGCATGTTTTCCGCCTTGGCCGCCAGAATCGCGGTGCGCAGCCGCGGATTGCCGTCGGGGTCGCCGCCGGCCTTGGCGGCAATGGTGATTTCCTTGATGATGTGGGTGAATGTCTTGCCGCGCTTGGCATCAAGCGCGCCCTTCTTGTGCTTGATTGTTGCCCATTTTGAGTGGCCGGACATGGGAACCTCAGCGATAGAAAGAGAATGACGGCGCGGACACGCGCCTGACCTTGTGAGTATAGCACCGGTGACTCTCGCACAGGCTTGGCTTCCGTCGTCCTGGCGGCTGCGGCAAAGCTCTTGCGGAAGAGGCCATTTCTTCGTTAATCTATTTCTTAGCTAAGTTCCAAGGAGGTTCATCCGTGGAAGCAACCATGCACCAGGCAAAGACCCAACTCTCCAAGCTCGTGAAGCGTACGCTTGCCGGTGAAGAGGTTGTCCTGACGCGTGGGCGGAAACGGGTGCCGGTGGTAAAGTTGGTGGCTGTTGAATCAGCGTTGCCCGCCGGGGAGATTCGCTCCTTGCCGGCATTCAAGAATGGAAAGCGCCCGATTGGCTTGTACAAGGGACAGTTCGAGATCGGGCCTGAGTTCTTTGAACCGCTTCCCGAGGAAGAATTGGCGTTGTGGGAAGGCAAGCACGACGATCCGGAGCCTAAGAAGACCTTGTGAAACTCCTCCTTGATACGCACACTATCCTCTGGTTCATGCTTGGCGCTCCGAAACTGAGCGATCCCGCCAGTGCTGCCCTAGAAAACCTTGCGAATGAAGTTTTCGTCTCTGTAGTTTGCATATGGGAGATCGCGACGAAAGTGCGCATCGGCAAGATGCCGGAACCGGGCAACTTACTCAAAGACCCGCGCCTTGCTTTGGAAAGCCTGGGTTTCCGCGACCTGCCGCTCACTTTGAGTCACGCACGCCTGGGCGGTTCACTTGTCCACCCTCACAAGGACCCCTTTGACCGCATGTTGGCGGCTCAGGCATTGTTGGAAGGCCTGACCCTGGTCAGCATGGATACGGTCTTCGACGATCTGGCCGTACCGCGCCTCTGGTAACCGGAGAGGCTGATAACCTGACCTCCGCCCTGCCTCGAAGCTGTTACCCTGAAGGCATGAAATTCGGGGTTTTAGTCTTTCCCGGTTCCAACTGCGACCACGACGCTTTCCATGTGATTGCCGAGGTCGCCCGCCAGCCCGTCACCTTTCTCTGGCACGACTCCGAGGACCTGGCCGGAGTGGATGCCGTGCTGGTTCCGGGCGGCTTTGCCTACGGCGATTACCTGCGCACCGGCGCCATCGCCCGCTTTTCTCCCGTCATGCAGGCGGTGCAGCGGTTTTCGGCCGGCGGCGGCATCGTCCTGGGCATCTGCAACGGCTTCCAGATCCTCACCGAGGCCGGCCTGCTTCCCGGCGCGCTGATGCGCAACGCCGGGCTCAGGTACATCTGCAAGCAGGTGCATCTCCGCGTCGAAACCACAGCCAGCCCTTTTACCGGCGGGCTCACAAAGGGTGAAGTCCTGCAGTTGCCCATCGGCCACATGGAGGGAAATTACTTTTGCACCCCGGAGGAGTTGCTTCAGCTGGAGGCTGAGGATCGCATCGCCTTCCGCTACTCCACTCCCGGCGGAGAGATTACCCCGCAGGCCAACCCCAATGGCTCGTTGAGCAACATTGCAGGCATCCTGAACGCAAAAAGAAACGTCCTCGGCATGATGCCCCATCCCGACCGCTCAAGCGAAAAACTGCTGGGATCGGCGGACGGCTGGAAGATTTTTGCCTCCATGGTTGAAACATTGGCGGCTCATTGAGGTACCTTTTCATCGGGTTGAAGCGCGGGAATCCATGATCGACATTCACCACCATCTCATCTACGGAGTCGACGACGGCCCGCCCGATCTTGAAACCTCCCTGGCCATGGCGCGTGAAGCCGCCGCGGAGGGCGTGACGGAGATCGTCTGCACTCCCCACGCCAGTTACACCTGGCCCTATCAACCCGCGCTGATCCAGGAGCGGCTGGCCGAGTTGCGCGAACTCCTCAAGGATGTGGTCCGGCTGAGCCTGGGTTGCGACTTTCACCTCAACGCCGACAACATCCTCGATGCCCTGGCCAACCCCTTGCGTTACTCCATCAACGGCAAAGGCTACCTGCTCATCGAGTTCCCTGAAGTCGTGATCCCTCCCCAGTTGCCCGATGCCATGTTCCGATTGCAATTGGCAGGCTATACCCTCATCGTCACCCATCCGGAACGCAATACGGTGCTCTACCAGCGCCCCAACATGCTGGCTGACTGGATCAGGAAGGGATGCCTGGTCCAGGTCACCTCCGGCTCCCTCTATGGGCGTTTCGGCAAGCTGGCGGAGGCCTTTTCCAATGAGCTGCTGGAGCGCAACTGGATCCACTTCATCGCCACCGACGCGCACAACCCCCAGTGGCGGCCGCCGAAGATGAAGATGGCCTTTGACTATGTGGCCCAGCGGACCGGCGAAGAGACGGCGCGGCGGCTCTGCGTCTCCAATCCCCGCGCAGCTGTGGAGGGCGCCAGGTGGCCCGCGCAGCCCGAACCTCTGGGCCTGTGGGAGGGTGTGCCGCTCAAATTCGATCCCGGCCGCAACGCTCCCAACCCAAAGCAAGCCAAAGCCGCCCCCGCCCCAACCGGCGACGGTGCTGCAAAGACAGTCTCAAAGGGCTTTTGGGGGCGTCTGTTCTCCCGGTAAATCCCCCCCGGAACCTCAAACCCGGACCAGACTTTATATCCCTGTGGCGGCTTTTCCGGTCCGCCCCATCCGCTAGATGGAAACGCTGCAAAAATCGGATCCGGCGAGGGCAATTGGGCGTATATTGGTTCGTTGCCGGAAAAACAAGTGGGAGATTCCGTCTAGACCTCTCGAGTGTCTCGGCACAGGCTGTGTGAGTCCTTGAATCATTGCCCGCAAGCGTTCCAATTCGATCGATTCATACCTGAAAAAGAGGATTCCATATGAAACGCTTTGCCGTTTTAGCCCTTGTCCTCCTCTTAGCAGCGAGTCTGTCCGCCAAGGATGAACACCATCAGTGGAAGGCGCTGCAGGTCAAGAACCTCACTGTTAATTCCGGCGTGAATTTATCGCCGGAAGAAATCGGCTATTTTCACGACGGATTGTTAGATGGTCTGCGCAAGAGCAAGCTGGCCGAGCAGGTTCTCGATGACGGCGCCACGGTGCCTCAGGATATCGCCGCTGATTCCGTCGTGATGGAGGGTACCATCACTTACTTCGAGCAAGGGGGCGGATTTCGGTCACCGCACGCGCACGCCGAATTCAAGCTGTACCGCGTGAGTGACCACCGCTTGATCACGACAACAAATTGGCTGGGCGAAGGCCTGGGTCATGGGGCGAGTCACGGCAAGGCCTGGAAATACATTGGAGTTATCGCTTCCTACGAGGTCAAAAGGACAGCAAAGGAATTGCAGCCGCTCTCTTCGTTTCCCCCTGCCGCCCCGGCTGAAGCGAAAACTCCGGCCAACGTGGCCGCTGCACCTCAGTCTTCTTCAAACGCTGAAGTGTTGACCAACAACTCCATCGTTGAAATGGTGACGGCCAAGCTGCCGGAAGAGGTGATCATCACCAGGATTCAAACCTCGCCGAACAATTTCGATCTCTCCACCCCTGCATTGTCTGACTTGAATCAGAAGGGTGTTTCGTCCGCCATCATGAAGGCCATGCTGACAGCCCCGAAGGCTGCGCCTGCGGCTCCTCCGGCCAATACAGGACAGCAAGCAAGCACGGCCCCCGCAGGCGGCGATCAGGCCAATTCCTTTACTGGCAAGCTCGAATCCACCACTAGGCTCATCATGCAAACGCGCTCCTCGGCATACGCGAAGATGGTGGCCGTGGCCGATAACGGTCAGACGCTCACCTTTTACGCCTTCGCCGCCACCTCGGTCACGGACGCGAGCGGTAAAGACCTGAATAGAGGCGGAAAGTACCTCGGCGGAAATTTTCTCAAGAAGGGTACGCGGATCGAGGTGAAATACTCGGTCATCACCAACGGCTCAAGAATCACCAACGGCCAGTACCGTGCCGACTCAATTCACGCTCTCGAATAGGTTGTGTTCTTCCGCTTGAGGGTTGAGTTTAGACTACAGCCCCAGCCCGCCATCAACGGCCAGAACCTGACCGGTGACAAAGTGCGGTCCTGTGGCAAAGAAAAGCACCGCCTGGGCTATATCCTCCGCCGTCCCGTTGCGCCCCATCGGGGTTTTCGCCGCAAAGCGGCTGGCCTCGTCGGCGGGCCGGTCATCCAGTTCAATCCACCCCGGAGCCACGCAGTTGACGCTCACCTGGGGCGCAAAGGCCTTGGCCATGGCCTGGGTCAGGCTATGCAGCGCGGCCTTCGAGGCGCAGTAGTGCGCATGGCCGGACCAGGCATGAATCCCTCCCAGCGAGCCGATGTTCACGATCCTTCCCTCGACGGTACGAAGAAAAGGAAGAGCCTCCCGCGCCACCAGAAACGGCCCCCGCGCATTGGTCTCGAAGACCGCGTCCCACTGGTCCAGAGTGAGGCTTTCAAGCGGCGCGTTCTCAAAGACGGCGGCATTGTTCACCACCAGGTCGAGGCAGCCGAATTTGCCGATTGTGGCGGCTATCGCCTGCCGCACCGAGGTTTCGGAGCGCACGTCGCATTCCACCGCCAAAGCTCGGCAACCGAGGGATTCGATCTCTTTGGCTGTTTGCGCGGCCTCGGCGTGTGACTTCAGGTAGGTAAGGACCACATCCGCGCCAGCCTCGGCGAGAGCGAGCGCAATCCCCCGGCCAATGCGCCGAGCGCCCCCGGTGACCAGTGCCGATTTGCCGCTGAGGAGTTGGTTGGTCATTGCAAATCAAAGAGCGTATTGAACCTCCCCAACGGGAGTAGCATCACAGTCCTTGACAGCTCCTTCATCTACTTCAGAGGCGCGTTGAAAAGCCTCCACGGCAGAAAACCAGAGACTCCGACCAACGCAATGAGCAAGAAGAAACAATCAATCAGGGTCTCAACCCTACCTCTGCAAAAAATGAGGTAGAATCCTGCAGACCACCCTATCGCGCTGCCTAAAAGGTTAATCCAAACCTGATGGAACCACCACGACCAGTGGTATTGTGCCTGTTGGCCTTGTTTCTTCTTATCTTGTGGGCTGAGTCGTTCCCATTCATCCGGGCTGACTCGCTGTTGCCAGAAGATAGTGAGACGTTTTCCGTTGTTCCCTAAAACTGTGACAGCATAACATGCGTAAAAAAGACTAAATGTAACAGCCGCCAGTACGTATACAACTTTGAGCCAACATTCCATCTTACTGTTCCCCCAACATTTGGAGCTTCTATTGCCCCCTTTTGCTCCACACGACCTACTTCGGCTGAGGCGGCCCGCCGGGCTGCGCGTCCGGTTGCGCGGCGGGCCCGGCCGTCTTGTCCGGGGTCGGGGCCGGAGATGGTGCTGGGGCCGGGGCTGGAGTTCCATCCTTGGCAGGGTCCGCGCTCTTGCCGCCCACCTCCGCACCTGCAACGTGAGGCATGTAGATCGAGTACTGCTCGCCTGGCCGCTTCATCCTGATCTCAATTGCCATATCGGCCTTGTCGACCTTATAGTCCTCCCCATAAGTCTGAAAGCCGCGCACAATCACCTGCAACCGCACCGTGTCACCGATGGGCAGAACGTCGATGAGGGTCTTGCCGTCCTCATTGGTCTTCAGCTCCATGTTGCCCTTGTCCTTCTCTCCCTGCATGGGATGAAAGATTACCGCGGCGTTTTCAATGGGCTTGCCATTTACGTCGCGCACCACGGTGACCTCGATGCGCGCGGTCGGCAGGGGCGCCTTGTACTTGCGGCCACGATTGGCCTTCTCCTGGGCGTTGGCTGCAAGCGATAGGGCGATCAGGCCGCATGCGGCCACGAAGACGAGAAGAAACAGAGAACGGCGAGGCATGGAATTCATTCTATCGCGTAACCCTGAGAGCCAGCGAGCGGGATCACAGCATTCTTCTGTTCGCGGCTCCAGCATGAAGGGCTCTGCCAAATAAAAAAAAAGGCGCAAAAGCCGCTCGCGTTTGCAGATCATTCTCCCCACTCCGCGCACAATACTCTCAGGAGAACGCTGCATCAACGAAACCGCTCAAGCTCGAATGCCCTTGAACTCTCGCCCGGTCCGTTCTGTCAGGGATCTCCCCGGTCCATACCCCCGGAGCACCCCCCTACCCCCCCTCCCCCCTATCCGGTAGTAACCAAGGCGTAACTCAATAGTAACTAATTGATGCAAGCCAATCGTAATATATGTGAGTTACCAAGTGATTTAATCTTAGCGCGACTCACTCATATTTTTACGGTCTTGCCCTTGACAACGCCGCCCGTCTTCCTTATCGTTAGCAGTTGGAAGGCGAGAGTGCTAGCACACTCCGGGTGGAACTGCTCAAACAGCTCCCCTGGCCCTGTCTGGGACCGCAATCTGTAATATCGGCAGCGTTTTCTAAAAAACACTCAAATCCCGCGTCCGGGGCTCAACCTTGGCCGCGTGTGTAAGGAGAAGCGAAGCAATGGCAAAACTCGTAGACCCGCGTACTTTTGTGCAAAAACCAGCAACGACGTTCACCCCGCTCCATGACCGCATCCTCGTCCGGCGTGTAGAGGAAGCAGAAGTAACGCGCGGCGGCATCATCATTCCTGACACCGCCAAGGAGAAGCCCCAGGAAGGCAAAGTCATCGCTGTAGGCAAGGGCAAGTCCAACGACGAAGGCAAGGTCTTCCCCCTGGATGTGAAGGCAGGCGACAAGATCCTCTTCGGCAAGTACTCCGGCACCGAAATCAAGATCGACGGCGAGGAGTTCCTGATCATGCGCGAGGAAGAGGTTCTCGGAATCGTGAAAAAGTAGTCAGTTATCAGTTATCAGTTGTCAGTAAAAGCCCCTTTCGAACAAACGCGGCCGCTGACGACTGGATACCGATGACTGACAACTGACCACTGACAACTGACAACTGTTCTAAGGAGATTTCCAAAATGGCAAAGCAGATTCTGTACGGTGAAGATTCCCGTCAGGCGATCCTGCGCGGCGTCAATACGCTGGCGGACGCCGTGAAGGCGACGCTTGGTCCCAAGGGCCGCAACGTTGTGATTGAGAAGAAGTTCGGTTCGCCCACCATCACCAAGGACGGCGTGACGGTGGCCAAAGAGATCGAGCTGAAGGATCCGATGGAGAATGTCGGCGCCCAACTGGTGAAGGAAGTCGCTACCAAGACCTCGGACGTGGCCGGCGACGGCACCACGACCGCAACCGTTCTGGCCCAGGCTATCTTCCGCGAGGGCGTGAAGACGGTGGCGGCCGGCGCCAACCCCATGGCCCTGAGGCGCGGCATCGAGAAGGCCGTGGTGGTGATTATCGGCACGCGCGACAAGGACGGCAAGTGGACCAAGGGCGGCGCGCTGGGCAAGCTGTCAAAGCCCGTGGACGAGGGTTCCGTGGCCCAGGTGGGCGCCATCTCGGCCAACGGCGACCAGGAGATCGGCGACATTATCGCTGAAGCGGTCAAGGTGGTGGGCAAGGAAGGCGTCATCACCGTCGAGGAGTCGAAGACCATGCACACGGGTCTGGAGACGGTCGATGGGATGCAGTTTGACCGCGGCTACCTGAGCCCTTACTTCGTCACCGACGCCGAGCGCATGGAAGTAGTGCTGGACGAGCCCTCCATCCTGATCTTCGAGAAGAAGATTAGCGTGATGAAGGACGTGCTGCCCTTGCTGGAGCAGGTTGCCCGCAGCGGCAAGCCGCTCTTGATCATCGCCGAGGACGTCGAGGGCGAAGCACTGGCTACCCTGGTGGTGAACAAGCTGCGCGGCACGCTTAACGTGGCTGCCGTCAAGGCTCCCGGCTTCGGCGACCGCCGCAAGGCCATCCTGGGCGACATTGCCATCCTGACCGGCGGCAAGGCCATCACCGAGGACCTGGGCATCAAGCTGGAAGGCGTGAAGATTGAGGACCTGGGCAAGGCCAAGCGCATCACCATCGACAAGGACAACACCACCATCGTCGACGGCGGAGGCAAGTCTGTCGATATTAAAGGTAGGGTCGATGAGATCCGTTCGCAGATCGAGAAGACCACCTCGGACTACGACAAGGAGAAGCTGCAGGAGCGGCTGGCCAAGCTGGTGGGCGGCGTGGCCATCATCAAGGTGGGCGCGGCCACCGAAACCGAACTGAAAGAGAAGAAGGCTCGCGTCGAGGACGCGCTGCACGCCACCCGCGCGGCGGTCGAGGAAGGCATCGTCCCCGGCGGCGGCGTAGCTCTGCTTCGCGCCATTCCGGCCGTCGACGCCCTCATCAAGACGCTCGAGGGCGACGAGAAGATCGGCGCGCAGATCGTTCGCCGTTCGCTCGAAGAGCCGATGCGCCAGATCGTCGCCAACTCCGGCGAAGAGGGCGCCGTGGTGGTAGCCAAGGTTCTTGCATCCAAGGACCTGAATTATGGCTACAACGCTCTTACCAACAACTTCGAGGACCTGATCAAGGCCGGCGTCATCGACCCCACCAAGGTGGCCCGCACGGCGCTGCAGAACGCAGCCTCGATCGCGGCTCTCCTGCTCACCACGGAAGCCTTGGTCGTCGAAATTCCGGAGCCCAAGGCTGCTTCGGCCGGCGGCCACGGCGGCGGCATGGAAGGCATGTACTAAAACCAACCGCGAAAAGCGCAACAATAAATATGAGGAGACCGCAAGGTCTCCCCATATCTTTATCTACTCCCTACTCCCTATTCCCTGTTCTCACCCCACCGCCGGTCGCGGTTCCACCTTCTTCGTCTTGATTGCCAGCTTGGCCGGAGTCAGCTCAGGCCCATCCCAGCCCTCCTTCACCGCCTCAATATGGATCTCCCCATCCCTCCTGGTGGATTGCACGATCACCTGCGCGAGACCGTTGAACAGCGACCGCTTCGGCTCCTTGTCGCTCTCCTGGCAGTTGGGATCGCCGTTGCCCACGCCGATCAGAGCCCCATCGCCGGAGACTTTAAACCCGATAAAATTGCTCGCCGTCGGAACCGCCCGTCCCTCCTTGTCCAGCGCCTCCACCTTCAAGATGGCCACGTCCTCCCCATCGGCATCGATCTCCGTCCGGTCCGCCGTCAGCCGGATTGCAACCGCCGGCCCGGTCGTCTCGCGCTTCTCGGTCAGCACCACTTGGCCGCCCCCCGATCCATATTGCGACCCGCGCGCCTCGATCACGCCA
Organism: Occallatibacter sp.; assembly: GCA_050012555.1. Taxonomy (GTDB): domain Bacteria; phylum Acidobacteriota; class Terriglobia; order Terriglobales; family Acidobacteriaceae; genus Telmatobacter. The sequence goes on from JBEKGY010000007.1 coordinate 58,813, forward strand.
GGCTCGTACTTCGCCTTCCACTCCACATGCCCCAGGCGTGGAACCTTCTGGCTGCCCAGGCTCTTGCCGTTCACAAACAGCTCCACCTCGTCCAGGTTCGAGTACACCCACACCGGAATCTCGTCGCCCTCCCTGCCCTCGAAGTTCCAGTGCGGAAACAGGTGCAGCACCGGCTCGGCGCCCCACCAGGATTTGTAGTAGTAAAACGTATCCTTGGGAAACCCGCACATATCCACGATACCGAACTGCGAGTTGATTGAAGGCCAACCATAAGGCGTAGGCTCGCCCCGGTAATCGAAGCCCGTCCACGCAAACCCGCCCGCTTCCCACTCCCGCGTGCCGTAAAACGTCCACCACTCCTCGGCCGTCTCGCCCCAGGGGACCACGGAGTTATAGGCGTTGACGGTGTTGCGCAGCGGGTCAGTGGTGTAGACGCCGCGCGTGGAGATGGCGCTGGAGGTTTCCGATCCGTAGATGGACCTCTTGGGATTTTCCTTGTGATATTCGTCCGGGAACTGCAGGTTGTAGTTGAAGCCGATGATATCGAACGCATCGGAGACGCCTTTCTTGTTGCTTCCATTCACCGCCGCTGAGACCACGCGCGTGGGGTCAAGCTCATGAGCGCGCCGCACCATGGTCGCGGCGATCTTCGCCCCCTGCTCCGCCTGGTCCTCCTGCAAATGCCCCTCCTCGTTGCCGATGGACCACAGGATGATCGACGGCGAGTTGCGATAGCGCTTGATCATTACCTCCAGTTGCGCCAGGCTCTCGGGACTTGAACTCATCTGCCGCGTCTCGCACATCATCATCATGCCCATGCGGTCGCAGCCCTCCACCCACTCCGGCGTGGGCATATTGTGCGAAGTCCTTACGGCATTGCAGCCCATCTCGCGCAGCACCCCCAGCCGGAACCACTGCAACCGGTCGGGCACAGCCGCGCCCACCCCGGCATGGTCCTGGTGGTTGCAGGTGCCCTGGATCTTGAGCGCTTTGCCGTTGAGAAAAAATCCCTTGTCGGCGTCGAAGACCGCGGTGCGCACGCCAAAGCTCACGCGCTCGGCGTCGCGTACCTTGCCGGCCGCTTCCACGGTCACAATCGCCGAGTATAGGTTCGGCGCATCCACCGACCACAGCGCCGGATTGGCCAGCCGCGCGCCGGCCGTAAAGCTTGCGCTCTCGTCCACGGCAATCGATTGCGGTGCGGCCTCGGCTGTGGCCACAGTCTTGCCGGCGGCATCCAGAATCTGCCAGCTAACCCTGGCGCTCTCCGCCTGCTTGCCTTCGTTTTGAACCACTGTGCCCAGCGTCAGCGTAGCGGAGCCGCCGCTCACCGCCGTTTGCACCGTGCTCTCCCACTTGCCCAGGTGCAAGGCATCGGTCTTGGTCAGCCACACATGGCGGTAGATGCCCGCGCCCTCGTAGAACCAGCCGTCGCCGAAGCTCGCGTCCACGCGCGCCACAATATAGTTTTTCTCCCCGTAGCTCAAAAAATCCGTCAAATCGAAGCGGAACGGAGCGTACCCGTTGTCGTTGCGTCCGATAAAGCAGCCGTTCACAAAGATCAGCACGTCACGAAAGGCGCCGTCGAACTCGACCGCGATGCGCCGCCCCAGATCGCTGGCCGGAATCTCGAACTCGCGCCGGTACCAGCCCACGCTGGTCTCCGGGTAACGGCGGCCGAGGGGTTTGTAGCCATGGGACTGCTGTTCCTCGTCGCGCACAAAGGGCAGCTCCACCGCCCAATCGTGCGGCAGGTTCAGCTTGCGCCACTTCGAGTCGTCGAATTTCGCTTTGGAAAAGGCGAAGTCGCCGGTCTTGGCAAAGTCTCCCTGGCCGTAGCCGAACCCCAGATCGCGGGCCGGATCGCTGCCGTGGCCAAATTGAAACTTCCATCCAAAGTCGAAGAGCAGTTGCTCCCGCGGCGCAACCGCCGCCTGCGCCTCTGCGGAAGCGGCGCCGGGATAGCCGGCCATGAGCGCGGCCACGCGCCCCCAGGCCGATTGGGCCACCAGGGAAGAAGCCGAAAGCGCCGCTCCGGAACAGAGCAGATTGCGACGAGAGATGACTGGCATGAAAATCCTCTTTCTCAAAAAGACGTCTCACCCTGGACGCAGGCAGAACCCCCGCCGGTGAGCAAAGCGAAACTATATATCAGGCGGCTTGGCGTAGCAAACGCTTTCATACCGTGAAAGGAGTCCGATTTCCCTCCTCGAATCGATCCCTGCTCTCAAAAGGATTCAGCGCTCAGCTATGTTAAATTCAAGAAGACAAACCACCCTGCGGAGAGATGGCCGAGTGGTTTAAGGCGCACGCTTGGAAAGCGTGTGTACTTTAACGAGTACCGTGGGTTCGAATCCCACTCTCTCCGCCATATATTTGTGCATCCCATTGAATCCATTGATAAACACCAGATAATAGGCATCTTATGCGCGATTGCCTGCGGCCGCCTGCAGAGGTGAACCCCACGTCGCGTGCGACTCTGCTCAGTGCTTCGTCCAGCCGTGCTTCCCTGCTTCGAAGCTGCGGCGGTCGAGACGGGGCAGTGCGCGCGCCACCTTGCCGGGAAGGAGCGGGTAGTGTCTTGCTGCGATGAGGTGCTCCGGGACGCACCAAACGTCTTCCTCTGAGGTCATCCAGTGCCAGCTGTCCAGGCGCGCCAGGTTCACCGGTCTCGAGTAGGAACGCAAAGTGCGTTCGCCGCGCAGGTTGTAGTAGTGCTCAAAGTAACTGAGCGCCAGTTCGCGAAGCGTGCGGTAGATCGGCACGCGGAAGCGCAGGCCTGCGAAGTTCGACTTGGCAATGCTTCCCCACAGGCCACATTCGCGGTAGATGGCCACCACGTGATCGTCGTCATGCACGGCCTCCAGATCCATGAGCAGCGGCGGGTGGCCGTTGAGACGCAGGGCGGCAGCGGCCAGCAGTGCTCCCTCCAGGCAGTGTCCCTTGCGCTCTCGCAACACGCGCTGCGGAGACCACACCGTGTCCGCGTACTGGTACGGCAACTCGTCAATGAACCGCTGGATTCGCGCCGGTGTCTTGAGTGCGCGCAACTCGCGCAAATTCTCCGCTGGCAGGCCGAAGCTCTCGTGCCTGTCTGGCCGAATTCCGTTTCTCGAAAGTTCCTTACCCTTCAAAGGCAAAGCCGCAACCCTTTTGGAAAGTCTCGGAAATTATACAGAAGTGAGTCCTAAAGCCGGCTTCGGCAGCGACTCCTGGGAACCAGCCGTCCGGTCCCCATGGATACCCTTCGCCGCCCTTCTCGACGGCTTTCAGATAGATGTCCGGGGCACTTTGCACGCATGCGAATAACACGGCCTGGTTGCGATGCCGCGAGCGGGCGTGGCGACTCTACCAGGTGTGGTCATGCTTCCGCTCGACATCTTCCTTGATTGTGCACAGGGCATGGTTCCACACCACGTCGTGTACGAACTCGGGAAACAATAATCGGGCGCCCTTCCACATCATCCGGCTCGCGATGCCCTTGCCTTTCTTGTAGTCGAACGCCGCGTAAATGGAGAGCCTGCGGTTTCCGTCCTTGGTCGGCGCCACGTTGAAGATCAGTTTCCCGTGGTCCACAAGCCGCTCGTCGGCCTCATAGAGCAAGGTCTCGAAGCCAACTCGGTCGGTCAGCCGCAGTTCCGCGCCCAACTGCACGAACGGTATCCTGTATCGAATCACCGATCCCACCTGGTTGGGCGTCCCCTGGATCTGCCGCATGTCGAGGAATCGCAGCTTTACGAACCTCGCATTGGGTTGGCCGAACTTGGCGAGTTCCTCCATGATCTCTCCCTCGGAACCCCGGATCTTGATCCAGTACATCCGTTCGAAGTCAGGCGATTTGCCAAGTTCCATTCCCAGGCCTGACGCAAGTTGCTCCCTTAGCGCCTCGCGCTTCTCCTTCAGCACGACTGTCGGATAGCGTCCGTACTCCCCCCATTGCACGCCTAAAAGCAACTCGAACGACACGTTCCTTAACGTGACCGCCGCACCGGCCAGAACGGATCGCAGCACGTCGTAGCCGCACATCTCCCGGAACACTTCCCGATAGTCGGCCGTGCCGCTGGCGATCTTCCAAAGCACTACGCTCAGGGGCCGGCTTCGCTCGTCATGCACCTTGTACTCGGTGGCAAACGCCTGGTACACGATGCGGCTCACCACGGGCATGGTGAACGCTACCCGGCTCGCGGCAAATACGATCCGTCCGAAGCGATTGTCAGCCACAAGCCACTTGACGGTCTTCCCGTATCCCCGGGCGAGAGCCTGCTTATCGATTCCCTCATGGAGCACGGCCTGCGCCAGCCGGCTCGCCGTCTCGTGGGCTGAGTAGAGACCGTCCTTGTTCAATCGCGACCCGACTGCGTCACCGATGATGGCAAACCGGTCGCCGAAAGGAAATGTCGCAGTGGTCACGGTCATTCTGGGAGCACAAGCGCAGGCGAGGGGAGCTGCCGCGATGCCTGGCAAAATGCTGTCAATCTGCGGCAGCGTCAGAAACTCATGGACGATCTGCCGGCTGTCTCGCGGCAAGACCGCCTCGTCTATGCACTTGCCGATCAGGGCGACGGTTAAGAATCTGCCCTTGGGAATGAGCGCAGTATGCTCCAGGGCGAGGTGTTTCGAGCCGTACTCGATGAAGTAAATCTCCCGATTCATGTTGCGTTCGAGAAAGTCCTCACCCACGTCGAGCTCGAAGATGAGGGCCTTTCGGGTCTTGCCGGGAACGAACGACGGATTCATCCGCTTGACGGAGGCGATGAGCCCATCGGCGCCATAGTCGAAGCCACAGTGCGCATTGATTCCGGTTGCGATACCCACGAAGCTGGCATCGAGCGAAACCTTCTCTCCGGATGGCGCCCTCATCGTGAGCTCGGGCATCCCCGACGCGCCGTAGGCAATCGCCTGGACTTCGCCATACTGGATGCGCGCGCCTTCCTTAACCGCTTCACCGAGCAGAAACCCATCGAACCCCGCAGGTCTGCCAGTCCTCCTGCCGGGTAACGAGCCCCTGAATACTGAGTACATCTGCTTGTCTTTGGGAACTCGAAGCCGGAGGTTCTTCCACTGCCCGTGTATCCAGACGTAGTCGATGCGCCCCTGGATGATTTCCTCTGGAATGACGAGACCGCGCTCGTCGAGTATCTCATTCAATCTCGGTGAGATAAGGCCTGCGCAGAAGTTGCATCCCCGGCATTGAAAGTCGTCGAAGTTCGGGTCGGACGGAGCACGTTTCTCGACGATGACGACCTCGATATTTCGATCGAGCTGCCTGGCTTCGCGGAGAAGATGGATGGCGAAAAACGAACCGGCAGGTCCACCGCCGACGATGGCGACACGATCGCCGTCCAGGAGACTCGTTGATTGAACCGGAATTTTCATTTTGCTTTCCCGGGCATGAGAGAAGATACCCCCCCGATTGCCCGACTCGCAATCTTTTTTGCATTCGTTCCAAGGGCAAAGACCCGGTCGTGCCCGGCAGGGTCTTTACCGGGACCAAAAAGTCAAGATTTTTTTCCATTTCGAAGCACTTTCTCGGACACCCCTCCCTCAACCTCCTTCGTCGTCCAGATTAATCTCACCTGCCTGCCAAACCTACCCGGCTGGCAGCGGCAATGCCTCCATCCGGCGCAGCATGCTTCCGAACAGGCGCCGCGTCAGATGGTTCTCCGTCAACAATAGCCAGTAGTAACGGGCATGCTTCACCAGCCGTCCACCTGTCTTCAACAGCCTTTGCTGCAAGCTGATCGGCGACCAATTCTCGATTCGCTGGGGCAACTGCTCGAATTCCTTGTTCCGGGCGGATCACCGGCTACCCTTCCCCAACCCGGTCCTGGATCGGGCGGGTTTCCGCGCTGCATAACCCTTTTTAGCCGTCGATGTTGCGGACACAGCTCACGGCGTGGAGGGTGAATGTCGAAGTCGTACGCGAGTGGCAATCCATTTGGGCAGTCGTTCCTGGAAATGCCACCTACGCCCAAGGAACACGCATCACCCGGCAGCAATGCCGGTTGCGGATTGAAACTCAAAATCGAGAATGCCGCCCTGGCCGCAGCCTGGCATCACCCGGCAGCAAGTCCAAGGCCTGATCCCTGTTCCCTGATCCTTGCCTTACTCCACATCCACCGTCCGAAACCCCAGCCCATACAGCAGAGCCGTCACGCTGGTACGCGCATTCTGTCGCGCCTTCTCCAGAATCCAGTCCTCCAGTGCCGCCTGCGCAATCTGCTGTTCGGCAGTCTGGCGAACCTCCGACTCCAGGTTCGGGTCGGTCGGAACCAGTAAGCCCGTCGTCCTGGAATACACGCGAGTCCGGCCGTTATCGATCCGCGTCGTCAGAATCTGCGCCGCCGGCAAACGGACATGCACCGTATCGCCGTTGACCTGCACATCGCCCGCCTTGAACTGGCCCAGGTCGATGCCGGCAATCACCTCTCCGTGAGCCACCAGCAGCAGTTTGTCGCCGGCCAGAAAGTTAGGCAGGTAAGCGCTCTGCCGCTCGCCTTCCACGATCTTGTCCAGCGAATATTCGACCGTCTCCAGCCTGGAGAGCTGCCGAATCTTCTCCACAACCGTCGGAGACGACACGTCAAACCGGGCCGGGCGGCCAGTCACAAACCCCGCGACCCGATCCCACAACCCGGCCTGCGCCACCCGCGTAAACACCATCATCGCCAGCAACCCGAGCACGACGCCGGTGCCAAGTGCGGCGAGATACAGAAGGCGGTGCCCTCTCCGCTTGGCCCCGAAATGCGTCTCCCCAGAATGGCCGCTGGCTGTCATAGCTATTAATGTACTCCGCAACCGTCTCCAACTCCAGCTTCAGTTGTGCGGTGTCTTCCTCATGGCCGGCCGCTGCCCTGCGCCAGCTCCAGGTCGAGTCCAGCGCGCTCTCCGTTGATAAGCACGATACCGTCATTGATGAGTTGCTGGCCGGTGCAATCGTAGGATTCATAGCGGCGAAGAGATTCCATGGGAAAGAAGAACTCGACGGACAGAGGCCGTATAGCCGGAACGCCCGGTTTTGTTCGGCCATGTACCGTGGTGCTGAAGCTGATGCCGTCGAAGTTCTGGTCGCCGGGGAAGTATGTGAGCACGCGGCGGATGAGCGGCGAGATGTGTTCGTCAAAGGCCAACGCAGCGAGCTTATAACGCGAGGTTTCCGGCGGTTCGGCCAGAATCGTGGTCATGGAGAGTTCGAGGTAAACCTGATGATGAAATGCAATAAACGCCGGCGGAGCATAGGTGACGAAATGCGCCTCAGGTTCGAGATCCTTGAGCATGTGATTACTGGCGCCCTGGATCGACAGCTGCAGCGTCGCGAGCGCCTGTGGAGAAGTATCGTGCGCCGGCGGTTGTGGCGGCGGCGCGGGCGCTGGGGCGGGTTTTGGAACGGGCTGATTGGCGGCGTCGTTTGCCGCGTGCGGGAGAACGGCAATACTCTTATCCGCCAAGGCCGCGGTGGTTGGCGGCATCATCGTTTTGGGCATCTCCGGCGTAGCCGTCTCAGATTCTATCGTCGAAACCTGTTCGTCATCGGTCAGCCATATGCTCAGTTGTTTCGCATTGAGGAACACATCGGCGCCGAGCAGCGCGCCTTGCTGTGCCAGGTTGTTCTGCGCAGCCACCAGCTTCACGGCCGCGCTTTGCGGGAAATAGACCATCAGATTCTCAGGCCGCTCAATCGGCATGCCCATCGTCTTGCCAATGACATGGTGCGAAACCTCAATTGCGTATCCCTGAACCATGGCGTTGCCCTGAAACCGGGGAACTGCGGCCTTCAGAATGGGCACCACGACATTCAGAAAAGTCTCGCGTGCGCGCTGCTCTTCGTTGAATTTGTCTGCTGCGTAAGCTCCGTAGTAGTTGCCGGAGATGGCCAGCACAGTAACGCCGTTGTAACGCTCAAAGCGGATTGAATGCTGGTCAGTGCGCTTCTGCTGCTTCTCGTCGATGTCCAGCTTGCGGCTGAGGTAGAAGGGAAAGTTGAATTGATAGCCGGCAATGTTTTGGCCAACCGCATTCAGGTCGTTGAACGACCGCTCCTGGAGGGTCCGCATTGCGGGGTCGCCGATCTCAACCGGGGCGACGACCTGCGCCGGGACAAGCCTCGCGCCGATCAGCAACATCGCCAGAAACGCAATTCTACTTGCGCGCATAGACCATTCCTGCCGGCTGATATGGGGGATCGGCCACTGCTCGAGTATAGGCGATAAGAGCGCGCACATCCGCCACGCTCAGGGTATTTCCGTAGGCGGGCATCAATGCCGAGCGATTCAGCGCCGGTCCGCCGTGCTGGATGATCGAAGTCAGATCGGCATCGCTCATTTTGTTCAGCGTATTGCCCTCGGTGAAGGGATGCGGCTTTACCTCAAGGTTGTCGTAGTTCGAAACGCGCTCGGGCGACGATTCGGGATCGTGGCAGCGGTTGCAATACTTGTCCGCGAGGATGGACCCCAACCTCTGCTGGTAGCCAAGCGCCGTTTCGACGATCTCAAGTGTTACCGGCCGCGATTTGCCGGGGGTAACTGCGCTGAGCTGGTATCGCCCTGCGATAGCGCCCAGGGTAACCGAGGTGGTTGCTTGTCCGCTGGAATCCGTGAGCATCGCAGCCGGATCAAAGCTGACGCCCGCAGGGCCATGAAACTCAACCAGCGCTCCGGGAACGGCAGTACCCTGGTCATCATTCACCTGCACGACCAGCGGATCTTGCAGCGCCGTGCCCGTGGCGCCAATCTGGTGGCCGCCACTGGACTCGACTATTGCCGTTCCTGCGGTCGTGGCTTTCAACCCTGGGACAGGGATAGCGTTTCGCTTGCAGCCGGCCAGAGTGGCAAGTGCCAGAAGCGCCACCCATGCGGATGATCGGAACGTTCTGCATTGATCGAATCGCCTCATCATGGCTTCACCCTCCGCCCGCCTGGGCCCTTCAGCGACATCAGGAAAGCTGTCAGCGCGCGGGCGTCGTCATCGCTCAGGTTTTGGTTCGGTTCTGCCGTGCCTGGCCGCAGCGCCTGTGGATTCCTGAGCCACGCGTAGACCCACGCCGCAGTCAACCGCGAGCCAACCTGCGTCAGCGTCGGTCCAATATATCCCTTGTCGGTCTTGGTGTCGGCAATGTGGCACGCCTGGCAAGCATACTTTGAATAGAATAATTGCCGGCCGTGTTCCACGATCTCAGGTGAATTGGTGGCTGTAGGCGCGAGTTCCGGATCGATGGCCGGCGACTGATAGACAGCCAGAATATAGTCCGTCAATTCCTTGTTATCGCTTTCGCTCAGGTTGAATCGCGGCATGCGCCGAATGAGCGATGGGCGCAGTGTGTTCGGATTGTGGAGGAAGTCAGTGAGCCACTGCCGTTGTACCGAGCTCCCTTCCCACGTTAGGTCGGGTGCCATCTCGCTGCCTCTTCCGTTGATGCGATGGCAACTGAAACAGGCGAGTTCGTTGATCAGCTTGCCTGCGTGCCCGGCAGGCTGGTAGTTCGTTTCCTGAATTGCCGCAACGCGAAGATTGTCGGGCATGGAACGGCTGCGGCTTGTAAGTGAGAGCAGGGCGGTGGTCAAAGCATCTGTCTGCGAATTGGTCATAGTGAACTGCGGCATCTTCACGCTGGCGCCGAAGGCTCGCGGCTGACGGATCTTGGCGACGATGTAACTGGGCAGCGTGTGTTCCATGCCGGGGAGGAAAACAATCTGCGCCAGCGGCTTGCTTCCGATGCTGCTGAGTTCGGGCGCGAAGTTCTCCGGCTTCTGGACGCCATTGATTTCGTGGCACGCGGCGCATCCCAGCTCGACGATGCGCTTTCGTCCATGGGCAATCTGATTCGCATTCGCCGCATCCAGATGAACGTTGGCGCCATAGTCTGAATCCGACTTGCCCTGCAGATAGCCGGTTAGAATCGTGATTTGCTGGGCCGTGAAGCGGTAGTGAGGCATGGGAGTTGTGGCATCGTAAATGCGGGGATTCTGGAGCCACGCCGCCAGCCACTCGGGCTTTACCTTGTTGCCGATGCGCGTGAGTTCGGGACCCACGTCGCCGCCCACCAGGTTACCCGCCGCATTCTGAACGGCGTGGCACGACGAGCAGAAGGATTCGCCATACAGGCTCGGTCCGGCGGCTGGATCGGTTTGTGCCGCAGACTTTGTGCCGGCCGTAGCCGTATCGCCCGCCTGTGGCGTGCTGGTGCTCACCAGATACGAAGAGATGTCGCTCGCATCCGTGTCACTGAGCTTGTAATCAGGCATCGTCGTCGATGCTGCGTATGCCTGGGGGTCCTTCAGCCAGGTATAGATCCACTCTCGTGTCGTCTTGTCGGCGATGTGCGCGAGCGACGGAGGATGATCCGTGGCCGCCACTTTGGCGCCGTCGGGCAGCGTGATGGCGTGGCAGTGGACGCAACCGTAGCGCGTCAGCATCCTTCTGCCCAGGTTGAGCTGGGGCGTGCCGGGCAACGCATTCTGGTGGCATTGACCGCAGCCGGACTCAATGTATCGCGCGGGCAGAATCGGCTCCTCGCCGTCCCGCTCGCTATGGTGCGCCTCGGCAACCGTAGTGGCCGCGCCCTGCCCGCCATGGCAGATGACGCAACCGAATCCGTCCAGCGAGTGTGGAATTGCAGGGTGTTTGCGGAAGGGCTGTTGATTTACGTCGGCAAGACTGGCCTCGTTCAATCCCAGGTGGCACGTGGTGCAGCGGTCGACGACGCCCAATTCCGGGAGCCAGATCTGATGAATGCCTGGCTGGAACCGGCGGCGCAGGCTCACGGCATCTCCGCGATCGCGAATCAGCGTCAGGTATCGCCGCTGATAACCATGCCACTGGCTGAAGTGCTCCTTTGCCGGTGCGATCGCAAGCGCCAGCAACAAGCCCAGACTGACAACGCCGAATGCCCGCACCGGATCGCCGAAGAGCGCCTGCCACGCAGAGGAAAGATACTTTCTCATGAATTGCACTTAACTCCTCCAGGGCCATACCCAGGACCAGCCTGGGCCGCGGAACCATGTGCCTACAGCAGTGAGCACAATCAGTTCAAAGAGAAACCACGTCATGATCCAGTAAGCGAGCGGTTTCGAGGCAAGATACCGGCGCAACCGCGAAGGGGAGTCGGGCGTGCTGTTCGCGGCGACGATCATCCCAAGGGCAACGAACACGGTGGGCGCGACGGCGACGTATACATGGAACAGCAACAGAAAGATCAGCATTCCAGCGGTTACGAGATAGAACAAACGTATTCGCCTTGCCCGATCCTTCAGAAACAGGCCATTTGCTTCGATGTTGATATTGAAATAAGGGATGACAATCAGGGCGATGATTAGGAGCGTGGGAACCAGCACTCCTGCTACGACTGGAGGGAAGTAGTGCAGCAGTTCCTGCAGGCCGAGGAAATACCACGGCGCCTTGGCAGGGTTCGGGGTGTGCGTTGGATCGGCGATACCCTCTAACGGAGCGTTGAAGAACAGCGAGAAGAGGACCAATGCGATCGTAAGCAGCTCGATGGCCAGCGCTGCACGGAAGAGCACCTCCGGGAAGGTCTGCACCTGATCTTCCTGAGTGACCTTCACCTGCGCCGAGGTGCGGCGAGTGACGAAGACAACTCGCGTTGGCGAGCGCCGCTGGTCTGAGTCGACACCGGCGACGAAGTCTTTCGGATCGCTCATTTGACCTCCTTCGCGGGGATCGTGCTGTCACTTGCCGCTTGGGCTTTCGGCTCCGACTGTTGCACGTAAAGGCCGCCGTCCTTGCGAATGCGCCAGAAATGCACAGCGATGAAGAGAATGGCCGCCAGCGGCAGAATGACGCAGTGCAACACATAAAAGCGCAGCAGGGCATTGGCGTTGACCTGGTTGCCGCCCAGGAGCAGGAAGTGAATCTTGCTGCCCACCAGCGGCACGGTAGCGGAGAGATTGGAACCGACGGTGATGGCCCAAAATGAAAGCTGGTCCCAGGGAAGCAGATACCCGGTGTAACTGAGCAGGAGGGTGATCAGCAACAGAACGATGCCGATGACCCAGTTGAATTCGCGGGGCGTCCGGTACGCGCCACGGTAGAAGACCTTGAACATGTGCGCGAAGACCAGGAAGACCATCAGCTGCGCCGACCAGCGGTGCAGGTTCCTGAGAAAGAGCCCTGACGATACGACAAACTGCAGGTCCTTCATGTCGGCGTAAGCCTGGGGCACGGAGGGATGGTAGTACAGCATGAGCAGAATGCCGGTGATGACCAGGATCAGAAACGTCCCCAATGTCAGCGTGCCCAAATACCATGTAGCGCTGAAGCGCACCATGCGCTTGCGGACTTTAGTCGCGAACAGGTGGAGAAACACATTCTGCTGGATGGCCAGCGCGCGGTGCAGCGTGCTCGAGCCCGTGCCGCTGCGAAAGACCGATCGCCACACCCGGCTTCCGCGCACTTGCTCGATGATCTGTATGGCCTTCGAGGTCATACTCATATCCTCAGATATTGCAATGGTGGGATGTCGGTTGAGCGGTCAACCATGAGGTCGCCTTCATCGCTCACCCAGGTCTTGAGCCATGGGAGAGGCTCGGGGGCAGGGCCTTCAATCTTTTCTCCCGTGCGTGTGAATTTGCTGCCGTGGCACGGGCACGCGATGATACCCAGGTCCTGGTTCCATGCGGTAAGGCAGCCCAGGTGGGTGCATACTGCGCTGAGCGCAAAAAAACCTTCTTCCGCTCGAACCAGGTAGATTCCTGAATTGACGTCCATGGTTACCGAATTCATTGCAAATATCTCGGGCTTGCCGACGTTGACGGTGGCCGAAGGTTCATAGAGAACATTGGGCGAGAGAAACTCGTAGGAGAAGACAACCGTGCCCGCGGCGGCGATGCCCAGCGACCCGAGTCCAATCTTCGTGAAGAATGCTCTGCGATCGAACTCTGCCGGGAGTTGCTGCGTCGCTTTTTGTTTCTCTTCGGGCATGAATTACCTCTTCACTGCGCCTGCCAGGGGCGGTCTGGATAGCAGTGGGCGGTCGATGGATTGCACGGAAATCAAGCCGGTCGGGTCCGCGGAAACAAGGTTGAATGACTCCATGGTGATGGTGCCTGCGGGACAACGCGCCGCGCACAATCCGCAACGGATGCAGCGCGACTCATCTTTAAGCATTGCCGAGCCGGCAATCACTCCGAGCTCGTCAGCCTTGATGTCGTCCAACTCCACCCCGAGCAGATCGCGGACCTCCGCGAGTTGCCCGGTGGTAGCTTCGTCGAAGGCAATGCGGTCGAGCGAGACAAGCTCCAGGCAGTTTTCGGGGCAAACGTCGACGCACCCGCCGCACAGAATGCAGGATGTGCCGTCCTCCGCCATGCCTTCAAAGACGGTGTTGACCCAGCAGTGCAGGCAGCGCCGCGCTTCGGCCATTGCAGCTTCTTCGTCGTAGCCGATCTCTACTTCAGTGACTCCTGTGCGGCGGCTAAGGGGCAGCATGGGAATCTGCGGCCGCACCAGGTCGAGCAGGTCCAGCGGCATGCGATAACGCTCAAGCACCTCGACTTCCACAATGGGGTCAGGATGCTCATTCCCGCGCAGGTACTCATCGATGCCCACCGCCGCGCGCTTGCCATCGGCAACGCTGTCGATAATGAGGCGCGGCCCGAACACGCAGTCGCCGCCGGCAAACACGCCGGCTGCGGAGGTCATCAGCGTTTGAGGATTGACGGCGATCAGTCCACGTGGCGAGACTTCCACGCTATCTTCGGGACTTAGGAATGCCAGATTGGGCGCCTGGCCGATGGCCATGATGATGGTGTCGCAATCCAGCCGCGTCTCGCTGTTCTCGTAAAAAGTGGGGTTGAACCGCCGGTTCGAATCGAATACCGATTTGGTCTTGAGCACTTCAAGCGCCACGGCTCGCCCATTCTCGCCGATAATCTGCTTCGGACCCAGGCCGGGATGGATGATGATTCCCTCTTCTTCCGCCTCTTCAATTTCTTCAAGCGCGGCGGGCATTTCGCCGCGGGTCTCCAGGCAGACCAGGTGCACCTCTTGCGCGCCAAGCCGCAAGGCGGAAAGTGAGACGTCCATCATCTCGCGGGCAGCGACCGCATCCAGGCTCCCTTGTGAAGGCTCGAAGCTTTCCACGCCGCCTGCATGCTGGCGCAGCACCTCGCGCGCCGCGGACCGGGCCACATCCATGGCCACATTGCCGCCGCCGATGACCAGAACCTTTTTGCCGATCGTGAAGCGGTAACCGAGATTCACATTGAGCAGAAAATCGATGCCCTTGTAGACCCCGTCCAGGTTCACGCCGGGAATGGTGAGGTCGCGGCTGCGGTGCGCGCCGACCGCGATCAGCACGGCATCGAAGTCTCGCCTCAGATCGGCTATGGTGAAATCACGACCGGCCGCCTGGTTCAATTTCAGAGTGATATTGCCTGTGGAGAGAATCTCGCGCACCTGCGCTTCCACCACGTCGCGGGGCAAGCGATATTCGGGCAGGCCGAGATAGAGCATGCCGCCCGCCACCTGCGACGCTTCAAAGATGGTAACGGCGTAACCCATCAGGGCCAGGTCGTGAGCGGAAGCGAGCCCCACCGGCCCCGCGCCCACGATGGCAATGCGAAAAGGAAGCTTGGCCTGTGTGCGGCCGGCGTTCACATCGATGGGATGCCGCGACTCAGGACCGTATCGCTCGGTGAGGAAGCGCTTGAGCGCGCGGATCGCGATCGGCTTATCGATCTCGCCGCGGCGGCACGCCGTCTCGCAGGGATGAGCGCAGACGCGTCCGCAGATGCTGGCCATAGGATTGGGCCCGCGCGCATAGCGATATGCCTCTTCAAACTCGCCCTCTGCAATGAGCTCAACATAGCGGCCGGCGTTGGTGTGCGCGGGACAGGCCATCATGCAGGGGAAGTTGGTGTTCAGCCAATCCCTGTCAACTTTCTTGTCGACAAAGCGTTGCAGCATGCAGAACCTTTCCCGTTGGGCAAGAGACCGGGGCGGCAAGTAAACACTCTTCCGCCCCGTGGATTTACTTGCTGAGCGCGAAGTCTGCCGCGGTGTCGCCGGCGACATTCACTGGATTGGATTTGCTCTTTGCTCCTTCGTGCCATGCGGTTACCGTGTATGCGCCGTCAGGAACATTGTCGATCTTGAATACGCCGGACTTGTCCGTCCTCGCGAAGTAGGGCGTAGGAGAAACAATCACGTAGCCCGACATCTCCGGGTGGACGTTGCAGAGCAGGGGAACGATGCCGGGGTTGTCGAATTTGAAGGATTGCTTCTGACCCTGGGGCCATGTGCCCAGGTTGTGGCCGAGCTTTTTGTTGCCGCTGATGGAGATCCAGAAGACGTTATGCGCCACGCTGTCGCTGTTGAGAAATTCGACCGTCGTGCCCTGCTGTATCGCTATGATGTGCGGCACAAACATCAGGCCCTTCTGGTCCATGGTGATGTGTTGCGCGGGAGCGGGGAAGGTTTTGCCGGCCACGGCTTCCACATAGACGACGGACTCGCCGCTTACGCCGGAAACCTTGCCGTGAATTGTGCCGGCAAAGGCCGCTGTGCCGAGTGCCGTCATGACGATGATTGTTACCAGAGCGATTCTTTTCATGTGTTCTCCTGATTCAAGAAAGTGAGAGTCCTGAGCGCCGCGCTAGTAGACCCATTCCAGCCCTGCGATTGCGGCGTTGGTCCGGAATGGCCCGATCAGCACCACGCCCGTTACCGGGTTGTAGACGATCTGCTGCGGCCGGATCTGGTATTCAAACGAGACCTTGATGTTGGCGTGGATGAGGAACTGCTCGCCGGGCGTGAACCGGTTGCGCGTGGACGAATACGGCGAGAAGAACGAAGACCCCGGAGGCGAAGCCGGATTGTACTCAATGAAGTTGATCTGGTCGGCCGTTGACTTTACCTGGTCCCAACGCATGATGGTCATCGCCCAGGGCAGCGGCAGGTAGTCCGCCTCCAGGAAGCCTCCGCTGAATGTCGCCGCGGCGGACGGTGTAAAGCCGGTGAATCCCTCCGCTCCCGGCGCGGTTACCGGCAAAAGGTTGTGATCGTGGGCGGCCAGATACACGCCAAAAAGGTTGAAGGTGCGGTAGTTGAAGTTGACGTCTCCGCCCACGCGGTAGAACGGCTCCCGCGCGGTGAGCACGGTTGGCGTTACGCCATCGGAAAGCACGCCGCTGAAGGGCTGCGCGGTTCGCCCATAAAAGTAGAAGGCGCCCAGAGCGAAATACGTGTGATCGCGCGGCCCGGTCGCGCTTGCCGCCTGCACGCCATCGCGGCTCGCACGGTCTTTTTCCAGGTTGAAGCGGTAGACGAACCGGCCGTAGAGGTCCTTGACGTTTGCATCGGAGTTGAACGAAACAGCGTTTTGTGGCGCTATATTCGGCGGGTTGATGAATATATGCGTAGTGTTTTGGTCAAACACCGCAACGGAGTAGTGGTACCCCTGGTAAGCGTGGCTGCCGCTGAACTCGACACCGTTGGCAGCATCTTCCATTGCAGATCCGTTGTTGACATTCTGTGCCGGCGCCAGCCCATTCTGCACTCCGATGTTGGCTTGGCTGAATATATCCCAGCCGCTCAGGTTCCAGGTGCGCGCCTGGCTGAAGGGAAGATCCAGCTCAAACTGGCCGGCGCGCAGGCTCAGTGAGTCGGCGGGCAACTTCAGAAAACGGCTGAGGTTATTGAATTTCAGGTAGGCGTCGCCCAGAGCCCCGTTGGCATTGGCGCCGGCAACACTGATGTCGTCATCCACCCAGAAGGATATGTCGCTGCCGAAGTTTCCGGCTGTGAAGATGCTGAAGTATCCGGGCTGAAAATCGGACTTGGGAATAAAGTTGCCAATCGTGCCCGGGGGAAGAACCAGATTGAAGTTGTTGCGGTTGGCGCTTACCTGCTGGTAGTAGGTGTTGTAGCGCAATCCGATGGGCAGCAGGCCGGGGATGGTGCCCGGATACACCGTGTGCGGCCATAACTCCGCCTGCGCGGGAGCACCCAGCAGGACGGGCGGCGTCTTCAGGAAGGATTCATCATCCTTGGGGAACTTGAAGCCCGCATCTTTGAAGGCCTTGCCGAAGTCATTGAGCTTGGGAAAATCCGAGTGGCAGGTGGTGCATGAGGTGCCATACCTGCGTGAAAATGCGGGAATCGCGCTGGCGGAGGGTGGAAGCGACAGGACTACCAATACTGACAGGGCTGCCAACGCAGCGGCGAAGAAAAGGGAAAGCCATTTACCATTCATGGATGGGCCTCAGTGTTCCAAATCACAGCCTGAAATCTGTACAGAAAAAGAGCGTGACCTAGCTCACATAATTATAGATGTGACGACGGTCACTGTGCTTTACCTGAGAAGGTTGCCAGGACATCAGGTATGCACCATAGGGGTCTAAGCGAGAATCAGACGGAGTGCCCAATTGGCGCGGGTTTCAGGACTTCGGACCGGTCAGACAGTCAGCTATACTTCGCTCACGCCTACAATCTGCAAGGGATCAGGCAGCACTGAGTCGTTGTTAGCCAAAGGGCTGTGTATCATTCAGTCTCTGCAGATGGGTAACAGAGTCTATGGTCAGGCTTCGACGGTCAGCCAGAACATCCGGGGCGCAGCGCAAAAGTAGCCAGCCACAGGAAAAGGGGATGCACGTATTGTGCACTCCTGTTCCTCGCTTTCGATCCAGAGACGAGTTCGCAGGAGACTCCACCCACCGCCACTCTCTTGACGATGGTGTGGAACTTAGCTTAAAATCTGTACGTAGTGGTGACGGAGTTCACCCTTAACCGCTGTCCATCCCAATAAGCCGGACAGATGATGACTCCTGACAGGGAACCCTGTTGCGGAGATATGTCCCGGCCGAGTCCCTGATCTTAATTTAGGAGTTCGTTTGATGACGAACACTTGGGCTCTGTCTGCGCTCTGGGTGGGTCTGGCGCTTGCCGCAACGCTGCTGGCGATCTGGTTCAAGATTTCAACGGCGCTTTCTGAAATTGTGCTGGGCACGGTGGCCCAGCTGGTTGTGGTCGCGTTTTTTGCGCAGGGTGGACTGCTCGGCAATACGGAGTGGATCAAATTCCTGGCGGGAACCGGAGCCATCGTGCTCACGTTCCTGGCCGGCGCGGAACTCGATCCAACGATTTTCAAAACCAAGTGGCGCGAATCGTTGGTCATCGGTCTGGCGGGTTTTTTCGGACCATTTTTCGGCTGTACAGCGGTCGCGCATTACCTGCTGCACTGGTCTGTCACGTCCAGTTGGCTCTGCGGCGTCGCTCTTTCGACGACCTCGGTAGCCGTCGTGTATGCCGTGATGCTGGAACTCGGCTTTAACGTCACGGAGTACGGTAAAGCGATACTAGCCGCGTGCTTCATTAACGACATCGGAACCGTAGTTGCGTTGGGACTGATCTTTTCCCCGTTCACCATCAAGACGCTGATCTTCATCGTGGTTTCCGTCGCGGCCTTCGCAGCGCTGCCCTTTCTTACGCCGCGGTTCTTCAGGAAATACGGCGGGCGCGTCTCTGAACTCGAAGCCAAGTACATTCTCTTTGTCCTCTTTGCCCTGGGCGCACTGGCCGTCTGGGCTGGAAGCGAAGCGGTGCTTCCGGCATACTTGGTCGGCATGGTCCTGGCGGGAACGGTGGGCAAGGACCACCTGCTGATTCGCCGCCTGCGCACGCTTACCTTCGGACTGCTCACGCCGTTCTACTTCATCCGCGCCGGATCGTTTGTCTCGGTGCCGGCGCTGATCGCCGCTCCCGTCACGCTGCTCGTACTTTTTCTGGCCAAGTCGCTGAGCAAGGCCGCCGTTGTGTATCCCGCGGTCCGGATGCATCGGTACGATAACAAGGCCGGGGCCTATTACACATTGATGATGTCGACCGGCCTCACCTTCGGCACCATCTCCGCGCTCTTTGGCCTCAATCATCAGATCATCACGCCGGCGCAGTACTCTTATATCGTGGGCACGGTCATCGCCAGCGCCGTGATTCCTACCATGATTGCGAACTCGTTCTTTTTACCCCGGCATCTTCTTCCCCACGCGATCACAAGCAAGAAATCGGAACCAGCAACGCAGCCGTCAATGGCCGCAGAAGAGGTATAGGTCAAGTCCATGGGAAGCTCGGTTTTTGTTGGAATTCAAAGGATACTGGTTGCATTCGACGCGTCTCCGCATGCCGAGCACGCTTTGGATGTTGCCCTGTATATGGCAGGGGATCTGAAAGCCAAGCTGTTCGTCGTCGCCGTGATCCGTCCGCCGGAACCCGCCGAGAGCGCGGAGTTCAACGCGGTTCTCGAAGACGGACGTGAGCGCTATGAGCGCAGTTTTGCGCCGCTGCGCGAGCGCGCCCGTCAGAAAGAGATTGAACTCGAGACGGACATCGTCGTGGGCCATCCGGCGGAACAGATCATCCACCGGGCGGAAACCATCCAGGCAAGTATCATTGTCATGGGCAAACGCAGCCACACCCTCCTGCATCGCTGGATGCTGGGCTCGAATACGGAGCGAGTTCTCAAGTATGCCCACTGCCCGGTGATGATCGTCCATTAATGGAATATTCAGGTCGCGAAGGCTGAAAAACCTGGAGGAGTCATGCCCGAATCGGAACCGGCGATGGAAGGGACGAGATTCCCTGGGAAACTGAACGAGCCCCAGCAGCGGCGACTGATCATTACCTGCAAATACATCGACAGTTTGCTCTGCGACATCGAGAACGCTCTCCATTGCGCGGCATCGCAATCTCCGTTTCCCCGTTATGTCGTAGACGTAACTCCCGCGCAGGCGCGGGAGATTGAAGATCATATCCGCCGGCTCCGGTCTCAATTGCTGCGCACTTTGGACTGGCAGCGCATGAAGCCCGAAGCGCCGGAGATTGAAGTAACACGATTAATCACAACAGACCTGGCATTTGTCGATATTGCGATTGAGGAACTCAAACCCAAACATCTGCGCGGATGCGGGGCCGTCCCAGAGGATGCGGTTGATGAACTCAATCGGGTGATCCGTGAACTTAGCTCCATGGTCAAAAGCATGGATCGCTTTGTTCGCCGGGAGATGGACAAAGATCCTGAATCGAAAGCCAAGCCATGAGAGACGCCCGGCTGGAAAAGCCTGTCGCGGCATTTGAGCAAAGCACGTTTTCCACCACTAGACTTTCGCCATATCTTCGCCTATGCTGTTGCGTGATGACCTTCGGAATCCGGGAACTCAGACTGTTCGTGGTCACATGCAAGCGGTGCCGGCGCGACGTACCCGCCGGGATAAAGGAGTTCCCTCCCCAGTCCATCGTGGTCAATTGTCCGTTGTGCGGGGAGCAGCGCCGGTACCGGCCTTCTGAGGTATTTCTGGACCGGCCGAATCATCTGGTGGCGAAGCAGGCAAGGGCTGTGGTGCGCTGATCACCTTCAGCGTACAGTAGATGGCCCTTAGCCTCACGCGGAGGGTAATCGTGGCTCTGGCAACTAGGGAGTTTCGGGAAGGTGAAAGTCAACTCCTGCATCATGATTCACCTTCGCTGTCGCGGCCAGGTCCAGTTGGCTGGTTGGGATATCGCGGCGATATGGGTCGCCGACATAGAGCGTGGTCCGGGTCAGAAGGTAGTTGTGAATCTGCTCGGGAGGGCGGCCGTCTTTGAAGATGAGCGTGACCGTATCCTCGCTGCCTGGGGCTGGGGACGGACGCGACAGGTCAGCGTTGGGCTGGTAGGGCTCGAGAGGCGGCGGTGGGTAGGGCTCAGCGGGCTGTGCATCGGATTCCTCGGCAGCGGAGTTCTGCGAGGTCTGAGAATCGTCACTGCTCGTGGAGTCAGTGTATCCAAAGGGGTAAGCGCCTAACCATCCTGGAACAACGTAGGGAACTCCCGCTCCGTAAATCGACAGGTATGGCCTGCGGGAACGCCTGGCTCCGGGATAGGGCGGGCGCCGGGCACCGGTATAGGGCGGGCGAGCGCTGGAAATGCCGGCGCCGCCTCTCGGTAAGCCGCGGGCTACGCTGGGAGATCTGCTGCCGGCAGAACGGGGAGTGCCTGTGAATCGACTGTGAGCGGAAGCGCTGAAGCCTCCGTGAGACGCCGGTGCCGAGTGACCCGAGAAACCTCCGTGAGACGCCTGTGCGGAGTGGCCCGAAAAGCCGCCGTGAGATGCGGACCGCTGGGCGCAGACCGGAAACGCAATCCCAACAGCAATCAGCGCAACCGTAACGAGACGCTTCATGAAGACATTTTACGCCTGTTTTTCAAATTGCGGCTTGGCTGCAACACCACCGGCGCCGGAGTACGGGATCAACCGGCCAGGCAAGGGACTGATTCAAAATGTGTTCATTGCGGCAGAGCAAACGCAACGTAAACTCCGCCTGTAGGTCCCCTGGGGTTCATGCCGGTGCCGCCGGAGGCGATCTCCACATACTCTCGCCCATTCACCTCGTAAACAGCGGGAGTCGCATTGCCGGCGAAGGGCAGTGTGGCTTCCCACAGCAATTTGCCCGTGGTCTTGTCGAACGCGCGTATCTTATGGTCGAAGTTTGTGGCTGCAATAAAGATCAGGCCTCCGGCCGTGACGACGGGACCGCCGTAGTTTTCGCTGCCGGTGTCGGGCATGCCCCTGGCGGCCAACTCCGGATACTGTCCAAACGGAATCCGCCAAAGATACTTGCCCGTCTTCAGGTCGAGCGCATTCAGGGTGCCCCAGGAAGTTGCGGTTGCCGGATACCCATCGGGGTCCACGAATCTGCGGTAGCCGGTCATCGTATATTGCCCGGCGCTGTCTGTGCGTGTTGTTTGTTTCGGCGGATGCAGAAAGCGCATCAGGGCATCGGTCTCTTCGCTTGAGAGCGTAGTAAAGGCCGGCATGCGCCCCTTGCCTGTGCGCATGAGCGCGAGAAGCTTCTCATCCGAATAGCGGTTTCCAATCCCCAGCAAAGCCGGGAAAGACGGCGGATTGCCTTCCAGTTTCTCTCCGTGGCAAAGAGCGCACTGCGCCTCGTAGACCTCCGCTCCCGCTTGATCGGTTTGGGAAGTTTGCGCCTGCTGCGCTTCGCTTACCTGTGTATTGCCCGAGGAAGAATCCTTTTCTGTGGCCAAATAATCGAGCAATTCCTTCAATTCGTCGCCTTGTACAGGCAGTGCAGGCATGCGTCCCTTACCCCCGTGGATGGTCGCGGCAATCTGTTCCGGAGTGAGCCTGTGGGTGATATTAAGAAGCGATGGGAACTCGGTCGATCCCTGGCGATGCTCGCCGTGGCAGATACTGCACTGGCTCAGGTAGATTGTCTGCCCAGGGGAGCTTCCGCTGTCGAAGGCCAGCGCTCCCATGGAGGCATAGTTATTTGCGTTCACGTAGAGAATATCCGTCTCCGGATCAAAGGCCGGACCACCCCACTCGGCGCCGCCTTCGAAACTTGGATCGACGAGCGTGTCTTTGCCCACGCTGAGCGGGACAAACTGTCCATCGTGGCGAATCTCGCGAAGGCGCTTCAGCGCCCACTCATGCGCCTCCGGCGTCCGGTTCGTGAGGTTGTCTTCAGTGATGGTCTGCCGCGCAAAGGGCTCCGGGATCAAAGGATAAGGCTGCGTTGGAGAGGCCGCTTCTCCGGGGGTTGTGCTTGCCGGGACGGGCCTGTTTTCAATGGGGAACAGGGGCGCGCCGGTGACCCGGTCAAAGACGAAAAGATATCCCTGCTTTGAAGTTTGCGCCACCGCGGGAATCTTCTTGCCATTGCGCAGAACGGAGACCAGGATCGGAGCGGAGGGAAGATCTCTGTCCCACATATCATGATGAACTGCCTGGAAATGCCAGAGCCTCTTGCCGGTTGCTGCATCCAGCGCCAGCAACGTGTTGGCGAAGAGATCGTCCCCAATTCTCGTGATGCCGTAAAAATCCGGCGCCGCGGAGCCGGTGGGAGCATACACAATGCCGCGCTCCCGATCGACCGCCATGCCCGCCCAGTTGTTGGCAGCGCCGCTTGTCTTCCATGCGTCTTTGGGCCAGGTCTCGTTGCCGAACTCCCCGGGGTGGGGTATGGTGTGGAACGACCATCGAAGCGCGCCCGAACGCACGTCGTAGGCGCGAATGTCGCCCGGTGGCGCAGGCAGCGTCTCCGGATTCCGGCCGCCAACAATCAGCAGATCCTTGTAAATGACTCCAGGACTGGTAAGAGACCAGGACTGAAGCTCGGGATCGCGGCCGAGATTCTCGCGCAGGTCGATTCTTCCGTTCTTGCCGAAGCTCGGGATCGCCTTGCCGGTCGCCGGATCGAGGGCGTAGACGAAATTCATCACACCCGCCAGCAGCCGCTTCTCCTTGCCGTCGGTCCAATAAGCGATCCCGCGGTCGGGCATGGTCCCCTTGATGGTGGAGTCGAAGATCCACAGAAGCTTCCCGGTCGCTCCGTCGAGAGCAATCACCTGCTGCGTGGGAGTGAGGGCATAGAGGACGCCGTCCACAACGATCGGCGTAGTCTCAAGGCCGCCCGGTTGACCGGTCTCAAACTTCCATGCCATCTGGAGTTTTTGGACGTTGGAGCGGTTGATCTGCTTCAGGCTGGAGTAATGGGAATTTCCCGGAGTGCCGCCAATCATGGACCAGTTGGCGGCGGATTTCGCCTCATCCTGGCCTGGCCCCGTGTTGCTGAGCGCGAGCGCGCAAACTCCGGTGAGCGCTGCGAGCCACGCTTTATTTATCCTCTTCAGGGCTCGCATCCCGGCCTCCCGCTCTCAAGCGTACTTGACCCGGGATCCGCATTCCAATCGGACCCCTCAAAGTGCATTTTCTGAATGGACTCTTACCGGACCTTCGTGTCACTTGCCAGACTGGACTTAAGTCCTTTAGGTTCTGGCGGGGACGACGGGGCTCGAACCCGCGACCTCTGCCGTGACAGGGCAGCGCTCTAACCAAACTGAGCTACGTCCCCGGTTGCATCCTTGATCACTCAATCATCGTCAGCGAATGGAACCGAATCCCCTTCGAGAGGCTTGGTCAGATCCACCGGCTCACTTCTCGCAGCCGCACGCGAACCCGGCTAAGAGATTATTTTCATGACCCATGAACGAGTGTACCAGAATGATGAAGCTCGGGAATGCCGCTCCCCGCACAGCTCTTCCATCCGTCAGGAAAAAGGCTCGCCGGCATGTGCGATTCCCGGTCACCCTGGCGCGAAAAGCCCTAAGCGGACAAGGCCGCCCGGCTACCGCGCCCGGTGGAGCTGTATCCCATATCCACTGAGATGCCCCGTACGCACTGGAGCAGTTGGTTGGCGATGGAAGGCAGCTTCTGCGCCGTCACGCGAAACGATGGGCCGGAGACGCTGATCGCCGCCACCGGCAGGCGCTGCGCATCCAGCAGCGGCACGGCGATGCAGCGCAAGCCCTCCTCATACTCCTCGTCGTCCACGGCGTAGCCGCGGCGGCGAGTCTTCTCCAACTCCGTGCGCAAAGCCTCTGCAGTGACGATGGTGTGGTGCGTGAAACGCTCGAAGCGCAGGCGGCGCACAACATCGGCGGCCCGGTCTTCGGGCAGAAACGCCAGAATCGCCTTCCCTACCGAGGTGCAATGCACCGGGTTGCTGGCCCCGATGCGCGTGATCATGCGCACCGAGCGGGCGGGCTCGATCTTGTCGATGTAGATGACGCGCGCAGCCTCCAGAATGCCCAGGTGCGCGGTCTCCTCGGTTTCGGCAACCAGGCGGCGCAGGTGCGGCTGGGCGCGGTCGCGCAGATCGTATTGCTCGATAGCCCGATTGCCGAAGTCGAACAACCGCAGGCCGAGCCGGAACTTCCCCGTGCTGGTGCGCTCCACCATGCGGTGGCGCTCCAGAACCATCAGAAAACGGTGCGCGGTGCTCTTGTGAAGCTGCAGGGATGACGCAACCTGCGCCAATCCCAGCGGCATATCGCTCTCTCCCAGCAGATCCAATACGGCAAATGCCCGGTCCAGGGCCTGAACTTTGTAGCTGCCTTGCGGAGCTGTGTCTCGCATATTGGTCCCCTATTCCGCTTTGTGACTACTCTTCCAGTTTGACCAAAATGGGACTCTATGTCAAGCACTGATACGCGGTATCTGTTCGTGATATTGCAGCCGCCGTTCACTCTACCGGCACCAAATCCCCCTCGCCCGGCGCAAGGAACAGATTCGCTTCCAGCCCGTGCTGGCGGGTATAGAGGTCGTAGTAGCGCCCGCGCTGCGCGAACAGTTCAGCGTGGTTGCCACGCTCGACTATGAGCCCCTGCTCGACCACTAAAATTTGATCGGCGCGGCGGATGGTCGAGAGCCGGTGGGCGATCACAAACGTCGTGCGCCCCTGCATCAGTTGGGTCAGCCCGGCCTGAATCATGGATTCGGACTCAGAATCGAGCGAGCTGGTGGCCTCGTCGAGGATGAGGATGCGCGGCTCCGCCAGCAGCGCGCGCGCAATGGAGAGCCTCTGCCGCTGCCCGCCCGACAGCTTCACGCCCCGCTCGCCCACAATGGTGTCGTACGCATCAGGGTAGCGCTCGGCAAACTCGTCTACGCGGGCCGTGCGGCAGGCGGAGAGAAACTGCTCCTCGCTCGCGCCGGGCCGCGAAAACAGAATGTTCTCGCGAATCGTGCCATCGAAGAGAAACGAGTCCTGCAGCACTACGCCCAACTGCGAGCGAAAAGTGTTCAGGTCCACATGCGCAAGGTCTATATCGTCCACCAGCACGCGCCCCTTGTCCGGCGTGTGGAAGGCGCACAGCAGGCTGATGATGGTGGACTTGCCCGCACCCGAGGATCCCACCAGCGCGGTCACTGTTCCCGGTTGGGCAAGGAAACTGATGCCGTGCAGCACCGGCTTGTCCGCGTCATAGGCAAACTCCACATCCTCAAAGCTCACCGTGCCCTGGATGGGCGGCATCTTCACCGTGCGGCCGGGGCTCTCGTTTTCTTCGAGTTCCGACATGATTTCGTTGGTGCGGTCCAGGCCGGCAAAGGCCTCGGTTAACTGCGTGCCGATGTTCACGATTTGAAAGACAGGCGCGATCATCAAGGCAAGAAACATGTTGTATTGAAAATAGGAGCCGACCGTCCAGGTATTGTTCAACACCAGATGGCCGCCCAGCCACATCACTAAGGCAGACACCATGCCCAGGACTGTAGTCGAGGCAGAGCCGAGCACGCTGGTCATGGTCAGCGACTTCATCACGTTGGCCAGCAGCCGGTCCACGCCAACGCCAAAGACCTGAGCCTCGCGTTCCTCTGCGTGATAGCCTTTGATGACGCGCACGCCGCCTAGAGACTCTGTAAGCCTCCCTGTAACCTCGGCATTGATCTTGCTCCGTTCGCGGAAGATGGGGCGAATCCTCTTGAAGCCGTACTGCAACACAAAGACAAACACGGCCACCACGGCAAAGACGGTGAGCGTGACCGTAGCGCTGCGATGGAGCAAAAAGAAGAAAACCAGAATAGCTGTCAGCAATCCGCCCACAAAGTCCACCAGCCCGGTGCCCACCAGGTTGCGCACGCCTTCCACGTCGGTCATGATGCGCGCCACCAGCGTGCCGGTGCGGTTCTCATCGTAGTAGGCCACGGAAAGCAGGCCCACATGCCGCTGGACTTTCCGGCGCATCTCGGCGATCAGCCGTTGGCCTTCCTTCGAGAGCAATTGCGTGAGAGAGAAAGAGGTGATGGCCTGCAGCAATGTAGCCGAAAGAACAATCAAAATGATACGGGGTAGCAGATCGGCACGCGGATGTTGCGGGGAAAGCACTGTGTCCAGGAGCGGCTTCGAGATAAGAGGCAATACCAAGCCTGCGAGGCGATTGATTGCCATCAGGAAAAGCCCAGCCAGCAGCAGACCCTTGCGCGGCGCCACCAGCGCCCACACCTGCGGCCACAGCTTCTTCAGATCCGGCTTGCGCTTGGGCAGGTCAGCCTGGCCCATGCGCGCGCCGCGCCCATGCGGCGTGCGCTCGGCGCGCATGCCCATACCCATTCCGCCGCCGCGAAAGCCGCCCAAGCGCTATACCTTCCCCGAGCGCCGCGCGGCGATGAACGACCGCACGCAGAGGATCACATAAATGAGCAGCAGCCCGGCCATCGTGAGCTTCGAGGCCAATGCGATCTGATCCGGCTCCAGGCCTGCCGCCCTGGCGTGCAGGTAGCCGCGAACCGCCTCAGCGAGGCCGCCAAGAAAGCCCAGCAGCCCGATGGTGACGTTGATGTGCATGAACAGCTTGCGCCGGCCCTCGTTGGGGCTGATGGCCAAAAAGCCGAAGATGCCCAACGTCAGGCCGAACCACGCCGGAATCAGCGCGGTCGGATGCACGCTGCCGGTACCCAGATAGCCGGCCAGACCCAATGCAATCAAGAGAACTGCAAATACCATTGTCACCTTTGCCATGCGAGACCTCCATCTCTGTTCATGGCAAGAATATCAGTTGCTCGCGCTACCGCTGGATGCGCGCCGATCCGCCTTTGGCAAAGGCTCGCACCTGCTCCACGGTGGCCATGGTTGTGTCGCCGGGGAAGGTGGTCAGCAGAGCGCCGTGCGCCCAGCCCAGCTTGACCGACTCTTCGGGAGATTCGCCGCTCAGCAGGCCATAAATGAAACCGGCCGCAAAGCCGTCTCCGCCTCCCACGCGATCCACCACGTCCAGCTCTGCGGTCGGCGCGGCGTAGGTCTTGCCATCGATCCAGGCAACCGCGCTCCAGCTATGCCGGTTGGTGGAGTGCACCTCGCGCAGCGTCGTGGCCACCACCTTCACATGCTTGTGCTTCTTCACCACGTTGTCGATCATGCCGAAGAAGACGCTGGAGTCGAGCTTCGATTTTGCCGCCACCTCCGGCCCGGGAATGCCCAGCCCCTTCTGCAAGTCCTCTTCGTTGCCCACCAGCACATCCACGTTCTCGACGATCTTGCCGATGGTTTCCACAGCGCGCTCGTCGCCGCCGGAGATCTTCCACAGCTTCTCGCGGAAATTCAGATCGAACGAAGTGATTGCGCCCGCGGCCTTGGCTTCCTTCATCATCTCCGCTGCCAGCGGCGCGGTGGTCGGCGAAAGAGCGGCAAAAATCCCGCCCGAATGCACCCAGCGCACGCCTCCGGCAAAGATCTTCTTCCAGTCGAAGTCTCCCGGCTTCAGTTGCCCCGCGGCCTCGTTCGAGCGGTTGTAAAAGACCACCGGAGCGCGCACTCCGTACCCCCGGTCGCTGTACACGGCAGCCATATTGGGGCCTCTGACGCCGTCGTGCTTGAAGTGTTTGTAGAACGACTTCACGCCCATGGCGCGGACGCGCTCGGCGATCAGGTCGCCGATGGGATAGTCCGACATCGCCGTCGCGATTCCCGTCCTCAGGCCAAAACAGTCCGAGAGGTTGGCCGCCACATTGAACTCGCCGCCGCTGACGTGAATCTGGCACTCTGTCGCCTTGCGGAAGGGGATGATCCCCGGATCGAGCCTGTGCACCAACGCTCCCAACGACAGAAAATCCAGCTCGCCATCCTTGCGAATTTGCAACCCGTGACTCATCGCCCGTCCACTCCTTGATTGAAAATTGAAATTGGAAAAATTCGAAGCTATTGATTCGGTCCGCTACGATGACCCTCCGTGCCCCATCCTTTCCGCGTGTCGCCGCGGCGACCGGAAAGGGTGGGAAACCATGATCTCGTTTTTAGGGCCGGATCAATAGAACCATCTCATTCTCATCTTAACGCGCATCAGCTTGCATTTGCGGCCAACTGCTTCACATCGGCCAGAATCTGCTCCGCCGTCCACTCATTACCCGGATAGAAGCGCGCCACCTTGCCGTCCGGCCCGATCAGCGTGGTCGAAAGCGTGTGTGTAATCGTCGCGTCGGCCTCGATTGTGAAACCCAGGTCGAAGAACTTCGCCATCTCCAGCAGCACCGGCTTCTCCGGCACGGCAAAATCCCAGTGCGCAAAGGCATTCTTCGCGTCGCTGCCGATATACGCCGCCCCATAGGACCGCAGCCGCTCCGGCGTATCGTGTTCCGGGTCGAAGCTGATGCAAATAAGGTGTGTCTTCGCATAGAGCGCCGGAGTGGCCGACAGCTCCTTCTCTACCGCCGCAAAGTTGCGCGTTACGCGGGGACAGAAATCCGGCGACGGGCAGCGCGTATAAATGAAGGTGACCAGCAGCGCCTTGCCCCGGAACTGCCCCAGATGAATCGGCCGCCCGTCCTGGTTCCTCAGCTTGAAATCCGGCACCGTATCTCCGGGCGCCGGCACGTGATAGGAGACCGCGGGCCGGTAATCCGGCCTGGCCTGCGCCACTACGACAATATGATCCAGCAGATAGTCGGCATTGGGATCCGGCGAGACCAGCACGTCCGCCGTGATCACGTCTCCCGGGTGCAACTCGCCCAGTATGCTCGCGTCCTTCAGCTTGTACGGCATGGTCATGGCATCCATGAAGCCCGGAATGGCCTCATGGTCCAGCGTCACCTCGCCCTTGGAGGCATCGGTTGAGACCACCTTGCCGCGCAGTTTGTATACCTTGTACGCCGGGCTTGCGAACGGCTGCGTCCCAGCCTGCGAGCCAGAGCGGCAACCACAGAGCGCAACAAAAGCGAGCAACGATGATGCGAGGATTCGGCGAATCACGAGTCCAGTGTACAACCAGCGAACAGACCACTGCCTGAGGTGCGAACTGCTGGAACTGTTTGCGTAAGCCGGGCTTTGAAAGGGCACGGCCGGGTACCCTCTTGGGTGCCGTGCCGATGGGGACAAGAAAAAATCGCGGGCTTTAGCCCCTGAGGGATATAGAGCTTTACTGGACAGCATTTATGCAACCACTTCTAGCGGTAGACCTCGGGAATGAAGTTCTGCTCATTCTTGGGGGGGCGCACGTACTTCGATTTTTCCAGTTTGGGCAGGACCAGCGGTTCGGGCGTCAGATCGCGATAAGGGATCATCGATAACAGGTGGCGGATGACGTTGAGGCGGGCGCACTTCTTGTCCTCGGCATTCACGACGAACCACGGCGCATGCTTGGTGTCGGTCACCGCGAGCATCTCGTCTTTGGCGCGTGAGTACTCTGCCCAATGCTTGCGAGACTCCAGGTCCATGGGACTCAATTTCCAGCGCTTGGTGGGTTTTTTCATCCGGTCCTGAAAGCGGCGCTCCTGCTCCGCGTCGCTGACCGAGAACCAGTACTTGAGCAGGATAATGCCGGAGCGCGTCAGCATGCGCTCGAACTCCGGGCAGCTCTGCATGAACTCCTGATACTGCTGCTCGGTGCAGAAGCCCATCACGTGCTCGACGCCGGCGCGGTTATACCAACTGCGGTCGAAGAGCACCATCTCGCCCGCCGCGGGCAGATTAGCAACGTATCTCTGGAAGTACCACTGGGTCTTTTCGCGCTCGGTGGGCGTGCCCAGAGCCACCACCCGGCAGATGCGGGGGTTGAGCGACTCGGTGATGCGCTTGATGGCGCCGCCCTTGCCGGCCGCGTCCCGGCCTTCAAAGAGCACGATTACGCGCAGGTTTTCGTGGCGAATCCATTCCTGCAGCTTGACCAGCTCAACCTGCAGGCGGCGGAGTTCGCGCTCGTAGTCGCAGTTCTTGCCCAGCCGCCATGCCTTGCCGTTGGCCGGCTCCGGCAACTTCTCGTCGTGATGATTGCTCTGGGAAGGTGTTCCCTTCTCTTCCCAGTGCTGGTGTTTCCTCTTATTCTTGCCGGCCACTTGCCTTCCTCCGACTCCGGGGACAGTGTACTAAAGCGAAGTCACGATAGCCATGCCCCCAGGAAGCCCTGTATAGGTGTTGATTTATCAGGGAATCAACACCTCAGAGCAGTGGCCTTCGATACAACTATCGTGTTAGCGGGCTACCGGCCGTTCAGGCGCACACAGCTATGTTACCGGGTAGCGCACAGTGCCGCGGACCGCCATTCTTTCTATCGGCACAATTGTAGTCTTCATTACTGCCAAATGCAGCAACTTATAGCCGCCCGCAGGGTTAGCGAATTAGCGGGTTCCGTTTGGGGGGCCTGCGGCTCAGGCTGGCGGGAGGGATTGGCGCCTGGTCGAATGCCTTGTTTCGATGAATTGAAATGTGGATCGGCCGGTCAAATCGGGACCAAAGTAATCAATCGACGTCGAATATCCGTGCCATTCAAAATTGGCAATGATACTCTACGTGGAGATAGGGCGCAGGTCCCCATGCAAGCGAACCGGACACACCCTGAGAGATCTCCAATCAAAGGAGTAACGATGGTTCGTAGATCATGTTTGTTTTTGCTCGCAATCGCTGCGCTTGTGTCGATGGTGACAATTAATTCCCAGGCGCAGTCCGTGTTGACGCGTCACGTGCGAGAAGTTACTCTCAACGGTCAGGCACAGTCACTCGGACGCCTTTCGGCAACCCAGATCGTGCAGTTGGACGTTGTACTTCCGCTCAGCGATCAGGCCGGCCTGGATGCATTTCTGAACGATCTATACGACCCGGCAAGCCCCTCTTACCGTAACTTCCTCACCGTGGGTCAATTTACTGAAAGGTTTGGTCCCAGCCAGGAAGAGTATGACGCCGTGGTTCGTTTCGCCAACGCGAACGGCTTCACGGTGGTGGGTGGAACACGCGATGGAATGGATGTGCAGATCAAGGGCCCGGTTTCGGCGGTCGAGAAAGCATTCCATGTAACCATGCGTGCGTACCAGCACCCCACAGAGAACCGCACCTTCTACGCTCCGGACAGCGAACCTGCCACAGATCTGACCTTCCCGCTGTGGCACATCTCCGGCTTGGATAACTACTCCATCCCGCATCCCTTGCTGGTGAAGAAGAGCGCATACGCGCAGGCGCACGGAATCAATGCGGATGCCGTCGTCTCCCATGCCACCACCGGCTCCGGCCCTTCGGCTTCGTTTTTGGGCAGCGACATGCGCGCGGCCTACTACGGCGGAACGACTCTTAACGGCGCCGGCCAGAACCTGGGACTGCTGGAGTATTTAGGCGCCGACCTGGCCGACCTGAACACCTATTTCGCCAACGTGGGTCAAACCAATAATGTGCCCATCACCCTGTTCTCCACCGACGGCACCAGCACCTCCTGCCTGTATACCAGGGCCGGCGGCGACTGCGACGACACGGAACAGACGCTGGACATGACCCAGGCTCTCGGCGTGGCTCCGGGGCTGGCCAGCCTGGTGATGTACATCGGGTCCACCGATACGGCCATCATCAGCGCCATGACCACGCACAACCCGCTGCCCACCACCATCAGTTGTTCGTGGGGCTGGACGCCGGCGGATCCATCCACGCTGAACCCATACTTTGAGAAGATGGCGGCGCAGGGCCAGAACTTCTTTGCAGCCTCCGGCGACGATTCCACCTGGAAATCGAGCGGCGATGCTGAGGCCTGGCCGGCCGACAATGCCTATATCGTTTCCGTCGGCGGAACGGACCTGGTAACTGCCGGCGCGGGTGGCGCCTGGAAGTCTGAAACCGCGTGGTCCGACAGCGGCGGCGGCATCTCCCCGGACAAAATCCCCATCCCCGCCTGGCAGCAGCTCTCCGGCGTGATCAACTCGAGCAACAAGGGTTCAACCACCTATCGCAACGGCCCGGACGTATCGGCAAACGCGAATTTCACCTACTACACCTGCGCCGACCAGGAGGCCTGCCTGGCCAATGAGTACGGCGGCACCAGCTTTGCGGCGCCGATCTGGGCTGCCTACACTGCCCTGGTCAACCAGCAGTTGGCTGCCAACGGACAGCCGACCATTGGCTTCCTCAACCCAACCATCTACGCGCAGAATGTGACGTCGGTTTATGACACCGACTTCCACGACATCACCAGCGGCACATCGGGCAGCTATTCGGCAGTGGTGGATTACGACCTGGTCACCGGCTGGGGCAGTCCGAACGGGACCGCCCTGATCAACGCACTTGCCCCACAGGCGACCTCTCCCACTTTCAGCATCGTTGCCTCGCCCGGTTCAGTCTCCGTGGTACAGGGCAACAGTGGAGGTTCCACCATTACCACTACGGCAATTGACGGCTTTGACGCGGCGGTTGCCTTGACCGCGAGCGGCCAGCCGACCGGCGTCACCGTCGGCTTCAGCTCCACGTCCATCGCCGCGCCGGGAACAGGCGCCTCCAATGTGACCCTGACGGTGGCCTCAAACACTACAACCGGCACGTACCCGATCACAATAACCGGCAAGGGCGGAGGCATTACTCAAACGGCCACGATTACGCTGACTGTGACCACGCCGGCGGCTGCCACCTTCACCATCTCCGTCTCGCCCTCCTCCGGATACCTGGATCAGGGCACCAGCGGCTATGCCGTCATCACCACGACTGTCTCCGGCGGATTTAGCTCTGCGATTGCCTTGTCTGCGACGGGCTTGCCCTCCGGCGTGACCGGAAGCTTCAGCCCCAGCTCAATCGCCGCGCCGGGTTCCGGCACGTCGGATTACACCCTGACGGTATCAAGATCCGCCAGGACCGGAACCCATCCGATCACGATCACGGGCAAGGGCGGAGGCATTACGAAGACGACAACCCTCACCTTTGAGGTGGTGAGGGTGGCGAAATAACGTTCGCTTGCCGCCTGCGCTCACTGCGCCATCGCTGAACGATGAAAAGGCCCGGACTCTTCAGTCCGGGCCTTTTCTATTCGCTCTATCCCTGGAACCTGCGCGGAGAAACGGGCCAGGGTACAGGCAGAAATCAAGCCAGGCAATTCGGCGCTGCGATTCCTCAGGGCTATTTGTAGGTGACGTTGCCGCCGACGATCGTCATCGTTTCCTTGTGGGGGCCTTCGTGTTTGATAGACATGGTGCCGCCGGTGACGGTGAGGCGGCGGATGTGATTGCCGTTAGCGCATTCAACGGTGATCGATTTGAAGGTCTCGTTGTTTACGAGTGCCGACCAGAGTAGCGGCGAGGCCTCGTCTACCTCCCGTACGATGGTTATGGTTCTTTGCTTTCTTTTGCCGCTGGGGAGTCCCGAGGCCGCATCCCTGCGGAGAGCGGCGTCGTTCTCCTCGGTGAGGGCCAGGCCGCCAACATCGACGCTCTCGATATCAAGCCAGCCTTCGTGATCTTTGACCTTCGAGGTTCCCTTGATCGATCCCTGTTTGGTTCCCACCGTGGCAAGAAGGAACTTTTGCGCGGCAGAGGCGGGACGAGCGGTGAAGGCGAGGAAGCCCGCAAGCAAGAGAGCCAGGACAGCGGGGCCAAGGATACTGCGGCAGATTGTCCGATGCATTTGAAATACCTCCTGGAGAAGCCGGTGATTATTAGTAACCGGTTCTTTCCCTCCTTGTCAACGCCGAAATTCGGGGTCTTTCAGCCCTGCACTGCCGGTAACTTCACTTCGACCGGCTCTACGCGGACCTTGGCGATGCGGCGGGCTTCCATTTCGGCCACGGTGAGGCGGCGGCCTTCGTAGACGATGCTTTCGCCCGGTTTGGGAATGTGGCCCAGGCGCATGAGAAGGAAACCGGCCAGGGTTTCTACGCCGCCGCCGCGGGGCAGGCCCCATTGCATCTGGGTTTCCAGGTCGCGCAGGTTGACGCCGCCGTCCATCAGTAACGCTCCCGAGGCGGTGGTGAGGACGGGGACGGCGGGCGAGTCGAACTCATCTTCCAATTCTCCGGTAAGCTGCTCGATGGCGTCCTCGGCGGTGACCAGGCCGACGGTCGAGCCGTATTCGTCCACCACGATGGCCATGTGGCGGCGGCGCTGCTGGAAGTCACCGATGAGGTCGAGGACGCTGCGGGTTTCGGGGACGACGAGTACGTCGCGCATCACCTGGATGAGTTTCAGTTCCACAAAGGGCGGAGCGGCGGGGAGTGCGGAGGAGCGAAAGTACATCAGTCGGGCCAGGTCCTTGGAGTAGGCGACGCCGACGATGTGCTCGGGGCCGCGGGTCTCGTCGTAGACGGGGATGCGGGAGTGCTTGCGTTCAATGACTTTGGCGCTGGCTTCTTCAACCAGCATGTTGGAGGGCAGGGAGAAGATTTTCTGGCGCGGAGTCATGATCTCGCGGATGGAGACCTCGTCCAGTTCCAGGGCGCGGTGGATGAGGGTCTCCTGGAATTTGGGCAGGAGACCCATGCGGCGGGCGGAGGTGGCAATGAGCTTGAGTTCCTCAGGGGAGTGGACGGAGCCCTTCTGGGTCATGGGAATGTCGAAGCCGCGCAGGATGACGGCGGCCGAGCTCTTGAGGAAGCGAACGGCGGGACGGACCACGGCCATGAAGAGGAGCATGGGCGGGGCGACGGCTACGGCCAAAGCCTCGGCACGGCGCAGGGCCAGCGACTTGGGCACCAGCTCGCCGACCACCACATGGAAGTAGGTGATGAGGGCAAAGCCGATGGTGATTGCGGCGACGTGAGCGTAGATGCGTACATAAACCCGGCCCAGG
The DNA here is from genome assembly GCA_050012555.1 of Occallatibacter sp. Taxonomy (GTDB): domain Bacteria; phylum Acidobacteriota; class Terriglobia; order Terriglobales; family Acidobacteriaceae; genus Telmatobacter. The sequence goes on from JBEKGY010000007.1 coordinate 94,116, forward strand.
GGCAGAACGCCCAGCCAGCCCATAAGAACAGAAGCGGCCAGCGGTTCGCCCAGCCAGCCGAGAGCCAGGGAGCAGAGGGTGACGCCGAGTTGAACGGCGGGCAGGAAGTCGTCCAGATCCTGCTGCAGGCGACGGACGGCGCGTGCTCCGGGAGCGCCTGCGGTGATCATCTGCTCGATGCGAGTATCGCGGATGGAAACCAGTGCGAACTCCGCGGCCACAAAAAAAGCGTTGGCCAGGATGAGCATGGCCACGGCGACAAATTGCAACAGGGGGAGACCGTGCATCTCGTTCTGGAGGATAGCACTGGACAGGGATCAGGGGTCAGAGGTCAGTGGTCAGAACTCAAGGAACCAAGGCGCGGCGGTTTGCGTAGGATGGAGAGGGAGTTGAATCAATGAGCATGATCAAGCATCTTTTTGCAGCAATGGCGGCTTTGGCGCTGGCGGCGGCTCCGGCGCTGGCTTCGGAGGCCACCTTCGATCGCACACTTACGGTGAACGGGCGCGTGGAGCTTACGGTAGCGAACGGCTCGGGCAACATTCACCTGACCCATGGTTCGGGCAGCCAGGTGCATGTGTTTGGCCGGGTGAAGTCGGGCTGGGGCGGGAGCGAGGAGCAGGTCAAGGAGATTGCGGCCAACCCGCCCATCGAACAGACGGGCAATATCGTCCGCATTGGCGCGCACCACCAAAACCTGCACAACATCAGCATCGACTATGAGATCGAGGCGCCGGCGGACGCGTATCTGGACGCCGGAACCGGCTCAGGCAATGTGGACGACGACGGCGTGGGAGAAAACGCGAAGCTGAACACGGGCTCGGGTAATATTCACGCCACGGGGCTGCATGGGGGCTTTCAGCTGGAGACCGGGTCGGGCAACATCTATGCCGAGCAGACCGGGCAGGGCGACGTGAAGGCCGAGACCGGATCGGGCAGCATCGAACTGCGCAACCTGCGCGGCGGCCTGAGGGCCGAGACCGGATCGGGCAACATCAGGCTGGGTGGAGCGCCAACCGCATCCTGGCGCCTGGAGACGGGCTCGGGCAGCGTGGAGTACTGGGCCGGCGATGCCGCGTTTACGCTGGACGCCGAGACCGGATCGGGCAGCGTTCACACCGACCGGGAGATGGTGACGCAGGGCGAATCGGACCGGCGCCACGTGACCGGCAAGCTGAACGGCGGAGGCCCGACGGTGCGGATCGAAACCGGCTCCGGCAACATTCGGATTCATTGAGTCCAGTTCGGCCGGCTTTCACCGGGTGGTAATCCCGCGCCCGTTACACTGGAAGCATGGTTCGCGTATTTCGCACTCTTCCCGCCGAACGGCTCAAACTGCTGGTCTTCGATCTGGACGGCACGCTGATCGACTCCGCGCAGGACTTGTGCAACAGCGTAAACGCCACGCTGCGCCAATTTGGGCGCGATCCGCTGCCCGACCCGGTGGTGGCCAGTTACATTGGCGACGGCGCCATCATGCTGGTCCGGCGGGCACTGATTGGCGTGGATGCGGCCGAGGTGGACGAGGATTTTCTTGCCCAGGCCTACGCCTGGTTCCTGGACTACTATCGCGCCCACAAGCTGGACTTCACCTACGCCTACGCCGGGGTCAAGGAGGCGCTTGAGGCGCTGCAACCGATGCCGGATGGCGGGGCGCGCTCGATGTCGGTACTGACCAACAAGCCGGTTGGACCGGCACAGGCCATCTGCGAGGCGCTGGGCCTGGCGCCCTGGTTTCTGCACATCTACGGCGGCAACAGCTTTCCCGTAAAGAAGCCCGATCCGCTGGGGCTGCGCACGTTAATGGAAGAGGCCGGCGCAAGACCGGACGAGACGGTGATGATCGGAGACAGCGAAGTGGACGTGGCGACGGCGCGCAACGCCGGAGTCTGGTCGATCGGCTGCACCTTCGGGCTGGCCCCGCAGAGCCTGGTGGAAAACCAGCCGGACGTGCTGGTGGATTCGCCGGAGGACTGGACGGCGGCGATTAGAGCGGTTCCACAATAAACGTGCCCTTTCTGGCACCATGCAAGGTGGCTTTTACTTCCACCCCAGCGACGAAGACCTGTCGCTGGGGACCCCGGAAGGAAAAAGCCATTTGGCGGTAGTGGTTTCGGGGTACTGCAATTGTGGAACCGCTGTAGCCCTGCGCAATTCGATTCCCGGCGATAGCAAACGCTGTACCCTGAATCCATGGAGATTGTCCCAGCGGTAAGCCAGCGCGCCCTGCGCATCGTGCTGCCCGGCGGCAGCGGAGTGCTGGGCCAGGTGCTGGCGCGCCACTTTCAGGAGCACGGCCATCACGTGACCGTGCTGACTCGCGGACCGTATACCGCGCCCTGGCAGACGGTTCACTGGGACGGCGAGGAACGCGGCCCGTGGATCGAGACCCTGGAAGGCGCGGACGTCTGCATCAACCTGGCCGGGCAAAGCGTGAACTGCCGATACCATGCGGATAACCGGGCTGCGATTTACGACTCGCGCATCCGCACAACGCAACTGCTCAATCATGTGATTGCCTCGCTCGCCGACCCGCCGCGGGTGTGGCTCAACGCATCGGCAGCGACGATTTACAAGCGCGCCCTGGACGTAAACGGAATCGATCTGCCTCTGGATGAAGCAACAGGCAAATTAGGCGGCAACGAACCACCGGCAACAACGATGCCGTCAACAGAACGATGGGCCAGACGCAAGGACTTCATCTCCCGCGTAGCCAGGGATTGGGAGACTGCCTTCTTTGAAACCAAAACGCCGCGCACCCGCAAGGTGGCCCTGCGCAGCGGTATCGTCCTGAGCCCCACGCCCGGCAGCGTATTCGCAGTGCTGTCGAATCTGGCCAGGTTGGGGCTGGGCGGCACGCAAGGCAACGGACGGCAGTTCGTCTCATGGATTCACGAGACCGACTTTGCCCGCGCGGTCGAGTTCCTCATCGACCACGTGGAGATGAATGGGCCGGTGAATATCGTCGCGCCCCATCCATTGCCCAACCGCGCCTTCATGGAGGCGCTGCGCGATGCCTGGAACAGGCCCAACGGGTTGCCCGCCCCCTCGCTGTTCATCGAGATCGGCGCATTCATTCTGCGCACCGAGTCCGAGCTGGTGCTCAAAAGCAGCCGGGTGGTTCCGGGCCGCCTGTTGGATGCCGGATTTGAGTTCGAATTTCCCCAGTGGCCCGAAGCCGCCGAAGACCTGGTGCGGCAATGGAAAGACAGGGACTAGGGACTAAGGGACTAGGGAATAGGGAAACGGCTAGAATGCGGCTCGGTAAATAAAGCTAGATCTTCGCGCTAGAGTTGGTCGAACCAATGTCGATCTTAGTCCCTTAGTCCCTAGTCCCTTAGTCCCTGCTTCTCACTTCGCCGGCGTAATGTCGGTGACCGGCAAATCCCAGTGGCCGAGCAGAATCTCAAACCGCCGTTGCTCTTCTTTTTTGTACTTCTCCTGGTCCGGCCATAACTCCTTGATAAAGGCCTCTTCGTCGGGGTTGGCGGTGGTGGCCACGGTCGAATTCTTATAGCGGATGGTTACGCGATAGTCCCAGCGGCCGTCTTCCGTGGTGTGGTAGGCGGGCGATTCGATCTTCAACGAGAGTATGCGGCCGGTGGCCTGGATCTTCTCGAGCAACGGGTAGTGGTTCTTGCGGAACAGTTGCAGGAACTCCTGCTGATGGCCCCACTGGCATTTGTAGTAGTACTCAACGGTGTAGGGCTGATCGGCGCCACCCTGCGGCGGCGCTCCCTGTGCCATCAGAAGGGCAGTCGGCAAAGCGGCAAAGAGTGCGGCGAGAACTGCGAGTAGAATCCTGCGCATTGTGCCTCCATTCAGCGAATGAAAGCATTGTACCGCGATGGTCAACTGTTCATTTTTGCCGAAGCATCGAAAAAATGCTTAGAGCGTGTTTCAAAAACCTGCCTTGTATCAGGGCACGACTTCAGTCGTGCCGAAAAGGGCTTGAGAAACAAGGGGTTTTAACCCCTGAGGGATCACAACAAGGATACGGTGACCATTTATGAAACACGCTCTACGAAGGGCGTGGGCACGAACAGCTAAAAGCTGGAGTCTGATAGCAAGAAGTTGTATTTCCCAAGCGTCCGATCTCCCCAACTGAAAAATTGTATTGACTTTCTCATCGAACAGTTGTATTCTCACTTTATGAATCAGTCACACTACGCCGCCAGGCATCTCGCTTGCATCTGTTGTCGCTAATGCGACCCACTCCCTGCGACTGATCATCCGTGCTGCTTCGGTAATCCAAGATAGATAGCTGTCTGTATCTCCGCACTTCGCAGAGCGCAAGACGCTCTATGCGCATTTCTGCTGCAGAGGGATGCTTCCGCCGCATGATTTTCCTTTATTCCAACCTCGATACCAAGGAGAAAACCGTTATGCGCGTATTTGCACCTTCTTTCCAATTGCCAGTCTCTACGAACCAGTGGGCAACACTCATCCTGTTCCTCGCTCTTTCCTTTGCCGCACACACCACGCAGGCGCAAAGCCTGGGCTACGAAGGCCCCACGGGCGTCTTCGTCACGCCGCTGGCTCAGATCTCCGCCTCGCCCGCCAAGGGCCTGGGCCAGCCCTCCGTCGCCTATCACTTCCTGGCCGGCGGCCCGATCATCGGCGACTGGAGCACCGTCTCCATCACCGAAGGCTTCGCCAAGCGCTTCGAGTTCGGCTACACCCATGAAATTCATAGCGAGGACGGCGGCAGCAAGTCCGCGCTCGGACCGGCCCTTACTCCGTTGTGGGACTCCGGCATCGACATCGTGCATGGCAAGGTGAACCTCATTCCCGACGGCTTCGGGAAGCAGAAGTGGGTTCCGGCGATCTCGGTGGGTGGAATCTACCGCTCCGGCGACAACATCGGCGTCAACATCAACAATCTCGCCACGAAGCTGCTCTATCACGACTATTACGATGGCGATGGTCCTGATCCCGTTAAAGGCACTCAGAAGACCGCCAACGGCGACGTCTACGTGGTAGCCACCAAACTCATCACCCAGATCAAGAATCTTCCCATCCTGGCGTCCGCCGGCATCCGCGGCACCAACGCCTCGCTGTGGGGCCTGGGCGGCAACGCTCCCGGATTCGAGGGCAAGGCCTTCGGTTCCGCGGCCTTCGTCATCAAGGGACCCTACAAGAGCACCATCATCCCGGCCTTCGAAATCGCCGAGCAGCCCCAGCACATCTCCTTGGCCACGCCCACCAATACCCTGGGCTCCTCCAAGGCGGCAACGCTCCTCGATATTCCCACCACCGAGGTTTACGCCGTCCGCATTGTGCCGCTAGCCAAGCGCAAGTTGAACGTCGACGCCGGCGTTCTGCACGCGGGTGGCTACATCGACAACCCGCTGCTGAACGAGGTCATCACCGACAACTTCAGCGGTCCCACGGCTGCCGGCAAGGTCAACCTGAACATTCGCGCCCGCGTCGCCTTCGGCGTCTCCTACGGCTTCTAAAAATAGTGGTCGGTTTTCAGTGGTCAGTGGTCAGTTTTTTGTGGTTAGAGCAGTTCAGGTTTTGTTAGCAGCCTGGAGCGGAACTGATCACTGACAACTGACCACTGACAACTGTTTTGAGCGTCCGATTTCCCTTCCGCGTCTGAACTGATGTAGCATTCTGTCGGATGGGCCTGGCACCTCCGGCCTGCTCCAAGAGGCATTGGAATTCCATGAATCGCAAATTTTCGCTCTGTCGCGGTCTCCGCGGCGCCCAGGACGAAAGGCAGCCCAACGGCTTTACGCTGATGGAACTGCTGATCGTCATTGCCATCATCCTGATCCTCATGCTCATGGCCATTCCCACCATCGGCAGCTTGAAGAAGAAGGCCAACGAGACCTCGGCCATCAACTCCGTGCAGGTCATCTCCAAGGCGGAGCTTCAGTACGAGTCCACCTACCCCTCCAACGGCTATTCCTGCACGCTGCCGGCCTTGGGCGGCGACCCAAGCGCCGGAGCGCCCTCGGCGGCCGGAGCCCAGATTTTGCAGGGCGACCTGACCTCGGGCTACAAGTCCGGCTACATCTTCACCATCGGCAACTGCACCAAGGTGACCATCAATAGTGTGGACCGGTATACCGGCTACCAGATCACGGGCGTTCCGCAGACCGTGGGCAAGACCGGGGATCGCGGCTTCTGCAGCGACCAGTTCGGCGCCATCAAGTTCGACCCGGCCGGCGGCACAAACTGCACTCAGCCCCTCAGCCAATGAGCCTGGGCATTCTCTTGCGGCGCGGCGGTCCGATGGTGGCCGCCGCACTCCTGGTCTGTGCGTGCCCGGCAAACGCAAAGCCAGGCGCGCCGGCCCCGCAGGAAGCCGCGCAAAGCCTTGCGCGGAAGGTCGATCGCCACTACAACCAGTTGCACTCGCTCCAGGCCGGCTTTACCGAGAGCTATGAGGGGCTGGGAATCCGGCGCGTCGAGAGCGGAACCCTGCTGCTGCTCAAGCCCGGCCGCATGAAGTGGGAGTACAGCGCGCCGGCCGGCAAGCTCTGCCTGCTCGACGGCAGATACGCCTGGTTTTACTCGCGCGGCGACTCGCAGGTCCAGCGCATCCCTGCCCGGGAACTGGACGACCTGCGCTCCCCGCTGCGTTTCCTGCTGGGTCACACAAAACTTGAAAAGGAATTGAACAACCTGACCCTGGCACCCGGCTCCAACGGCAGCTTCACGCTCACCGGCCAGCCCAAGGGACAGGAACAACGCGTCCAGAGGCTCACCCTCACCGTAACCGCCGAAGGAACCATTACAGGAATCGAGATCGAAGAAACCGACGGCGCGCTCACCCGCTTCACCTTCACCGGCGAAGTGACTGACGCTCCGTTACCAGCCGGCGCCTTCCGCTTTACCCCGCCCCCCGGCGTGCCGGTGGTGGACGCATTGCCGCCGGTTTAGGGTGAGAGCAAGAATTTTCCCTAGAGCAGCCTCATCCCAGCAAACCTGGAGGCATTAAGGTCGAATGTAACCGTCTCCCCGCAACCGCCTGCATGGCAAGACAGTTCGATGATACAGTCGGCAAAGTCGGCCTTGGAACCGGCAAACCGCTGCAGAGCCTGATGCACCGCAGTATGGTTCTCGATGGTCAGTTCAGTGGAATCAAGCAATCGCTCAAGACAGAGGACAAGTTCGGACTTGGGCATACGATATTGGCTGCGCAAAACCCAAATCATCTCAGCCAGCGCTACGAGAGAAACGAAACCCGGCGATTCGGGCGTAAGAGTTCGCAGAAGCTCTTTTGCCCGGCGGCTTTGTTCTAGATCGTCCTTGACAAAGAAACGGACCAGAATGTTGGTGTCGAGTCCAGTCATCGCCGGCGGCTCAATCCTCGAAGGTCAATTGCCCCGCCCAGCCTTTGGCAATTGTCTCGTTCATCTCCTCGATGGTGACCGGCTTGCCCGTCCAATGCACACAACCCTCCAAATCCATGATCGAGCCGGTCTTCGGCTTGAGAATATATTCGCCGTGCTCGCCCTCGATGAAGCTGACCCGGTCGCCGGGCTTGAGGCCCAGCTTCTTGCGCACCTCAAGCGGAATCGTGATTTGCCCTTTTGAAGTGACCGCCGCAGTAGCCATTGGGAACCCTCTGGCGCTATTATAGCTCGTTTCCTTACGCGCGGTAAGGAAATTCCTTAGCCTCTGGATTGCTGAATCTTCGTGTGCTACCGGGGCTGACACAACGTATCCGCTCAGTTTTCGCTCGCCCCAGCCGGAACCATATCCAGCGGTTCGGTCAGCGTGAATAGAAGCGGGGCTCCCGATTCCAGCGTGGCCTGCGGATGGCTGACCAGCAGGTGAACCGTGATGGCGCCTGCGCCGATCAGGCCGCCGGTTACAGCGCCTGCCGGGCCACCGAGGATGGCCCCGGTTACCACGCCCGCACCCACCGCACCGCCGTACTCGATTTCGTCGCGCCGCACGCGGGAGCCTGGGTTGATGGCGCCCTCGCCGCCAAGGCGAGTCCGGGAGCCGGGGGTTCCGCTAATCTCGGCGTGCAGCCTGTAGCGCGTGCCGTCGGGAAGAATCACAATCTCGGGACTCAGGTGCATGGTGCCGTGGCCGACCAGGTGGCCGGTCGAGACCTGGGTCACCCTGCCGTCAATCTCCGCTCCGGCGGGGATCAGGACCTGACCGTCCTGCAACACGTCTGAAGCCACCGTGGTGCGGAAGATTTCGCCCTTCTCGCTGTCTGTGGTGGAAAGCCGCTCTAATAGCCTGACACGAATGCTGGTTCCCTCAACGATTTCTCCAGGACGCCGCGCATGCAGATGCACAATGTCCCCGTCCGGATCGTTGGCATAGATCCGTTCCGGCAAGGTTTGCGCAGAGGAACCTTGCACCATGCCATTGTCGTTGCCGGTGTCCGGGTAGTTGATCGAGGGATCGACGGAAGCGGGGCGCGGCTCAACCTGCGCCTGGGCAGGGGCAACCGGCTGAATGTAAACCAGTTTGCCGGCCGGTGGCTTGGCCGCAGGCGTGCTGCTGGTGGTGATCTGGTCATCTGCGGGGGGATTCGAGGTTCCCTGGAAGGCGCTCGAATGGCTTGCGTCCTGCGCCTGCAGAACGGCAGCGGCTGCAACAAACAAGGCACATACAAGAATCGGACGATTCATCCAGGTCTCCTTTTCGCGGGCGAAAATCTCCCCACAGACTCAAACCCCGGCAGGGGCAAAGAGTTTCGCTTCAGCCCGCGCTTGCGCCCACTCACCCATTGTAAGGTTAGCGCGGATCAGTGGGGGAGGACGCGCCTGCCGGCCGGCCAGGTGCCTTACGCGGCACGTATCAATAATGGTAACCCGCGCCGGCGTTTGGTTCATGATTGCAATGGCTTACGCCCCTGTGACCGTCGCCACACTGTCCGGCCTCCCCCGGTTTGCTAGAATTCGTAGGGTACATCAGCACATTTGAGCGCTGTATGGAGTGGAGATTCCGAACGTGCAGGAGCTTCTGAACACCATTCAAAGCGCCGCCGGAGAAGCTCTTGCCGTGGATCGCCGTCCCCAACTGAATGACCGGCTGCTGCATCGCATTGCGAGGACTGATATGACTGAGATTGTTGCTATTCGCGCCCGCGAGGTTTTAGATTCGCGCGGCAATCCGACCGTGGAAGCGGACGTAATCCTGGAAAGCGGCGCATTGGGCCGCGCCATTGTGCCTTCGGGCGCCTCCACCGGCGAGCATGAGGCCGTGGAACTGCGCGACGGCGATAAGAGCCACTACGGCGGCAAGGGCGTCTTGCAGGCCGTGGAAAATGTGGAATCCGTCCTCGCGCCCGAGCTGGAGGGCATGGACGCGGCCAATCAAAGACTGATTGACCAGACCATGATCGCTCTGGACGGCACGCCCAACAAGTCCAGGCTGGGCGCCAACGCCATTCTCGCCGTCTCCATGGCCGCCGCCCGCGCCGTGGCCCAGACGCTTGAGATTCCTCTCTATCGCTATCTTGGCGGCGTCAACGCCAGCATTCTTCCTACCCCCATGCTCAACGTCCTCAACGGCGGAGCCCACGCCGACAGCAACGTGGACTTCCAGGAGTTCATGATCATGCCGGTGGGCGCCGAGCGCTTCTCTGAGGCCCTGCGCTGGGCCGCTGAAACCTTCCACACCCTCAAAGGCGTGCTCAAGAAGAAGGGCTACAACACCGCCGTGGGCGACGAGGGCGGCTTTGCACCCTCGCTCAAGTCCAACGCCGAAGCCATCGAACTCATCCTCGAAGCCATTGAAGCAGCCGGATACAAGCCTGGCGAACAGATCGCCATTGCCCTCGATCCCGCGTCCAGCGAGTTCTATGACGCAGATAAGAAGAAGTACGTCTTCAAGAAGAGCGACAAGCGCGAGATGACCAGCGAGGAACTGGTGAACTTCTACGACAACTGGACCCGCCAGTATCCCATCGTCTCCCTTGAGGACGGCCTGGCCGAGGATGACTGGGCCGGCTGGAAGATTTTGACCGACAAGTTGGGCAGCCGCATTCAGATTGTCGGCGACGATATCTTCGTCACCAACCTCAAGCGCTTGCAGCGCGGCATCGAGGAAGGCGTGGCTAACTCCATCCTCATCAAGCTCAACCAGATCGGCACCGTCACCGAAACGCTCGAAGCCATCGACCTGGGCCGCCGCTACGGCTATACCTCGGTCATCTCCCACCGTTCGGGCGAAACCGAGGACACCTTCATCGCCGACCTGGCCGTGGCCACCGGCGTAGGCCAGATCAAGACCGGATCGGTGAGCCGCACCGACCGCATCTCCAAGTACAACCAGTTGCTCCGCATCGAAGAAGAACTGGGCTCCGGCGCGGTCTACCTCGGCCTGGAAAGCCTCAACTACAACGACTAAGAACCGGCAGTTATCGTAAACGAAGCACGGGTGCCCCAGGTCTCGTCCGCCGCGGCGGAAGACCTGGGATGGCGCCAGCCTCACAACAGTTAAGCGCGCTAACATTGTTCACCCCGCTAGCTCCGCTAACTCCGCAATTCAGCTAGCTTGATCCTGAAGGAAACCGACTGTGCCCAAGCGTCCCCTCGTTCTCACCATCCTCGACGGATGGGGCTATCGCGCTGAAACCGCCAACAACGCCATTGCGCTGGCTAAAAAGCCCACCTACGACAAGCTGCTGCGCGAGTACCCCAACACGCTCATCCAGGCCTCTGACCACTTTGTCGGCCTGCCCGACGGGCAGATGGGCAACAGCGAAGTCGGCCACCTGAACATCGGCGCCGGCCGCATCGTGCAGATGGACATTACCCGCATCGACGCTGCCATCGCCTCGGGCGAGTTCCAAAAGAACCCGAACATCGTCCGGGCCATCGAGAGAGCGCGCGAAGGCGGGCGGCAACTCCATCTCTTCGGCCTGTGCTCCGACGGCGGCGTGCACTCCCAACTGGAGCATCTCTACGCCCTGCTCCGCACCGCGCGCGAGTACGGCCTGACGAGGGTTTTCGTCCACGCTTTCATGGACGGCCGCGACACCCCGCCCACCGGCGGCGCGGGCTACATCGCGCAGCTCGAACAAAAAATGCGTGAGTACGGCGTGGGCCGCGTGGCCACCGTCAGCGGCCGCTACTACGCCATGGACCGCGACAAGCGCTGGGAGCGCGAGCGCAAGGCCTTCGACGCCATGGTCACCGGCAAGGCCGAGGGCGGCGCATACACGAACGCCGCGGCGCGCCTGATCGAGTGCTACAACAACGGCACCACCGACGAGTTCATCATTCCCTTTGTGGTGGTGGACGGCGCGGGCAAGCCTGTAGCGCAGATTCGCGACCAGGACGTGTGCATCAACTTCAACTTCCGCTCCGACCGCGCCCGCGAGATTACCCGCGTGCTGACCCGCGAGAGCGGCCTGAACAAACAGGGTGGCCGCGACCTGGACGGCTGGGAGGCGCTCGACCAGACGATTCCCCGCTCTGAAATTCCGAAGAACCTCCACTACCTGTGCATGACGCAGTACGACAAGCTCTACGATCTGCCCCTCATCATGCCGCCCGAGTCGCTGGATAACATCCTGGCCAATGTGCTCGCCCAGCACCACCTGCGCAACCTGCGCGTGGCCGAGACGGAAAAGTTCGCCCACGTGACCTACTTCTTCAACGGCGGCATTGAGACGCCCTTTCCCGGCGAGGATCGCGTGCTGATTCCCTCCCTGAAGGTGGCCACCTACGATCTGGCCCCGGAGATGAGAGCCGAGGCCATCGCCGACGCCATTATCAAGGCAATCTACGACGGCGCCTTCGACCTGATCGTCTCCAACTTTGCCAATGCCGACATGGTGGGCCACTCCGGCAAACTCGAGCCCACCATACGCGCCATTGAGGCCATTGACGTCCAGTTGGGCCGCATCTACAAGGCCATCAAGGAGAAGAACGGCACTTGGCTGATCACCGCCGACCACGGCAACGCCGAGACGATGGTGGACCCGGTGACCGGCGCCCCGCACACCGCGCACACCACCAACCCGGTGCCCTTCATCTACGTGGCCGAGGAAGCCCCCCGCTATCGTATGCGCCCTGACGGCTCCCTGCGCGACATCTCGCCCACCCTGCTAGCCATTCTCAAGCTAGACGAGCCCAAACAAATGACTGGCGGCGACCTGCGGGTACCGCTGGCAAAATAAGTGTGGTTACACTGGAAATCAACAATGCGAAGCCGGCGCGGCTTCGCATTGTTTGCCATGCTCGGTCTCAAATTCCGCTCCCACGACTTTCTCTGACGAGTTATTTCGGAACGTCCATGCAGTTTGAGTCTGGCCACAACCAGCCAGGGCAGGATGCATTGGAAGTGCCGGATAGGTACCAATTGGCTGCCAGAAGCAAGACCCACAACACAAATACGAGAGCAAGTCTAAACGCTATTTCCCTTGAATTCACGGCGAACCTGACGAGCACAGCACGTGTACTTGTTATATAGACTATATTCTATGTACATGCCGAATTAAAAGCGAAATTATCGGTGAGTGAATGCACAAACCTCTGATCTCAAGAAACCGCTCGGTTTAGCCATCAGAAAGAAACGCGAGGAGTTGCAGCTCACTCAGGAGCAGTTGGCCGAAAGGGCTGGTTTGCACTGGACATACGTCTCTGGAGTGGAGCGCGGCATCCGCAACATCAGTATCGTGAAGCTCTACCATATAGCCGTCGCGCTCGGTATACGAGTAAAGGATTTGGTAGACGGCTTCTGAGCATTACGCTGCACCCCGCCCAAACGCACAAGGGCCTCCCGCGCGGGGAGGCCCTGAAGTTTGAATCGCCGAACTCTGTTTACCGCAGGCGCAACGCTTTGATGGCCGCGGGCAGCCGTTCCTCGATCAGCTTGGCGCGCTCGGCCGCGATGCCGCCCAGGTACGACGGCGCCGGCGTCGCCGTGAGAACCAGCGCCAGGGCAATCACCGAAAAACAAAGCCCCGCGATGCCGGCTGAAACCAGCATCTGGTAAACGTCGAATATATCCAGTCCGAAGACGTTGAAGGCCACGTGCTCCAGCGGCTTGATGTGATGAAGAACCGCCAGCGCGAAGAGGAAGAAGAACACCGCCAGCGAGGTAAGAACAGCCAGGGTAACGTCCAGGCTGCGGTGAAACTTCTGCCGGGCGCTGCAATGAATGCATTCGGCAAAATGATGTTCGTAGTCCTTGCGCATCTCCGGATAAATCCCTGAGATGTCATACCGCCAGCTTGCCAGGATGGCGCCTACTACTCTGTCAGTACATTGGGTTCTTGCCATATACGTAAAGACTCACTTTGCAAAGGATTTGCTGGTCCGCTATCTTCTGGCTCGGCTCATGGGTCAACAGAAGGCAAGAGATTTAGAGGCGCTCCACCGGCCGTTATCGAATGCGGTGGAACTTCGCTCTGCCGCGCCTTGGGGAAAGGCCCTGACGCGTCCCTTGCCAATCTACCTGGTACAGAGTGATGCCCCTCTTATTATTATAATCCAAATTTCTTAAAATTGAATGCCAGAAAGGAACACATGCTGCGATGCCAGCAGCAGGCGGTTGGCCAGCAGGCTGGCCCGGCCGTTCAGCGCGCGCTCTGCCGTCACCCGCGCCAGATCGGGAAGATTATTGCTTTCAGAGAGATGCGCCAGGATCACATAGGCCGCCTGGCCGTCGTAGCCGTTCTCCAGGAACTGGGCCGCGGCCTCGTTCGAGAGGTGCCCCACCCGCGAAAGCACCCGCTGTTTCACCTGCCAGGGGTAGGGTCCATCGCGCAGCATCTCCAGGTCGTGGTTGGATTCGAGCAGCAGCAGGTCCACCCCCTGGAGCTGCGCCTTGACGTTGGGCGGAATGTACCCCAGGTCGGTGGCGTAGGCCATCCGCACCCCTTCGGCACGGAAGACAAAGCCCACCGGGTCGGCGGCATCGTGGGGAATGGTGAAGGGGCTGAGGGCGATATCGCCGATCTCAAAAGGCCGGCCGGCCTCAAAGTACTCCACCGCCGGCAGCCAGGTGGGGTCATCCTTCCGCGAAGGAACGGCGTCCGAAGAATTTACTTGCACGGCAGCCTCGGGCTGGCTGGATGGGGCATGATTGGCTTCGGCAGCCTCGGGCTGGCTGGACGGGGCATGATTGGCTGCTGAACTACTCTGGTTTGTGTCAGGGCACGACTTTAGTCGTGCCGTAGATGCTGCATGATCGACTTGGGCTTTAGCCCCTGCGGGATGCTCTTCGCTCAGTTCACCGATAGCCTCCACAAGGTCGCTCTCGTCCGCCTCGCCCTCCATACCCGCCGCGTCAGCCTCCGCCTGGCGCTCCGCGGCCTGCTTCCGGCACTGCTCCAGCCACTGCGCATAGGTCATCTGCCGCCGCGGCGTCAGCCAGCGCATCCAGGCGCGGTGCGTGCCCTCGGTAAAGTACACCGGAATGCCCAGCTTGCGCGCCGTCACGGCCAGCCCGCTGATGTGGTCCTGGTGCTCGTGGGTGATAACGATGGCGTCCAGCGTCTCCGGCTCCTCGCCGGCCATCTTCATGCGCCGGAACAGCTCCCGGCAGCTCAGCCCAGCATCCACCAGAATGCGTGTCCGTCCACCGGAGACAACTGTGCTGTTGCCCTTCGATCCCGACGCCAGCACCGTGAAGCGCACCATGGTTTGAGCATACAGCGAAGGGCTGTGCATTGCGGCGCAATGAAGAGCTACCGTCCGGGGGCAGATGCCAGCGCGGCCTGCTCAGACAGCATCCGGCAGGTTGACCGGAATCTCGATCGAAACCAGCGTGCCCCGTCCCGGATTGCTGACCACGCTGAACCGCGCCTGATTGCCGTAGAGCACATCCAGCCGCTCCTGCACGTTGTTCATACCGATGCCGGCGCCGTCGCGGCGCAGAGCCGAGGCCGGCTTGTTGCCCATGCCCACGCCGTCGTCGGCCACTTCGATCAGCACGCGATCCCCGTTGAGGCGGCTGCGCAGGGTCACCGTTCCGCCATTCAGGCGCGGCTCCAGCCCGTGCTTGATGCTGTTTTCAATCAGCGGCTGCAGCAGAATGCTGGGCACCAGGACCTCCAATGTAAGCGGATCGATCTCTTTCTGCACTCTCAGCTTTTCCGCTCCGAAGCGCACCACCTCGATGTCCAGATAGTCGTCGGTAAAGCTCAGTTCCTCGCGCAACGGGACGTAGGTATCGTGGTCCTTGAGCAGCGCCCTCAGAATATTGGCCAGCTTCACCGTCATCTCCCGCGCCAGTTCCGGCTTCATGCGCACCAGCGAGGCAATGGAGTTGAGCGTGTTGAACAGGAAGTGCGGGTTGATCTGGCGCTGCAAGGCGTCCAGCCGGGCCTCGAGCAGTAGCCGCTTCTGCTCCTCAAGCTTGAGTTCGATGCGCAGCGCGTTCCAAACCTTCAGCGCGATGCCCACTCCAATGGGCGCGCTCAGCCATACCAGTACCTGCAGCCAGGGCTGGCTGGCCAGCAGCGCAAACAGCCGGTGCGGAAAGGCGTGGGCCAGCCAGTCCCGGCACGCCTCCGCCGCCACGATGAGAAACAGCATCAGGAACTGGCGGTCGATGCGCGGCTTGATCAGGTTGCGGCGCACCCAGCGGTAGAGGCTCAGGTCGATGAACGGCGTGAACGACCAGATCTCCTCCGGCTCGACAAAGCGGCCCAGCAGTCCCGCGCCCAGCCCCAGCAGGGCATTGAAGGGCAGGGCCAGGTACTCGTGGTGGCAGACCGCCGGCACCGACAGCACTACGCCTCCCAGTAGCGCCCATCCCGGCCCCACCAGCAGGCCCAGCAGGATCACCGTCTCGAAGGAGATATCGGCGGCCAGGAAGTTGGGCACCGCGATTCGCACCCACACGCCCAGCGTAAGCGGCACCAGAAAGAACGCCAGCAACGCCAGGGTTTGCCGCCGGCGGCGCTCTTCTGCAAAGAACAGCCGCCGGAATGTGCTCACCCGCGCCAGCACGCTGGCCACCGAGGCAACCACGCCCAGCTTGACCAGCAGCGTAATCAGAATGAGATTGTCCGTCACCCTATCAATGTATCGCACGACGGAGATCAGGGGTCAGGGTTCAGAGATCAGGGGGCAGGGTTCAGGGGTCAGAGATCAGGTGTTAGTCGTCCACCGTCTTCGCCGACCCGCGGGATGAAACTGCATTCGGGTCTCCCGCCGCTAACCTGCTAACTCGCTATCCCCGCTTTTGCGGGGGCTAACCTGCTGCATGGGTCAGAACACCCTGTTTCACTTTGGATTGTTTAACTTGCAGCAAAATCGAAATCTTGTTTCTTTTTGGAGATCAGAGATCAGGGGTCAGAGATCAAAGATCAGGGAAAAAGAATCGTCAGTAAAACGCATATTTCCATTGGTTGCAACCACTGGGCTTCAATTCAGGCAACTGATCCCTGTTCCCTGTTCCCTGAACCCTGAACCCTGACCTCTGTAGAATGGAACCATGGGATTTGCAAGCGTGAAGAAGATCGCCGAGGCCGATTTCCCCACCCGCTGGGGAGAGTTCCGCATTATTGGCTTTGAGGGCCTGCCGGCTGCGCCGCAGACGGGCGGCGAAGCCGAGAGCTTAGTGGTCCTGGTGATGGGCGATATTCACTCCGCGCCCCCGCTGGTGCGCATTCACTCGCAATGCCTCACCGGCGACGTCTTCGGCTCGCTGCGCTGCGACTGCCGCTTGCAACTTGAGCTGGCCCTGGGCAAGATTGCAGAAACCGGCGCAGGCATCCTGCTCTACGAGCAGCAGGAGGGCCGCGGCATCGGCCTGATGGCCAAATTGAAAGCCTACGAACTGCAGGATCAGGGCATGGATACCGTCGAAGCCAACGTCCAACTGGGCTTTGCCGCCGACTGCCGCGAGTACGAGCTGCCCGCCCAGGCCCTCAAGCTGCTCGGCGTCTCCCAGGTCCGCCTCATCACCAACAACCCCGCCAAGGTCGCCGCCTTGGAGTCTGCCGGCATCACCGTCGTGGAG
Organism: Occallatibacter sp.; assembly: GCA_050012555.1. GTDB lineage: Bacteria > Acidobacteriota > Terriglobia > Terriglobales > Acidobacteriaceae > Telmatobacter. The sequence continues at coordinate 111,021 of JBEKGY010000007.1, forward strand.
CGCGTCTCCGCCGAGGTTGAGCCCCAAGAGACCTTCGAGCGCTATCTCCGCACCAAGCACGAAAAAATGGGCCACTTCCAGGATTCGATGCAGGACTCGCTGATACCCGGAAACGGGCCGGCTAGTGTGGGCCGTCATCCATAGATTCGTGTACGTATTGAGACTTGAGGAGGCGACGCATCGCCTCGTTGCCTAATGGCAAATGGAAATTCCGGTTAAATGCCTCCGCCCTGTGATCTGCACCCTTTCCTCGAAACACGATCAAGGTTTATTCTGTTCAGTCTGCTAATGAAAGTGCACTCATGAATTCAAAAACTTCTCGCCGCGATTTTTTGTCCGCCGGCCTGTCCGCCGGATTGACGCTTCCTGTCATGGGCGCGGGTTCCCGCATGGGGCTTTGGCCGCCGTCCGGTGAATCCACCGCAAAGACTGCCGGTTCCCAAGTCAAACTCGACTTCAGGACCCTGGGCCGCACGGGCCTGAAGGTGACCACGCTGGGATTCGGATGCATGATCACGTCGGATCCAAGCGTGATTGAGCGCGCCGTCGATATTGGCATCAACTACTTCGATACCGCGCGCAGCTATCAACACGGCAACAATGAACGCATGGTGGGCGCGGCCCTGGGCGCCAAACGGAAGCAGGTCATACTCTCCACCAAGTCGGACGCTGAAAACAAGGAGGAATTGCTGAAGGAGCTCGAGACCAGCCTGCGCGAACTCAACACCGACTACGTTGATATCTGGTATCTCCATGAAAGGGGCGCTGCGGCCGATATTCGCGACGACATGATCGAAGCGCAACAGCTTGCCAAAAAGCAGGGCAAGATTCGCTTCGCGGGCGTAAGCTCGCACGGCGGGCAGCAGCAACTGCTGCCCTGGCTCGCGCAGAAGGGCGTCTTCGACGTGGTCCTGACGGCCTACAACTTCTCCATGGACTCCACCATGGAGCAGGCAATCGGCGTGGCCGCCAAGGCCGGTATGGGCGTGGTGGCGATGAAGGTGATGGCCGGAGGATTTCGCGACCTGAAGCACGGCAATCCCCTCTACACAAAGCTGAAGCAGGATGGCGCCATGCTGGCGGCGCTGAAGTGGGTCATCAACAAGCCCAACGTCTCCACCACCATTCCCAGCATGACGGATATGGACCAATTGGAGGAGAACCTGCAGGCCATGGCGCACCCATTTGCAACCGGCGACGAAAAGCTGCTGGCCGCGCACCTGGAGAAAATCGCGCCGCTCTATTGCCGCATGTGCGGCAAGTGCGATGGCGACTGCCAAAAGGGCCTGCCGGTCGCCGATGTGTTGCGCTTTCTCACCTACGCCGACGGTTACGGGCAGTTCGCGCTGGGGCGGGAGAGATTTCTCGAGTTGACCCAGGAGCAGGTCGCAGTCCGCTGCGGCGACTGTGCCGAATGCACGGTGAAGTGTCCCTTCGGCGTCCAGGTATCGAACCGGATGGCGCGCGCCCAGGAATTGTTTGCGTGAAGGCCGCCGGATTGCTGCTGTCCATCCTGTTTGTGGCGGGCATGGCGCGCGCACAGGATTACCTTAACTGCCAATTCGCGCCCGGCTGGGAACAGTCCGGGCCCAAACGCCAGTACGCCGCCGACAACCTCTTCGACTACAAGGATGGCGCCGCCGAAGGTTACCTGATCTTCGGCTTCGCGCGCATGCAGGGAATCGACTGCAAGTCGGGTGGGGACACGCTGACCATCGACGTCTACGAGATGAACGATGCCGACTCGGCATACGGCATCTTCGCCGCCAACCGCGATCCCAGCCTGCCCATCGCCGCCATCGGCATGGGCGGGCAGGTGCAACCGCAAAGCGCCAGCTTCGCAAAGGGTAAGTACTACGTCGAGATGGTCGTCATCGCCGCCCGCCCGGACAGCGACCGTACCGCAGCTCTCAAGGTTTTCGTAACCGGGATCGAGCAGCGCCTGGAGGGCCGGGTCACCGCCCCGGAGGCGTTGCAGTGGTTTCCTCAAGAAAACCTCGCCTCCGCCCGCCTGGTTCCGGAGAGCGTGCTGGGACTGCGGCTGCTCAAGCGCGGCTACGTGGCTGCCTACAAGCAAGGGCAGGCCTTCATCGTGCTGGAGGCCTCGCCGGAATCCGCCGCGGAGGTCATGAAGAAACTACGCGAGCATTTTGACGGCGCGTCCCCCGTACAGATTGGCAACGAAGCATTCCAGGCCAAGGCGCAGTACCTGGGCGGAATCTGTATCTTTCGCAAGGGGCGAACCCTCGCGGGCTACGCGAACCTGCCTGATTCCCAGCAAGCTGTTTCCCTGGCCGTTCAACTAGCCGCGCGCATTCCTTAAGAATCGTCCACCGGCGTTGCCGATCCTCGGAAGGATGAAACTGCCTCCAGCGCCGCCAACTTGCCAACCTGCTATCCCCGCGTAAGCGGGGGCCAACTCGCCGTATGAATCCGAACACGCTGTCTACGTTTGCATTGTTCAACTTGCCGAACAAACGAAATCTTGTTTCTTTTTAGACCCTCACCGGCATCGCCGACCCACGGAGCGCTGAAACTGCCTCTGGCAATGCCGCCGCCAACTTGCCAACTCGCCATCCCCGCGTAAGCGGGGGCTAACTTGCTGCATTTGTCCGAACACGCTGTTTTCCGTTTGCATTGTTCTCGCTCGCCGCGACGAGTAAATTCTTGTTTCTTGTTAGACCGAAAGAAGCTAAGCACTAACAGCCCGTGGTGCAAGTCCTGATTCGTACTCTGGAAGTTGTTGGATTATCCACAGGGTTTGCTCGTAAGCTTTTTTCATGGCGATGGGCAGACGTGAGCATCGAGAGCGGCAAGAGGATTTGT
>JBEKGY010000008.1:0-100510 GCA_050012555.1 Occallatibacter sp.
GTACAACTGGCACAGGCCGCATGCTAGCCTGAATCAGATGCCGCCCATCAGCCGATCAGGGCTCGATTTCGATGTAAACAACCTCTTGAGACACGACAGCTAAAGCCCACGATCATAAAACTAATCTTGCGGCACGAATAAATTCGTGCCCTGATACAAAGCTCATTTTGAGGCACGGGTAAGCTCGTGCCCTTTGTAAACTTTTGCTACAACGTCCGGGGCTAAAGCCCCGCGTCGATTCCGTTCCTTCTTCAAGGGCCTAAAGGCCCCTGCTCCCTCCGGTGCGCCGCTTTTCCGGCTTGGAGTCGATACGCCGCTTCAATGCGAGGTAAACCTGCCAAGTTGCGAAAATCGGTATCAGAAGTGCTCCGTATCCGCGAACTCCAGATTTGGAATTTACTAAATACCAGATCAAACCCAGGTCTAGCAAAACGAAGAGAAGAAGGCCAAAACCGAGTACCACGATCCAAACCTTTCTTGCCATCGAACTATCTTCCTTTACTCAGTTGCCAGCGCCGTAGTGGCGCGGGCGCGGCTTGATGAACTGCGTATCGACCTCTTCGTACTCGAAGCGTGGGCCTTCAGGCGAGCCGGTGAAGCTGGCCTTGGTGGTCTTCAGGAACTTCTCGTCGTTGCGGTCGGGGAATTCGGGTTTGTAGTGGGCGCCTCGGGACTCGTCGCGCAGCAGCGCTCCCTGAACCACGGCGCGCGAGAGTTCGAGCATGTTGTAGAGCTCGCGGGCAAAAGCGAAGCTGGTATTGGCCCACTGGCTGCGGTCGTTCAGGTTCACATTCTTGCAGCGGTCGAGCAGTTCGACGATCTTTTCGTCGGCCTGCCTGAGGCCCTTGTTGTAGCGGATCACGGTGGCGTGCCTGGTCATGGATTCGCCCAGCTCGCGCCACAGCTTGAAGGGATTCTCTGTCCCCTTGTTGTTGATCAGGCGGGCGTTGATCTCCGCCTGCCGGGTTAGCTCCGCGGCGTGGCCGCCGTCGCCTTCCATGGCGGGCCGGTTCATCACGTAGCGGAGAGCATTGGGTCCGGCCTTGAAGCCGCCGAAGATGCAACTGACCAGCGAATTCGCGCCCAGGCGATTGGCGCCATGGTACTGGTACTCGCACTCGCCGGCGGCAAAGATGCCGGGAATATTGGTCATCTGGTTGAAGTCCACCCACAGGCCGCCCATGGTGTAGTGCATGCCGGGGAAGATCTTCATGGGCACGTCGCGGGGGTCGTCGCCGACGAACTTCTCATAGATTTCGAGGATGCCGCCCAGTTTGCGGTCGAGCTTGGCGCGGTCGATGTGGGTGAGATCGAGATAGACCATGGGCTGGCCGTCTAGCCCCAAGCCATCCTCATATACAACTTTATGGATGGCGCGGGTGGCCACGTCGCGCGGTACCAGGTTGCCGTACTTGGGAAACCACTCTTCGAGGAAGTAGAAACGCTCGGACTCGGGTATTTCCTTGATGGGGCGCGGATCGCTGGGGATGCGCGGGACCCAGATGCGGCCGCCCTCGCCGCGAGCCGATTCCGACATGAGGCGCAGCTTGTCTTCGCCGGGGATGGCGGTGGGGTGAACCTGGACGAACTCGCCGTTGGCGTAGATGGCGCCCTGCTGGAAGACGGCCGACTGGGCAGAGCCGGTGCAGACGACGGAGTTGGTGCTTTTGCCGAAGATGGCGCCGATGCCGCCGGTGGCCAGAATGACGGCGCCGGCGGGGAAGCTGCGCAGCTCCATGGTGCGCAGATCGAGAGCGGTGATGCCGCGGGCCTGGCCCTTGGAGTCGATGATCGCGGAGAGAAACTCCCAGCCCTCGAATTTGCGGACCTTGCCGTCGGACTCGTGGCGGCGGACCTGCTCGTCGAGGGCGTAGAGAAGCTGCTGGCCGGTGGTGGCGCCGGCGAAGGCGGTGCGATTGTAGAGCGTGCCGCCGAAGCGGCGGAAGTCGAGCAGGCCCTCGGGAGTGCGATTGAAGGGGACGCCCATGCGGTCGAGGAGGTCGATGATCGCGGGAGCGGCCTCGCACATGGCCTTGACGGGGGTCTGGTTGGCCAGGAAGTCGCCGCCGTAGATGGTGTCGTCGAAGTGCTGGGCGGTGGTGTCGCCCTCGCCCTTCAGGTTCTTTGCCGCGTTGATGCCCCCTTGCGCGCAGACGGAGTGAGAGCGCTTCACCGGGACGATGGAAAACAGGTCAACGGAGCCGCCAGCCTCGGCGATCTTGATGACCGCGGCCAGTCCGGCCAATCCGCCGCCAACCACGATGATTCTGGGTGCTGCCATTTCGTGCGTCCTCTTCAGAGATCAGGGGTCAGAGATCAAAGATCAGTGACCCGTTTCCAGATGCCGGCTTGTGGCCGGGGTTCAGGAGCAATTCAGACCAAAATGTCTCCCCAGTGAGATGCTGCGATGGATTGAGAGACGGCCGGAGTTGCGTCCACGGGTGCATTGGGATACTTGCCGCCGACGAAGGCCCAGATGCTGGCCAGGCCCATGACCGCGAGTACGAGGCCCATCGTGGCGCAGACCAGGCCGAAGCGCTTGCGGGCGGTTTTGCCGGGGGTGATGCCCCACTTGGCGGCGAAGAGCCAGACGCCGTAGGCGAAGTGCCAGCAGATGGCGATCATGGCGATGATGTAGACGGCCAGCATCCAGGGGTTGGCCAGCTCCTGCTGCACCTTGGCAAAGGCGGCATAAGGGTGCTCAGGAAGCTGCACGCCCAAAAAGCGCTGACGGAGGACGTGCTGGCCGATGTAGAGGAAGGCGACGATGCCCGTGAAGCGCTGGGCGGTATACATCCAGTTGCCGGCCCAGGGGTAGTAGACGATGTTGGACTTGCCGCGCAGCCAGATCCACACGCCGTACAGCCCGTGGTAGAGGAGGGGCAGAAAGATGAAGGTCCACTCCAGGATGCGCACCAGGGGCAGGCTGTTGAGAAACTTGACCTGGGCTCCGTAGGCGGCAGGGCCTTTGAGGGCCTCGAAGTTGGAGAGAATGTGTTCGAGGAGGAAGGCGCCGATGGGGATTACGCCCAGCAGGGAGTGCAGTTTATGCCAGAAAAAGGTGGTTCCCTGGCCGGCGCGCAGCGGTGGGACACCGCGCCGAACGGTGGGCGCGACAGGTTGTTGTGCAGTGGCCATGGATTGCTGGCTCCTAAAGGCTACAGGGTCAAAGTTCCGTGAGGCGGCGGTTTCGGTTTGAAGGGCTGAAAAACGAGGCCTGATTTTGATTCATTATTGGTGTTCTATATCACCTTCGTCAAGGCGCTCCGCGCCTTTGATTTTTTGGAGGGGAGCCGTGGGAGGTTCAAAAAGCCAGCATGGGGAGCAGCGCGGCAAGGTCGCTGCCGCGATGGCTGAGGGAGAGCTTGGTTTCGAGGTCCAGTTCGGCCATGGTGTGGTCAAGGGCGAGCGCGCGGTTCAATAAAAACACCTAGTCTATCACCAATTGGTGATAAACTAGGTGATAGGGAGGATTCTATGAGAGCGACTGTAGCACTCGATGACGAGTTGGTACACAAGGCACAGGAATTTACGGGCGTGATGGAGAGAACCGCGCTGCTCCGGGAGGCTTTGAAGGCGTTGATTCATGTTGAAGCCTCGCGCAGGCTTGCGGCGGTTGGGGGCACGGAGCCGAATTTAGAAAAGATCAAGCGCGTGAGGGCTGACGATCTATGATCCTGGCCGACACATCCATCTGGGTTGACTATTTTCGGAGCGGCAACCCGGATATGGAGAATCTCCTGCGCGGGGGACAGATTGTGATGCACCCCTTTATCGTTGCGGAGATTGCTCTTGGCTCGCTGCACAACCGGCGCAAGAGGCTTCAGGAAATGGAGGCCCTACTCGGAGTGAGGGTGGCGCAACTGAATGAAGTCCGGCACATGATTGAGGCTCACACTCTTTACTCCAAAGGCATTGGCCTTACGGACGCGCACTTGCTAGCGTCCTGTCTGATGACGCCAGGGACGCAATTGTGGACGCGCGATGGTGCCATGAAGAAGGTAGCCAAGGCCCTGGGGATTCATGTCAATCTGCCCTGAAACCAAAAGCAATCTCAGGATCCTCTGAACAAGCTCCGTTCTCAAAGTCCGCATTCCCTCAGGGGCTAAAGCCCCCATTGATTTTTGCATGCCTTATCGGCACGACTGAAGTCGTGCCCTTTCAAAACCAGAGTTGATCAGGAGTATCTTCAGCGTTCCAGCATGGGCAGCAGCGCGGCAATGGCGCGGCCGCGATGGCTGAGGGAGAGCTTGGTTTCGAGGTCCAGTTCGGCCATTGAGCGGTCGAGGGCGGGAAGGTAGAAGAGCGGGTCGTAGCCGAAGCCGCCGGTGCCTCGGGGCGCTTCAAGGATGAGGCCCTCGACCGCGCCTTCGGCGGTATGGAGCGCCTGGCCGTTGCGGGCGGCCGTCAGGACGCAGCGGTAGCGGGCGGTACGCCTGGCATGGGTCACGCCGGCGAGGCGCTGCAAGAGCACGATGTTGTTCCACACGTCGGTATTGTCGTTAGCGTCGGGGGAGTCGACCAGGCCGGAGTCGGCGGCAAAGCGGGCCGAGCGCACGCCAGGGGCGCCCGAGAGGGCGTCTACTTCAAGGCCGGAGTCGTCGGCCAGGACCAGCTCGCCGGGAACGAAGCGGGAGTAAAAGACGGCTTTGAGGGTGGCGTTGGCGGCAAAGGTATCGCCGTCTTCAACGGGAACGGGAATTTTATCCAGGTTTGGAAGAGGCTCAATAGTCAGCGAATGAGCCTGGGCGGCGGCGCGGAAGTCGCGGAGTTTGCCCTGGCTGGTGGTGGCGGCGTAGAGGCGGAGGGCCATGGGGAGAGTGTAACGGGCGGAGGACGGAAGGAGATATTTGATCCTGATTCAGTGGCGGGCAATTAAATGAGCATTTCGATCCGCCCCTACGGGGCGGCCGTTTTAATTGAATCGCATTCCCAGGATTGCGTCCGCTGCGGCGGACTTCATCCTGGGCTATTTTAGTACCCTCCCTCCGGGAGGAAATGCGGGGTTGATCGACTTTAGTTTCACCGGTTCAATGCGCACTGGCGTTGATTCCGGCAGCCCCGCGGAGTGCTTTTGACAAAGGCAGGGTGGGTTGCTTAAGGTTCTTCTTTCCGGAAAGTATTTCATTTGGGAAAGCGCCGGTGTGAAAGTGCAAACTTTACCATGGGCGCGCAGGAGCGGGGCAATGAAGACGGAGCAAGCGATTCGATGCGGAATTCTGGGGTTGGTCGTGGCGGCGATGGGGATTCCCGCCTTGCTGACCGGGCAGACGGCCCAGTCGATGGGGACTGCCAACCTCGTACAGGGCTTCCGGCAGCCGCCGGACAGCGCCAAGCCGCGTGCCTGGTGGCACTGGTTGAGCGGCAATGTGACCGAGGCCGGCATTACGGCCGATCTGGAGTGGATGCACCGGGTGGGCATTGCCGGGATGCAGATGTTCGACGGCGATCTGGGCGCGCCGTTGTTCGTCGACAAGCCGGTGATCTGGATGTCGCCGGAGTGGAAGTCGGCCTGGAGGCACGCGGCAGCCGAGGCGGACCGCCTGCACATGGAGATGGTCATGGCAGCTTCAGGCGGCTGGAGCGAGACGGCCGGACCCTGGGTGAAGCCGAGCCAGGGGATGAAGAGATATGTGTGGAGCGAGACGGTGGTGGAGGGTCCGGGGCACTTCAGCGGCAAATTGAGCCAGCCGCCGGCTATAGTGGGCAAGTTCCAGGACCTGGCGCCGCGCCCGGAGGACGAATCAAAGCCGGATTTGACCTTGCCCGGCGCCAAGCCGCAGCCGGAGCCGGCCAAACGGGAGCCCACGCCGGAGATCTATGTTGATGCAGCCGTGGTGGCCTTCCCGGCTCAGGATGAGGATGCGGCAACGGCCGCGCAGAAGCCTGTGATCACCTGCAGCTGCGGAGCGATCGACGGGGCAGTCTTGCAGGATGGGTCGTTTGCGAAGGCCGTGGAGGTTCCGTACTCGAAGGATGGGACGGCGTGGGTGGAGTTTGCCTACGCGCAGCCGCAACCGGTGCAGTCGGTGCTGTTTGCGGGCGCGACGGTCCAGAACTGGAGAGGTGTGCCGATTCCGGCGGGCAGGATTGAGGCCAGCGACGACGGGCAGCAATGGCGGACCCTGGCCGAGATGCCCGGCGGCCCCAAGGGAGCAGGCTCAGTGAACTTGCCTGTGCGCACCTATGCGGTTGCTCCGGTGAAGGCTCGCTACTTCCGGTTATTTTTCAAGGCGCCGGAGCCGGACTCATCCAAAGACAGTCAGGCGGAGAAGACAGAGCCGGTGCCGGTGCGGCTCACGGAGGTTGAGTTTCTGGCCGGCCCCCGCGTGAATCGCTGGGAGGATAAGGCGAGCTTTGGCATCTATGCGCCGGATGCGGATTCTATAGGGACTGAAGTGCAGCCCGGCGAGGCCATCGATCCGGCCAAGGTGATCGACCTGACCGCGAAGATGCGGCCCGATGGCACGCTGGATTGGGACCCGCCCGCGGGCAAGTGGATTGTGCTGCGGCTGGGCTACGGACTGACCGGCGAGGTGAACCACCCGGCCACGCCCGCCGCGACCGGCCTGGAGGTAGACAAGCTGAGCAGGAAGGATGTGCAGGCCTACGTGGAGGAGTACGTGAAGATGATCTCCGCGACGGCCGGCCCGTACTGGGGCAAGAGCTTCAAGGCATTCCTGATGGATAGCTGGGAGGCAGGACAGGAGAACTGGACCGAGGAGATGATGCAGGAGTTCGAGGCCCGGCGCGGCTATGCGATGACCAGGTATCTGCCGGTGCTGACGGGTAGGCTGGTGGGCAGCCGCGCGGAGTCGGAGGGTTTTCTGTGGGATGTGCGCCGCACCCAGGCCGACATGCTGGCGCAGAACCACTATGGCGTTGCAACCAAATACTTCACGGCTCATGGTGTAGGCCTGAATGCCGAGGCGATGGGCATCGGGATGCCGACCACCGGCGACGGCCTGCTGAACAAGGGGCAACTGACGATACCGATGGGCGAGTTCTGGACGCCGCTCCCCGGCAAGAAGGGCGGACCCGAGTACGAGGCGGACGACCGCGAGGCATCATCGGCTGCGCACATCTATGGCAAGCCCCTGGCGGCTACCGAGTCCTTTACCACCAATCCGGACAGGGTGGCATGGGGCCAGGGGCCGTTTTACCTGAAGGGGCTGGCCGACCAGGCGTTTTCGCGGGGCATCAACCGCATCATCTTTCATACCAGCGACCAGCAGCCGTTTGTGGACGATGCTCACAAGCCGGGCATGACGCTGGGATCCTTCGGCCAGCATTACACGCGCAACATTACCTGGGCGGAGCAGGCCGTCGAGTGGAATACCTACCTGGCGCGCAGCGACTTTTTGCTGCAGCAGGGCAAGCCGGTGAGCGATGTGGCGTATTTCTATGGGGAGGACGCGCCGGCCACGGTTCCGTACTGGAAGACGATCGATCCGGCGCAACCTGCGCACTACGACTTCGACTGGGTGGATGCCGACGTGCTGCTGCACGGCTCCAGCGCTACGCCGGGCCGCCTGCGCCTGGCCAGCGGCATAAGTTACCGGCTGCTGGTGTTGCCCAATGACCTGCATATGCTTTCATTGCCGCTGCTCGAGAAGATTCAGGCGCTGGTGGCTCAGGGCGCGGTGCTGCTGGGGCCGAAGCCGGTTGGATCGCCCAGCCTGGCCGACGGCAAGGATGGGCAAGACGAAGCTCGGATGATCGCGAACAATCTATGGGGCAAGGGGAACGCTGCAACGGGCGTGCACGTGCTTGGCAAGGGCAAGGTTTACACCGGGAAGAGCATTGAAGACGTACTGGCCGCCGAGGGCGCATTGCCCGACTTTACCTGGAGTCCGGCGGAGAATGTGGGCGCGGAGATTCCTTACTCGCTGCCCGAAGGCGACTCGGACCTGGACCTGATCTTTATCCATCGCACGGATGGAGAGCGCGAGATCTACTTTGCCGCCACGCAAAAACATCACAGCTTCGATGTGAAGGCCAGTTTTCGCGTGACCGGCAAGACGCCCCGGCTGTGGCATCCTGAGAGCGGCGAAACCGAGCCTGTGAGCTACACAATCGAGCATGGGCAGACGATCGTGCCGCTGCACTTCGATGCGCAGGGATCAGTCTTCGTGGTCTTCGAGGGCGGTGCGGCGGCGCCTTCGCTGGTGGTTCCGGCCAGAACGCAGGCGCAACTGGCTACCGTGGACGGAAAGTGGAAGCTGACCTTCCCGCCCCAATGGGGCGCTCCGGCAGAAACGGATTTTCCCGCGCTCATCTCCTGGACGCAAAGCGCCGAGACTGGCGTGAAGTACTTCTCCGGGACAGCCACCTATCACAAGCAGATCGTTGCGCCGAAAGAGTGGTTCAAACCAGGAGCCAGGGTGCTGCTCGACCTGGGTACGGTGAAGGAAATCGCCGAAGTCACGGTCAACGGCAAGCCGGTAGGCGGAATTCTGTGGAAGCCGCCGTTTGTGGCGGATGTGACCGATGCGCTGAAGCCGGGCGCCAACGAACTGAGCGTGAAGGTGACCAACCTGTGGCCCAACCGCATGATCGGCGATTTGCAGCCGGGCGTGACCAAGACCTATACATGGACGGACTTCAAGCCGTTCAAGGCGGATACGCCTCTGCTGGAGTCGGGTTTGCTGGGGCCGGTTACCGTATGGAGCAGCGAGGCGGCATCCCAGGGAAAATGAGCAAGCCGTAAAAGAGTCAGGGTTCCCAACTGAGTGCGAACGAGGGCGCCAGGATGAGAACCATGCGCCGGGCGGCATGGAGAATGAAGGGGAGATAGAGTGACGTCAATCGTAGCTGGAATCGGATGGCACATGGTGGGCGCGGCATCGGCAGCAGCGTTCTATGCGCCCATAGGGAAGGTGAAGAAATGGTCCTGGGAGACCACCTGGGCCGTGGCCGGCTTCTTCTCCTGGATACTGCTGCCGATCGGCGTGAGCCTGCTGCTGCTTCCTGACTTTCACGGCTTTTATGCATCGATGGATGCGCATATGCTCATGAAGGTCGCCTTTTTCGGAGCCATGTGGGGCATCGGCAATGTGAGTTACGGTCTCACCATGCGCCATCTGGGGATTTCCCTGGGCGTGGGCGTGGCCATCGGCGTGGTACTGGTTGTGGGCACGCTGGTTCCTCCGATTCTGCACGGGCAGGCCGCGGCATTGTTCCATAGCAGGAGTGGCCTGTTTGCAATGGGAGGCCTGTTGCTGGCTGTGATCGGCGTGGCGCTCGTCTCCTATGCCGGCCATCAGAAAGAAATTCAACTGCGCGGCGAACTCAGGGAATTCAATTTGAAGCTGGGTATCTTTCTCGCCGTGCTGTGCGGAATCTTTTCCTCCGGCATGGCCTTTGCCATGGACGCGGCGGAGCCGATGAAGGCAGCGGCGCTTCACCTGGGCGTGAACCCGCTGTATGCGGCGTTGCCGAGTTACGTCTTTATCATGGGCGGCGGCGCGGTGGTGAATATGAGTTACTGTTTCATCCGCCTGGCGGCGCTGAAGAGGATTTCCCTCCGCGACGATCTATCGCAGCCCATGGGAACGCTGGTCAGGAATGGATGCCTGGCGGCGACGGGCGGAATCATGTGGTATCTCCAGTTCTTCTTTTACGCCTGGGGCCAGGCCAATATTCCGGAACGGCTGGCGTATGTGAACTGGATGCTGCACATGAGCGGCTATGTTCTGTTCGCCGGTCTTATCGGTCTCGCGCTGGGTGAGTGGGCCGGAGTGGGAAGCAGGCCGCTTCGCCTGCTTTGGGCCGGCATGATCATCATTATTGTAGCCGCCAATCTGGTGGGGCTGGGAATGGCGTCGTAATAGCCTCTCCCACCCTAGCCGCAAAAACAAATACGCGTCGAGGGTGGGGCACCCAACTATTCCGGTGACGGCAGTGGAAGCTCCGCATCCAGTCCCTGCGCGATGAGGTCGGCGCGCAGCCGCTCGATGGTGGAGAATTGGAGCGCCTTCATGCCCAGCGTCCGCGCCGCCTCGACGTTGACGAGTTTATCGTCGAGGAAGAGCGTCTCCTCGGGGCCGCTCCCGAGTTTCTGGAGCACGAGGCGATAGATGGCGGGATCGGGTTTGGCCATGTGCCACTGATAACTCCAGATCAGAACGTCGAAGCGATGGATCCAGTCGAACTCCCGCTCCACGCTGGCCAGCACATTGTCGCCCATGTTGGAAAGGATAGCGGTGAGCAGTCCGCGCTCCTTGAGCTGCATCTGCCAGGCCAGCGTGGCGGGGTTCTCGGTGGTCCACATGCGGGCGTCGAGGGCGCTCAGTTCTTCCATTGCGCCGGGTTCCAGGTTGAGGCCGGCATCGCGCAGGAGCTTCTGCCAGAAGGTGATGCCGTTAAGCTTGCCTTCGTCGTAGGCGTGCCGGTCGGCCCAGTAGAGGCTCTCAAAGCGCGCGACCGGCAGCCCGGTGATGCGCACCATGGCTCTGTGGGCTTCGGGGTCCTGCGGACCGGTCAATACCATTCCATAGTCGAAGACAACCGCGCGCAGAGCCAATGTTCCTCCCGGATGGCGTCCGTGTATGGTTGAAAAGGACGCCTGCTTCTATTGTGCATGATGCTTTCTGAGCGGGCTGGATGAGCAACTGCAAGCCGGTGAGTGGACGAGGCCGATGATCTTTTCGCGGAGGACGGGCTGGAATACGGAGGAGAGCGAGCTGGCGCGGGCGCACCGGCTGCGCACAGAGGCCGGGCTGCCGATTGCCGACCTGACGGCTTCGAATCCGACTCGCTGCGGCTTTGACTATGCTCCTGAATTGTTGAGTGCGCTGGCCGACCCAGCCGCGCTCGATTACGATCCGCAGCCCAGGGGCAGCCTGCGCGGGCGTAAGGCAATCTGCGGCTACTATGCGGACCACGGCGTTGCGCTCAAGCCGGAGCAGATTGTGCTGACCACCAGCACCAGCGAGGCTTACAGCTACCTTTTCCGGCTGCTTTGCGATCCTGAGAGCGAGATCGTGGTTCCGCAGCCGGGGTATCCTCTCTTCGACTTTCTGGCGGTGCTTGACGATGTGCGGCTCAAGGCCGCTCCGCTGGTTTACGACCAGGGCTGGCAGATCGATCCGGAGGGGTTTCGCAGGGCCATCACGCCCCAGACGCGGGCCATGGTGCTGGTTCACCCCAACAATCCTACCGGCCACTTCACCAAGCCCTGGGAGGCGGCGGAACTGGCGCGGTTGTGCAGGGAACGAGATCTGTCGCTGATTGTGGATGAGGTTTTCCTGGATTACAGCTTTGCGGCAGGGGGCCGGAGCTTTGCGGCGGGGCTCGATGGGGTTCCGGTCTTCGTGGTGAGCGGCCTGAGCAAGATTGCCGGGCTGCCGCAGATAAAGGCGGCGTGGATTGTGGCCACCGGGCCGGAGCACGAGCAGGCGCTGGAGCGGCTGGAGGTGATTGCCGATACGTTTCTCTCCATGAATGCGCCGGTCGAATGCGCGCTGCCCAAGTGGCTGGAAGGCAGGGAAGCGATCCAGCGGCAGATTCGGGAGCGCGTGGCGGCGAATCTGGCCGAACTGGACCGGAAACTGGACCGGCTGACTGGAGTCCGGCGGCTGGAGGTCGAGGGCGGCTGGTACGCGACGCTGCGGATTCCGGCGCTCGAACCCGACCAGCAGACCGTTCTGGCGCTGCTGGAACGCGGGGTGTGGGTCCATCCGGGGTACTTTTTCGGGATGGCTGAGTCCGGCTGGCTGGTGGTAAGCCTGCTGGGGCCGGAGGGGGAGTTCAAGGCTGGAGTTGCAGGGATGGTTGAGTATTTTGCAACATAGCATACAAAAACAACCACTTACAGGTTCACACAAATAAATGTGTGATATTCTACACATAGAGGTGCGGGTACTATGCCAACCAATCTTGCTATCGACGACCAGCTGATCGATGAGGCGCGGCGGATCGGTCATCATGGGACCAAGAAGGCGGCGGTGACTGCTGCATTAGAGGAGTACATCAACCGGCGCAAACAGATGGAAATTCTGAAATTGTCCGGGACAATCGACTACGATCCGGCCTATGACTATAAGAAAGTGCGGCAGCTTGACCGTATCCAGACCGAACCATTTCAGGTTGAACGATGAAGCTTTTGGCCGATACCTGCGCATGGTCGCTTTTGTTTCGGCGTAGGATTGCAACTGCTCTGAACGGCGAAGAGCAGTTCATGCTGAACACGCTTACTGACGCAATTCAGGACGGACGAGTAGCCATCGTTGGCCCGATCCGTCAGGAAGTCCTCTCAGGAATCAAAGAGGCAGCTCAATTTGAGCGATTGAGAGGCGCGCTCGAAGCCTTTCAGGACGAACCGATTACCACGTCGCATTATGAAGAAGCAGCGCGATTGTTCAATCTCTGCCGGAGTCGCGGTGTAGAGTGCGGGGCGATAGATATTCTGCTCTGTGCTATCGCATCCAGAGAGCGCTGGAGCATATTGACCAATGACGGCGGCCTGAAACGCTGCATGGAAGTCTTGAAATCCGAGGGATTCTTATAGCACCGGGTTTTCTGGCTGCTGTCCGCGCAGGAATGGGTTGCTTTTGCGCTCGGCGCCGATGGTGGTGGCGGGGCCGTGGCCGGGCAGGACTTTGGTTTCATCGGGGAGGGCCAACAGACGGGTCTCGATGGAGTCGATAATCTGCCCAAAGTTTCCGCCGGGCAGGTCGGTGCGGCCGATGCTGCCGGCAAAGAGCGTATCGCCGGCGATGAGCATCTTGAGCGGGGCAAAGTGGAGGCAGACCGAACCCTGGGTGTGGCCGGGAGTGTGCAGCACCTGGGCGGGGTAGCGGTCGAGGCCCACGTTGAGTCCATCGGTGAGGCTCTCGTCGGGCGTTGCCGTTTCGGGCGTTGCGATGCCCAGCCAGACGGCCTGCGCGGCCATCATTTTAAGCAGCGGCAGGTCGCTTTCGTTGAGAAAGATGGGCGCGCCGGTGAGCCGCTTGAGCTTGAGCGCGCCGCCCACGTGGTCGATGTGGGCGTGGGTGACGAGAATCTGCTTGAGCTTGAGGCCGAGTTCGGTAAGGCGGCGCTGTATGCGGCCCACCTCGTCGCCGGGATCGATGACGATGGCCTCGCCGGCCTCCTCGTCGCCCAGGATGGTGCAGTTGCAGGCCAGCGGACCGACGGGGAAGGTTTCCAGAATCATGGTTTTATTGTAAGACTCACTATTGATACGGCCCATAAACAGTGTTAAGGTTTCCCACCCTTGCGCCAGAAAACAGGCGTAAGGATGGGGCACGGAATGTCAGTAATTATGGGCCGGATCAATAGTTCATGCCTGTGTGCCGGAGGATGCAGCTGGTCATGCAGACGAAAACGGCAGGCCGTGTGGCCTGCCGTCTGTCGATCCAGTGGGCGCAAAGTGCGTGGTCTACTTGCCGGGCAGGACGGGTAAGGAGTTGCCGGGTATGGCAGGTGTTGAGGGCGGCGCCGGGCGCGGTGCGGAGACCGGGGCGGGTCTGGCGCCTTCCAGCACCGAGTGCGGGCCGGTGGAACGCTGGTAGAGGACGGTCAGGCTGATGGAGGTGAGCATGAAGATGATCGCCGACCAGGTGGTGAGCCGGGTGAGCACATTGGCCGCGGCGCGGGGGCCAAATGCGGTCTGCGAACCCTGGCCGCCAAACGCGCCTGCCAGGTCGGCTGAGCGGCCCTGCTGCAGGAGGACGACGCCGATGAGAAAGAGGCACACAATCACGTGCAGGACGATGACGAAGTAGAGAAAAATCTGCATTTTTAAGCTGCTTTCCAAGTCTGTCCGGCTGTTCCGGGCATGAGAATCTTTGGTGCGGAGGAGGGGACTTGAACCCCTATGCCTTGTGGGCGCCAGCACCTCAAGCTGGTGCGTCTGCCAATTTCGCCACCCCCGCACGGGGCGAACTTTACAAGTATAGCAAAATCCGGCAGGTCGAAGAGGGGCGGCTGTTTGAGGCGCCTGCGGCCGAATCGTGCATCAGGGGGTTCAACTCCCGGCGCTTTTTTCCCGAGATTTGTATTTTTTCCTTGCCCAAACGGGCAATCGAGCCGGTACACTGCAAACACGCTGTTTGCTTCGCACAATCGCTCTCCCCACCGGCTTCCCCTGCTGGAACCACGATGATCGCGGCTGGCAGATGCCTGTGAGCAGATCGGGATTCCCAGTTTTGTGACGTCCAGTCCCCTTCAACGATGAATCAAGAGTGAGCCATGAGCACGACATCAGAGAAATTGTTGGTGAAATTCTGGGGGGTCCGCGGCTCAATTCCGACCCCTTGCGCCCAAAACATGGGAGTAGGCGGAAATACCAGCTGCCTTGAGGTGCGCCTTCCGGGCGGCGAGGTGCTGATCGTCGACGGTGGCACAGGGGCGCGCCAACTGGGGTTGGCGCTGGCTGCGGAGGCTACGGTAAAGCCGGCCAACCTGCACCTGTTTCTAACCCATTTCCACTGGGACCACATTCAGGGTCTGCCTTTTTTTCATCCCCTCTACTCGAAGGAGAACAGCGTCACGTTCTACTCGATGAGAGCGCCGGAGGAGACGCGGGAGATTCTGGAGGGTCAGATGTATATCCCTTACTTCCCGGTCGACTTCCGCTTCCTGCCCGCGCGTCGCAACTTCGTCAGCGTGAGCGGCCAGACGTTCCGGTTTGGCGAGGTTGAAGTCAGCAATTTCCCGCTCCATCATCCCCAGGGTTGCCATGGGTACAGTTTTTCATTCCGCGGCCGCAAGCTGGTTTTCGCCAGCGATCTGGAACATGGTGATCCGGCTTTGGACAACATTCTGCTGGAAGCTGCCCACGACAGAGAAACTCTATTTACTTAATTACAAATGGATATGATTACCTAAGTCCTTAATACCTTAGTAATATTGAAAAAACTCACACTTACGGACATTCTTTTCGCAGAGTTACCCAGGCCAATTTGATCGCGTAGTGTTTGTAGCTGCTCATGCATGTGTGGGCTGTTAAGCATTCAGGAACGCATAACACTGGTGTGACAGTTGTTATCAGGTAGCACACCTGACTTCGAATAATTATAAGGCCTTACAAAGCCTTTCGGTTGGGAACGATTTGGAAGAATTTGCGCTTTACAAAAGGAAATTTCGGTTTACAGGAGAGTTCACAATGAGGCAACATCTGAGAACGTTGGGTATGACTAACTTTGCGGGATGCAGATGGGCGCTAGGCGCTCCCTTCGTACTGTCCTTGTGTGCACAGTTATTACTGGGCCAAGCTGCCGTTTCTTCAAACTCGCAGCTTCAAGCGATTCAGCTTCAGGCACAGTCTGCTCTAATAACAGCAACCCAGCCAACCACTGTAGTGCTCAATGGCATTTTCACGTCCGTACAGGGATCGCTTACGCAAACCGGTAGCGCGAATTTGACCATTGGCTCGGATGGCACGTACCTCATCAACCTACCTCAGAATACTGGGGCCATCAGCGAATCCAGGACGGTATCAAACGGAGTTCCTGCCTGCACATGGACAGACCAAAACAGCGTGGTTCACAATTCCTCATTTCTCAACTGCATGCCTCCGGCGTGGTTCTTCCCGGGCTTAACGCTACTCTCCAGCAGCAATGCCTCTCTTCCCGCATGGACTCCATCGTCATATTTTACTGACTCTCTAGGTAATCATCTTCAATTCCAATACATCCTCCCCGCTTTGAACGGGGCTCCGGAAGACCCGTTGTTGTTGAGTCCGTTCGATCTGGTGCTTGCACCGGGCACTCTACTACCTGAATACGCATTATTCACGGAACATCCTGACAACCCAGGTATCAATGCGGACATTTCCGTGCAAATCGCATATTCCAACTATCGAAGTATCTCGGGCGTGATGATTCCGTTCCATATTCAGCGCTTCGTGAACGGCAGTCTCGTTCTCGATTTCGCAATCGCCACAGCATCTGTCCAATAAGCCGAGCAAGGAGAGAGCCGTTATGCGTCGTACTATTCTCGTTGTGCTGTTTGTCCTTTTTCTGCATGTCGTATGCCACGCACAGCCGCAAACTGGCACCTACCCGCATGGTGCGTTTGATGCCAAGACCTTCGACACGATCAACATCGGGAATCTGAACGCCTACTTCAGCGTGCCGGTGCTGTCCAAGCCGGGTCGTGGTCTGTCGTTTTACTACAACCTTGCGTACAATAGCTCCATTTGGGCACCCCTATCCGCTTCCGGTACCCACGCGTGGACGCCGGTCCTCAACTGGGGCTGGACGGCCGACACTGACGCTCAAACTGGCTACGCTAGCGACGCTATCGTGCTTGCCAATAGCTGCACTTACGAAGGCCACAAAGTCATGTATGAAGTCTGGGGCGACTTTGTATATCACGATATCTATGGCACCGCACACCCTTTCCTAGGGGTAGAAGTTAGCAACAATCCAACCTGCTCGGGTGTGCCTTCGTCGAATGCAGGAACCGCTACTGACTCATCGGGTTATCAGTTGGCGGTGAACTCTCCGGGAAGCGGCGTTGCAATAAAGGTGACATCCGCTGCTGGAAAGGTCTATACCGCACCGTATCTATCCATGAGCGGAGTTGGATCGACAGTCGATTCCAACGGGAACACGATTTCCATCAACAGCAGCAACCAAATTGTCGATACTACAGGAAATGCAATTCTTACAGTTTCCGGAACCGCTCCCAGCCCAAAGACGTACACGTACACGGACACATCAAATACCTCGCGTTCCGTCACGGTGAATTATTCGTCCTATTCCGTTGAGACGGCCTTCGGTTGTAGTGGCGTTTCAGAGTTTGGGCCGACCAGCGAGTACCTGATCAGCAGCATTGGATACCCCGATGGGACGAGCTACAGCTTTACGTACGAGCCAACGCCGGGAGTGTCGGGCAAGGTCACCGGCCGCCTGGCGAGTGTAACCTTGCCGGAAGGCGGCGTGATTGAATACAACTACAGCGGAGGCAACAACGGGATCGAATGTACTGATGGCGGGACGGCCACACTCACGCGAGTCATGCCGAACGATCCTGTGACGCCCACGACGACCTATACAAGAACTCCAGGCACTAATAGCACGCACACCGTCGTGGTTGACGGCCTAACCAACACCGCAGAATACGACTTCGTGAATGCCTCAACAGACCCGAACTACACGCCGTATCTCATCAACCACATTCAGTATGAGGGGTCCGCCTCAGGCACTCCCTTGATTTCGGAGCAAAGTTGCCTAAATGGAGCGACGCCTCCTTGTACGGGGCAGTCGCTCACCCTCCCCATTACCTCCATCACGACTACCAGTACGCTCAACGGAACAGCCGTCAAGCAGTCGGCACTAACGTTCAACGGCTATGGTTTACTAACCTCTGACTACGAATACGATTATGGATCTGGCTCTCCTGGTGCGGAGCTGTCTCAGACGACGATTTCCTACGCAGGCTTGACCAATGGGATTGTGAATCGCCCCTCGACCGTTACAACCCTCATTCCATCAGGAAGTAGTAGCGTGGCGGTGAGTACGGTGTCCTACGCATACGATGGGAACTCTCTGACAACCAAAACCGGCCTTCCCAAGCTCGCTGCAGTCACAGGTTCTCGCGGCAATCTCACCTCAGTACAGTACACGACCGGGGCGAGCAGTCCGGCCACGATTACGACTGCGCAGTATTATTACGACAATGCCGGTCAGGTGGTGACCAGCGAGGACGAGAATCTTAACCAAACTACCTATTCGTATGACTCGGGGACCGATACATTCCAGACGGGCGTCACGTATCCGATGACAGGCGGCGTTGGCCATTCAACCAGCGCGACATACGACGCGATACGCGGGGTTATGCTGACCAGCCATGACCTGAACAGCAATCCGAGCACGTACACGTATGACCTCATGCTCCGCCCGTATACAATCTCGACACCAGGCGGCGGCTATCAAACGTTCGCGTATTCGTATGGTCCGAGTTCTCCGTATACCAGCGTGTCAACGCTGCATACAACGGGCGGCGCGAATATTACCGCGACATCGTACCTGGACCCGTACGGCCGCTTGATAAAGACTGACACAACCGACACTCCAAGCGACGATCTTGTCGCCTTCGCGTACGATGCGGATGGCAATCTCAATTCAGTGTCGAATCCCTATCGCAGCGGCGGCGCCATAGCGTATACCACGTCCGTCTTCGACGCACTGGGCCGCCCAACGACAATTACCGATAGCGATGGATCGAGTCAGAACAAAACCTCCTATTCAGGAAATACAGTCACCGCCACCGATGAGGCCGGCAAACAGCGGGAACTTGTTTCCGACGGCCTTGGCCGAATATCGAAGGTTTTCGAGCCCGATAGCAGCGGCAGCCTTACGCTGGAGACCGATTACCTCTACCTTCAGAATGCAACGACGGGAAGCGGTTCCAACTTCACAACCTATCAGAGTATTATCAATCAAAAAGGAGGGTCGAGTTCTTCTTCCAATTGGCGAACCCGAACCTTCACCTACGATATGCTAGGGCGTACCTCCAGTAAAACAACGCCCGAAGCTGGAACGATCAGCTACACGTATCCAAATGGCAGCGGTTCCTGCGCCGGCATTGCGACATTGGCGTGCGGCCGTACCGATGCAAACAGCACCACTACATCGTATTCGTATGACGCCCTCAACCGGCTCACAGGCAAAAGCTACGGCGGCAGCACCATCGGCACGAATACGCCATCCGTCACGTACTACTACGACCAGACCAGCTATAATGGTCTGACAATCGTGAACGGCAACGGAGCGCGAACTGGCATGAGCGACGGTTCCGGCAATACGGCATGGAGCTTCGATGACATGGGGCGCACCGCGGCGGTGCGCAAGACGATCAACAGCGTCACGGACCAGGCGAACTACACATATAACGCCGACGGAACAACGAACACGGTGCAGGACTTCGGCGGCACGACGTTTACCTACAGCTACGACGTCTCGGGGCGGCCGACGAGCATTGTGGATGGATCATCGAATACGTATGCAAGCAGCGCCATCTACGATGCGGCAGGTCAGCTTACGTCGCTCAATCACCAGCGGACCTCCAGCGGAGGGGCATACGTGCGTTCCATTCAGTTCAATAACCGGCTTCAGCCGTCGGTCATCTCGGCTACGTTGAACGGAAACGCAATTCAGAGCCTCACCTACGGGTACGGCGCCGGCGGTACGAATAACGGGAACATCCTGACGATCACCAACGGGATGAATAGCACCAGGAGTCAGACCTACACGTACGACAATTTGAATCGAGTGGCCTCTGGACGGGATGTAAGCAACTGGGGCGAGAACTATACCTACGACAACTGGGGCAACCTCTACCAAACCCAGCAGATGAGCGGCCTGGGCGGCAATAATTGGTCCGTGACCGCGAACGGAAACAATCAACTCTCGAACCTGACCTACGACTCCGCCGGCGAAGTCACGAAGGACCAGCTCGGCAACAGCTTTACCTACGATGCCAACGGGCGCATCCTGACCGGAGGGAGCGGCACGTACGTCTACGATGGCGATGGTAATCGGGTCAAAAAGACGGTGAGCGGCACGACCACGCTCTACTGGCCAGGCGCCGGAAGCCTGTTGGATGAGTCAAACAGTTCAGGCACTACGTTCGGGAAGCAGGTACAGTTTGCGGGGCTGCTTGTCTGGCATGAAGATACGTCCGGTACTGGAAACTTTCTCTTCCACGACCAGCTCGGCTCCACTCGCATCACGGGAAGCGCCTCAGGAAGCCTGGCCGACGACAACGATTACGAGTCCTTCGGAGGAATATTTCACAACTATGGTGCGTCCCCCTCCGACATTAATTATCTGTTTACCGGTGACGAATCTGACGCGGAAACCAGTTCTTACTACGCGACCTACCGAAATCTCGGCAACATGGGACGCTTCAACCGGCCCGACCCCTACGACGGCAGCTACGATCCCACCAATCCACAGAGCCTGAATCGGTATAGTTACGCGCTGAATAATC
This sequence comes from Occallatibacter sp., assembly GCA_050012555.1. Taxonomy (GTDB): domain Bacteria; phylum Acidobacteriota; class Terriglobia; order Terriglobales; family Acidobacteriaceae; genus Telmatobacter. Next base: position 19,948 of record JBEKGY010000008.1, read on the forward strand.
CTCTTGCGTTTATCGATCCAAGCGGGCTTGACGTTTGTGCAGAATTGGCCAATGGCGTATCTGTGGCTGAGAACGGAGGCTGTGATGGGGGTGGTATTGGCGGTGGTAGTGAAGGTGATGGAGGCCAAGTTGTTCCAGCGTGTCCGTCGGGGAATTGCCTACCACCCATACCATCCCCACCAGGCCAAACAAACCCAGTTGACCCATTTGGCGTAGCGCCCCAAAACGCATGGGACCCCTCATCACTGCCGAACGGATGTCCGTACGGATGTCCATATGTATTTAACCCGTTGTTTTCATCAGGAAATACAGCGCCGAATAATCCAGGGCACGGTCCAGCTGGTGCCCCAAACACAATCATTAATCCACACAAAATCCCCAATATTCTACCATTTAATATTAATTTTATCATTCCGGTATTTGAAGGAATTATTGGACCTGCTATAACCATCACCTACCTTCCACTCACCAAAAACGTTTGTATTGCAGGTGGGTTGGGGGCCACTGCTGCTAGAACCGTTAGCGGAGGGCCTCTTACATTTGGAAATATTTATAATGCAAAAAGTATAACCGAAGGTCCTAGCATTTCTGTTGGCGTACAATCCACTCCGTTTCGCGGTGTACAGGCGACGGGAAATTTCAACGGTGTTTTGGGCGGCCCTACTGTTGGCGTACCTGGCGCATCCATTACTGCAACTTCCGCTGTCTGCTTCTAGGAGGTGCATCTGTGGTGAATGTGCGTATTATCGGTGCAATTGTAATTGGATTTGTAGCATTGGCTTTTGGCCTTGTCAACGGGGTGCTAATGTGTATATCACCGAGGCATCATACGGCATTTTTGCGGTGGTATTCGCGCATCAATGATCAGGCGACGAGAGATGAACCTAGCGCGCAGATTGAACGCAGGATCGCTGGCCTCGTTATTGTTGTTATGTGCATGTTCTTTGGATGGGTACTTGCCGGGAAGATTGTAAGCCGATGAGGGATTGTTGATGCGTAGAAAGGATTCTTTTTGCGATGAATGAATATTCGTTTTGGACAGGCATCCTTGTCGGGGTCTTTCCGATAGTCTATGGACTGTACTCGATTCTACGACCCAGCTCAATCGCAAACTGGCTAAAAAGCCAAGGGTTACCGCATTCATCGGTGGAGACAACATTTCTGCGGCAAATCAGGACGTTAGGAGTACTTTTCATTTTAGCCGGAGGTTTTTTTGTTTTCGTAGTAATCAGAAACCACTATTAATCACCTGCTGTACCTCGCCAAAATTCTATCCGGGCACTCTCGTTCTCCTGGCGAAGGCGTTCGCTGTCGATGGCGCTGGCCGCGAAGTGGCCCAGCAGTCCCAGCAGCCCCGCGTCGGTCTCGGTAAATCCCGTGGGCTTGTTGAGCAGTTGCAAGGCCCCGATCACTTTGCCTTCGGCGATCAGCGGCACACACAGCACCTGCCTGGTGTGGTAACCGCTGTCGTGGTCAACCCGCCGCAGCAGGCGCGATTCTTCTCCCGCATTGTTCACCAGAAGCACCTGGTTGTCGCGTATGCATGCGCCGATCAACCCCTCGCCCATGGGGATGTGGAGCGGAGCGACGCCATGGGCCACCTTGGTCCAGAGTTCGTTCTTCGCTGCGTCAATCAGCCACAGACTGCACCGATCCGCTCCGATCAGGTCGCGGGCAAAATCGGCGTTTAAGCGCACCAACTCTTCTATCTGCCGTTCGCGGCTGATGCGCGCGGCATGCTCAAAGACGGCCCGGATGATGTTGTCCGCCCGGCTGCTCACTTCTGTGGGGGAAGAACTCATTTGCATACCTTCCTTCAAGGAAGTCTAACCAAGAATGCCGGAGGCTGCCACGAATCCGGGCGTCAAAATTCCAGCCGTTCCATCCATGCGGCCAGGGCCTGCTGGTCAGGGGAGCCCTTGGCCTGGGCGGCCTGGACGTTGCGGCGTTCTTCCGGGGAGCGGTTCTGGCTGATTTTGAACTTGCCTTCGATGCGGTCGATGGGGATGCGGAAGCCTATGATGCCGGCCAGCATGGTGCGGCGGAAACCGTCGGGCATCGCGCGCCATTTTTCCTCATAGGCCGGATCGTGGGTCTGAATCAGGCCTTTGAGCAACGCCTCTTTGCCGGGATCGTCTTCAACCAGCGATAGGGTTCCGTAGGCATGGATGGCAATGTAGTTCCAGGTGGGAACCGAGAGCGGTTCGACGTAGAGCGTGGGCGAGACGTAGCTGTGGGGTCCGGGGAAGACGACCAGGGTTTGGCGCCCGGCCAGGGATTGCCAGTGGCGATTGGCGCGGGCGAAGTGGCCTTCAATGAGGCCGTGTTCGCCCTCGTCTTTGACCACCAGCGGGAGGTGGGTGGCAGTGAGTGGCGCTGGAGATTGCGGGTCCGATTGCGGGCCGAAGAGAATGGCAAACGAGTAGGCCTGCATGGCCTCAATGAGGATGGAGCGGTCGGCGACCTGGTTGAATTTGGGCGAGTACATAAGGCTCCTGATGAATGTTAGTTGAGATTCGTGGTCTCCCACCCTTTCGCCAGAAAAAAGGCGAAAGGATGGGGCACGGGGCATTCGCTGGACAATTCGGAGCGGTTCCTCTAATGGATGCGCTCGAAGCGGAAACCGGCTTTGCGGAGGGCGTGGCTGATGGCGATGATGTGGGTTGCGCCGCGCGTTTCGCGGGTCACGGATTCCACTGAAAGCTCTCCCTAACAAGACATAAGAGGCAAGAAACGAGAAAACCGCCAGCCGCGTTTGCGGGGGATGCGTCAAGGGAGGGGGGCGCGGCCTGGGTTGTTGACGGAGCTTAGTTCCTGATGTTTTTTGAATTGGACAAGGGGATAAAGGCGAGATTGGAAGTAGAGGAAAGAGAAGAAGAAGGTCATTATCCCGCCCAATTGCAGGCCGATGGGCTCACGTTCTTTGTAGTGCTTGAGGAGTTCCGCGCGGACCACGTAAATGGTCACGATCCAAAGAACGAGGCGAAGAAGTCCCGATGCGACTGAGACGATTTCGAGTCCCATGGAGAAAGTTTGCGGAGCGGACGGCACGGAACCAGCGAGCTGTACCGCGACATAAGCGCCGCACCAATAGATACTCATGGAGCGGGGATCGAGTTTGCGTATCCAGAGGCAAATGAAGAGGGCCCATACGTCGACCGCCAGACTGGACAAGAAATCCCAATCATCTTTGGGAGTGCAGATCATGATAAGGATTGCAAAGACTACCCAGGCGGCAAGCAGCATGGCCCAATGCACGTCCGGTGGCGACGGATAAACAACTTTGGGTGATGCCTCGGGCTGTGTCGGCGGCTGATCCATGGTGAAGTTCCTTAAAACTAGAAGATAGCACAGAGTTTGGCGAAAGAATCGAGTTCGAGCAACTGCTGGCCTTCCGGCGCTGGATCGACGGCGGCGTGTTCCAGAACCCAGGTATCTTTGTGGAAGAGGAAGACGGCGTGCAGGCCGGCGGCGAGAGCGGGGTTGATGTCGCTTTTGGGGCTGTTGCCGATCATCCAACTGGTGTGTGGGGCGAGTTCGTGGCGAGCGATGACCTGGCGGTAAGTGGGCGGATCTTTCTCCGCAACAATCTCGACCGAAGAGAAAAGCTCGGAGAGCCCGGAGCGGGCGAGCTTGTCGGCCTGTTCGGCCTGGTTTCCCTTGGTCATGAGGATGAGCCGGTGGCGGCCGGCCAGCTCGGCCAGAGTTTCGGCCACGCCGGGGAGCAGTTCGATCTCCTGCTCCTCGATGGAGCGGGCGAAGCTCAGAATGCGCTGGGCCATTTCTTCGGTGACCGGGGCGGGGCTGAGGCGTTCAAAGCAGGTGACCAGCGAACGGGTGAAGCTGGTGAGGCCGTAGCCGTGGGCGAGGATGGTTTCGCGTTCGACGGCGTTAAGGGCCCTGCGCACCTCGGCGGGCGAGTAAGTGTGATGGTTCAGGTAGCTGATGAAGGCGGCAATGGCCCGCTCGAAGTAGACGTTGTTTTCCCACAGCGTATCGTCGGCGTCGATGAGCAGGGTCTGGCCGGGAGGAAATCGGGGCATGGATCTAATGGTAGCGAATCGGGCTGGAGACTGATTGTGGGTTTGTGGAATCCCACCCTAGCCGCAAGAACAAAGACGCGGGGCCCAGAGGGCGCCCCGGTGGGGCACCCGCTGTTGCTAATCATGATGCAGACTTGAGTAATCCCAGGTCTCAAAATCGAGACCTGGGGCACCCTGGCGAATCGAATTGGGCCTGGGGCACCCTGGGTTCCGGTGTTGCTGGACTACGGTTTGGGTTGAGTGGCCAGCCACTGCTTGAGGTTCGGTTCCTGGAGGGCGCGGAGTTCGATGCAGCCGTCGATGTGTTCGAGGGCGTGCCTGAGGGCCATATTGGAGGCGGCGACTTTGTGGGTGGAGAAGAACTTCTTCACGTTGTCGCGGTCATCGGCGGAGCAGAAGTTGCCCGTTGCGCCTACAACCATGGCGCCCATCGAAGTAGTGAATTGGGCCTGCACCTTATCCCAATCGTCCTGGATGTATTTCCATGCCTGGCCGCGGGTTTCGTCGATATCGAGGGCGATGGCGAACTGGATGGCCGCGTCCTGGTTGCGGACCTTGCCGGAGGCGGCGTAGTTCAAGGCACGTTGAACGAGGGCGGGGTCTTGAAACTCGGCGAGCATGCGGAGAGCGTGCTCCTGGAACTCGGGATTGGTTGAGGTTTCGGCGATCGTTTGCAACTGATCGAAGAGAGCGGCGTCGCCGTTGCGGGCGGCGATGGCGAGAGCGGTCTGGCCCAGCGTGGGATCGACGGAGGCGGGATTGAGCAGATAATTTTGCGCAATCTGGCGGGCCTGGGCGAGGACGGCGGGGTCTTTGCCGTAGTAGCCGAGGACGTCGAAGAGGTGGGCGCGCAATTCGCGGGTGTTGGCGGAATCGCTCTCAGAGGGTGTGCCGAGACTAGCATACCGCGGCGCAAAGGTGGAGCGAATCCAGGCCGCGTATGCGGCCTTCTCTTCAGGCGTCCCCGCGACCCGCTCATAGATCGAATCCACGCCTCCCAGGGCGGAGCTTACGACCTCGGCGTTGGGATCGGCCTTGACGGCGGCTACGAGGTTGAGATAGTCGCCCACGGTGGCCTTGTTGGAGCGGAGCTGGGCCCACTCGTCGCCGATGAGGTTGATGCGCTCGGTGGGGGTGAGGCCGGTTTCCACGCCGGCCACCAGGGCCGCGTAGATGCCGGGTGTGTAGGCGCTGCGGTAGTAGCCCTTGCCGCCGGCATTGGCAAAGAACAGGCCGCCGGCGGGCGCCTTCAATGTGGTGGTGGAGGGGGTGAGAATCTGGCAGCTCTGAGTCCCTTCGCCGGTCTTCCACCCCGGCGACAAAGACCCGTCGCCGGGGACCCCGGTCTTTAAGCAGACGGGGACGGTCCATTTCTGCGCGAGGTCGGGCTGGATTCTGGGGCTCAGGTAGAAGCGCTTCTGCGCCACCCGAACCTTGCCGTTGGCCGGCTCGCCGAAGGCGAGGATGGGAGCTCCGGGCTGGGCCACCAGGCTCTCCATGATCTTGTCCACCGGCTTGCGGCTGGTTGCGGTCTGGGCGTTCCAGAAGTCCTCGGCGGTGGCGTTTGCGTAGCTGTGCGCGGCCAGGTAGTTATGCACGCCCTGGCGGAAGGTCTCCTCGCCCAGGTAGTTTTCCACCGTCAGCAGAACGGCGCCGGCCTTGCCGTAGGCGATGCTGTCGAACATCTGGTTGATCTCGTCGGGGGTCTCGGCTTTGGCGCGGATGGCGCGGGTGGTGGGCTGCGCATCCACGTTGAGCGTAACATTCAAATCCGCGGCCACGAATTGGTCCATATCCCACTCCGGATGCATGAGGGCTACCGCCTTGGTTTCCATCCAGGTGGCGAAGCCCTCGTTGAGCCAGATGTTGTCCCACCACTGCATGGTGACCAGGTCTCCGAACCACTGATGGGCCATTTCGTGGGCGATGACCAGGGCGACTTCCTTCTTTGAGCCAACCGAGGCTGTCTTGGGATCGATGAGCAGGTCGGTCTCGCGGTAGGTGATGGCGCCGAAGTTCTCCATGGCGCCGGCTTCGAAGTCGGGCAGAGCGATCAGATCGAGCTTCTTGAGCGGGTAGGGAATGTCGAAGTAGGTGTTGTAGTAGTGGAGCACCCACTTGGCCACATCGACGCCGTAGGGGGTGAGGGCCACTTTGTCGGGGGTGGAGCAGACGCGGATGGCGACGCCGTCGGACGAGCCGGCGGTGCACTGGAAGTCGCCGACCAGAAAGGCGACGAGGTAGGTGGAGATTTTGGGGGTGGTGGAGAACTTGAGGGTGTGCTTGCCGGCGGCGGGGCCGGGTGTGTCGGCTTCGATGGGGCTGTTGGAGATGGCGGTATCGGCGCTGTCGACGACCAGGGAGACGTCATAGGAGGCCTTGAAGGCCGGCTCGTCGAAGCAGGGGAAGGCGCGGCGCGCGTCGGTGGCCTCGAACTGGGTGACGGCGTAGTTGCGGCGGGCGGTCTTGGAGAGATAGAAGCCGCGCAGCTCGTTGTTGAGGATGCCGGTGTAGGCGATGGAGAGGGTTGCCTTGCCGGCGGGGAGTTTATCTGGGAAGGTGAAGGTGGCTTGCTCCTTGTCTTTGTCGAGAGCGACGGTGGCGGTTTGCTCTTTGCCGTTGGCGGAGACGGATTGGAAGGCGATCTCGGCGGCGTTCAGGGTAATGTGGTCGGTGGGTTCGGCAAGAATGACGTCGATGGACTCAACGCCGGAAAAGGTTGCGGCTTTGAGGTCTGGCGTGAGGGTGAGCGCGTAGTGCTCGGGGCGGACGGTCGAAGGGAGGCGCTGGGCGTTTGCGGGGCGGACGGGGGCCAGGAAAAGAAAAATCAGTGCGGCCGATGTTGCCAGAGCTGCGCGAAACGATGGAGCGGAACAGCGAATATTCATGTGATCCTCGTGGGGTTGAGCGGTCATTGCGCCGCGGTCTTTTTCGGCAGCAGGGAGTCGAGCAGGAGGAGGCATGCGCCGGTGACGATGGAGGAGTCGGCCAGGTTGAAGTCGGGCCAGTGGTAGGTGAAGATGTGGACTTCAATGAAGTCGATGACCGAGCCGTAGAGGATGCGGTCGTGGACGTTGCCCAGAGCCCCGGCAAGGATGAGCGCCAGGGCGACGGTGGTCAGGGTGAAGCGGTTGCCCAGGCGGACCATGGCGACCAGGACGGCCAGCGCCGCCAGAAGCGAAAAGGCGACCAAGGCCCAGTGGATCACGTGGGGCGAGGCGGAGTTGGCGAAGAGCGAGAAGGCTGCGCCCTCGTTGGTCCAATGGGTGATGCGCAGGACGCGGGGTATGACGGGGATGGCGCCGCCCGTGGGGATATGTGCCGCAACCCAGATTTTGGTGAGGCGGTCGGCCAGGACGATCAGCGCGGAGATGAGCAGAAGCCAGGGCAGGCGGCGGGGTGCGGTGAATTTCACTGGGCGGCCTCCGTGGCTTGGGACGGTTGAGCTTCAGGCCGGGCAATCTTCATTTCGGTCAGAGCCTCCTGGCAGCGGGTGCAGACATTCTGCCAGATGCCGTAGTTCGAGACTTCCGGCATGAAGTTCCAGCAGCGGGCGCATTTGTGGCCGGAGGCGAGGCTCACCGCTATGCTGAATCCGAGGTCCACTGGCTCGAAGACGTGATAATGCGCTCTCGGAAGCGGCTCGGCGTTGAATGGTACGACCTCAACTGTTGAGACATTGATCAGCTCTTTTAAGCTGTCTCTATACTTGTTTAGCTGATCGTACAATTTAGGACCTGCGGTTATCTTTACGTCAGCTTCGAGTCCTTTGCCAATCTCCTTCTTTTGTCGTAACTCTTCGAGACTCTTCAATACTTCGCTGCGGACCAGAAGAATAGTCTTCCACTCCTCGATCACGGGCGCAGGATTCTCGGAAAAGACCGCCTCCGGCATCGGAAACTGCGCCAGATGAACCGAAGCTTCGCGTCCCTCAACGGCAGGCAGATGCTCCCAGACCTCGTCGGCCGTGAAGCTGAGAATCGGCGCGACCAGGCGCACCAGCGCTTCCGTGACCTGCCACAGCACTGTTTGCGCGGAGCGGCGCGCCTGGCTGGTGGGCGCGAAGGTGTACATGCGGTCTTTGAGCACGTCGAGGTAGAACGAACTCAGGTCGACGATGGCGAACTCGTTGACGGCGTGGTAGACGCGATGAAACTCGAAGGCGGCGTACCAGTCGAGGACCTTTTCGGTGAGGTCGCGGGTGCGGGCCAGCATGTAGCGGTCGAGGGGGAGAAGCTCGGCCTCGGGAACGCGGTCGCGGAGGGGTGAGAAGCCGTTCAGGTTGCCGAGCAGGAAGCGGAAGGTGTTGCGCAGCTTGCGATAGATGTCGGCGCAGCGCTGGAGCAGGTTTTCGCTGGCCGCCATGTCCTCGCGGAAGTCCACCGAGGCCACCCAGAGGCGGACGATCTCGCCGCCCATGCGGTTGGCGATATCGACGGGATCGACGCCGTTGCCGAGGGATTTGGAAAACGCGCGGCCCTGCTCGTCGAGGGTCCAGCCGGCAGTGGCGACGTGAGAGTAGGGCGCGCGGCCGCGCAAGGCCACCGAGGTGAGCAGGGAAGAGTGGAACCAGCCTCGGTGCTGGTCGCCGCCTTCGAGATATAAGACCTGTGTGCCCTCGTTCTTTTGGAAGGCGGTGTAGGCTGCCTTGAGGTCGGGGTCGGCTTCGCACACGGCGAACCAACTCGTGCCGGAGTCGAACCACACGTCGAGAATGTCTTTTTCCTTGCGAAATGAAGCTCCGCCGTCCGGGCCTTGGCAATTCGCATGTTCACCATGTAGAACATCAATGCCAAAAGGCACCTTGTCCACGTCACTCGAATGCCACGCCTCAATCCCTTCGCGCTCAATAAGATCGATGATCTTTCGATTCAACTCTGAATCTATGATTGGCTTGTTGCAACCCGTACATACGTATACTGCGATGGGTACGCCCCAGATGCGCTGACGGCTGATGCACCAGTCGGGGCGGGTGGCGATCATATTGGTGATGCGCTCCTTGCCCCAGGCCGGGTCCCAGACCACCTTGTCGATCTCTTCGATAGCCAACTGACGGAAGGTGGTCTCGGAGCCGTCGCCGCGCTTTACGGGCGTATCGAGCGAGATGAACCATTGATCGGTGGCTCGATAGATGATCGGCTTGTGGCAGCGCCAGCAGTGTGGGTAGGAGTGCTCCAAATCGGAGCTGGCCAGGAGTGCACCTGATTCCTCAAGCATGGCGATGATGATGGGATTGGCCGCCCATACTGTCTTGCCCCTGAAAGCTAGATCTGAGGCAAAGGGCCAAGCCTTGGGTTCCACATAAACATGGCCCGTTTCATCCACGCGGCAGGTTAGGTCCAGACCGTAGTAAACACCTGTCTCAAAATCATCGACACCATGGGCGGGAGCTGTGTGAACGGCACCGGTACCGGTGTCGGCAGTGACATAATATGCCACTACACCCAGGATGCTGCGGTCTAGAAATGGATGCTGGAAGGTGGCGCGCTCCAACACACTGCCCTTGAAGCGGGCGAGTTCTTTGGCCGCGCCCAGGTTGCAGGCGGCGGCAACGGAGGCGGCCAGTTCGGCGGCGACGATGTAGACGGGGGCTAGTTGGGGTTGGTGGTCTCCCACCCTTTCCGCTGAAGAACGCGGAAAGGATGGGGCACCCAGCATTTTTGACTGGTCGGCATCCTTGTGGGCATTTGCGGTATCCCAGGTCCCAGAATCGGGACCTGGGGCACCCGGGGTCTCGGGGTTCGTCGCCAGAGCCACGTACTCGAAGTCGGGATGGAAGGCCACGGCCAGGGACGCGGGCAGGGTCCAGGGAGTGGTGGTCCAGATGATGGTCGAGACCTGTTTGCCGGCCAGGGCCGGATCGATGGCCGCCGGGTCGGAGGTGAGCCGGTAGCGCACGTAGATTGAGGGGCTGGTGTGCATCTCGTACTCCACCTCGGCCTCGGCCAGGGCGGTACGGTCGTGGATGCACCAGTAGACCGGCTTGAGGCCGCGGTAGACAAAGCCCTTCTCCAGGAAGCCGTAAAAGGCTTCCAGGGTGCGGGCCTCGTAGTCGCGCGCCATGGTCTTGTAAGGGGAGTCCCAGCGTCCGAAACAGCCGATGCGCTCAAATTGCGAGGTTTGCAGGTCAACGTATTTCTGGGCGTAGGCGCGGCAGGCTTCGAACACGGCGGGGACAGGCATTTCCAGCTTCTTGCGGCCCAAATGCTCGTCCACTTTGATTTCGATGGGCAGGCCGTGGCAGTCGTAGCCGGGAACGTAGGGAGCGTCGAAGCCGGCCATGGTCTTTGACTTGACGACAAAGTCCTTGAGGCCCTTGTTGAGCGCGTGGCCCAGGTGGATGGGGCCGTTGGCGTAGGGAGGGCCGTCGTGGAGGATGTAGACGGGGCGGCCGCGGCCGGCCTTGCGCAACGCTTCGTAGAGGCGGAGCGAGGCCCAGCGCGCCAGCCGAAGTGGCTCATTTTGTGGCAGATTGGCCTTCATCGGAAAGGCGGTGTGCGGCAAGTTAAGGGTCGCCTTCAACTCCGGCGCTGAGGACATCGTCACTCCCTGGAATGGTGCGATCTTGTTCATTGGTTAGTGTAAATGGCGGGGGATGATCTTTTCGTTAACCACTATGAGCCTTGGCCGTCTATTATTTATGGAAACTGTGACCAGGCCTGAATATGAGACCCCGGATGATGAGACCCTGGAGAGTGAGCTAAAGGGTACAGAGACAAGGGTGGGTTCGGTCGCGCATAATAAGAGAGTGTACAGGGACGAAGGAAGGCTGCCAAGCGAACGCGAAACCGGGCAGCCAAGGGCAACAGAGCCAGCAACAATCATGGCAAACGACCTACTGACATATCCAGAGACAGAATCCCGAGTTGTGGCCGCCTTACCGGGCGGCTGCGAGCTCAACGTCGCCTTCGGCATGGCCCTGAAGGAAAAGCCCATCTGGGCCGATCTCTACGAGAACATCCGCGACATCTTCTTTCCGCCCCATCTGCCGCCGTTGGAGTTGACCTCGAAGCCGATTCCGGTGCCTGACCTGCTGGCGGTGAAGCCCAATCCATGGGCCATCGGCATCGCCACCACGGTGAACCTGGCGATTCTGGCGCTGGTGATTTTCTTTGGCGTGAGGAAGATCATCGACACGGTGAACCAGCAGCAGTTGCACGCGACCGACATCGATGTGGGAGAGTTCAAGGCGCCCCATGCCGACACGCTGGCCGGCGGCGGCGGCGGCGGCGGCGACCGCAGCATCATCGACGCCAACAAGGGCCATCTGCCCAAGATCGAGAAGAATCCGATCACGCCGCCTCAGGTTCCGGTGGTGGACAACCCCAAGATACCGATGCAGTCGGCCATCGATGTGCAGAAGAACCTAACGCTGCCCGACAATCCGCTGCTGCCGGTGATTGGAGTGACGAAATCCCCTAACGTCAACCTGGCCTCGAACGGACAGGGTTCGAGCGGCGGCATGGGAACGGGCTCGGGCGGAGGGTTGGGTTCGGGGACCGGCAATGGATATGGGCCGGGGTTTGGCGGAAATGCCGGCGGCGGACTGTACCACGTGGGCGGCGGGATTTCAGCGCCTGTGGCTCTGAACAATGTGGAGGCGGAGTTCTCCGACGAGGCGCGCCGGGCCAAGTACCAGGGCGTCTGCCTGATCTCTTTGATTGTCGACGCGCAGGGGAATCCGCAGAACCCGCGTGTGATTCGCGCGCTGGGCATGGGTCTGGACGAGAAGGCTCTGGAAGCGGTGCGCCAGTACAAGTTCAGGCCGGCGATGAAGGACGGCAAGACGCCGGTGGCGGTGATGATTACCGTCGAAGTGAACTTCCGCCTGTATTGAAGGCGCAGGACGGTGGCAACACGGCGCGGAGGAGTGGCGCTGGAGAGGCATACTTTTCGACCGGGAATGGGCATTCGGAGGGGTAAAATGTGTGCCTGCGCATGCACAGAATTTGGACCGTTTTGGACAATTGCGTGAAATTGGGGAATGGAATCCAGCTAGATTACAGCTAAATGATTGAAAATAAAATAGTTATGAAGAATTTATGGGAAAGTTGTCGTAACTTAATCAAAATAAATAAGTTATCTGCATTTTCCCGCTCGTGATGGGAAAAAACAGCTCAAAAACGTTATTTTTGCTAGAGCGTGAGAGTCATCCTTCCAGCCTTGTTCATTTTCCTGCCTGATCAATCTTGCCGTTTTTCATCCGGGATTGAGTAAGAGCGAGGTTTCGCCTGGCATCGGCATAGTCCGGATCAAGCCGTAATGCGTCGCTGAACTGTTCGAGCGCTTTTTCGTCCTCTCCCAGTTGAAGCAGGGCCACGCCGAGGTTATTATGCGTGCTGGCGTTTTCAGGGTCGAAGCGCAGCGCCTGGGTATACTCTTCTACCGCTTCGACGGGCGCTTGCCTCGGGATTTGCGCAGGCGCGATTTGCTGGTCATGAATGCCGGCCTCCGATCATCCTTTATCGCACGCGGAGGACGATGATGGTTTCGTCGTCGAAGCGGTCGTGGTCGCCCTGGAAGCGGGCTACGTCGGCGTGGATGGCGTCGGCGATCTGCTGGGCGGGGTGGTCGCGTTGGGCGCAGAGCAGGGCGGCGAGGCGGTCCTGGCCGTACATTTCGCCCTGGGCGTTGTCGGCGTCGAGGATGCCGTCGGAGACAAAGACAATGGCGTCGCCGGGCTGGGTGGTTACGCTGAATTCCTCATAGGTCGCGTTGGGGAAGAGGCCGAGAGGGAAGCCTTCGGCCGGGACGGTGGAGAACTGGCCGGAGCGGCAGAGGATGGGCTGGACGGCGCCGGAGTTGGCTACCTGTAGGGTGCGGCTTTGGTCGTCCCAGAGGGCGAAGAGCAGGGAGACATATTGGGATTCCAGCTTGCGCTCCTGGAGGGCGTCGTTGAGCAGGGCGAGCATGGGGGCGGGTTGGGGTTGGTGGACGGCGGCGGAGCGCATGATGCCGCTGACCAGGGCGGCGAAGAGGGCGGCTGGAGCGGCTTTGCCGCTGACGTCGCCGAGGACGATGGCGGTGCGGTTGGGGCCGTAGTCGATGAAGTCGTAGAGGTCTCCGCCGATGGCGCGGGCGGGAAGAAAACGGACGGCCATTTCTGCGTTGGGGTGAGAGGGCGCGGCGGGCGGGAGCAGGCGGAGCTGGACCTCGCGGGCCATGGCGATGTCGCGCTCAAGCTGGCGCTCCTGGCGGCGGACAGCCTGGTAGAGGCGGGCGTTCTCAATGGAGATGGCGACCTGGGCGGCGAGGGTGGTCAGGATGCGCTCGTGGTCATGGTTAAAGAAGCCGGCTCGGGTGTGTTCGAGGTCGAGAACGCCGATGATGCGGCCCTTGTAGAAGAGAGGGACGATCAGCTCGGAGCGGGTTTCAGGGTTCATGGGGAGGTAGCGGGGATCCTTGAGTACATCGGGGACATTGATGGGCCGCCACTCGCGGACGGCCGCGCCCACCAGGCCCTCCGTGATGGAAAAGCGGCGCGCGGGGGTGTGGGCGTGGCCGAAGCGCCAGGCGTAGCGGGTGATGAGGGTTTCTCCCTTTTCGTCGAGAAGCATGATGGTGAACATCTGGTAGTCGATGAGGCGGCGGAGGAGCTGGCCGACGCGCTCGAGGAGCGGATCGAGGTCGAGGATGGAGGCCAGTTCGACGGCGATCTCGTTGAGGACTTCAAGGGTTTGCGCCTGGCGGGAGACGCGGGCGTAGAGGCGCGCGTTCTCAATGGCCTGGGCGATGCGGGAGGCGGTGAGGGTGAGCAGGTGGAGGTGCTCGGGGCGGAAGTGGCCGGTCTCTTCGCTTTCCAGATCCATGACGCCGATGAGGCGGTTTTTGGCGATGAGGGGGACGGCCAGTTCGGAGCGGACGGCCGGATTGACCTGGAAATAGGTCTCCGAGGTGGAGACGTCGTTGAGGAGGATGGGCTGGCGGGTAAGAGCCACCTGGCCGACCACGCCGCGGCCCATGGGGATGATCAGGCGTTCAACTTCGGAGGTGTGGCCGATCTGGAAGCGGACGCGCAGTTCGTGGGTGCGGTCGTTGAGGAGAAGAATGGCGAAGATGTGGTAAGGGATGACGGCGCGAACCAGCTCGGCGGTGCGGTTGAGGAGGGTTTGCAGATCGAGGGTGGTGTTGAGGGCTTCAGCCATCTGCGTCAGGTAAGCCACGTCGGCGGGTTCTACGCGGGGGTTGACGGGGTCAAGATGGGCGCTGGGGTTGGCGGGGTCGGCGGGGCGGTAGTCGCCTTCGAGGTCGGGCTGGTGGGGTGGGGATGGGGGATTGTTGGGCATGGGGTATAGATGCAAATGATAACGGATGGAGGGGGCAGGGTTCAGGGATCAGGGGTTAGGGAAAGGCAAGTTAGCACCGCTTCGCGGGGTTAGCAAGTTAGCAGGTTAGCGGATTTCGTGGGGATACGGGCTGTTTTTCCCTGACCCCTGAACCCTGATCCCTGACTCCTGAACCCTGATCCCTGTTCTTACTCCGCTCCGAGTTCGCGGACGATGGCGACCGAGGCGGAGGCGCCGATGCGGTTGGCTCCGGCGTCGAGGAGGGCGCGGACGTCGGCCAGGGTGCGGATGCCGCCGGCGGCCTTGATGCCGGAACGGGCGCCGGCTACGCCACGGAGCAGGGCAACGTCGGCGGGGGTGGCGCCGCTCAAGGAAAACCCCGTGGAGGTCTTGAGGAAGTCGGCGCCGGCCTGGATGGCGATCTCGGCGGCGCGGAGTTTTTCTTCGAGGGTGAGCAGGGCGGTTTCAAGAATGACCTTGAGCAGGGCGCCCTGATGATGGGCGACAGTGGCGACGGCGTGGATGGCGTGGTGGACGGCATGGTGGTTGCCGCTCTTGAGCTGGCCGATGGGGATAACCATGTCCAGCTCGCGCGCGCCCAGACGGATGAGGGCGGATGCCTCCTGGCGCAGCGTGGAGACCAGCGAGGCGCCGAGGGGAAAGCCGATGACCACGCCCACGGGAATGCCTGTGCCGGAGAGCACGCCGACCGCTGTGGAGACCCAGACCGGGTTGACCATGGCACAGGCAAAACGGTAGCGGATGGCCTCGCCGCAGAGGTTTTCAATCTGGTCGATGGTGGCATCGGGTTTGAGCAGGGTGTGGTCCATGACGGCGGCCAGCGCCTGCCAGCTCGAAAGTGCCTGTGCGGTAAAGGCGGCTGAATCGAAGCTGCCGTGGTCGAACTCCAGATCAGATTCCTGGATGGGTATGGTCGCAGCCATGGGTCTTGCTCCTTGCCGAAAAAATGGCGTACTCAAGGGTTGGTACGCCAGGCAGTGTACGGGAGATGAGTATAGTCCTCCCGTAGCGCGGGGCCAAATGAATGGATGCGACTGGCGAGGATATGGTTGCAGAGGGAGGTATGCGGGAGAACCAGGAGGGTCGGCGGTTGGGAGGCTGGAACGGCTGGAACTGCGTGATCCTGCAGTGAAATGCGGGTCTTTCGACTCCGCTGCGCTCAGGACGACAAATCTAGACGCGGGTCCTTCGACTCCCCACCCCAGCGACGAAAACCTGTCGCTGGGGGTTCTGGTTCCGGTCGCCGCGTCGATCTCCGCTCAGGATGACGGCTTTTAGGTGGTTTCATGATTTTGTGCCGGTCAATAAGGATGGCCGGCGAATCGGACGGAACCCCGAATCAGCTTACTAGTCGGCGGCCATAGACGGTTGTTCGGAGTTGTGTTCCGGCAATTGATCGAGCAGGATTACATTGAGCAGCGACTTGTGGACCTGGATGCGGCCGTTGTAGCTGATGAATCCGAGCTTGCGGAAGCGGTTCATGAAGAAGCTGACGCGGGAGCGGGTAGTGCCGATCATATCCGCCAGGGTTTCCTGGGTGATGGGAGGAATGAAGGTATTTGGGGCGCCGGGCTTGCCAAATTCAGCCATCAACAGAAGAATGCGCGCCAGGCGTTTTTCGCTGGAGTTGAAGAGCTGGTCGACAAGATCGGCCTGGGTGCGCATGCTGCGGGCCAGCAGAAAGCACAGGAACATGTCGGAGAGGGCATGCTGCTCGTGCATGACGCGGATCATCTCGTCCTTCCCGATCTTGAGCGCGATGCAAGTGTTCTCGGCGGTAGCCGTTGCCAGACGCAGCCCGGCAACCGTGGCGAGGGATTCTTCTCCAACGAAGTCGCCGGCGGCAAGGAGCGTGATGGTGGCCTCTTTGCCGAACTGCGAGACGACGGTGAGCCGGGCGCGGCCGGTTTGAAGATAAAAGAGGGAGTCTGCCGGATCTCCCTGGGCGAAAAAGGTTTCTTTGGGCTGCAATTCAACGATTCTCCGGCCCAGGCCGGCACTGGAAAGAAAGGCGGCGGGGTCAAACGCTGTGCGCTTCATTTTGCTTATTGACATATTTCCTCTTTGCTGGCGGTTAGTCCGGCGTGGACGGCTCTTGCCCGGAAAGCAAACCTTGTGGATGTGTACCGTGGATAGCGGCGCATTGGGCGAAGAGGACGGAAGCAATCCTGGCAACCTGGCTCCGTCAACGCAGTCCCTAAATGCTTTCCGGGGAGCAGGCTCACGATGGGCTGACTTCCCCGCGCTTGAGCGCATCTGCGCTTAAGCTCTGTCCATTATCGCTTGCGCCAAAGCTTGTGTCTGTCTCGTATTGCTCATCTTTCGAAAGAGGAACGGGGACCTGCCGCGGCGGTCCGTCATCTTAGGGAGCGAGGGGTACCGGGCTTCTGGTAGACTCTTTTCGGTAGAGCAAAACGGACCGTATAATTGCGCCGGATTGGAGAGTTCTGCAGGGGAATTTCCCCGAAAGAGACCGGGCGCGGAGTGTTACATGTCTGAGATTGATGACAGATCAGATGCACAACACATTGGCGCCGATCGCCAGTTATCTACGCCGCGCCCCTGGTATCGCAAGCGCTGGGTTCTTTGGACAAGCCTGCTTCTTCTGCTTCTGGTGGCCGTGATCGTCATCGTGGAGATCCATGAGAACAACGCCAAGGCAGCGGCTGCGAAGCTCGCGCTGGCCGCGGTGAAGCCGTCTGTTACTGCCACGGTGGCCACTGCCACGAAGGGCAGTATCGGCATCTACCTGGATGCCATCGGCACGGTGACTCCGGTCTACACCGCCTCCATTACCGCGCTGGCCAGCGGAGTGCTGACCGCGGTGCATTACAACGAGGGTCAATACGTTCAGAAAGGGGCTGCGCTGATCGACATCGATCCGCGCTCCTACCAGGCGCAACTGCTGCAGGCCGAAGGCGCGCTGGAGCGGGACACCAATCTTCTGGCGCAGGCCGAGATGGACCTGGAGCGCTATCGCACGGCGTGGGCGCGCAACGGGATCAACAAGCAACTGCTGGACGACCAGGAGAAGATCGTGTTGCAGGACCAGGGCACGGTGAAGAACGATCAAGGCACCGTGAATTACAACCAGGTGGAGCTTAGCTACTGCCACATTACCGCGCCGATCTCCGGACGGGTAGGTCTTCGCCTGGTGGATCCCGGCAACGTGGTGCAGGCAGGCGGCACAACCGTGCTGGTGGTAATAACGCAGGTGCAGCCCATTACCGTGATTTTCACCATGGCGGAAGACAGCCTGGGCCAGGTGCAGGCGCGGCTGCGGCAGGCGCATACGCTGCCTGTGGAGGCGTGGGATCGCGCCCAGACCAAGCAGATAGCCGCGGGCAAGTTGATGACCATCGACAACCAGATCGATACCACGACGGGAACGGTGAAGCTGCGCGCCCAGTTCGATAACAAGAACGGAGTTCTTTTCCCCAACCAGTTTGTGAACACACGGTTGCTGGTGAATACGCTCAACGGCGTCACGCTGGTTCCCACCGCAGCAATTCAACACAATGGGGCGGTGGCCTTTCTGTATGTGATTGCGAACGGCACAGCGAGCGTACGCAATGTGACGACGGGGGTTGCGGACGGCGGAATGACCGCGGTGGAGGGAATCAATCCCGGCGAGGTTGTGGCCACCAGCAGCTTTGAAAAGCTGCAGAACGGGAGCAGGGTGGTGGTGGCGAAACAGGCTCCGGCGACGAATGCTCCGGCAGGGAACACTCCGTGAATCCATCCGGGCCATTCATCCAGCGTCCCGTTGCTACGTCGCTGCTGATGGCCGCAATCATGCTGGTGGGTATCGTTGCGTATACCCAGTTGCCGGTCTCTGCCTTGCCGCAGGTGGACTACCCCACCATCCAGGTACTGACCTTCTATCCCGGCGCCAGCCCGGACGTGATGGCCACCACGGTGACCGCGCCGTTGGAGCGCCAGTTCGGGCAATTGCAGGGACTTAGCCAGATGACGTCGACCAGTTCCGGCGGCTCGTCTGTGATTGTGCTGCAATTCGTCCTCAGCCTGAACATCGATATCGCCGAAGAGGAGGTTCAGTCGGCGATCAACGCCGCGCAGAGCTTATTGCCGTCGAATCTTCCCTCGCCGCCGGTTTACAGCAAGACCAATCCGGCGGATGCACCCGTGCTGACGCTGGCCGTCACATCCAGCTCGATGCCGCTTTCGCAGGTTGAGGATATGGTGGATACGCGGCTGGCGCCCAAGCTCTCGCAGTTGAGCGGGGTGGGCCTGGTGAGCATCAGCGGCGGTCAGAAGCCGGCGGTGCGCATCCAGGCTAACCCGACGGCGCTGTCGTCTTACGGACTGAACCTGGAAGATCTGCGCACGGCGCTCACGCAGACCAGCGTGAACACCGCCAAGGGCAACTTCGACGGGCCTCATCAGGATTACCAGATCAACGCCAACGATCAGTTGGCGACCAGCGACGACTATCGAAAGATTGTGGTTGCCTATCGCAATGGCTCGCCCATCATGCTGAAAGATGTTGCGCAGGTGGTGGACGGGATCGAGAACAACAAGCAGGCGGCGTGGATGAACGAGACGCCGGCGGTGATCGTCAACATTCAAAGGCAGCCGGGGGCCAATACCATCAGCGTGGTGAAGGCCATCAAGGCGATTTTGCCCCAGCTTGAAGTGAACCTTCCGGCATCGATTCAGGTGACGCCGCTTACCGATCTCACCACCTCCATCAACGCCTCGGTGGCCGACGTGGAGTTTGAGTTGATGCTGACCGTCTTCCTGGTGGTGATGGTCATCTTTCTGTTTTTGCGCAACGTGTACGCCACCATCATTCCCAGCGTTGCCGTGCCGCTTTCATTGGTGGGCACGTTTGGCGCGATGTATGCGCTGGGCTACAGCCTGGACAATCTTTCTCTGATGGCGCTGACCATCTCCACGGGCTTTGTGGTGGATGACGCGATTGTGATGATCGAAAACATCAGCCGCTATATCGAGGCCGGAGATCCGCCCATGGAGGCGGCCTTCAAGGGCGCGGAACAGATCGGCTTCACGATTATTTCTCTGACCGTATCGCTGATCGCGGTGCTCATTCCGCTGTTCTTCATGGGCGACGTGGTGGGGCGGCTGTTCCGCGAGTTCGCGGTAACCCTGGCCGTGACCATCATTTTGTCAGCCGTTGTGTCGCTGACGCTGACCCCCATGATGTGCTCGCGGATTCTGCGCCACAGGCCCGCAAAAGAACAACAGGGCAGGATCTTCAGAGCCTCGGAGCGGGCGTTCGAGAGCATGATCGCGTTTTACGGGCGCACGCTCAAGTTTGTCCTCGGGTACCAGACCATTACGCTGCTGGTGGCCGTAGCCACACTGATTCTTACTGTCGTGCTCTACATCATCATCCCCAAAGGGTTTTTCCCCACGCAGGATACGGGCGTGATCCAGGGCATCTCGCAGGCGCCGGAGACGATTTCGTTTGCGGCCATGGAGCAGAAGCAGCAGGAACTGGCAGCCGTCATCCTCCAGGATCCGGCGGTGGAGAGTTTGTCATCGTTTATCGGCGCGGACGGGACCAACACGACGCTGAACAGCGGACGGATGCAAATCAATCTGAAGCCGCTGAACAAGCGCGACCTGGGCGCATCGGACGTGATTCGCAGGCTGCAGAATAGCCTGAAGCAGGTAGACGGCATCGAGCTCTACATGAATCCGGTGCAGAACATCACGGTGGACGACCGGGTGAGCCGCACGCAGTACCAGTACACGCTGGAGGACCCCAATGCGAACGAGTTGAACTTGTGGACGGGGCGGCTGGTGGACAAGATGAAGCAACTGCCTCAACTTGCGGATGTGGCGACCGACCAGCAAACCGGGGGGCTGGCGGTATCGCTGGTGATCGATCGGGTTACCGCGTCGCGGCTGGGCATTGCGCCGTCGACGGTGGACAGTACGCTGTACGACGCCTATGGGCAGCGCGAGATCAGCACCATGTACACGCAGTTGAACCAGTATCACGTGATTCTGGAGACCGATCCGAAGTTTCAGCAAAACCCGGGCAAGCTGCAGGATCTGTATATCCAGACCAATACATCGTCAGGGGCCTCGGGGCCAGGCGCCTCCTCGACCTATGCGTCCTCGGGGTCTTCATCGGCGGGTTCGAATGCGACCACGACCACGGTGGCATACACTCCGTCCTCGGCAGTGCTCAGCGCGCACACGAATGCCATCACTTCCGGCGTGGGCGGGAACGGGAGTTCAAATGCGGCCACTAGTTCTGCGCCCGCCAACTCAGTGCCGTTGAGCGCGTTCACTCATCTTGAGAAATCGGTCGAGCCGCTCTCGATCAATCACCAGGGGCAGTTCCCGGCCGTGACAGTGTCGTTCAATCTGGCTCCCAACGCCGCGCTGGGAGGCGCAATCACGGCCATCGAGAAGGTGCAGAAGAACCTGAACATGCCGGCCAGCGTTCAGTACGGTTTTCAGGGCACTGCGGCCTCTTTTCAAGGCTCGCTGGCCAATGAAGGGCTGCTGATTCTGGCCGCGCTGGCCGCGGTTTACATCGTGCTCGGAGTTCTTTACGAGAGTTTCATTCATCCCATCACGATTCTTTCCACGCTGCCTTCCGCCGGCGTGGGCGCCTTGCTGGCCCTGATGCTTTTCAAGCAGGACCTGAGCGTGGTGGCCATCATCGGCATTATTCTGCTGATCGGTATTGTGAAGAAAAACGGAATCATGATGGTGGACTTTGCCCTGGAGGGCGAACGAGAACACGGGAAGAATTCCCGGGACGCGATTTACGACGCGTGCCTGCTGCGATTTCGCCCCATCATGATGACGACGATGGCGGCGCTGCTGGCGGGCATTCCGCTGGCGGTGGGCCAGGGGATGGGATCGGAGCTGCGGCGGCCGTTAGGCATTGCCATGGTGGGCGGATTGCTGCTTAGCCAGGTGCTGACGCTCTACACCACGCCAGTGATCTACATCTTCTTCGATCGCATCGGCCAACGCTTCAGCCGTTCACCGAAGACAATGGAAGGCGGCAACGAGCCGCAAGCGGCGGAGGGCGCATGAATATCTCCGCACCCTTCATCCGGCGGCCGGTAGCGACGACGCTGCTGACGGCGGGCGTGACGCTGGTGGGGGCGATCGCCTTTCAGGTACTGCCTGTTTCTCCCTTGCCGCAGGTGGATTTTCCGACCATTTCGGTTTCGGCAGGCTTGCCCGGCGGAAGTCCTGAGATCACTGCGTCCTCGATTGCAACTCCGCTGGAGCGCCAGTTCAGCCACATCGCCGGCGTGACGGAGATGACTTCATCGAGTTCGCTGGGCAGCACATCGATTACGCTGCAATTCGATTTGAGCCGGGACATCGACGGCGCAGCGCGCGACGTGGAGGCGGCGATCAATGCCTCGCGCACCTACCTGCCGGCAAACCTGCCCGCCAACCCGACGTATCGCAAGGTGAATCCAGCGGACTCGCCGATTATCATTCTGGGGCTTACGTCGGACAAGTACGCAAGGCCGACGCTGTATGACGAGGCGTCGACGGTCATGGCGCAGAAGCTGTCGCAGATCCAGGGCGTCGGCCAGGTTTCGGTGGGCGGAGGCGCCGGCCCTTCGGTGCGCGTGGAAGCGAATCCGACCCTGCTCAACAGCTACGGGCTTACACTGCAAAACGTTCAGTCGGCGCTGAGCCTGCAGAATGCCCACGAGCCGGCCGGCCAGCTCACCGATGGGATTACGACCGCGGATATCGTCGTCAACGACCAGATCTCCCTCGCAGACCAATACAAGCCGTTGATTGTGGGTTACAAACATGGAGCCGCTGTCAGGCTCTCCGACGTAGCCGACGTTTCCAACGCCGCGCAGAACATTCGCGCGGCGGGTTACCTGAATGGCGTGTCCTCGATCCCCATTACCATCTTCCGCCAGCCGGGCGCCAACATCATCGAAACCGTGGATCGAATCCGGGCGGAGTTGCCGGCGATTGAAGCGTCGATCCCGCAAGGCATCAAGACCACCGTCGTTCTGGACCGCACCACCACCATCCGCGCCTCGGTCAACGACGTGGAGCGCACGCTGATTCTCTCCGTCATCCTGGTCATTCTTGTGGTATTCGTCTTTCTGCGCAACTGGCGAGCCACGCTGATTCCCACCGTCGCCGTACCCGCATCGCTGATCGGCACCTTCGCGGTGATGTACCTGTTCGGCTTCAGCATCGATAATCTCTCGCTGATGGCATTGACGATCGCGACGGGGTTCGTGGTGGACGACGCCATTGTGGTGATGGAGAACATCTCCCGGCTTCGTGAAGCAGGCATGGATCCCATGAAGGCCGCGTTTCAGGGTTCCAGCGAGATAGGATTTACCATCCTGTCGATCAGCATGTCGCTGATTGCGGTCTTCATTCCGATTCTTTTCATGGCCGGGATCGTGGGCCGGCTGTTTCGCGAATTTGCCATCACGCTGGCGACGGCGATTGTGGTCTCGATGCTCATCTCCCTGACGACCACGCCCATGATGTGCGCCTATCTGCTGAAGGATGAGTCGAAGATCAAACATGGCCGCGCATACCGGGTAACCGAGCGGGGATTTGCGTGGATGCTCTCCACGTATACCCGCTCTCTCCGATGGGTGCTGAAACACCCCTGGCCGATTTTCGCTCTCCTGCTGCTCACCATTGCGCTGAACTTCTTGCTCATTTACATCATCCCCAAGGGTTTCTTTCCGCAGCAGGATACGGGAGTCCTTTCAGGCAGCGTGCAGGGGCCGCAGGACGCATCGTTTGCGGTGATGAACAACTCGGTTCTGCAACTGGAGAATGTGATCAAGGCCGATCCGGCCGTGGAGAACGTGATTGCGTACACCGGCGGCGGCGGCTCGACGAACGGCGGCAGCATCAATATCGCGTTGAAACCGCTCAATGAGCGCAAGATCGGAGCGCCGGAGATTATCAATCGCCTGCGGCCCAAGCTCAACAGTCTTCCGGTTGCCAGAGCAGTTCTGCAGGCGGCGCAGGACCTGCGCATCGGTGGAAGGCAGAGCGCCGCGCTCTACCAATACACCATCCAGTCGGACAACGTGCAGGACCTGGCGCAGTGGGGCCCGCAACTGCTGGCCGGGATGCAGAAGCTGCCCGGATTTCAGGATGTGATTACGGATGCGCAGAACAGCGGCCTGCAGGAGCTGCTCAGCTATGACCGGCCCACCGCAGCGCGGCTCGGCATAACGCCGCAGTCTTTGGACAGCTCTCTTTACAGCGCCTTCGGACAGTCGCAAGTGTCCATCATCTATACGCAGTTGAACCAGTATTACGTGGTGATGGAGGTAGCGCCGCCCTACTGGCAGAGCCCCGAGGGGTTGAAGAATATCTACCTCAATACCACGGGCAGCGGCATCATTCCGCTCTCCACGGTCAGCACGGCCCGGGCAACCACCACGCCACTGACCGTCAATCACACCAGTACGTTTCCGTCCGTCACGGTTTCGTTCAATCTTGCCCCTGGAGTGTCGTTGAGCGACGCTACACGCGAGGTGAGCCAGATGCAGCAGCAGATGAATATGCCGCAGACTGTGCGCGGCTCCTTTGCCGGAACGGCGGCGGCCTATCAAACATCGCTGGCCAGCGAGCCTCTTCTCATCGGCACGGCTTTACTCGCGGTCTACATCGTTCTGGGCATACTCTATGAGAGCCTGGTGCATCCTCTCACCATCATTTCCACCTTGCCTTCGGCCAGCGTGGGAGCCATGCTGGCGCTGATGCTGTTCAAGATAGACCTCAGCGTGATCTCGATCATCGGCATCATTCTGCTGATCGGCATTGTGAAGAAGAACGCGATCATGATGATCGACTTTGCCCTGGTGGCGGAGCGCGAGCACGGCAAGACCACTACCGAAGCCATCTTTGAAGCTTGCCAACTGCGCTTCCGGCCTATTCTGATGACGACGATGGCCGCCCTGTTTGGCGCTCTGCCGCTGGCTTTCGGCACCGGCACAGGGTCGGAACTCAGGCGCCCACTGGGGATTACGATCGTCGGCGGACTGATCGTGAGCCAGATGCTGACTCTCTACACCACGCCCGTTGTTTATATACTCTTTGATTGGGCGCGCCTGTGGTTCCGCGGCAAACATTCGGCGACCCTCCAGCATGGAACCGCGGAGGCATCCTAGCAAAGGTGAATATGGAGTATTGGTTATGAAGAATTCGATGATGCAATTCCGGCAACCGTCCGCAACTTTGCGCGCACTTTATGCCGGTGTGCTTTGTGCCATGCTGGCTGGATGCAACGTAGGACCGAAATATCATCCACCAACGGCGACGGCGCCGCCGGTCTTCAAAGAGTCACCCACCGAGTTCAAGGAGACCGATGGATGGACCATCGCGCAGCCCCAGGACGCGGCTCTGCGCGGGAAGTGGTGGGAAATCTACAATGAGCCGGAGTTGAATGCGCTCGAAGATCAACTCAATATCGACAACCAGAATATCCGACAGGCTTTTGAGAACTTTATGGAGGCGCGCGCTCTGGTGCGGGAGGCACGGGCGCAGTATTTTCCCACGGTGAGCGCAGGTGGCGCTTACACACGGTCTCAAACTTCATCCAATGTTGGGCCTACGACGGGTACAGGCTCGACAGGCGGTCAGCAGACGCAGTTGTTTTCTCTGCCGGCCGAGGTTTCGTGGGAACCCGATCTATGGGGGAAGGTGCGTAACACGGTATACGCCAGCCAATATAACGCGCAATTGTCAGCGGCCGATCTGGAGAATGAAAGGCTGACGGAACAGGCCAGCCTGGCCGAATACTTTTTTGAGGTTCGCGGCCAGGATGCGCTGCAAAAGCTGCTCAATGAAACGGTGGAAGCCGACAAGAAGGCGGTTCAGTCGGAGCGGGCTCGCTATGACACCGGAGTGGACGACCAGATTTCCCTGGTTGAAGCGCAGACCACCCTGGCGAGCGCGCAATCGGCGGCGATCAACCTGGGAATTGCGCGGGCGCAGTATGAACATGCGATCGCCGTGCTGGTTGGCAAGCAGGCCTCGACGTTTTCCATTCCGGTGGAAGCGAAGACCATCGCGCCTCCGCCGATTCCCATCGGCTTGCCGTCGCAACTGCTGGAACGTCGGCCGGACGTTGCCGCGGCGGAGCGGAACATGGCTGCTGCGAATGCGCAGATCAGGGTTGCTTATGCAGCCTATTATCCTGTCCTGACGCTCTCCGGGAACGGCGGCGTGGAGAGTTCGGCTATCAAGAACCTGCTGGACGCGTCCAGCCGCTTCTGGTCTGTGGGCCCATCGGTTTCAGAAATTGTTTACGATGGAGGCCTGCGCCGGGCGACTGTAAATCAATACATAGCTACTTACAATGCAGACCTTGCCGCCTATCGCCAATCCGTGCTTACTGCGTTCCAGCAGGTGGAAGACTCGCTGGCGGCGGTTCGCATTTTGTCGCAGCAGATCCTGCGTCAACAGGAAGCCGTGGACTCCTCCCGGACGTTTCTGAGGCTCGAACAGGCTCGCTACGACACGGGCATCGATCCCTATATCGATGTGGTCACCGCGCAAACCACATTGCTGTCAAACCAGCAGATTCTGGCGATCCTGCAAGTGGAGGAGATGACAGCGTCGGTTCAACTGATCGAGGCGCTGGGCGGGGGCTGGGACCGGTCGCAGTTGCCTACGCCCGCACAGGTGACCGAGAAGCCTACGAAGGCGGAGACCACGATTCAGCAATAGTAGCGTTCCGAGGAAGGCGCGGCTCAGCAAATGCGGCCGCGCTTGCCCGCCGAGTTGTGACCGGGAGGGTCTTCACCGATCCATTGTTCATCGTTTGAGATCGATCTTGCACTTACACCGCCCATTTTTACGCATGGTTTGGACAATTTATAGCATTTTCACTGTTCCTGTAGGGTGAGTTTCATGCTTTCCCACCCTTGCGCCAGGAAAAAGGCGCAAGGATGGGGCACGGAGCGACCTTACACTATCGGTGAAAATGCTCTAGCTGAACGAATACAAATACTTATCGACTTGAGGCGCGGTTGATCCACGAGAAGAAGAAATGCGCTTCTGTGCAGATTTGACCATCCCTGGAGATCGCGCTTCTGACAGAATCTCTAAATGTATAGCTAAGAGCCGGCATATTTCTTTGACAGCGAGGAATGTGTCTGGGAGAGCCGATACCGAACGAAGGAGAGAGCTTGACGCCATCCATATGGAGCCGGAATTCCAGGTCCTTGCACGTCTGCCACGGTAATTTGGCGAGCAGATCGGGGAGCCGATCCATCAAAGAATCTTTCAACACAAAGATCCGCCGGGCGATGCTCCTGTTTTCGATTGCTGCTTTCGCGGCAAGTCTACCCGTGACGGCAAGATCGCAATCACTGCTGGATTCGGCAGACTCCTCCGGCACTCAAGCAAGCACGGCCCCAGTACAACGAGACCTGACATATGTGCGTCCGACGCAGAGAATCAAGATCTACAATTACCTTTTCGACGCGTATGGCCCGTACCCTATTGCCGGCGCCGCGTTCGGCGCGGGCATTAATCAGGCGAATAATACTCCGCCGGAGTGGAATCAAGGAGCTGAGGGTTACGCCAAGCGATTCGGGTCCGACTACGGAATCGCGGCGGTGGGCACCACGACGCGCTATGCGCTGTCAGAAGCCTTCAAGCAAGATGCAATGTATTACCGGTGTGAGTGCAGAGGCCTGTTCCCGCGGTTGAGTCACGCCGTGATTTCGACATTGACGGCACGCCGCGGCGACGACGGCCATCGAGTCTTTTCATTCCCCGCGCTTGTCGGGCCCTATGCGGGTTCGATGACCGCCATCTATGGTTGGTACCCGAACCGCTACGGCGCCAAGGACGCGTTCCGGACGGGTAACTACAGCCTACTGGCTTATGCGGGCGGGAATGTCGCGCTGGAGTTCTTTTATAGCGGACCCCACTCTCTGCTTCATCGCATGCACCTGAGCAATGCGCACGGCTCGCCGGAGCCAGGGCCAAACCATTGAGCAGCGGACTCACTACCGTCGCGCGCATCAACCCGCCGCTACCGGGGCGGCGGGCCGTACTCATGACCTCCGCCGTGAGTTCCGCCTCCGGACTGGTCAACGATTCCTTCGAGTGGTTCGGCAATCTGGGCATTTTCTTCTGGCGGGTTTTGCGCGCGGCGGTAACTCCTCCGTATGAGTGGCGCGAATTGGTACGGCAGCTCGACGAGGTCGGATCGAAGTCTTTCCCGCTGGTCGTCATGGCCGGCTCCGCCATCGGCGTGATCATCTCGCTGGAAGCTCGCTACAGTCTAAGCCGATTCGGCGCGAAATCGCTGTTTCCCGCCACATTGGTGTACTCGGTTCTCCAGGTAATGGGTCCGATCATCACCGGCCTGGTAGTGAGCGGGCGCGTGGGCGCCGGCATTGGCGCGGAACTGGCATCGATGAAAGTGACCGAGCAGATCGACGCCATCGAGGCCTCCGCGATCAACCCTTACCGGCTGCTGGCGGCGACGCGAATTCTGGCCTGCATTTTGATGCTGCCTCTGCTGACCCTGGTCTCCGATGCATGCGCCCTGCTGATGGGCTGGTTTGCACAAACGCTGGTTGAGCCGCTCTCGTTTCATCAGTTCATCCAGGACGGCTTCAAGGGCGCGACCTTCAATGCATTCCTGCCGCAGACATTCAAGACCGCTGTGTATGGGTTGATTATCGGGCTTATCGCTTGTTTTCAGGGGATGCGCACACGCGGAGGAGCCGAGGGCGTGGGCCGCGCGGCCACAAACTCGGTAGTCCTGGCATCGCTGTTCGTGATTCTGGCCGACGTTGTGCTGGTGAAATTCATTCTGGTTTTCTTTCCTTAACTCGTAATCATTGACGCAACGGTTCGTGAGATAAAAATGGCCACAGCCTGTGACATTGCGATGAAGCAAGACCGACAAGAGGAAGACGGCAGTGCGCCGTTTGTGGCTGTCGAGAATTTGCTGAAGACGTTCGGAAGCAACACGGTTCTGAACGGGATCAATTTGAGCGTGAGCCGTAGTGAAACCCTGGCCGTGTTGGGACGCAGCGGCACGGGAAAGAGCGTGTTGCTGCGGCTGATCATCGGCCTGGAAATGCCGGACTCGGGATCGGTTTGCATCCGTGGCCAGGATATCGCAGGGCTGTCGATGGATCAGATGAGCGCAATCAGAAAGAAGATGGGATTTCTGTTTCAGCATGCGGCGCTCTACGATTCGCTCACCGTATCTGAAAATGTGGCGTTCCCGCTTGAACACCATCGGAGAGATATGCCCAGGTCAGAGCGCGGCGAACGGGTGAAGCAGTTGCTGGCCGAGGTGGGCATGGAAGGGGATCTTGATAAGATGCCTTCCGATATCTCGGGCGGAATGCAGAAGCGTGTTGGCCTGGCGCGCGCGCTGGCGCTGGAACCGGAGATTCTGCTTCTCGACGAGCCCACGGCCGGCTTGGACCCGATCAGCTCAGGAGAAATCAACGAGTTGATTCTCAAACTCCAGAGGGAGCGCCAGATGGCCTCCATCGTAGTGACGCACGACCTGCACAGTGCCAGGACGATAGCCAATCGTCTGGCCTTGTTGAACGAGGGCGATGTGGTGATTGAGGGTAAGTTTGCGGATTTTCAACAAAGCGAGATCGAGTTTGTGAAGGAATTTCTGAAGCAGTCGTAGGAGGAGTTATGTCGAGAGTGGCAAGGCTGGGAGTATTCATCGTTGGAGCACTGGCAGTTCTTGCCGCCGGAGTCTTCATCATCGGGAGCCAGGAGTATCTGTTTCGCTCCACCTATCAACTGAAGGCGCAATTCGACAATGTGGCCGGTCTCGCTAATGGCGCCGACGTGCAGGTGGGCGGGGTACACAGCGGAACGGTGCATAGCATCACTTTGCCTCACAAGCCGGGCGAAAAGGTCACGGTACTCATGGACCTGGACAAGTCGACACATGAGATCATCAAGCAGGACTCTGTAGCTTCGATCGAAACCGAGGGAGTGTTAGGCAATCAGTATCTGGCCATTTCGTTTGGCTCCGCCGGGCAAGCGGACGTCAGGAATGGGGATACTATCCAGAGCCTGCCGCCCTTGCTGATGGGGGAAATGCTCAAGAAGGCGAACGGCATTCTGGATAGCAGCCAGCAAGCTGTCCAGAACACGACCGAGGCGACGGCTCATCTGAACTCGATAAGCGCCAAGGTCGACTCCGGGCAGGGAACTGTGGGAGCGTTGGTGAACGACAAGGTACTCTATTCCAACCTGGAACAGACTACGAGTACCCTGCATGACACGATGCTTCAGGCGCAGACCGGGGTGACTGATTTTCAGGAGAATATGGAAGCTCTGAAACATAACTTCCTCTTGAAGGGTTACTTCAAGAAGCGCGGGTATGAGGATTCAGGCGATCTGACGGCAAATAAAATTAGTGCGATCCCGCCGGGTACGCCTCTGAAGGCGTTTACCTATACTGCCAAGCAACTCTTCGATGCTCGCGATTCGGCCAAGCTGAAGGACCAGAAGTCTCTCAATTCCGGCGGCGAATACCTGGCACAGAATCAATTCGGATTTGCGGTGGTGGTGGTTTCAGCGGGCTCGGAAGGCGACACCCAGAAGGACCTTGTGCTTACCGAAGCCAGGGCCATGGTGGTGCGTGAGTACCTGGTCGAGAACTTCGGATTCGACGACAGCCAGCTTAAGACGCTGGGATTGGGCAAGCAGGCGGGATCGAGCCTGGACGCAGATTGGGGTTCGATTCAGATACTTATCTTTCCGGCAGGAACCGAGATACCGGCTGAAAAGCTGCCCCCGGTGGGTATTTCATCTACGAAAGATGCCAACCGGCCGGTTCCAGTGACCGCAGTGACGGCTCAACAACCACAATGACACGCGGCGCCGCCGCGGACTGCATTGCCCAGTAATTCAGCACCAGGGAGCAAGCGTTGACGGGAAACAAGCACAACTACGAAGGCATAAGCGGCGACAGCGGCGAACCCAATCCCGGTCCTTATTGGAGGCGCATGCACACCGACTGGCGCTTCTGGGTGGGTGCGGTCTTGATGTTTGCGGCGCTCGCTATTTACGTTCTGACTGGAGATCTGGCGTGGGTTCCGCGCTACCATCCGCATGCGTCCCACCAAGCTATGGAAAAGTAGCGGTCTCCTTGCTCCCCATTCGGCGGGCAGCTATTTCAGTAATCCAGCAGGCTTAAAAAAATGAAGAAGCTCATTGTGTTCGACCTGGACGGAACCCTTACCGAAAGCAAGTCATCGCTGGATGCGGAAGCGTCGGGGCTGCTCCATGATCTTCTCGGCATCATCAGGGTTGCCGTAATTTCCGGGGGCGATTGGCCGCAGTTTGAAAAGCAGCTTATCTCCCGCCTTCCCGCCGACGAACGCCTCGCCAATCTGGTTATTCTTCCTACCTGCGGAACAAAGTTTTACCAATACTCGGGTGATTGGAAGAAAGTTTATTCAGACGATTTAAGCCCGGATCAGAAGGAGATGATCATCAACTCTCTGAAAAAAGCTGTCGCGCAAGCCGGCTTTCACGTGGAAAAAGCGTGGGGAGAGATCATTGAAGATCGCGGAAGCCAGGTAACTTATTCCGCATTGGGCCAGCAGGCGCCCCTGGAGGAGAAAGAGAAATGGGATCCGGATTTCGCCAAACGAAGCAAGATCAAATCAATTCTTGACACGCTCATCCCCGCGTTTTCCGTGCGAATGGGCGGCGCGACATCGATCGATGTGACCAAGCCGGGTATCGACAAAGCGTACGGAATTGGGAAACTGCGAGATATCCTGGGCATCCAACTGAAAGAGATGATTTACATAGGGGATGCCTTGTTTCCCGGAGGCAACGACTATCCGGTTGAAGAGGCGGGCGTCGTTTGCATACCGGTTCGAGGTACCAATGAGACCAAGCTGGTTATGAAAGCAATCAGCGCCTGCCTGGCTCCCTGCGGGCAACCGTAGTGCTGTTGTTTTCTTGAATTCACTTAACTGAGCAAAGTAGCTCAGATATGGGCGCGGAGATTTGGGAGAATAGCAGCAAAGAAGAGCGCCTCTCGTCTCCCTGATGGCTGTTGAGCCAAGCAAGACATGAGCATCCGACACAACACGAAATCAAGCTGAGGCTATCGAATCAGCGAAAATATCCCGACTGGAGAACATGCAATGTCACTGGTGAACGTAGTTATCGTATTAGCCGTAGCAGGTGTTTTGATGTGGCTCGTCAATCGCTACATCCCGATGCAGGGAACCATCAAGGGAATTCTGAATGGGGTTGTGGTGATTGTCATAGTCATCTGGCTCCTGAAAGTCTTTGGGCTTTTGGACACCGTCTCCCAGTTCCGCGTTGGACACTGAGACACGGCATTGCGGGCTCTGAATAAGCTGAACCCATTTATCAGCCGGAGCTACCTGAATGATGGTGGTCGATCCGCGATCGCACTGCCTCTTTCCTTGTTCGGTTGTGCATCGGTGGTGAACTGGAGCGGCGTTGTGCCGGGGCGCAGTTTGTCGATCGGCAGCCATGAGCTTGAGTAAGGCGCGCCGTCGAGAGTGACTTTCTGGACGTAGAAGCCGCTGCCCTGGCGGCTCACGACCAGAGTTCTGCCGCCCGCAAGGCGCACGGTCGCCTTATCGAACATCGGAGTGCCCAGGACCACGCCACCGACGCCGGGCACGGCCGGATAGAAGCCGAGCGCATTCCACACATAGACGCCGGAGGTTGCGCCCAGGTCGTCGTTGCCGGGAAGGCCGTCTGGCCTGGTGGTGAAGGTCTCATTGGCGATGCGCGTGACTACTTCCTGGGTCTTCCACGGCGCGCCGGCGAAAACATAAGCATAGGGAGTGACGAAATCGGGTTCGTTCTCCATGTTGAAGCACGGCTCGCCCCAGCAGCGGAGCCTGGAGAAAAACTTGTCCAGGCGCGTGAGGACCTTGTCGTCTCCGCCGATGGCGGCGAAGAGGGTGGGATAGTCGAAGGGAATCATGAAGGTGTACTGGTAGGTATTGCCTTCCTCGAATCCCTCCTGATCGTGTTTATCCCAACTGACCTTGGTTTTTGGAAGCGAGAGGTCGGCGTCGAATCCGGGCATCCAGGTTCCGTCGCTCTGGCGGGGGCGAATCCAGCCGGTGGACGGATCGAAGAGATAGGTCCAGTTCTGCGATTGCTTGAGGAACGCTCGATAGTCGGCCTCATCGCCGAGATTTTTTGCAAATTGGGCCACGGCAAAGTCGGCGTTGGCGTATTCGAGGGTGACCGAGGCCGCGGTGTCGATTTTGTCGATGGGCACGAAGCCGAGTTTGCGGTATTCGGCGAGGAAGGGACGCTCGGAGCCGCCGTGGGGTCCGATGCCGGGTTCGGTTCCGGCTTTCACCATATATTTTAGAGCGGTTTTGACGTCGAAGTCGTGCGCTCCAAAGGCATAGGACGATGCGAGTAGAATGGCGGGCGAGTCGCCTCCCATCACATAGGTGACATCGTTGGCTGCGGGCCAGCGCGGAAGCCAACCGCTCTGGACCGCGTCGTTGACCAGCGACTGCATGACGTCGCTTTCGCGCGCGGGGTCGAAGAGCGCGTGCAGTTGCACGGTGTTGCGATAGATATCCCAGTCAGAGAAGTTGGCGTACTGGGCCTTCTGCTTCGACGCGATGAGGGAATGCACTTTATTGTCGAAGCCGATGTAGTTGCCGTCGCGATCGCTGAAGACGGTGGGGCACATGAAGGAGTGATAGAGGGCGGTATAAAAGATTTTGCGCTGGTCCGGCGTGCCGCCTTCGACGGCGATGCGGTCGAGCAGTTCGGCCCAGGTGGTACGCGCATTGGAGTGAACCCGGTCGAAGTTCCAGTTGGGAATTTCCTGGTCTAGATTGTCGAGGGCGCCGGCTTCGCTGACAAAGGAAATGCCGACTTTGAGCACGACTTCATGCTGTTTGCCGAAGTCGAGCCACGCGCCGGTGTGCTTGCCCTGCGCCGATTTGGCGGCGCTGAGGATGGTATCGTCCTGCCAGAGCGCGGCGCTTTTGTAAGGCTTGTTGAAGCGGCCCACAACGTAGAGCTTGTATTGCGAGGTGACTCCGCAGAAGTTTCCCGCTGTGACGGAGCCGGCATAGGAGGTTGGCGAAGTGAGTTCGATGCTGTTGCCGAAGGCGTCGCGGCTAGCCTGCCCGGGTTCCGGGCTGCCCAGGGTGTTGGCGCTGCTTCCTGCGTTGATGAGCAGGCGCGCGCTTGCGCCGGCCGGGAAGATGAAGCGGGCGATGCCGGAGCGTTCGGCCACCGTGATTTCAACGCGTATGCCGTTGGCCAGCGTGATGGCGTAGTAGCCGGGATGCGCTTGCTCATTGCTGTGATCGAAGGCGGCGGCGTAGGGATCGAAGTTCGTGCCGCGGCTCAAGGTCAATGCGGCGGTGGTGGGCAGCACGACGAAGTCGCCGTAGATGGGGCAGCCCACGCCGCTGAGATGGGTCATGGAAAAGCCGGTAATCTGCTTTTCATCGTAAATATAGTAGGCCCTGTGATTGGTATCCGGGCTCCATTGCACCATTCCGAAGGGAATTGACGCGCCGGGGAAGGTTTCGCCGCCCCCGGAGGTGCCGATGAGGGGATCGACCGCGTCGTAGGGAGTGGGGACGGTTTGAGCAAGGGCGGGAATGAGAGAGAACAATGAAAGCAGAACCAGGCCAAAGCGCAGTGCAGAATGAGGCCGCATGGGATTTGTCCTTTCGCGGAGATGCTCCCGGCGAGGGAAATCATCTCCGCATCGTTCAAATCCTACACCTCCGCGCCGCAAGCGAGGAAACGCTTCGGCCCGTTCTCTCAAGGCTTACGAGGGAACCCGTGATTAACTCCATATGACAATACAGGCATTCCCTCAGGGGCTAAAGCCCGCGTTTATTATTGTCGACTTGCGGCACGACTGAAGTCGTGCCCTGACACAAAGCGTCGTTCCCTGACACAAAGCGTCGTTCCCTGACACAAAGCGTCGTGCCCAGACACAACGCGTCGTTTCCTGACATAACGCGTCGTTCCATGACATAACGCGTCGTTCTCTGATACAACGCGGCTTTTTGAAACGCGTTCTACGGATAGATGCCGCGAATCTGCACAGCCTCCGCCACGCGCCCTATGCCGAGCATGTTGGCGGCAATGCGCATGGGAACCTTGCGCTCCTGGTGGATCTTCAGCACATCGCGGAAAGCGGTCTTCATCACGTGTTCCAGGCGGTTGTAGACATCCTGCGCATCCCAGAACAGGTGCTGCTCATCCTGCACCCACTCAAAGTAGGAGACCGTGACTCCGCCGGCATTGCAGAGAATATCCGGGATCACGAAGACTCCCTTGCCCTCGAGAATCCTGTCTGCCGCCGGAGTGAGAGGACCATTGGCCGCTTCGGCAACGATGGCCGCCTGCACCGCGGATGCATTGTCCTCGCGGATGGTGTTCTCAAGGGCCGCCGGGACCAGAATGTCGCATTTCAATGCCAGCAACTCTTCTGGTGTGATTGCCTCGCTTTCAGGAAATCCTTCCACATGCCCGCTCATGGTCTTGAGAAGCATCAACTCGGGAATATTCAATCCGTTCCGGTTGTAAACGCAGCCCGTCGAATCGCTGACCGCGATTACTTTTGCTCCCGCCTCATGCAGCAACTGGGCGGCGATGGAGCCGGCGTTGCCAAAGCCCTGCACGGCGACCGTGGCGCCCTGCAACGTCCGCTTTAAATGCTCGCACGCGCACTGGATGGCGTAGAAGACGCCGCGCCCGGTGGCTTCATTGCGTCCCAGCGATCCGCCCAGGCTGATGGGCTTGCCGGTGACCACGCCGGGAACCGCGTATCCCTTGGTCATGCTGTAGGTATCCATAATCCACGCCATGGTTTGCGGATTGGTGTACACATCCGGCGCGGGTATGTCTCTTTTTGGGCCAATCAAAGGAAGAATCGCACTGGTATAGCGCCGCGTCATCCGTTCCAGTTCGCCTTGCGTCATGTGCTTCGGATCGCAGGTAACTCCGCCCTTGGCGCCCCCAAATGGGATATTGACCACCGCGCACTTCCACGTCATCCAGGTGGCCAGCGCCTTTACCTCGTCGAGGGTCACCTGCGGGTGGTAGCGGATGCCGCCCTTGGCGGGTCCGCGCACCGAACTGTGCTGCACGCGATAAGCCTCAAAGCGGTGAATGTGCCCGTCATCCATGCGCACCGGCACGGTTACGGTCAGAATCCGTTCGGGATACTTGATCATCTCCCGAACATCGTTGTTGAGCTCCATCGCGTTTGCCGCAGCGTCAAAATTCTCCAGCGCAACGTCATAGGCGTTGGCTGCAATTGTCATGGTTAGCATTTTTCTATCCTCTCTAGCCGGAACCCCGGCCATCGGGCGCATTGCCCATGGGCAGATACTGCCCGCGGTAATACACAATCAAACTCGGTGAGCCTCTGATTAAGTCCGTCTGCTTACTTTCGCATTCCCTCAGGGGCTAAAGCCCGCGTTGTTTTTGTTGGCTTTCTGCGGGGGTTGAAACCCCCGCCTCCCTCCGGTTTGAGTTTTTCCGCAGCCTGTAAAGCCGTGCCCTTTCAAAACCTCAACTTGTTAAAGATTTCGTAGATCCGCACTCGGCTTGCGACTCCCTGTACAGATCTCGTCCTCGGGCCAGCGCGCGCTGGTCCAGCTCCACCCAGCGCGGATTGGCGATCAGCCGGCGCAGCGCGGCGTCAACGCTGGCCTGCGGCAAGACCGCGGCGATCTCCAGCAGCACGCCCAGCACGATCATGTTGGCCGCCCGGGCATCGCCCAGTTCATCGGCCAAAAGCGTAAAAGGACGAGCCAGCACGTGGACATCATTTCGCTCGCAATCAGCCGGGACGTTCTCGCCGTTGTAGAGAATCCATCCGCCCGGGCGCACGGTCGCATAGAACTTTTTGAGCGAGGGCTCATTCATGGCCACCAGCATATTGGGCGCCGTGACCAAGGGTGAATCGATGACCTGCCTGGCCAGGCGCACATGGCAGTTGGAAGTGCCGGAGCGAATCTCCGGCCCATAGGAGGGCAGCCACGATACCTCAAGGCCCGCATCCAGTCCTGCTTCGGCCAGCATTTCACCGAGCAATAGGACTCCCTGCCCGCCAAAGCCGGCTACGCGCACGCGAATATCCAGGTCTTCCGCGGTCTGCTCCATTGCGGCCGAATTGCCTTCAGGCAAACCCTCTTCAGCAACGCCAAGAATTTGCGGAATCTCTTCGAGCGCCGGAGCAGCCGCGGGCAACTGGCGGGTCGCCGCGGCGACCGCCTGTTTGATGCGATCGCAAAACACCGCCAGGGGGAAGGTCTTCTGCATCACATCGCGCACCCAGCGCTGCGCCTCCACAGGCTGCATCTTCCAGATGGTCGGGCAGGGCGAGAGCACCTCGATCATGGAGAAGCCCAGGCCGCGCACCTGGTTTTCGATGGCGCGGCGGATGGC
This sequence comes from Occallatibacter sp., assembly GCA_050012555.1. Taxonomy (GTDB): domain Bacteria; phylum Acidobacteriota; class Terriglobia; order Terriglobales; family Acidobacteriaceae; genus Telmatobacter. The sequence continues at coordinate 56,732 of JBEKGY010000008.1, forward strand.
GCGCGTGGCCTGCGCAATCTGCTTGTTGTCTCCCAGTCCCACGCGCTCGATATAGACCGGAGCCTCCAGCGTGGCCAGCAGTTCGCTCATGTGCAGCGGATAGCCTTCGCCGGCCGCGTGCCGGCCGTCAGGGGTGGTGGTGGTCTTCTGTCCCAGCAGAGTGGTGGGCGCCGACTGGCCGCCGGTCATGCTGTAGACGGCGTTGTTGATGAAGATGATGGTGATATTTTCGCCGCGATTGGCCGCATGCAGAATCTCCGCCGCGCCGATGGCCGACAGATCCCCATCGCCCTGGTAGCCGATGACGATGCTCTCCGGCCTGCTGCGCTTGGTTCCCGTAGCCACTGCCGGCGCGCGCCCGTGCGCGGCCGATATGTTGCCCACGTCGAAGTAGTGGTAGGTAAAGACGCCGCAGCCTACCGGGCCGATGAGGATGGTGCTGTTCTGGACGCCTAACTCGTCGATGGCCCGCGCCAGCATCTTGTGCACGATGCCGTGCCCGCACCCAGGACAAAAGTGGGTCTGATGCTGCAACTCCGACTTGCGCTCATAGCGCTCGTAGAAGGCCCTGGCCTTGGAGTGCGCAACCGCGTATTCAGAAACCGTCTCGCTAGACATACGTCATCCGCTCTTCCTTTGGCATTGTTGCCGAAAAGTAACGCAGCGCCTGCTCCCGCACAAACCTGAGCACCTCTTCGTGCGAGGGCACATTGCCGCCGACGCGGCTCAGGAACTCCACCGGCCGCGCGCCGTTCAGCGCCAGGCGCACATCTTCAAGCAACTGGCCGTTGCTCATCTCCACCACCACGAAGAGACGCGCGGTCTGAGCCAGCCGCTGAAAATGGAGCTTGGGAAATGGGTAGAGCGTGACCGGACGCAGCACGCCCACATTGAGCCCATCGGCGCGCGCTTCCGCTGCGACGGCCTTCAAAATCCGCCCCATGATCCCGTATCCCACCAGCACAATCTCCGCTCCGTCCGTATGCCACTCTTCGGCGCGCACCTCGTGCCGCTCCGCGAGGAGATACTTTGCCTCCAGGTGGTGCTGATGCGCTTCCAGCTCATCGCAATCCAGATGCAGGGAAGTGATGAGATTGCAGCGCGTCTGCGCCGTGCCCGCCACGGCCCACTGCGGCATACGCGGTTCAATTGCCTGCTGCGGGAACTCCACCGGCTCCATCATCTGTCCAATGAAGCCATCCGCCAGCAACACCACCGGGTTGCGATAGCGGTCCGCCAGTTCGAAGGCCAGCGCGGTCAAGTCCGCCATCTCCTGCACGGAATAGGGCGCCAGGACGATGGTCCGGTAGTTTCCGTGTCCGCCGCCCTTCACCACCTGGTGATAGTCGCCCTGCTCGGCGGCAATGTTGCCCAATCCCGGGCCGCCGCGGGTGATGTCCGCAATCACGCAGGGCAGCTCCGCGCCGGCCATGTAACTGATGCCCTCCTGCATCAGGCTTATGCCCGGACCGCTGGAGGCGGTCATGGACCGCACACCCGCCGACGAGGCGCCATAGAGCATGTTCATGGCCGCTACTTCGCTCTCCGCCTGCAAAAATACTCCGCCGGCCCGCGGCATGTATTCGGCGGCGGCCTCCGCAATCTCGCTGGCCGGGGTGATGGGATACCCATAGAAGGCGCGGCATCCGGAGAGAATGGCGCTCTTGACGATGGCTTCGTTTCCCTTCATCAGTTGCTTGCGCATGAGATCGCTCCCTCGATGCTGGCATCCACTCCGCGTCCTTCGCCTGCCTTGCCGTTCACGGCGCGCAGCACCGTGATCGCCCCCGGCTCGGGACAGGCCATGAAGCAGATTCCGCATCCCGTGCAGCCGGCGCCGGCATACACCGCCGTGCGATAGCCGGAGTGATTCAGCCGCTGGCTCAAACGGATCACCTTGGGCGGGCAGGCTTCCACGCACAGTCCGCAACCCTTGCACTCATCTGCATCCACCCGCAGCAAGCCCCGGTCCCGCTTTTCCGCATCGCTCACAATGATGTCCTCCCGGCCCTATAAAGACTGCCTAAGAACCCGCATTATGGTAGGCCTGGCCGTCAGGGGGCACAGTGATCTTCATCACCTGCGCGGAAGCAGGGATCAGGGATCAGGGGTTAGGCATCAGGGTGATAGACGCAGGGTTCAGGAAGGGTCAACGAGGCGAATGAATTGGAGTGGCTTCGGGGATTTTGGAAGGAGATAAGTACATTGGAATCAATTGGATTCAGTTTTTGTTGGTTGGGTACACAGAGCCAGGATCAGCGCAGAATCCGCTGCCGCCAGGAGCACCCCGCCGGGGATGGTTTCACCCTATGCCGGGGCGCGGCTGCAGAAATCCAGGGAACGATCCGATTTATGTGGTCAGCTTTACGTTGAGGAAGACTACGCCGGCGTGGATGAGGGTGCAGTTTCCGGTCTGGTCGCACCGGTAATGGACATTTGCGGGAACGTCCTGTGAAGGGGCCGCAATGCTTTCACCGGTTGCCCTGCCGAGGAGGAAGGTCTTTCCCTCGTTTGTTTCGAGCGTCCCCGCGGAGGCGTCGAAGTTGGCAAAGGTAAGGTCACCTTCGATCATGAAGGTGAAAGGCGCTGCCGAGAAGGAAGGTTTTGCTGCCACTCTGGCAGGAGGCAGTGTGACGGCAGCATGCGCCCTGGGGGAGAGGTGCGACCTGTGCCTGTGCGAGTCCTTGCGCCTGGTGAAGGACTTCCAGGTGGCAAATAGCCTGCGGGCAGCGTGTTGCCGGTGGACAGCAGGGGATGTTAGGGTGGCCGATGTTTTGACGAGCGGAGATTTCCGAGGAGATGAGAGTTGTGCGTTCTGCTGGTAAACTGCCTGGCTGGGGAGCGATGCAGCCTGCACGGGGCCGGGGAGCGGATTGCTGGTGTACACGGCCGGGCGGTAAGTGACCTGCCCCGAATCGGACGACGCGATTGGAGCTATTGCATGCCAGGGTATGGCTGCAAGTGCGGTTCCAAATAAGATTCCGAGTGCCGCACCTATGGTGGCGGCTATCACGGCTTGGCCCCTCGCGGTTCCGGCAGGTCCACTCTCTATAAGCGGCCTGTATCCGTAACTGTCCTGGCCTTTGTTAGTTAGCACGTAAGCATTGGTCATAGGTCGGCACTATTTCCTGTATTCCGAAATTTCTCTCGCTGATGAAAATTTGACCATCCTTCCATGCAACGCTCAATCCCTCGAAAGGGGCATTTATTGCCGTTTTCCCGGGATAGCCGGGAGCGGGGCGGTGGAAAACGCGGACCGTGGCGGCGGGAGGAATCAGTTCATTTATATGGAGGCGTTACAAGCGTCCTGCACTTCTCCGCCGATACGCATCTGACGGGGAGGGTAAACTCCTAAATCTATTCCGGATGGTCGGGGGTCATCAGGCAGATGTCGGGCAGGTTGCGATAGCGCTCGGCGTAGTCCATGCCGTAGCCGATGACGAAGAGGTTGGGAATGGAGAAGCCCACGTAGTCGGCCTCGATCTTTTCCAGGCGGCGCGAGGGCTTGTCGAGCAGCGTGGCGATGCGCAGGGTTTTGGGATGCTGCTGGAGGAAAAGCTTGCGCAGGTAGGCGAGGGTGAGGCCGGTGTCGAGGATATCTTCGACAAGAAGCACGTTCTTGCCCTCGATGGACTCGTCGAGGTCCTTGATGAGCTTGACCGCGCCGGAGGTTCGCTGTCCCTTGCCGTAGCTGGAGGTGGCGACAAAGTCGAAGGTGGCGTCGGCCTGTATGGCTCTGGACAGGTCAGCAAGAAAGAACGCCGCACCCTTGAGCACGCCGACCATGACCAGCTTTTCACCGTTCAGGTCACGGGTAATCTGTGCGCCCATCTCGGCGACGCGGTCGACGATCTGTTGGCGGGTATAGAGAACCTCAAGGCCCTGGCAGGTCTTGGTATCCATGCACACAGTATCGCGCATGCGGGCTTCAAGGAGAAGGCGCCTGTGCAAATCGAGGAGCGGGGAGGGGCGCGTTCCTGCTCATGGCCAGGGCGGCTATACTTGAGGAGCGATGATTCCGTATCTGCATCTCTGGCACTACAACCTCCCCACCTTCGGGCTGATGCTGTGGCTGGCTGTCGTGGCGGCAGCTTTTGTCACGGATCGGAGCTTTAAGCGCGCGCACATCGATGGAGACGCCTTGGGCATAGTTGCTGTGGCCGTGGTGGCGGGCATTGTGGGCTCCAAACTGTGGCATGTGGTGGACACGCCGATGGATTTTCGCTTAATGGGCTGGAGTGCCCTGTGGGATACGGCCGGTTTTGCCTGGTACGGCGGAGTGCTGTTTGGCATCGCCGCGCTGGTCTTTCAGGGCTGGTGGGCCAGGATCGGCGGCCTACGGACGCTGGATCTGGCCGCGCCTGCGGCCGCCATCGGCTATGGGATCGGGCGTATCGGCTGCTTTCTTTCCGGCGACGGCTGCTACGGCATAGTGATCAAGCCGGTTCATCTCCTATTCTTTTCCTTTCGGCCCTGGGGCATGAGCTTCCCCAATGGCCTCGAGCCGGTCTTCGTCCCCGTCTATCCCACGCCGCTTTATGAACTGGCTGCCGGCCTGCTCATTGGCGGGTGGCTGTGGTGGAGGCTCGGCAAGTTCCATCGCACAGGCGCCATTCTCGGCCAGTATCTTTTGCTGACCGGATCAGCTCGCTTCCTGGTTGAATTTATACGCCGCAACCCCAAAGTCCTATGGGGCCTGTCGAACGCTCAACTAGCCAGCGCCGGCTCCGTAATTGCTGGCATCATTCTGATCGTCTGGGCCGCCACGCGCCCGGTCACCGGGCCAGTTGAGGCTACTGAGGCCCCGAAGAAGGCAGCGCAAGTCCGCTCGCCCGTGTAATTCCGGGTCATTCAGTTTCAGGGCCGGAAGGCGGGCGCGCTCATTTAGCCTGGCGCGTCTATGCTTGAGAAGAAATGATTCCCTATCTGCACTTCTGGCACTACAGCTTCCCGACCTTCGGGCTGATGGCCTGGATGGCTGCCGTAGCAGCCGCTTATGTCCTGGACCGCAACTTCCACCGCGCCGGCATTACAGTCGATGCCGTGGGCATGGTAGCTGTGGGTGTGGTGGTCGGTATCGTGGGCGCCAAGCTGTGGGCCGTCCTTGACCCTCCGATCGAGTTTCGCGAGATGGGCTGGCGGGTGCTGTGGGCCAGGGCAGGTTTTACCTGGTACGGTGGACTGCTGTTTGGCATCCCCACGGCGGCATTTCTGGGCTGGCGGGCGCGGATCGGCGGTCTGCGGATGCTGGACCTGGCCGCTCCGTCGATGGCCATCGGCAACGGCATCGGGCGCATCGGCTGCTTTCTTGCGGGGGACGGCTGCTACGGCATCGAGATCAAGCCGGTTCATTTCCTATTCTTTTCATTTCGGCCCTGGGGCATGAGCTTCCCCAAAGGCCTGGAGCCGGTCTTCGTCCCCGTCTATCCCACGCCGCTCTACGAGTTGGCCACCGGGTTGCTCATCGGCGGTTGGCTGTGGTGGCGTGGCGGCAAGCCCAGAGGCACGGGCGCCATTGCCGGCGAGTACCTGGTATTGACCGGAATTGCTCGCTTTCTGGTTGAATTTATCCGACGCAACCCTAAGGTGTTGTGGGGGTTATCGAATGCGCAACTGGCCAGCGCGGGTTCGGTGATTGCCGGCGTCGTGCTGATCTGGTGGGCTGCCAAGCGGCCCGTCAAGGAGCCGGAAGAGGCTGCGGTAGTGGAGAAGGCGGCATAGGACTGACCGCTTGAGTTGACTCACTCTTAAAATGCTGGAACCGGCCGGAAGGATATGCGGCGGGGATTTCTCGTTCTACGCCGGGAGAATTACGATTATGCTCAAATGCAGAGAATGACCGTACCGATTCGCAACTGGTTCCGCGATCCGCTCTTCCTGCTGGCCCTGGCAGCGGGCCTGATCGCATTCGCAGTGCAATCGGGAGAGCTGGGCACGGCAGATACGCAGCATCGGGAGCAATCCGCGCATGCGTTCTGGACCTCGGAACCGCCGGTGTTTCCCAACGAGTATCCGGAGTTTGGCGTGCACGGCCGCAGAGGCAGGCTGCAGAGCTGGTATGGCATCGGCCAATCGCTGCTGATGCTGCCGGCGGATGTGGTTGGAACCTTCGTGGAGCGGCTTCCGGTCTTCGACAGCTACCAAGGGACCGATCCCGATGTGCGCAACATCATCGTCAGCTACAGCACCAATATCCTGCTCTGCGTGCTTACCGCCCTGGTTTGTTTCCGGTTTCTGAGGCAGTTGAACTTCGGGGTGAAGCAGGCGGTTGCCGGCGTGCTGGCTCTGCTGCTGCTGACCACGCACCTCCATTACACGCAGAACCTGATGGAGAACAGCTACATTTGCCTGCTGACGCTGGCCGGGTTCTCGTATCAATATGAGTGGTTGCAAAACGGCAGCCGGCGCGCCCTGCTGATTGGCTCGTGCGCTTTCGGGCTGAATCTGCTGACCCGCCTGACCACGGGCATGGACCTGCTGGCTGGAGGAGTTTTCGTGGTGCTGGCGCTGTGGCTGGAAGGGATGCGCGGGCGGGCGCTTTGGAGCCGGTGCCGCGGCTACATGGCGACCGCTCTGCCGGTCTATCTCGTCTTCGGGCTGCTGGACCGCGTTTATCAGTTCTATCGCTTTGGGTCGTTCTTCAATACGTATATGAGCCTGACCGCTCGCGAGATGATGCAACGGGACCCGACGCTGCCTGCCAATTATCCATTCGAGACGCCTTTCCACGTGGGCTTCCTGGGGGCGCTCTTTGCGCCGGAAAAATCGATCTTCCTCTTCGATCCGCTGCTGATCCTGATGATTGTGTTGTGCGCGGTGGCGTGGAGACGGTTCAGCCCGGCGGTGAAGGCGTATGCAATCACCGGCTTCCTGCTGCTGCTGGCCTACATCAGTTTTTACGCGAAATATACGGTGTGGAGCGGCGATTCCGCCTGGGGCGACCGCTACGTTTCGACCGCGGTGGAACTGGCGGTTCTGCTGGCTGTTCCACTGTTGCTGCGTTATCGCAGAGAGGTGGGGAAGCTGGTTTGGGGCGTGGGAGTAGCGCTGATTGCGGCCAGCGCGGTGATCCAGGCCGCATCGGTGGCCTTCTGGCTATCGCTGGAGATCTACCAGATAGAGATATTCGGTCATCCGACCTTTGTGGTTCCCCTGCGTCTTGAGAACATTGTTGCGTTTGCGCTGGGAAAGATGAACACCTGGGGCCTGGGCACCAATGCGATGAACGAGGACGCATGGGACTACGTTCACATCGACACGTGGAATTTTCTGCCCTTCCTGCTGAAGCGCGTAGGCGAGGCGCCTGTGTGGGCGGTGAACGTTGCGTTCGCGGTGTGGGGCGCGGGACTGGCCGCATTGGCGTGGGTCCTGTTGCGGCTGCGCACAGTGCTTGGGGGGCTTGATCAGTGGTGAATTCTACACCCGAACCGACAGACGAGCTTCGTGGTAACCCAACCTTCGCTAGAAAAAAGCGAAGATTCTCTCTTGCGCGTCAAGCATTTTCGGTGAAGCACGCTGGCCTAAGGATGGGGTCGGCCTCTCCGCCGAAACGTGATGCTATCTTCACGCCTCAATCCGCAAGATACAAGGATGGGGCACCCGCACTTTTGTGGCTAAGTCAAGGGTGCCACCCGCCCGTACGCAACACCTCGGAGATGAGGTTCGTGTCGAAGACGATCATTAATCAAATGTGGGAATTGGGCGGTGGGACTTGCGGCGCGGTGGGATTTGCAACTCGACTCCACCCAGCGGGGCAAACAACTTGCGAATCGCTGTCCCAAAGTCTTCCTCCGGCTCCACTCTTGCTCTTGCGGTTTCCGAGGGCGGCTCAGTAAGTCGAGACAGCGCCTCGCGAGCCTCGGCTTCCATGGAACGGCCGTTGAGCGCAGCGCGGACTTGCAGCCTGCGCTTGACCGTTTCGTCGAGATTGCGAATGGTGATCGTAGCCATAGAGTCATGATAGCGCGATTCTGCTGTCATTGCAAGCAGTGACAGCAATGCTTGCAGTGTCTCATTTCGCTACAGCCGCTGGATAAAGGCCAGCGCCTCTTTCAGTTGCGGAAAGAGCGCTTCCTCGGCTTTGAACTCGCGGGAGTGGACCGAGCGGCGCAGGCCCCGCCTCCTGACCGGGTGCCTGAGGTGCAGCATCTCGTGGTAGAGCAGGTATTCGATGGCGTAGCGCGGACTTGAGGGGCGGTCGAAGACGCGGCTGACGACGATCATGTTGTGGGCGGAGTCGTAATGGCCGAGGGCGCGTTTGGCGGTCTGCTCGCTCCAGGTGAGCTGGGGCCGGCCCAGCAGGCCGCCGAAGAAGCGGAGATTGAGCGAGTCGAAGACTTCCTCGAGATGGTAAAAGCGGCCCTCGGGACCGAAGAAGCGCTTGTTGCCGCGCGCGCCGCGAATCAGCTCCGTTTGGCGGGTGACGGCGACGCTGGAGGCAAAGCGCTTGTAGCGCAGGTTCTGCGCCGCGTCGATGGGCTTTTTATAGAGTTTGGCCAGGAGAATGTGGGCGATGGCGTGGATGACAGACTCGGGCGCGCCCTCCAGCAGATCGGAAAGATTGACAAAAATCTGGCCTTCGCGGAGACGGATGGTGGTGTTCAGCGAGGTGAAGCGGCGGAAACGGACCACGAGGGGCGGCATCGGCGCCCTGGGGCGCAACGCCCGGTACTCTTCCTGAAAGATGGGGACAAAATCGGCGGCCACCAAGATGGAGAGTAGCACATTAGGGACTAGGGACTGAGGGACTAGGGACTAAGGAATAGAGCTGCTACGGTGCGAACAACTATGGGGCTTCTTGTAAAGGTTCCGTATACCGAAGATTATCCGTGAGCTCGCCAACTGGCTGACTTGCTGTTCGCATTTCCTAGTCCCTAGTCCCTCAGTCCCTAGTCCCTGCATTTAGTGATTTTCAAGCACCTTGAGCCGCTGGCGGGCTTGCCACTCCTGATCGGGGAATTTGCCGGCGGAGGAATCAAGAAAGTGGTGGTAGTACGTTGCCGCGGCTGCCTTTTGGTGAAGCGAATCGTAGCTGATGGCCCAGAGAAAGTAGGTGGATGGGACCTCGGGAAGATACTGTGACCGCATGATCAGCGCGTGCAGAGTGACGGCCGGCCGGCTGGTCCTGGAGGCGGCAAAGGCCAGGCCGCTCCAGCCGTCGGGGTTGGCGGGGTCGAGCTGGGTGGCCTTGTCGAAGGCGGCAAAGGCTTCTGTGTACTTGAGCTGGCGGGTCAGGTTCTGGCCGTGGCCGATCAGCAACTCCGGGTCGCCGGGGTTGGCCTTGAGCAGGCCGATATAGAAGTGATCGGAGCCGGCAGCGTCGCCGGCGTCTGCCAGGACTTCAGCCAGGATGCGGGTGATGGCTGCGTCCTCGGGGTGGGCGTCGTGGAGCTTCTGAATGAGCGGGAGCGCCTCGGCCTTATCCTGAGCGGCCAGCACGGCGGCCAGTTGCGCGGTGAGGGCTGGATCGCCGGGGGATTGCGCAAGGGCAGCGCGGAGGAGGGTTTCGGCTTCGGGGTATTGTTTGCGCGCGATCAGGATGTGAGCCAGGCCGGCGTTGGCGGGGGCGGAATCGTGGTCACTGGCCAGGATGCGGCGGTAGGCCTTCTCGGCGGCGTCGTACTCTCCGGACTGTTCGGCCAGATCAGCAGCAAGAAGCGTATCAGCCGGAGTTTCGGGGGTGAGCTTGAGGGTTTCTAAAAGATCGTTGGAGGCTTCGGTGGGGTCCGTATCGCGGTCGATCTGGGCCAGGGCGCGCCAGGCGCGGGCTTTGAGGGCGGGACCGGCGTCGCCGGGATCGAGAGTGGTGGCCAGGGCCAGCTCGGGGCGGGCTTCATCGAGTTTGTTTTGGCGGGCCAGCAGAAGGCCGAGGGAGAGATGGGCCGCGAACGACTGGGGATTGGCATCGACGGCGCGGCGGTAGAGGGCGGCGGCATCGTCCATGCGGTTTTGCGCGTCGGCCACGTAGCCGGCATCAAAGAGGGCGCGGGGATCGGCGGGATGGGCTGCAAGCCAGGAGTCGAGCACGGCTTGAGCGGATTTCCAGTCGGATTTGACGATAGAGGCTTCGGCGTCGATGACCTGGGCAGAGACGGGCTGGGGTGCGGCGGTTACAGCGGGCGCGGCGGCGGGCTGCACTTCAGGATTCGAGGCAGAATTTTGGGCGGACCCGGCGAGCGGCGCGATGAGCAGGACGAAAAGTGCAGAACGAAGCACGGAATACCTCACACTACAGTTTAACGGGACAAAGCGTGGCGGAAACGACTGAAGGTTCGACGCGCCCGGGAGGGGAAGGGAATCGGGCAAGTACCCTGTGGAGAGCAATAAAGACCATAACTGCATGGGGAGCAATACGGGTTCTGCGCAACGAATATCGCGACCTGGCCGAGGCCTTCGCCTCGATCCCCGAGGTCCTGGAAAAGGTCTACAACCAGAAACGCCTGCACTCGGCTCTCGGCTATCTACCGCCGGTCGAGTTCGAGGCCCGGCTGAAAGCTCAGAATATGGAGGCCGCTGCGCGGCAGCTTATTGCATGATTTTTTGGAGGCATGGGGAAATCTATCGATCCGATGTTGGTCGGCAATGCCGGGAGCGACGTCCGTCGCCAACTCCCGGCGCTCATCGGCGTCGATGAGTCTCCAGCCGGCTATTCCTTGGCGGGTTGCTCTCCAGCAGCGCCCGCCTCCGCTTCACCGGCCAAGACCAGAATGCGCTACAGTGGTCTTGCCGGTCGATTGATTTTCAGCGAACGGCGAACATGGTCTTAACCGTTTGTGTCAGCCAAGGGGACAACCGCAGAAAATTGCTGTATTGCAGCGGCGCGAAGAGGGGGGAAGGATAATTTTCTCGTCAATGTAAGCTCTCGGTTGAGCAAATCGGTCACTGTAATCAGCATCGGAAATCAAATTCAAGATGTTCTTAAGTCGTTGTAATCAAAGACTATGCTTGCCAGAGCAGTCTTCGTTAGTTATTTTGAATCAATATTTAAAAAGAATTTGTTTACATCTGCAAGGGGCATGGGTAATACTCTGCTAGTTGCAGAGCAGTCCCCACTTTCTGCAAATCAACAAAAATCTGAAAGCCAACAGCAAGGAGCCACTATGTCCAAGCACTTCACGGCCATCAAGGGCCTTCCCCTTCTCGCCGTTCTTGCAGTAGCCGTACTGATTGCCAATCTGGCACACGCCCAGGCCCCGGGAGGCGCTGGAACCGCTGCCACTGGAACCCCTGCCCCCACAGAAGCGACGCCGGCGGTAACTCCGCCCACCACACCGCCAACCAAGCCCATTACGATCAACTGGAAAATGCATAAGCTGAATGGAAGCGTCAACATCACCATGAATCCTGATGGCAGCTCTGACTTTTCGGGCGGATTCAAGGACAAGAAGCCGGGCGACGATTGGGATATCTCCATCGCCGTGAAGAGCAACACCGGAGCGATCATCGTCTACCATTACGAAGGCGATGCCGCCAACGGTGTTGAATTCAGCAAGACCGGCTCCAGCGCCTTCCTCGCGGATGACTTTTCCTCCTTTGCATCGAAGCACACATGGAGCGGGGTTTACACCTTCCATTTGAACGCAGCGGGCAGAAGGAAGCACTACGAGGAGATGGAAGCCAAGCGGAAGAAGCTGCACGAGGAAGAGGAAGCAGCTATCAGGAAGCATGACAAAGAGCTTCTGAAGGAGAAGAAGGCCGAGGAGAAGGCGGAAGCCAAGGCTGAGATGCAATGGGAGGAAAACTACGCCAACCAGCATCCGGCCGGCGGCAGCAGTAGTGGTGGTGGCGGCATCGCTTCTACTGTTAGCAGCATCGGGTCCACTGTCAACAGCGTGGTCAATACAGTAGGCGGCGTGGTCAGCGACATTGGCAGCATGTTCTAAGCTCATTCTGTTGGGCTTGTATCGCGGAAGCGGGGGGATCCCTCCGCTTCCGCAACTAACCAGAGTCAGGAACGCTAACGGCCCGCTGCCTGGAGCCACTGCTCTAAGAAGCGGCTGGACAATTGTGTCTCAATCCATGCGCGGCGGCGGCGAACTGGGATGTTCGCTGCCGCCGCGCAGCAGTGTTCGGCGTATGGCTCGTTGCAAGACGTGCCGGGGCAAGGGTTGAAAAAAAGACCATAAAAGACTGTAGATAGATGGAACTATCCCACCTTAGGCGGTCGCTGCGGCGACCGCGCCGAAGGTGGGGCACCCGAGCATGGTGGCAGGGAACATGCGTTTGTGGCGGATCGCCTGGATGGGGCAGCGAACGGGCGCTGCTTGCGTCCCAGACTATAATGGAGAATGGCTGGTTGCGTCCTGAGCCCTGCTGAGGGGACAGGTACGCGCTGGACGACTTCTTGCCCGGTGCTCTCCCTTTGAACGATGCCATCATCATCCGCGGCGCGCGGACACACAACCTGAAGAACATCTCCTGCGAGATTCCCCATGGGAAGCTGACGGTGATCAGCGGGGTTTCGGGGTCGGGGAAGAGTTCGCTGGCCTTCGACACGATTTATGCGGAGGGGCAGCGGCGATACGTGGAGTCGCTGTCGGCGTATGCGCGGCAGTTTCTGGAGCGGATCGAAAAACCGGACGTGGACCTGATCGACGGGCTGGCGCCGGCGATCGCCATCAAGCAGAAGAACACTACGCGGAACCCGCGCTCGACGGTGGCGACGGCCACGGAGGTCTACGACTACCTGCGCCTGCTGTATGCGCGCTGCGGGACGGTGCATTGCGTCTATTGCGACGGGCTGGTGAAGCGCGACTCGATGGACGAGATTGCCGAGGCGACGCTGGCGCTGGGCGAGGGGGTGCGGTTGCAGGCGCTGTTTCCGGTGGCGACGGCGACTGCGGATGCGGAAGCGGGCGCGAAGACGGCGGCAAGGCCGGTGAAGGCTGCCGTTCGCACGACGAAATCCGCCTCCAAGGCCGCCAGCAAGCCGGTGGTGAGCGGAGGCGATTCGCCACACACGGAGACGCTGAAGGCGCGGCTGACGGAGTTGCGCGGGAACGGGTTCAACCGGCTCTACCAGCAGGGCAGGATCGTCGAGTTTTCGACGCCGGAGTCTCTGCTGGACCTGGACTTTACGCTTCCCGTGTTTGTTCTTTTGGACCGGATTCAAGTGAGTGCGGAGAACCGCTCGCGGATTGTGGACGCGGCGGAGATTGCGTACCGCGAGTCGGGCGAGGTGATCTTTGAAGAGGCGCCTCGTGCTGAGTTTCAGGGCGAGGAGACTGCGGAGCGCAAGCGGCACCGGTTTTCCGGCGCATACGAGTGCAAAAGCTGCCACCGGCCGGGCAAGGAACCGGAGCCGCGGCTGTTCAGCTTCAACAATCCGTTTGGGGCCTGCCCGCGCTGCCAGGGATTCGGCAATACGGTGGACTTCGACCTGAACCTGGTGATTCCGGACAAGGGGTTGAGCCTGGCGGATGGGGCGATCGATCCCTGGAATCGGCCGAAGTACCGGCCGTGGTTCGCGGAGTTGCGCAGGCAGGCGCCGGAGCTGGAGGTTCCGCTGAATGTGCCCTGGCGCGATCTGCCCGAGCAGGCGCGAGAGACGGTGCTGCGCGGCAAGGGCGGTTTTGCGGGAGTTTTTGGATTTTTTGCGCAGATGGAGCGCAAGAAGTACAAGCTGCACGTGCGGGTGATGCTGAGCAAGTATCGCGGGTATGCGGAGTGCCCGGATTGCCGGGGGCAACGGCTGCGGGCCGAGGCGCGGTCGGTTCGGATCAATGGGAAGAATATCTGCCAGGTGACGGCGCTGACGATTGCCGAGGCCAAGGAGTTCTTTGACGCGCTGAAACTGACTGAGATGGAGGAGGAGATTGCCGGGCCGATCTTGCACGAGGTGCGGCAGCGGCTGAGTTTTCTGGATGCTGTGGGCCTGGAATACCTGACGCTGGACCGGCTAGCTTCATCTCTCTCGGGAGGCGAGGCGCAGCGGATTCAACTGGCGACTTCGCTGGGGTCGCGGCTGGTGGGAGCGCTGTATGTGCTGGACGAGCCGTCGATCGGGCTGCACACGCGGGATACGGCGCGGCTGATTCGGATTCTCAAGGAGCTGAGGGACCTGGGCAATACCATCCTCGTGGTGGAGCACGATGCGGACGTGCTGCGGGCTGCCGATCACCTGCTGGACCTGGGGCCGGGGGCGGGGGAGTTTGGAGGTAAGCTGCTGGCCGAGGGGGTTGTGGCGGAGATCGAGGCCAATCCCAACTCGCTGACCGGGCGGTATTTGTCGGGGCAGGTTTCGATTCCGGTGCCGACGCGGCGTCGCGCGCCGGGAAGGGAACGGCTGGTGCTGCGCGGGGCCGCGGCAAACAACCTGCACGGGCTGGACGTGGAGATTCCGCTGGGGTTGCTGGTGGCGATTACCGGGGTTTCGGGATCGGGCAAGTCGACGCTGGTGCACCAGGTGCTGTACCGGGCCGTGGCGCGTGCGCTGGGACAGACAGATGGGGCCGATCCGTCGAGCGTGTACAAATCGCTGACCGGGGTGGAGCGGCTGAATGATGTGGTGCTGGTGGACCAGACGCCGATCGGGCGCACGCCGAGGTCGAATCCGATTACCTATATCAAGGGATTCGACCTGGTGCGGGAACTGTTTGCGGCGCAGCCGGAGGCCAAGCGGCTCTCGCTGACGCCGGGACATTTTTCGTTCAACGTGCCGGGCGGCCGCTGCAATACCTGCGAGGGCGACGGCACGGTGACGGTGGAGATGCAGTTCCTGGCCGATGTGGAACTGCCCTGCGAGGACTGCAACGGCACGCGCTACCAGGCCAGGGTGCTGCAGGTCGAGTACAAGGGCAAGAACATTCACCAGGTGCTGCAGATGACGGTGAAGGAGGCGCTGCGCTTCTTTGCCGGTCAGACCAAGCTGCTGGAAAAGCTGGCCGTGCTGGACGAGATCGGGCTGGGATACCTGCGACTGGGTCAGTCGGCGACTACGCTTTCAGGCGGCGAGGCACAGAGGGTCAAGCTGGCCGCTCACCTGGCGCAGGTGAGGGCAGCCAACGCAACCGCCAAGCCTTCGCAGGCCAGCCGGGTGCTTTACATTCTGGACGAGCCGACCACCGGGCTGCACTTCGACGATGTTTCCAAGCTGCTGACTGCCTTTCGCAAGCTGATCGACGGGGGCGGGTCGCTGATTGTGATTGAGCACAACCTGGACGTGATCAAGTGCGCGGATTGGGTGATTGATTTGGGACCGGAAGGCGGCGAAGGCGGCGGGCGGATTGTGGCGGAGGGTACGCCGGAGAAGATCGCGGAGAATTTGCTTTCGCATACCGGGAAGTGGCTGGGACGGGTGCTGTGATGGGTTATCAAATCTGACGGACGAACTATACCTGGATGACCAGTTCACTATATTGCTTTAACTGTGGATCGGCTGTGAGCAGATGCAGGGGTTCGCTGATGGCCTGTGCCAGGAGCAGGCGGTCAAAGGGATCGGTGTGATGGAGTGGCAAATCCGCTACCAGAAGTGCATGCCTGGACCAGACGGGCAACTCCTGGAAGCCGTTAGCCTTTATCTGATCGAAGAGCTCCTGCGGATCGGCGTTCATTTTGCCCAAGCGGACTTTGATCGCAACCTCCCAAATGGAGGCTGAGGAGACAAAAATCTCCTCGGCTCCATTCATCAACTCACGAATTTCACGAGGAATCCGTTGAGGTTCATAGAACGACCAGCAGAAGATATGCGTATCCAGAAGGAGGCGCATTACCGTCCCTCAAATTGCGCCAGAAGATCGTCCGGGAGAGGCGCATCGAAGTCTTCCGCGATCCATCCCTTTCCCTCGAGTGCCCCAAAACTGATACTCCGTTTTTTCTTAGTGTTCAGGCTGGTCAGGCGGGCCACGGGCTTGCCGGCGCGGGCGATGACCACGTCAGTGCCCGAAGAGGCCAGATCGACGAGCTTGGAGAGTTTGGTCTTGGCTTCGTAGATATTGACGGTTTTAACTGCGGAACTCGCGGTTGGCATCGTGGACCTCCTTGACCTGACTAGGTCTAGTCTAGCACATTCTGTGATTTGTTGCTTCGGTTTGGCTAAATAGACGCCCGAAGATGAGGTATTCGCCGGCTCGGCTCCGATTGGCGGCCCGATTTGCCAGCCGATATGCGGATTAGATAAAAAGGGTAGAACGATTTGCCAGCAAGCGAGAGATGCGCTGAAGATGAGAGCGTCTTCGGAGGCACGGGACTGCCGGAACAACGCATTTGAGGAGAGTGAGCAACTTTGAGCCTATCTACCGGATCGACCGGGTCTGAACGTAGGCCTTCGCAGAATGAGGAGATTGAAGATTCATTGATTCCAGCGGGGCGGCTGCTGCCTTTTCTGGTGGTAACGGCGCTGTTTTTTCTATGGGCCGTGCCCGCCAACCTGAACGATATCCTGATCCGGCAGTTCATGAAGTCGTTCAATATCAACCGGTCGAGCGCCGCCGGGGTTCAGTTGTATTTCTACCTGGGATATTTCCTGCTGGCGATACCGGCCGGGCAACTGATGCGGCGCTTCGGCTACAAGAGCGGGATTGTGACGGGGCTGGTCCTGCTGGGAAGCGGGTGCTGGATGTTCTGGCCGGCGGCGCAGGCGGAGAAATATGGGCTCTTCCTTGCGGCGCTGTTTGTGATTGCCAGCGGACTGTCTTTTCTTGAGACGGCCGCCAATCCCTTTATTGCGCAGTTGGGATCCCCGAGCTCGAGCGCGCGCCGGCTGAACTTTTCGCAGGCCTTTTATCCCCTGGGAGCGATTGCCGCGGGTTTGGTCGGGACGGTCTTTATTTTCTCGGGAGTGAAGCTGACCGGTGCGCAGGTGGTGGCCATGCAGGCGGCGGGAACCTACCGGGCCTATCTTCATGCCGAGACGTTGCGGGTGCTGATGCCGTACGTGGTGCTGGGGGCAGTGGCTTTTTTCTGGGCCCTGCTGGTGGTTTTGACCAAATTTCCCCCTTTGGGGTCTGAGGATGTTTCCCAGGAGACGGGCATCAAGCCGGCGCACGTGAAGTTGTTCCAGCGGCACTTCGTTTTTGCGGTGATTGCGCAATTTCTTTACGTGGGCGCGCAGGTGGGCACGTGGAGCTGGTTTATCCAATATGTGGAGTCGGCCACCGGAGTTGGCGATAAGGCAGCCGGATACATGCTGACGGGAACGCTGGCGGCCTTTGCCGTGGGGCGGTTCAGCTCCGCCTGGCTGCTGCACCATATCCCGGCGCGGCTGATGCTGGGCGTCTATGCGGCCGTGAATGTGGTTCTGGGCCTGGTGGCGGTGACGCGGCAGAACTGGCTGGGCGTGGGTTGCCTGTTGACCACCAGCCTGTTTATGTCGATGATGTTTCCCACCATCTTTGTCCTGGGGATCAAGGGAATGGGGGATAAGACCAAGACGGCCGGATCGCTGCTGATCATGGCCATTATGGGCGGCGCGTTGCTGCCCAAACTGATGGGTATTGTGGCGGATGCGCGCGGGCTGCAAACGGCCTACCTGGTGCCGGTTGTGTGTTTTGCCGCCATAGGCTTGTACGCGTGGCTGGGGGCGGAGCGGAAGGCAGCGAGTCAGCGAGTCAGCAAGTCAGCGAGTTAGCGAAGAGGCTCTGCTTTGCAGGGACTCTTATGTTAGCTAGTTTGCGGGTGTTTGTGAAGCTCCCACAAGAGCCGAGAGTGGAGAAGAACCATAGATAGGTGAATCTATCCCACCTTAAGCGCGATGAAGCCGCGCTGAAGGTGGGGCACACAGGCCACTATTCGGCTACTACGGGGTTGGTCAGGGAGCCCAGGCCTTCGACGGTGACGGTGACGGTTTCGCCGGGCTTGAGCCAGCGCTGGGGGGTGCGGCCAATGCCTACGCCTGATGGGGTACCTGTGGAGACGATGTCGCCGGGAAGCAAGGGCGTGATGGAGGAAATATATTCGATCAGCGCGGGGATTTTGAAGATCAGCTCGCTGGTATTCGAGTTTTGCAGAACTTCGCCGTCGATGGAGAGGCTGATGGAGAGCGCGTGCGGGTCGGGGATTTCGTTGGCGGTGACGATGGCGGGGCCCATGGGACAGAAGGTGGGGAAGCTCTTGGACAGGGACCACTGCGTGGAGGCGCGCTGCACGTCGCGGGCGCTGACGTCGTTGACGATGGTGTAGCCGTAGACGTGCTCGCGCCATTTATCTGTGGGAATGCGGAAGCCTCCCTTGCCGATGACGAAGGCCAACTCGGCCTCGTAGTCGGGCTCGGAGGAGTTTTTGGGAAGGACGATGGGGTCGCCGGGACCGATGATGGCGGTGGGCAATTTGAGGAAGACGATGGGCGTGGCGGGGATGGGCTTGTTGGTTTCGATGGCGTGGTCGCGGTAGTTGAGGCCGATGGCGAAGACGCGTGGAGGGTTGGGGAGCGGGGGGCCGAGACGGACCTCGTTGAACTTGAAAAAGGGATAGGTGATTTCCGCTTGAGTTTCCATGATTCCAGCGGCGATGACCTCGAGGGTGGAACTGAATCCTTCTCCATTGAGGCCGATGACCAGGTTTCTGGACTCGAAGAGCGCTCCGGGATAGGTCTTGCCGTCAGGGGCGGTGAAGGATACTAGCTTCATCGAGTTCTCCAGTTGCAATCAGTATGAATCAGCGCGCCGGGCTCAGGGCCGCGCGGACCTGGGCGATCACCTTCAGATAGGCGCGGGCGGTTTCGGTGATGGTCTCAGGGGTTCCGGCATCGATGGCGGCGAGGTTGACGAGGTCGCTGCCTACGCCGAGGGCGCGGGCTCCGGCGCGCAGGAAGCTCTCGGCGGTTTCGAGGGTGACGCCGCCGGTGGGGATGAGCCTGAGGTGCGGGAATGGGGCGAGAAGCGACTTGAGGTAGCTGGCGCCGCCCACGGCTGAGCAGGGGAAGACTTTTACGTAGTCCGCGCCGGCATTCCAGGCGGTGATCACCTCAGTGGGGGTGAGTGCGCCGGGGATGGAGATTTTTTTGCTCGCTTTGGTCAGGGCTATTACTTCAGGATGGAGACTGGGGCTGACGACAAACTCAGCGCCGGCTTCGATGGTGGCTTCAGCCTGAGCGGCGGTGGTGACGGTGCCTGAGCCGAGCAGGAGCTTCGCTCCGTACTCGCGTTTGAGTTCCTTGAGGAGATCGACGGCGCCGGGGACGGTCATGGTGACTTCAACGATGGAAACACCGCCGGCGATCATGGCTCTAACGAGGGCATGGGCCTGGGCGGCGTTGCGGGCGCGCAGGACGGGAATGAGGCCGATGCGTTCGATGGTTTGCGCTGTGGTTTCGGGCATTGTTTCCTTTAGCGGGCGATGCGGGCGGAGCCGCCCTGGATGATGCGTTCGACTTCGGCCAGCGTGGCCATGCTGGTGTCGCCGGGGGTGGTCATGGCGAGTGCGCCGTGGGCCACGCCGCAGCGGACGGCCCAGTCGATGGGCTTGCCGGCGAGCAGGCCGTAGATGAGGCCGGAGGCAAAGCTGTCGCCGCCGCCTACGCGGTCGTAGATATCGATCTCGCGCTGGGGGACGTGGACGATTTTGCTTTCATAAAGCGCGATGGCTCCCCAAGTGTTGCGGCTGGCGGTGGAGGCGGTGCGCAGGGTGCTGGCGATGAGCTTCAGGTTCGGATAGGCGGCGGCCACTTCGCGCAGCATGGCTTCGTATCCGGCGATGGGCAGCTGGGCGAAGTCGTCGCCGACGCCTTTGATCTTGACGCCGAGCATAGCGGAGAAATCTTCTTCATTGCCGAGGAGCAGGTCGACCTTGCGGACTAATTCGCGGTTCACTTCCTGGGCTTTGGCTTTGCCGCCGATGGATTTCCAGAGGGATTCGCGGTAGTTGAGGTCGTAGGAGACGGGGGTGGAGTGGCTGCGGGCGGCATCCATGGCTTCGGCGGCTACATCGGCGGTGGAGGCGGAGAGCGCGGCGAAGATGCCGCCGGTGTGAAAGAACTTCGTTCCGTTTTGGTTTCCGAAGATCGCGGGCCAGTCAAAATCGCCGGGCTTGAGCTGGCCGATGGCGGTGTGGCCGCGGTCGGAACAGCCGGCGGCGGCGCGGACGCCGAAGCCGCGCTCAGTGAAGTTGAGGCCGTTGCGGACCGTCCGACCGACGCCGTCGTAGGGGAGCCATTTGAGCAGGGCAGTATCGACTCCGCCCTGGAGAATGAGGTCTTCGACCAGGCGGCCGACGGGGTTGTCGGCCAGAGCGGTGGCGATGGCGGTGCGCAGGCCGAAGCAACGGCGCAGGCCGCGGGCCACGTTGTATTCGCCGCCGCCCTCCCAGACCTGGAAGTGGCGCGTGGTGTGGATGCGGCATTCGCCGGGATCGAGGCGGAGCATGACTTCGCCCAGGCTGAGGCAGTCCCAGCGGCGGGGGGAATCGGGAATGAGAATTGCTTTCATGGTTGCGCAGGCAGCGTTCAATCACACTGTATCGCATTGCCCCTGGAACCGGGCGTGACGGCTCGGGACGCGAGTGAATAGCCTTGCATGATAATGTTTTTGGGGCGGGAATTCGAGCATTACCAGGGATACTGTATCCTGTTCAATTTCGTTCTGGGTCGCCGCTCCCTGATGGTCGCGTCGACTTGAGTATTGAGGCTTCGGGATACGTCATCCCTGATAATGCTGTAGCCGCGGAGTACAGAAAGGGAAAAGGGAAGTATGGCAGAGACGCGGAAGTTGCGGATGGGAATGGTCGGAGGCGGGCCGGGAGCGTTTATCGGGCCGGTGCATAAGATGGCGGCCGAGCTGGACGGCAAAATCGAGCTGGTGGCGGGAGCGTTTTCGCATTCGGCGAAGCTCTCGCGAAAGGCCGGAGAGGGTTTCGAGATCGAGCCCGGTAGGGCGTATGCGAGCTACGGGGAGATGATCGAGGCGGAGCGGAAGCGGCCGGATGCGATCGACTTTGTGGCCATCACAACGCCGAATCATCTGCACCTGCCTGTGGCGGTGGCGGCGCTGGAGGCGGGTTTTCCGGTGATGAGCGATAAGCCGGCCACGGCCACCTATGAAGAGGCGCTGGCTCTGGAGGCGGCGGTAAAGAAGGCGGGGCTGCCCTACGGGCTGACGCATACCTATGCAGGCTATGGGATGGTGCGGGAGGCGCGCGCTATTTGCGCGAGCGGGAAACTGGGCAAGATTCGCAAGGTTCAGGTGGAATATTTGCAGGGCTGGATGACCAAGCCGCTCGAGACCACCGGGCACAAGCAGGCCACATGGCGTGCCGATCCGGCTTTCAACGGACCCGGCGGCTGCATTGGCGACATTGGCATCCACGCCTTTCATTTGCTCGAATATATAACCGGCCTGGAAGTGACGGGACTGAATGCCACGCTGCGCTCCGTGGTTCCGGGACGGCGGCTGGACGACGATTGCAACGAGTTTGTGCGCCTGAACAACGGCGCGGCCGGGGTGATTTCGGCTTCACAGGTGGCGGCGGGCGAGCTGAACGAGGTGCGGATCCGCATCTATGGAGAGAACGGCTCGATCGACTGGCGGCAGCAGGATCCCAACAAGCTGGTGGCGCGATGGGTGGATGGGCCGGAGGAGATTCGCCACGCCGCGGCGGGTTACCTGAGCGCGGATGCGCGGGCCGTTGTACGTGTGCCGCCAGGGCATCCGGAGGGATTTATCGAGGCCTTCGCCGTGCTCTATCGCGAGTTTGCCGATGGGTTGATGGCGTGGCGGCGGGGCGAGGCGAAACCGCTGCCGGCGACGCTGCCGGGGATTGTGGCGGCTGTGCGCGGCATGCGGTATATCGAACGCACCATCGAGAGCAGCCGCAAGGAAAGCTGGGTGGAGTTTTAGGCGTTTTATGTGAAATGAGGACTTGGGATTCGTGCTATCCCAGGTCTCATCCGCCGCGGCGGACGAGACCTGGGGCACCCAGAGTCGCGCCAGATTAAGTTTCAAAAGCAGTCTGGATCATTTCAGGAGAAAAGAGATGAGGACGATCAAGGGGCCGGGGATTTTTCTGGCGCAGTTTGCAGGAGATGCGGCGCCGTTCAACACTCTGGCGGGGATGGCGCAATGGGCGGCTGGGCTGGGATTTACGGGCGTGCAGATTCCCAGCTGGGACAAGCGGCTCTTCGATTTGAAGCTGGCGGCTGAGAGCCAGGGGTACTGCGACGAGGTGCTGGGCGTGGCGGGCCAGGCGGGGCTTGCGGTTACCGAGCTTTCAACGCATTTGCAGGGGCAGTTGGTGGCCAGCAATCCGGCCTTCGATGTGCTGCTGGATGGGTTCGCGCCGCCGGAGCTGGCGGGAGACTTGAAGGGCAGGCAGGCGTGGGCCGTGGAGCAGTTGGGATGGGCGGCGAAGGCCAGCCGCAACCTGGGACTGAATGCGCATGCTACATTTTCAGGGGCGTTGGCGTGGCCGTTCTTCTATCCCTGGCCGCAGCGGCCAGCGGGGCTGATCGACGAGGCTTTTGCGGAGCTGGGGCGGCGCTGGCTGCCGATATTGCGGCTCTTTGACGAGGCGGGTGTGGACGTTTGCTACGAACTGCATCCTGGCGAAGACCTGCACGATGGCGCGACCTTCGAGCGATTCCTTGCGGCGGTTGGCGGCCACCAGCGCGCGAATATTCTCTACGACCCCAGCCACATGATTCTGCAACAGATGGATTACCTGGCGTTTCTGGACATTTACCACGATAGGGTACGCGCCTTCCACGTGAAGGACGCGGAATACAGGGCGAGCGGACGGTCGGGGGTTTATGGAGGCTACCAGGATTGGATCGA
The DNA here is from genome assembly GCA_050012555.1 of Occallatibacter sp. Lineage (GTDB taxonomy): Bacteria > Acidobacteriota > Terriglobia > Terriglobales > Acidobacteriaceae > Telmatobacter. The sequence goes on from JBEKGY010000008.1 coordinate 79,432, forward strand.
TAGGCCGGGGCGATTCCGGTCGCTGGGCGATGGGCAGATCGATTTCAACTCGATCTTCTCGAAGATGGCGCAGTACGACTATCCAGGCTGGGCTGTTCTGGAGTGGGAGTGCTGCCTGAAGCATCCCGAGGCGGGCGCGGCAGAGGGCGCGAAGTTCATTCGCGAGGGGATCATCCGGGTGACGGACCGGGCATTCGACGATTTTGCAGGCGGCGGCGCGGATGAGAAACGGAATCGCAGGATTCTGGGGTTGGGGTAGTCGGTCGCGGCTAACTGTTGAGCGCCACGGCGCGGCGCACCTCTGCCACACAAATGCGGCAGAACTCAGGGGCGGGCTGTTGACCGAAGAGTACTGAGCCACAGCCAGTCTTTTTGTTGCCGGTTTTGCTAACGGCTAACGAGCCCCAGGGGCGGATTGCTAATGGGCACTGGCTTGGCTAAGCCTTTTGGGAAGAGGAATATACGGCTGAAAGCAGATAGCAGGCGAATGGCGGCGATTCTTATGAAAGATTTCTCATTTTTCTATTGATTTTTGAAGAAAATATCCGTAAAATAAGACACTAGAGTTTCCTCTGGACTGACAGGTTCCCAGCCCGTTACTGAGGATGCACGAGCAATTCACACTCCTTTAAGGACAGTAAATCGATGGCAAAGCGTCGTGGAAATCCTAATTGGGGCAAACCGGAGCCCATTGGTCCGATTGTGCCCACAGTCACCTCCTTCGAGCAGATCGTGAAGGAGTTCAAGCTCAGCCCGGATCAGTACATCCGGTCCACCCGCCTGCGCGAGTGGGCTCGGCGGAACAAGAATTCCAAATACATCCCTGAGGCTCTTCTCGAAGCCTGGGGATTTGAGATCGAATCGACGTTGTAGGCCGTTTTTTTAAGATTATTCACAAAAGCGCTGCCTTCGGGCGGCGCTTTTGCTGTTTGCGCCCGGCATAGGCGAGAATGAAAAGGACGGTTATGCCTCAGACCGCACGCACCTTCGAGCCCCCATTTACCGACGTTCCCGGCGCCCTGGCCGAGATTCGCGCCGGCCGCATGCTGGTTGTGGTGGACGACGAGAACCGCGAGAACGAGGGAGACCTGACCCTGGCCGCCGAGCACGTGAGCCCGGAGGCGATTAACTTTATGGCCCGTTACGGCCGCGGGCTCATCTGCCTGACCCTTACCGAGGAGCGCGCCGATTATCTGCGCCTGTTCCCCATGACGCAGCAGAACTCTTCGCGCTTCGGGACGGCGTTTACCGAATCGATCGAAGCGCGGGAGGGCGTGACCACAGGCATCTCGGCGGCGGACCGTGCGCACACCATCCGAACCGCCATCGATGCCGGCGCTAAATACTCGGATCTGGCGCGGCCGGGCCACGTTTTTCCTCTGCGGGCCCGCAGGGGAGGGGTGCTGGTGCGCGCCGGCCAGACCGAAGCTTCAGTGGACCTGGCGCGGCTGGCGGGGCTCGATCCCTCCGGCGTCATCTGCGAGATCATGCGCGACGACGGAGAGATGGCGCGCATTCCGGACCTGATTCCATTCTGCAAGGAACACGGGCTGATGATTCTAACCGTGGCGGAGCTGATCCGCTACCGGCTGCGCCACGAGCGCTACATTGTACGCGTGGGCGAGAGCCGCATTCAGACCCGCTACGGCGAGTTCCGCATGATCGCTTACGAGAGCGAGGTCAACGGCGGCGAGAGCCACATTGCGCTGGTGCGCGGCGAACTTTGCAAGGACTGTCCCGCATTCCCCGGTGGGACGGGAGACGGGAGCGCCGGATTGCCGGGGGAGCTGGACGCGGCGCGGCCTGTATGTACCCATGCCGTGCTGGTGCGGGTGCATACCCGCTGCATGGCGGGCGATGTGTTTGCCGCCGACTGCCGCTGCCGCGAAACCCTGGACCAGTCGATGCGCATGATTGCCGAGGAGGGTTGCGGCGTGGTGCTCTACCTGCACAACACCTCGCGCGGCTTTGAGGTTGAGCGCACAGAGGCTTCGGTAAGGGCTTCGTCGGTTGCGTTCGAGCCTGGCGGAGCGGCTGCCTTGCCGGGCGCGCAGGATGCAAGCACCGGCCGGCTCATCCTGCACCGGGAGTTGCGCGCGCGCGAAGGCTCGCAGGCCCGCAGCGGGCGCAATTTGCGAGCCATCGGCCTGGGCGGCCAGATCTTGTCGGACCTGGGCATCCAGCGCATCCGTCTGCTGTCGAATACACCCATGCACATTCCGGCGCTGGAAGGCTTCGGCCTGGAGATCGTGGAGCAGGTCGCGATTCCGGTGGTGGAGTGCAGCCGGGTGGGGTAGATGGTACGCGGGTGTTATCCCCATGCCTTATAGATAGGTGTTATCCCCATGCCTCTTGGGTGTTATCCCCATGCCACTTAGGTGTTATCCCCATGCCTTTTTGATTGACAGTTACAATTTGCAGGAGTTTAGTTGATAGAAAGGGGAATTGTTTCTATGTTAGCGCAAGGGCCAGTAGGGCGAGGGCCGAAGGAGAAAAGTTTGTATCGCCATGAGCCGCACACCCCCAGTTGCCAAACCGCAGAGTTTGTACGAACTAAGCTGGACCTATGCGCCGGGCGGCATGTTCGCGTATGACCTGGGCAACGGGATACTTATAAACATCAACCCTTCAGCAGAAGCACTGTCAGGGTATTCCCGCGAGGAACTTGTCGGGAAGCATATCACCGTGCTGCACCCGGAGGGTGAGCATGAGCAGGTGAAGGCCGAGTTCCTGAAGGGTATACAACAGCCATTACGCTACCGCGGCTTTCACATTCAGCGCAAAGACGGAAGTTGCGCGCCGGTGGCGATTACATCATCGAAATCATTGGCGCTGGACGGCCGATCCATAGCGATTTCCGTGTACTTCGACATCACCGGTCAAGAGGAAAATGAGCATAAGCTTACGGCCCAGAATTGGGCGTTGGGGGCCTATGCGATCGCGGCTTCGGCGCTGGGGAAGGTTCATTCTTCACAAGACATCCTATTGCATTCCATTTGTGAGGCCATCACGCACAAATCGAACTATGTATTCGCCTGGATAGGGATTGCGAAAGATGGTCCGGGGAAGAAGATTCGAATTGCAGCGACGGCGGGAAACGCCAAGTACTATCTGGATACATTGCATTTGAGCTGGTCAGAAGATGATCCAACTAGACAAGGCCCGACGGGCATCTGCATTCGCACCAACAAGCTGCAGATTGTGGAGGATTTCGAGACCTCGCCGATCTCTGAACTGTGGTGCGAACGAGCGAGGAAGTTCGGCATACGATCTTCAGTGTCCATCCCGCTTCATATCGAGGGCAGTTGGCAGGGCGCGTTGACCGTTTATGCCGCACGCCCCAACACATTTGAAGCCGCGCCTGTGGAAGTGTTTCAACATCTTGGCGAGGAGATTGTTCACGGCATCCAGGCGATGAAACAGAAGAAGCTTCTGAATGCCGAGCGGCACCACGTCGAAAAGACAGAAAAGCATTTGACGGATGCTTTGACCGCGTCGGTGTCTGCCATGGTGACCGCGATGGAGATTCGAGACCCGTACACCGCGGGCCACGATAGAAGAGTGGCGGATATCGCATGCGCCATCGGCAGGGAAATGGGCTGGCCCGAGGGCCGATTGCAGGGATTGCGGCTGGCGGCCATGGTTCACGACATCGGGAAGATTACGATACCCGCAAAAATCCTGTCCAAGCCGGGGCGGCTCAGCGCGGCGGAATTCAAACTGGTCAAAAGGCATGCGGAGAGCAGCTACATCATTCTGAAAGATATTCCCTTTACCTGGCCCGTCGCCCAAATCGTACGCCAGCATCACGAGAAGCTCGATGGTTCGGGCTATCCACTGGGCTTGAAGGCGGATGCGATTCTGCCCGAAGCAAAGGTGCTGACCGTGGCGGACATGGTGGAGGCGATGGCCTCCGACCGGCCGTATCGAAAGGCACTCGGTTTGGAATTTGCATTGGCACAGATCGAAAAGGAAGCCGGAACGCTATTGGATGCAGAGGTTGTGCGGATATGCGCGGCCCTGTTCCGTGAGAAGCGTTTGATTTTGCAGGGTTTGAAAAGGCAGTGATCCTGCATCTTCCCCGATGCATCTCTGTCTTTTCGAAATCGGGATTACTCGAATGGGATATGATATAGACCGTCTCCTTTAAAAGAAACAATTCGAGCCGCCACAGTGAGAGCTATGCTCGGGACTGCGGATCGAATCACAAGAGGAATCCATGTTCAGAATCCCACTGCTTGCATTCATGTTCGTCCTGACCGCGCTCCCTGCCGGCGCCCAAACGGCCGCGACTGTTACCATGCGCCAGAACGGCTGGATCATCGACTGTTCCCAGCAAGACTCATCCTTGTCGATCTCGGCAGACCGGCTGGGCAGCATTGCCCACGAACTTCAGCTCAATGAAGAGACTCCATCCGGCCTGCGCAGGCTGACGCACATCGCGGCGCGCATCGGCGCGCAAGGGCAACTGATGGTCGAGACAACGGATCCAAAAACCGAGTGGGAGTTCGATGCGCAGCCGGGCAAAGTCACGATCGTAACCACCGACTTCCACGGGGTGCTGACGGGATGGGCCGATTCACCAGCCGACCGGACTGTCAGCCGCCTGCTCGATCCGGAAGGACTGCCGGTCAACTGGCAAGGGACCACCGAAGTGACTGAAACCTACGGCGGCTCACACGCCGTTCACCGGTCGTATCTGCCCCGGCATAACCCGGAAGTTATCTACCTGGGACTCGGCCACGTCTCGGGCGGCGGATTGCACAGTCTCTTCGATGGCGGGACGGACATCGCCGCCGACTTCGGCGAAGACTCGGAGTTACAAGCCGTGGCCGGCAGGAAAGATGCCTACGCTTTGACGATTCCGGTTCATGATAGCGCCACCATTCAAGTTATACCGGATTACTACACGCATATATTGGGACTTCCTTTCTATGCCCGCTACGACGATACGCACTTTCACTCGGCGCCCATGGTCTGGTCCAGTTGGACGAGTTACTATGAAGCGGTTACCGAGAAGGATGTGATCCGCAACGCCGACTGGATTGCCGAGAACCTGAAGCCTTATGGCTTTGAGTATGTGGAACTGGACGACGGCTACGACCGTCGGCCCGAAGGGCATTCATGGGCGGATAACTGGGACGCCGAGAAGTTCCCGCACGGTCCTGAATGGCTGACGAGTTACATCCGCGGCAAAGGATTGAAGGCGGGAGTGTGGATCGTGCCCAACGCGTTCGCTCCCGCTTTGAAGGAGCATCCCGACTGGTATCTCTATGACAAGCAGGGCAAGGTGCTGCAGGACTATCAAACTCCGGCGCTGGACTCGACCAATCCCCAGGTATTCGACCATCTGAAGAGCCTGTTCACCAAGCTGGACAGCCTGGGATTCGATTACTACAAATTCGACGGAGAACTGGCGCTGCCGGCTTATGCGCCGCTCATCGATAAGAGCCGATTGCACTCGCCATCGGCCGATTTCATCGGGAATTACCGTGACCGGCTGGCACTAATCCGGCGCACGATCGGTCCGGACCGATTTATTGAACTGTGCCCCACCGGTACTGAGCTGAATGCCGTAGGATACGCCGACTCATACTTCTATGGCGACGATCTTTATAACAACTGGCAGGGTATGTATTCGTTCTTCAGCTCCGTCAATGCCAATCTTTTCCTGAATCATATCGTTACTTACGTCATGCCCGGCGAAGGAATTGAGCTGGGCGAGCCGATGACCGTGGAACAGGCGAAGCTGAAAAGGTACGCAGTCGCCCTCGATAAGGAGCGCTCGCGCGAAGACCCAATGACCGGCTTCGGGACGACGCTGCCGGAGGCGCGGACAGTGGTCACTTACGTTGCCCTGACGGGTGTGGCCTATTCGCTTGCCAGTGTGATGCCGGAACTTCCAGCCGAGCGCCTGGAACTATTGGAGGCGACCATGCCCACGCTGCCGATCCTGCCCATCGATTTGTTCAGCCGGGGCACGGAAAGCAGTTGGGGCAAGTTCAAGCACTTTCAGACGGACTACTACATTCATCATTATCCGGAGGTGCTGGATCTGAAAGTCGACGCGCCGGCGGGGGTTTATGACGTTGCGGCAGAGACCAACTGGCGCAGCGAAACCGCGGAACGCAGGTTGGACTTCGCCCGGCAGCTGGGCCTGAGCGAAGAGCGCAGCTACATCGTTTTCGACTTCTGGAATCAGAAGCCGCTGGGAGTTTTCAAGCGCAAGCTCGACCTCTCCATCGGGCCGCACGATACGCGCGTGCTGCTCATTCATCCACTTGCCGGCCGGCCGCAACTGATTGGAAACTCGCGCCACATTTCAGGTTCCTATTCCATCGTGAGCCAAAGCTGGGACGGGGCGAAGAAGGATTTGCACGGAGAGTCGCTGACTATTGCAGGCAAGGCATACACGCTGTGGTTCGCGATTCCAGGGGGCTATGGAAAGGCCTCAGCGCAGGTGAATGGGAAAACTGGTAAGCCGATCTCATCCGAATGGCGGCGGCAGGGACAATTTGCCAGCCTGCGCTTCACAGGCACGGGCGAGCCGGCGGAATGGCGGGTGCAGTTCTAGAGCATTTTCTCAAACAGTGTATAATGGCAGTACTGGCGAATTCTGACGAATTACGTATGGCGAAGCCCTCGACCAAGCCATCACAGAACTGCTGCCGCAAATCACACAAGAGAATGCCGAAGCATGGTTCAGACTCCGCCTCAATACTCTACTGTAATAGGGGGAATGCTCTACAATCTGCGCTTCTCCACGCTTTCGATGCACAGGCTTCCTGGCTGGTTAACAGATAGCGGTCAAAATTTACCGCTCAACGTCGCAAGAAGCTTGTAAAATCAACAAAACTGTCCGGCGGGAAGACTCATCATCGGCAATCATGCGGAAGCGCATGTCCAGAAATGATTTGCCCGATCACGAAGACGCTCTCTGAGGCCGCCATACTCGTTCGAGGAAAGGTTGGATTCGTTGAGCGTTCATCTTGTCAATCCAAGCGACAACTCATTTGGCACCGCGGTTATCACGCCGAGATGGCTGTTTGTGCTTGCGGCGGCGACACCGCAGTCGGCGGGCGATCCGATTCTGGTGGATGAGTCGCTGGAGCAGATTGTGCCGGAGACGATTCAGCCGGGCGATATTGTGGGCATCAGTGTGCATACGGGCAATGCCCTGCGTGGGTACGCGGTGGGCAGGATGGCGCGCAAGCGGGGCGCGTGGGTGGTTTATGGCGGAATACACGCCACGCTGTTCCCCGAAGAGGCGCTGGCGCAGGGGGAAGCGCACGCGGTGGTGAAAGGGGACGGCGACATCGCCTGGGGCAAGGTGGTCACGGATTGCCTGGCGGGCAAGCCGGAGAGGGTCTACGAGGGCGGGCGGATTGACGGAAGCCAGTTCCTGGCCGCGCGCTGGGATCTGATGGACCCTGAGAAATATATGTGGGCCTCGGTGCAAACCATTCGCGGCTGCCCCAAGCACTGTTCCTTTTGCAGCGTGTGGCGGACGGATGGGCAAAAGCCGCGGCAAAGGAAGTTTCAAAGCGTGGTGGACGAGATTGTCACTCTGCGGCGGCTCGGTTTTCGCTTTATTGGTTTGGCCGACGATAACTTCTATCCGGTGACCTTCGCCGATCTGCGGCTGGCCCGCGAGCAGGGCAATACGGCCAAGCTGGAAGAGCTGACGGCGATTCGCACCGAGCGCTTTCAACTGATGGAAGAGCTGGCCAAGCTGCCGAAAGACATGGTGTTCTATACCCAGATGACGATGGAGGCGGGTGAGGACGTCGTGTTTCTGGATGCGATGCGGAAGGCCAATATCAAGGGCGCGCTGGTGGGGATCGAGGCGGTTACGCCGGAGGGCCTCAAGGCGGTGTTCAAGGACTGGAACCTGTCTGGCGATGCTTTGGCCAAGCAGTTGCAGACATTCAAGGAGCACGGAGTTCATGTGCTTGGTTCGTTCATCTTCGGGCTGCCGACAGACAGGCCGGGAACCTTCGACGCCACGGTGGAGATGGCGCAGAAGGCGGGCGTCACGTTTGCCCAGTTCGTGATGATGACGCCGTTTCCGGGCACGGTGGATTTTGGGCGCTGGGAGAAGGAGCAGACGCAGAACCCGACCATGGTGGGCGATGTGCCGATTACCCGGTATTGGATGATTCCAACCGAGGTTCGGCCCAAGATGTTCACGCCGCATCCTACGATGAGTTCGGATGAGATTCGGGAGCGCACGCAAAAGGTGTGGGACAGGTTTTATACCTGGGGCGCTATCTGGCAGAGGTCGGCCTGCACGCCCAATCTACGGTCCAGGATCGCGTTCATGTTTTTATCGAAACTCTACAGGCAGATGTATGCGGGGACTGGAATCTCGACCGACAGCGCACGGCGCAAGAAGTCGAAGGCCTGGGCCAAGTGGACGGCGCGGCAGTGCAAGAAACTGTTCCAGGCAAGACCGATGCCGGAACTGGCGGGGCCGGAGTGGGAGATTGGGTTACCTGTTATGGGCCAGGCGGCGTTTGCTGGCGGCGACGGAGGCGAGATGCCGGGGCAGTTTGTTGTGATTTCGGAGAAGTGAAGGCTGTTCCGGATCAAGAGGCGGGATAGAAAATGGGATGGTTTCGAGAGAAGGGTATGGGCCAAGGCTCATACCCTTCAGTGTTTATTGCCCGCTGACAATGTGAAGCGCTTGAACTACCAGCCGAGCACGCAAGCAAAGATCAGGGGCGCGACGATCGAAGCGTCGCTCTCGATGATGAACTTGGGAGTATTCTCGCCGAGCTTGCCCCAGGTGATCTTTTCGTTGGGCACGGCGCCGGAGTAGGAGCCGTAGCTGGTGGTGGAGTCCGAGATTTGGCAGAAGTAGGCCCATAGCGGCACATGCTCGCGCCGCAAATCCTGGTGCAGCATGGGGACGACGCAGATGGGAAAGTCGCCGGCGATGCCGCCGCCAATCTGGAAAAAGCCGAGCGGAGTTTTGGCGGTGGTGGCCGTGTACCACTCGGCCAGCTCCACCATGTATTCGATGCCGGTGCGGACAGTGTGGACGTTTTTCACGTCGCCGGAGATGCAGTGGCCGGCATACATGTTGCCCAGCGTGGAGTCTTCCCAGCCGGGGACGAAGATGGGCAGATTCTTTTCAGCGGCGGCCAGCAGCCAACTGTCCTTGGGATCGATCTGGTAGGAGGGCTTGAGGTCGCCGGAGAGCAGAATCTTGTACATGAACTGGTGAGGGAAGAAACGCTGGCCGGCCTGGTCGGCGCGGACCCATTCTTTGAGCACCTCGTTCTCGATGCGGCGCATGGCCTCCATCTCCGGGATGCAGGTGTCGGTGACGCGGTTCATGTGGCGGCTGAGCAGCCTGGCTTCGTCGGCGGGGGTGAGGTCGCGGTAGTGGGGCACACGCTCGTAGAAATCATGGGCGACGAGATTGAAGACGTCTTCCTCAAGATTGGCGCCGGTCGAGCAGATGCCGTGCACCTTGTCGCGGCGGATCATTTCGGCCAGGGAGAGTCCCAGCTCCGCCGTGCTCATGGCTCCGCCGATGGTGACGAACATTTTTCCGCCGTTGGCCAGCAGGGCGTTGTACGCATTGGCGGCATCGACGAGGGCGGCGGCGTTGAAGTGGCGATAGTGGTGCTTGATAAACGAGGTGATGGACGACATATTGCTACCCGCTCATCCTTCCGTAACCAGCATAACTGAACCGGCGGGCAGGGAAGCAGGCGAGCCGTGGCTTCCTACGCCTTTCCGGCTTCGAGCTGCGCATTCACCCTGGCCATAACCTGGAAGGCGTCGGCTATATAGACGACGTCGGCCTTGCCGCGCGTCCAGCCGCAGTTGGGGTCGAGCGAGATGGCGCGGCGGTCGGCGATGAAGCGCCAGCCGACCACGTGTGGCTCCTCGCCGTGGCAGCAGGTGGAGAGGCCCTTGGCGTGGCGCGGCGTGGCGCCGGTTTGGCCGATCTGGTTCATGTGGGTGAGGAAGGGCAGCACCGGCTCACCTTCGCTGCCCTGATCGACCAGAGATTTGCTGCTGCCGAGGGACGCGCCGGAGAGGCGCAGGAAGCCGAGAATCAGCTCGCCGGCTTCGTTGGTATGGATTTGGCCGTCGGGTTGCTTTTTTGTCCAGCCGGCGCCGGCGACGAAGAGGAGCTTGGCATCGGGGCGGATGGTCTCCCACCCCAGCGACGAAGACCCGTCGCCGGGGGCCCCGGTCTGCGCACCTTGCGAGGGGGCGCGCAGGCCGCTGACGGTGGTGCGGAGCGCGGGGAGTTGGACGGCGACCTGTTCGACTTGAGCGGGGGCGGGCTGGCCGGCGTAGGCTGCGTGAGTGCCTGCGTCGAGGAGCAGGAACCAGGGTCGGGCATCGCGGGTGAGGACGGCTTCAACGCGCTGGCGATAGAACCAGCGGGTTGCTTCGACGGTTTCCGCGCCGCCGATGGCCGTGATGTGCGTATCGATGAAGCCGCCCAGACGATGGGCCACGCCGGCGGCTACGCGGGCAAAGCGGGAACTGGCGGGGGCGAGAATGATGGTGGCGTTTGCGGCGCGGCAGAGGGCTTCGAGGGCGGCGGCGTCCGTGGCATACCGCGCTTGGGCGAAGGCTTCGCCCGAGACGGCCAGAAGGCGTGCTCCGGTGGAGGCGAGGGCGCTAGCTGCGGCTGTGGCGTCAAAGGCGACGATGCCGATGGTCAAGGACGCGTTGAGCCGGGCGGCCAGATCTTTGCCGGCAGTTACGGCTTCGAGCGAGGCTTTGGTCAGAACGGCGCCGGTTTCGTCTGCGTGGGTGAGTACAAATATCGCTTCCATCGTTATTTAATTTCCTCCGGGGCTAAAGCCCGTGTTGATTACGCTAACTTTATGCGGGGGTTGAAACCCCCGCCTCCCTCCGTATCGAGTTTTTGCGCGGCCTGCGAAGTCGAGCCCTGATACAAAACTGAATTCGTGCCCTGATACAAAATCATTCGGCTCCGATCCACGCGACCAGTTCGCGGGCGATCTGGTCGGGAGTGAGGTCTTTGACTACGCGGGTAGCGCGCTGCTGTTTGGGCAGGCTGGCGGAGACGTAGCGCAGGCCGTTGGCGGCCAGGGTCGCGGGTTTGGCCTTTTGCAACGCGGGCATGATGGTGCGCATATTGGCCATGCCGATCTGGGGATTGTTGCGCGGCTCGGGAAGGTTGCCGGTGGCCCAGCCGAGGACGGCTGGGGTTCCGGAGCAAACCGAGAGTTGATGCTTGCCGCCCTCGACGCGCTCCAGGACTTCAAAGCTGCCGTCGTCGCGGAAGTCGATCTGGTCTACGCCCTGGAATTGGTCGGTGATGCCGAGGCGCTCGCCGATCAATTGGAGGGTAACGCCGGCTCCGCGCGTGGCCGACTCCCAGCCGCCGAAGAGCAGCAGCTTCGCTTGGTCGAGACCGGGCAACGCGGCGATGGTTTCGGCGAGGACCTGGGCGGTGGAGTGGGCATCAGGGAAACCGCCGATGGGGCCGTCGATGGGGACCAGCTCGAAGGCGACTTTCTGGGCTACGGTCATCATCACCTGTTGCAGCTTGGCCTTGGGGCCGAGCGAGACCAGCCAGAGTTTGCTGCCGGGATTTTTGGCGGCAAGATTTGCGGCTTCATAAAGAGCACTGGCGGCCCAGGGGTCGAGAACAGCGGGCAGGACCATTTCGTTTTTCAGCCCCGGACCGTTGGGGGTGGTGATGGGTTCGAGAGTTTGCAGGGGATCGGGTACAATCCCGGCGCAGACTACGATGTGTACTGCATTTGGCATGAAATTTCCCTTTATCGACTAGTTTAATTGATCGAGAAACTCAGTTTTCAGCGGAGTGAAGGCCGCCTGAGCCGGCGCGGAATTCTATGTTGGAGTGTTCGCCGTCGGGGGATTGGGCGCAGTTCCACAGGCAGGCGCCGCAGTGGACGCACTTTTCGCGCTCGAAGGCGGGCAAGTCATCGTCGCCCAGGGTGATGGCCTGGCCGGAGCACATGGCGATGCAGGTCTTCTCGATGCAGGCGATGCAGAGCTCCCTGTCGAGGAAGACGACGTGATCGGCAAAGCCGGGCATGGCCTGCACTTTGCCGCCCATGAGCAGAGCATCCTGGTGAGTGACCAGCAGGCGGCCGTCGAAGGGGATCTCCGGCCAGCCGCGGGCAGAGAGCAGGGCATCGTGGAGCGGGCGCCCGTCTGCAAGAGCTACGGCAGCGGCATCTTTCAGCGTGAGGCCGTCGGATGAGCGGGAAATCTGCTTGTGGGCCGGAGGGATGTGCGCGTGCATGGAGAGCCGGCCGCCGGTGAGGCCGGCGAGAGCCATGCCGATCATGCCTTTGACGATGCCGCCGTGGAAGCCGTTGCGGGCGTTCTGGGCTTCGCGGGCGCCTCGTTCGACCCAACTGGCGCGGCGGTTTTTTTCGTAGGTTTTGGACAAGTTTTGTTGAGTGAACGGAAGGCCGGCGTGGAGGAGTTCGACGACTGCTTCGCCGAGTTGCGTGCCGGTGGTCCAGGCTTCGTCGACGCCGGAGCCGGTGAGCATGTTGGTCGAACCCGAACCCTCGCCGATGCGGGCATAGCCATTGCCGGTGAGGAAGGGTTCGCCGCGCCGGCCGGATTCCTCAAGCGATTTGGCTCCCCAGGAGCGCAGGGTTCCGTCCTTCAGATAGCGCCAGAGGGCGGGGTGCTGGATATAGTGCTGCAAATAGCGGTAGGCGGTACGGGAGGGGTTGCCCATCCAGGAGGGGACGAAGATGCCCACCGAGACCAGGCGGTGGGGATGGACGTAGAGGAAGCCGAAGATCTCCGGCTCGGGGTAGCCGAAGGTGTGCCAGACGGTTCCGAGCTGGAGGGTCGAGTCCTCGCCGCCCGCATCCTCAATGACCTTATCCCTGGCCAACGCCTTTTTGTTCAGGGCATCAGGATTCGAGGCATCCTCGGGCAGCTCGATGACAAACTTCATGCCCAGGGCCCATTCGCGGCGGGCATGGCCCTCCGGGGTTCCCAACTTTTGGTCGAGTGCCCTGCCGATCTGACCGACCGGGCCGTCGCCTACGACGGTCAGTTGGGCGCGCACATCCATTCCGGGCATGAAGCCGTCGGCGGGGGCGCCGGAGCGGTCTACGCCCTGGTCGGCGAGGCGGAGGCCCGCGACGGCTCTTTCATGCCGGCCGGCATGGCTGGAAATGTTTTCCTCGAAAAGCGGCTCGCTGACCGGCGTGCCGGGCCAGATCTGCACCAGGCCGGAGGCCATCAGTTGCGCGCCGACCCACTGGTTGAACTGGCCGATGGAGAGGACCAGGCCGCCTTGTTTGTGGAGGAATTTTGGGGTCCAGGGCAGCTCGAAGGCGTGATCTCTCACGCCCGCGAGCTTTCCTGCAAAACGAAGGAAAAAATCGCCGAGCCGCAAAAGCGCGGAGCGCCGACTGGCGCCGATAGGGTCCAGCAGATAGAGCACCCGCTCGCTGCTGACCTCGGCGGCCATGGGAATTTCGGCGGGGTTCAGATGGGGAAAACTGGCGCGAATGCCCTGGGCGCGCGTGACTACGCCGCTGACGCCCGCGGCAAGGTCATCGGCACGCTCGTAGCAGACGACCTGCAAGGGCATGCCCGGTGCGACTTTGCTCTCGAAAGCTGGGTCGGCGGGGTTTTTGGTCCAGGCATGGGTCAGAGCCGTGAGAAAACCGCCCATGGCGGGGCCAAAGCCGGCGCAGGCAATATCGACTTCCATGATCTGGCGGTCGAGGACGTGTGCGGGCGAGTCGAGGGTTGTGGCTTCCACGCTCATTCGGCTCTCCTCTTGAATGGGGCCCGTCTTGGTTCCTGGTCTCCCACCCTAGCCGCAAAAACAAGAACGCGGCGAGGGTGGGGCACCCAGCAGTTTGGAAAGGTTCGAAACAAATGCGGCAAGTTAGCCCCCGCTTCGCGGGGATAGCGAGTTAGCGAGTTGGCAGGTGAGGTTCCCACGCTCATGCGGGATAATCCAACGCTTCGGGGATCATGACCTTGCTTACCGTCTCGGCGGCGCGGTCCTTGGCCAGGCGCGAGCCGCTCAGGCAGTTGGCGAGCTTGTTCTGCAGGCGGAGGAATTCGCTAGCGCCGGAGCAACTGGCGCAGGGGCCGGCTTTGGGCGGATGGCTGCCATCGTCCTTCAGCACATCGACGGCAAAGGCCGTGATGCCGGGCATGGTCTCTTCGTACTCTTCGAGTTCGCTGGTCAGGAAGCAGCCCTGGTGCGCTTCATCCGCCCAGGCCGGGTGCCGGTTATAGCCGAAGACAAGTTCGGCGCAGATGCGCGAAGTCTCGCCGGCGGCTTGCGCCGCCTGGGTGTGGCAGAGATCGCTGAGGAATTGGACAATGCCGGCCAGGCCTTCGGCGGCTACGGCATCGTCCCCGCCGTGGGCTTCCAGTTCGAGCACATCGAGGATCTGGTAGCGCGAGGCAAGCAGCCAGCAAAGGGCATCGGCGAGGGCAAAGGTCACGCCCTGGCGCTGGCCGTGGTAGAGCTTGCCGCCGTCGGGGTCGGTGGCTTTTTGCAGGTGGTTCAGCGTCCAATGCCACATCTGCATGGCCGATGCCAGGGTGCAGGCGCCGGTGCCGGGCCGCAAGGAGGCGATACCTCGCATCTGGGCGGTCCAGGCGCGGAACTGGGCCAGGAAGACCTCCGAGATCATGGTGACCGTCAACTGGCGGCGCTGTACCGCCTCCGGGCCTTCGTAGGTGGCTTCCAGTTGCGCATCCATCCACTTGTTGGCCAGGAAGCCGGGGCAGTCCTCGGTGATGCCGTAGCCGCCCATCAGGCTGACGGCCTCGCGCATCATGTTGGCGCCGTGGCCGGTATTCCACAGCTTGGTTGCCGGGCAAATCACGTTGGCCTCAGCGTCTTTGAGGACATAGTCGACCAGAAAATCGGCCTCCAGCTCGGCTCGGCGCGGGTCGTCTTCCCTGAGCGAGAGCAGCTCGACAGCGCGCTGTTCACTTTCCTTGAGGGCTTTCAATTCAGCACGGCCGCCCTGGACGCCGCGCTCTTTGAGGAGCGCTGTCTTCACTTTTTCCAGAGGATCCAGTTCATCGAAGAGGCGGGCGGCGGCGAAGCCCAGGGAGGTGGCTGCCTCGCCGGCGGCCCAGACGTCGACCAGGCGGTGGAGCGCGTCCTCGCGCTGCTGAATACCCTGCTCATAGCGAACCGAACCGGGTTTGGAGCCTTCGGCCCCGCGGAAGCGCTCGCGCTGGTAGCGAATGACCGGCTCGACGGCCGAAAGCAGCTTGGCCGACGTCATCAGGCCCACCGGCACGCGGGTGCGGCGGAAGACCGCCTCGATGATTTCGCCGTGGTTGTAGTTGGGGACGATGACGCCGTCCTTGACCGTGTATCCGCCCACGATGCGGCTGGCGGGAACCTTGAGGCTGAAGATGGGATCGCCGGTGGAGGAAAGCTGGTGAACGAGCTTTTTGGTGGGGGTTCCGCGATCGAAGGAGCCCTCGTCGCCCTCCTCCAGAATCACAACGCAGGTGCCCTTGATGCGCGGGTCATCGGACCCCACGGCGGCGGTGACGAAGTTGGCGAAGGCGATGTTGGTGATGAACCGGCCGCGCTTCTCCACCTGCAGCCAGGGCTCCTGGCCGTCTTTCCACTCCGCCACGCGGACTTTGCCGCTCAACATGCCGGTATCGACGCCGACGTAGGGAATCGGCTCGGTGAGCGCAAAGGCCCCGCGCCAGGGCCTGCGGTCCTCTCCCGGTTGCGGCGGAGCGGCCAGCGTTTTGTAGCGGGTGACCTGATCGTGGGTGCCGCGCTCGTGGATGGGCGACAGGGCCAGAAAGCTGGCCATGCTGGCTGTGGCCGCGCCGCCGTCTACCCAGGCCAGCTCGAAGGCGGCCAGGGCCAGCGCCAGGTTCTTGGGGCCGGCGATGAAGCCGCCCTCTTCCGGCTCCATGAAGGCCGCGGTCACGCCGGCGCGATCGAAGGCCTCCATCATCCCGGCTTTTCCGGGGGTCCATTCGTGGGTGTTGCGCTCCCCCGCGGCGACCAGGCGAGCCACGGTTCCCCGCGCTACGCTGCGCGCCGATTGGACGAGCATCTGCAGATCGAATCTGCCGGCAAACCGCCATAGAATCTGGCGCACCGCATCCCCAGGGAGAGTAAGCATGGTTTTCGATTCCGATACCGCAACTGAGCCCATCGAATTGGTCCTCCGGCAGCGCCCATAGTGTGCTTGATTGGGCCTCTCACTGCATGTGACCTGTATCACTTCGGCACGCCGGCCGCCGCGTCCGTAAAGGCAGGGGAAAATCAGGGGGGAAAGCCGATGATTTGCCTGCAAGGCCGGAACGAGACCGTCGAACTGTGATCGACATCACTTGCGATGGAGCAACGCAGCCTATATGACAGGTACTTAACCGAAAAACCTCAACGACCGGCAAAGGAGCAATACGTATGACTCAACGAATCACTGCGGCAGCCGTTCTCCTGCTGGCTGCTTCCCTCGCGGGGCCAGCCTTCGCGCAGGATGCCGCATCCCTCTACAAGACCAAGTGCCAAATGTGCCATGGAGCGAACGGGAGCCCGGCTCCGACTGGGGTGAGGATGGGCGCGCGGTCCTTCCAGTCCCCGGAGGTAGCCAAGGAGTCCGACTCCATGCTCTTCGACATTACGAAGAATGGAAAGAACAAGATGCCAATGTACAAGAGCCTGACTGACGATCAGGTCAAGGATCTGGTCAAGTACATTCGCAGCCTGAAGTAGCGGCGCGCGAGGCCGCGCGGCGCGAGCCAGGAGAGATGCCGGGCCGCGTGTTGTTGTGCCTCAAAAACGGTAGGTTTGACAAAAATTAGATGAGAACCGCTTCCATCCCGCTGATCTTTGTTGCAACCGCACTTCTGTTTGCGGCGCCGGGAACGGGAACGGCGCAGACGGATTGCCTGGCTTGCCATGCGGACCAGGGGCTGCAAGATGCGGCGGGGAACAGTGTTGCCGTGGACGCGGCGAAGTTTCATGCGAGTATCCACGGCAGCCTGAAGTGCGGCGATTGCCACACCGCCATCAAGGACTATCCTCATCCTGATCCTGTGACGCCGGTCAAGTGCGAGGCCTGCCACGCCGACGAAGCGGCAGGGCTGATGGGAAGCGTGCATGCATCCCGGGCGGAGCATCCCTGCACCAGTTGCCATGGAGACGCCCATTCCATCTTCCCTAAAGAAGATGCGCGGTCGGCGGTCTATCCGCTCAATATCCCGCGCACCTGCAGTTCGTGCCACGGCAACGATGCGATGGCGAAAAAGCACGGCCTGCCCAACGTCTTTCCGCTGTATATCGACTCCATCCACGGGTTTGCGCTGAGCAAAGAGGGACTGCTGGTGGCGGCCAATTGCCAGAGCTGCCACGGATCGCATCACATCCTGAGCCACAAAGATCCAGAGAGCCGCACCTACAAGACCAATATTCCCAAGACGTGCGGAAGCTGCCACGCGGGAATCACCGAGAATTACGAGGGCGGCGTGCATGGAAAGGCCGTGGCGGCAGGCCATCTGGGCGCGCCGGTGTGCTCCGACTGCCACACAGCGCACGCGATTTTGCAACCCACCGAGGCGGCTTTTCGCACCCAGTCCACGCCCATCTGCGGCTCGTGCCACAAGGATAAGTTCTCCACCTACCGGGACACGTTCCACTCGCAACTGGGAGCGCTGGGCGGATATGTGGAGACGGCGCGTTGCTGGGACTGCCACGGAGCGCATGACGTGCTGCCCGCATCCGATCCCCGCTCGCCGATCAACAAGGCGAACCTGGTCGAGACCTGCGGCAGGTGCCATGCGGGCGCCAACCTCAGCTTCGTCCAGTATCAGCCGCATGCCAACGCGCGCAATCGCAAACTGAATCCGGCTCTCTACTTCATCCGTTTGTTTATGAATCTGCTGCTGGCCGGCGTGCTTACGTTCTTCTTGATTCACACCGTGCTGTGGCTGATCCGTTCGCGTTACGACCAGATCAAGAAAAGAGCGGCAGAGGGAGGGAAGAATGCCTGACCTGGAGCAAGCGGGAGAGGGAAGCGGGGAGCAAAACAGCGCGCAGGGCAGGTATTTCATGCGCTTCACGCGGGCGCAGAGAACCCTGCATGCGGTGCTTTTCACGACGTTTCTTGGACTTGCCGGCACGGGACTGCCGCTGCGCTTCAGCCAGAGCTACTGGGCGCGCCTTTTCGCCGGCGGCGTAGGCGGATTCGGGGCGATTCTTTTCTTTCACAAGTTTTGCGCCGTGGTTCTGACCCTGGCGTTTTTGTACCACGTGAAAGACGTCTTTACCCGCGGGCTGATCCATCACGAAAAGGGAATCTTCTGGGGATCGACCTCCATGGTGGCCGACTGGAAAGATGTGAAGGACCTCTTTGGACACCTCCGCTGGTTCGTGGGACTGGGGCCGAAGCCTCAGTTCGAGCGCTATGCCTATTGGGAGAAGTTCGATTACTGGGCGGTCTTCTGGGGCATGATGGTCATCGGATTTTCGGGGTATGCGATGTGGTTTGCCCCGTTCTTCGCCACGTTTCTGCCCGGCTGGGCGCTGAACGCCGTGCTGGTGATTCACAGCGAGGAAGGGCTGCTCGCCATTCTGTTCATTTTTTCCATTCACTTCGTCAACACCCATCTGCGCCCTGACAGCTTCCCCATGGATATGGTGATTTTTACCGGCGTGGAGAGCGAGGAAGAATTCAAGACCAAGCGTCCGGAGGAATATCAAAGACTTGCCAGCCAGGGAAAGCTGAAGGCAAGAATCGCAGAGAAGCCGCCGGTCTGGCTGCTCAATTTCTCCAAAGTTGCCGGCTTCGCAGCCATTCTGATTGGACTCGTTCTTCTTGCATTGACATTGAGCGCCTATTTCAGGGAGTAACGAGGCAACGTATGCCGGTGTTGAGCAGACTGAAGAACGAGTGCGGAAGAATTCTCGCCGGACTTATCGTCTTATCCCTGTTTGCATGGGCCTCAACGGCTCACGCGGCCCGGAAGCAGAAGAACGAAGATTGCCTTGCCTGCCACTCCGCTTCAACGCTGACAAAGGCGGCCGGCGGCAAGAAGGTTATCCCGCATGTGGATGCGGAAAAGTTCAGGAACTCCATCCACGGCAGCCTGTTCGCCTGCGTGGACTGCCATACCGAGCAGATGGGGCCGGAGCACAAGAAGACGCGCGTAAAGCCGGCCTGCGCCCAGTGCCATGCGGAGGAAGCGAAGGCTTACTCGCGCAGTTACCACGCCAAGGCCAGCAAGGCGGATGGAGCGGCGGCGGCAAAGTGCGCGGATTGCCATGGAAGCGTGCACGAGATTCTGGCCGCCGGCGACCCCAGGTCGCCGGTGCATCATGACAACATTCCCGCTACCTGCGGCAGGTGCCACGGGCAGAAGTTCCTGATGGAATCGAACGGGGAGAGCGGCCAGCCCTTCTATTCTTACCAGCAAAGCGTGCATGGACTGGCTATCGAAAAAGGATCGAAAAAGGCGGCGGTGTGCACGGATTGCCACGGCACACATGAGATTCTTCCCGCCAACGACCAAAAGTCTCCGATTTATAAGTTCAACGTTCCCGAGACCTGCGGCAAGTGCCATGGCGCCATCAAGCAGGCCTTCATGGAGAGCATTCACGGGCAGGGAATCAGCCGCGGCAACGGACTTTCTCCGGTGTGCACGGACTGCCACGGGATCCACTCGATCAAGGCGCACATCGACCCCAACTCATCAGTCTCAGAGCAGAACCTGGCCCGCACCACCTGCGCGCGCTGCCACGAAGGCGTGCGGCTTTCGCAGGAGTTCGGCGTAGCCGGAAACCGCGTATCGACTTACCTGGACAGTTATCACGGATTGGCTTCGGAGGGCGGCTCGGCGGTGGTGGCCAACTGCGCCAGTTGCCACGGCGTGCATAACATTCTGCCTTCCAGCGATCCGCGCTCGACCATCAATCGCGCCAACCTGGACGCGACCTGCGGCAAGTGCCACAAGGGAGTTACGCAGAAGTTCACCCTGACCAAGGTCCACATGGACGTCGGCCGATCCAAAGATATCGGAACGGTTGCGGTGCGCTGGGTGAGATGGTTCTACCTTACTTTGATCTTCGTCGTGATTGGCGCCATGTTCCTGCATAACGCGATACTGTGGCGGAGCAAGGCAATTGCCCGGCGCGCGATGCAGAATCCAAAAATGGTGCGCATGACGGAGAACCAGCGCTGGCAGCATCTGGTTTTGCTGGCCAGCTTCATTGTCCTGGTGCTGACGGGCTTTGCCCTCAAGTTCCCCTACTCCTGGCTTGCCGAGGCGCTGGGGATGGGCGAGAAGCTGCGCAGCACGACCCATCGCGTGGCGGGCGTAATCCTGATCGGCGCCGGCATCTACCACCTCTTCTACCTCGCTGCTACCAGGGAAGGGCGGCGGCTGATTGGCGACTTTGCGCCCGCAGCGAAGGACGCCTCCGATGCATGGGGAACGATGCGCTATTACCTCGGCCTGAGCAAGGAAAGGCCCAGCTTCGGCCGCTTCAGCTATGCGGAGAAGGCTGAATACTGGGCGCTGGTCTGGGGCACGGCCCTGATGGGAGTTACCGGCATCATGCTCTGGGCCAAGGTGTGGGTGGGCAACCTGCTGGCGCGCTGGTGGGTCGATGTGGCGACCTCCGTGCATTTCTACGAGGCGATTCTGGCCACGCTGGCGATCGTGGTCTGGCACTTCTACCAGGTGTTCCTCGACCCCGATGTGTATCCGATGAACTGGGCCTGGTGGGATGGCAAGATGCCGGTCGAGCACTATCGCCATGAACACGGGCTGGACAGCGAGGCATTGGCCGAGGCTGAGGCGGCCGGGGCAAAGACCGAAGCAGAGCCACCGAAGGAGTAAGCCGGGCAGAGGAGCGAATTCATCGCCGGTTGAAGAAATAAATATTGGAACGAGCGTAACATTCGGTTGAAGGCTGTGTTTGCCTCGATATGGAGTTGTCGAAGCGCGGATTTCGCATGATTTTCTTGACAACCCCAAAGCCTTGATTTACGTTTTTGGGGTCTGACAAGGATTCCCCGCAACCCATGAAATGGAAGAGGCATATGGCTAAGGTGCAGAGGTT
>JBEKGY010000009.1:0-85674 GCA_050012555.1 Occallatibacter sp.
ATGTCTACCAGTACTACGTTGGCTAGTTCCTTGGATGCAATCCAGTGGGCTGTGGTAGCTCCCACGTTGCCCGCGCCGATGATGCTTACTTTTTTACGCATATTAATTTCTCCTCTGAGACTAATTCCTAGTGCGCTTTGAAAAACATCCCTCAGGGGCTGAAGCCCCGTTCCATTGATGCCTTTGACGTACGGGCTAAAGCCCGTACCCTTCATTCGGTGCATGAATCCAGATGATCTCTCGCGGTTATTTGCAGGAGTAAATCATCAGAATCACAATCCAAATGGGGATGGTGCTGAGCGTATACATCCACATTCCTCGAAACACTCCAGCGGATATCATTCTGATGTTCACAGGCGGCGGGGCACTGGGTTGTAAAGGTTCTTTTGCTGTATCCAAAGAATCAAAGATTGCCATTGGTCTTCTCCTAAGTTGAAAATACCTTTCACATATTGCCAATGATCCGTGTGGCAAACTCGCTGGTGCCCACCTTCGTTGCCCCGGCAAGCTGCCGCTCGAAGTCGTAGGTGACGAACTTCTGCCGAATGGTCTTTTCCATCGCAGCCTCGATCAGTTTGGCCGCTTCCTTCCAGCCGATGAAGTCGAGCAGCATGACGCCAGACAAGATGAGCGAGCCGGGATTGATGACGTCTTTGTCGGCATATTTTGGTGCGGTGCCGTGGGTGGCTTCAAAGACGGCGTAGCCGTCGCCGATGTTGGCGCCGGGGGCGATGCCCAGGCCGCCTACCTGCGCGGCGGCGGCGTCGGAGATGTAGTCGCCGTTGAGGTTGGTGGTGGCCAGGACCGAGTAGTCGGCGGGGCGGATGATGATCTGCTGGAAGATGGAGTCGGCGATGCGGTCGTTGATGAGCAGCTTGGTCTTCCATGCGCCGTCGCCGTGGGTTTTGCCGATGGAGTCGAGGACTGTTTTCACCTCTGCGCAAACCGAAGCCTGGAAGCTCGGAGAGCCGAATTCGAGGCCGGGCTCGATGAGGGCTGCGTTCTCTTCGACGGTCAGGCCGGGGTTGGCGTCGTGGTTGCCCAGTATCCAGCTTTCGCGCTCGGTGACGGTCTGGGCGCGGAACTCTTCGACGGCGACTTCGTAGCCCCACTCGCGGAATGCGCCCTCGGTAAACTTCTGGATGTTGCCCTTGTGGACCAGGGTGACGGTACGGCGGCCCGAGTCTAAAGCATGTTGGATGGCGCGGCGCACCAGCCGCTTGCTGCCGAAGATGGAGATGGGCTTGATGCCTACGCCGGAGTCGGCGCGCACTTTTTTATTGGTTTTGGAGAGGAGATCGTCGTTGATGAATGCGATCAGCCGGGCGGCGTTCGCGCTACCCTCTTTGAACTCGATGCCCGCGTATACGTCTTCGGTGTTCTCGCGGTAGATGACGATGTCCAGCTTTTCGGGGTGCTTCACCGGGCTGGGCACGCCCTGGTAGTACTTGACCGGGCGCACACAGGCGTAGAGGTCGAGAATCTGGCGCAGGGCCACATTGAGGGAGCGGATGCCGCCGCCGACGGGGGTGGTAAGCGGACCCTTGATGGAGACTCTCAAGTCGCGGGCCGCGGCTACCGAGTCGTCGGGCAGCCAGGTCGAGAACTGCCGGAAGGCTTTTTCGCCGGCGAAGATTTCAAACCAGCGGATGGCGCGGCGGCCGCCGTAGGCTTTCTCAACCGCGGCGTCGAAGACCCGCTGCGAGGCCTTCCAAATGTCGCGGCCGGTGCCGTCGCCTTCGATAAAAGGAAGGATGGGGTGGTCGGGGACTTCGAACTGGCCGTTCTTGTAGTCGATCGGCTGGCCGTTCATCGGCAATTCCAGCCCGTTGTAGGTGGTTTGCATTGCTAATCAGGTATCCCTTCGCCGAGTATGGTCAAGGATGAGGCTACCATCTGCAAATCAGGGGTGGCAATGACGGGACAGCGGAGGCATTACAGACCAAACCGGCGCGCCCTTCAATACGAGCGACATATCATTATTTACGGTTGACATCATGATGCCTTATAGGATAGCATCATGATGTGCGAACCACTCTTACCATCGACGACGATGTAGCCCGCCTTGTGCAGGAGGAGGTCCGGCGCTCCGGCGATTCTTTCAAGGGGACCGTGAACAACCTGCTCCGCCGGGGCCTGACTGCCGGCCGCAATCCTCAACCCAGAAAGCGATTTGTGGTGACGCCCCGCAAGATGGGTCTCCCGCCCGGGCTGAGCTACGACAGCATCCCCGATCTTCTCGAAGCAATTGAAGGGCCGTATCACAGGTGATTGTCCTCGACGCGAACATACTCTTGTATGCCTATGACAGCGGGTGCGCGGAGCACAAGATTGCGCGTTCCTGGTTGGAGACTGTTTTTTCGGGTCAGGAGCCCATCGGTCTCCCGTGGCAGACGATCTCAGCATTTGTACGCGTCCACACGAATTCGAGGCTGCCAGGCGACCGTTTCACCACCGAGGAGGCCGTACAAGTAATCGATCAGTGGATGGAGCTGCCACAGGTTCGATTGCTGGTTCCAGGTGAGCGCCATTGGGGTCTATTCCGGCAGATGCTGCTGGAGGGTAAAGTTCGCGGACCCCTTGCAACGGATGCCGAACTGGCCGCCCTCACGATCGAGTATGGCGGTGTCCTGTATACAAATGACCGCGACTTTGCCCGGTTTCCTGGGCTGAGATGGGTCAATCCGCTTCAGGAATCCTGAACTTTCTCCTTTCTTCAACGCGGCAAGCGGGGTTGAGCCACACGAATGCAAGAGGAAATTGCCGCAAATACTGTTCCCAACCCGTCAGAATGCGATAGACTCATGCGGGAACGTTGAACGGGAATCACGATCTTCAAACTCAGGGAGGGTACATAGAAATTGGGAAAAGGCATGGTCCCGAAGAAGATTTTCTTCACCAAGGGCGTAGGCAAACACAAGGAGCGATTGACCTCCTTTGAGTTGGCGCTTAGGGATGCGGGGATCGCCTCGCAGAATCTGGTGCGCGTCTCTTCCATCTTTCCCCCGCAGTGCAAGGTCATTCCGCGCAAGGAAGGCCTGAAGTACCTGCATGACGGCGAGGTGGTTTTTTCGGTCATCGCGGAGAACTCCACGCGCGAGCCGCACCGGCTCATCGTATCGAGCATCGGCGTGGCCATTCCCGCTGATCGCAACACCTACGGCTACCTGAGCGAGCACCACAGCTTCGGCGAGACCGAGGATCAGGCCGGGGAGTACGCCGAGGAGCTGGCCGCCGAGATGCTGGCGACGACGCTGGACGTGGAATTCGACCCGGATACGAGCTGGGACGAGAAGAAGGAGATTTATCGCATCTCCAACAAGATCGTTCGCACCAGCAACGTGACCCAATCGGCTGTCGGCGACAAGCGCGGTAAGTGGACCACTACGATTGCCGCCGCCGTCCTGATTCTGGAAGAGTAGGGATTGCATTCAGCAGACCTTTGAGGCCAATCCCGCTGGGCGGGGTTGGCCTTGCTGCATGGTTGCGCAGGATTGTTCACATCGGATTTTTATCTGCACCACAAAAGTTGGGTGCCCCAGGTCTCGTCCGCCGCGGCGGAGAGACCTGGGAAAGCACAACTCTCAACCAGCCCTATTGATGAGAGGGAGAGCCTTCAGCCGATGGCGAATGCACGCAAATACACTGTAGGCCTTGTGCAGATGCGCATGGGGCCGGACCCGGAGGCGAACTTCGCCTCGGCAATCGAGCGCATTCGCGCGGCGGCGCGGCTGGGCGCGAACATTGTGTGCCTGCCGGAGCTTTTCAAGACGCAGTACTTTTGCCAGCGCGAGGATATTCGGCTCTTCGATCTGGCCGAGGCGATTCCGGGGCCATCGACCGACAGGCTGGCCGAGGTGGCGCGTGAAGCCAAGGTTGCCCTCATCGCTTCGCTCTTCGAGCGCCGCGCTCCGGGGCTTTATCACAATACGGCGGTTACGCTGAATGCGGACGGGGCGATTGCCGGCGTCTACCGCAAGATGCATATACCAGACGATCCGCTGTACTGCGAGAAGTTTTATTTTGCGCCGGGCGATCTTGGCTTTCAGGCTGTGGATACGGCCTTTGGCCGCGTGGGTACGCTGGTTTGCTGGGATCAGTGGTACCCGGAGGCCGCGCGGCTGACCGCTTTGCAGGGGGCCGAGGTGCTGTTTTATCCCACTGCCATCGGCTGGCACCCGGCAGAGAAAGACAAATTTGGCGCGGCGCAATATGAGGCCTGGCAGACCATCCAGCGGGCGCATGCCATCGCCAACGGTGTCTATGTGGCCAGTGTGAACCGCGTGGGCCTCGAGCATGGCGATGTGCTCGGCAATCGCGCCCCAGGGGCGGGCCTGGAGTTCTGGGGCGGCAGCTTTCTGGCTGATCCGTTTGGGCGCGTGATTGCCAAGGCCTCGCACGATGCGGAGGAGATTCTGCTCGGAGAGATCGACCTGGCTCTGATTGAAGAGACGCGCCGCAATTGGCCGTTTCTGCGCGACCGCCGCATCGACGCCTACGGCGGCATCACCCAGCGCTATCTCGATCCGGTGAACGCATGGCCGGATGACGGAGAACCGAAATAAATGCTGTCATCCTGAGCGGAGGTCGCCGCGGCGACCGAAGTCGAAGGACCTGCGGTTGCTGTTGCGATTTTCATGCCTCTCAATGGATTGCCTGAATAGAGATTTCGATGATGAATGAGACGCCGCGAGCATTGGGCTACCGCATGCCCGCCGAGTGGGAGCGCCACGAGGCGACCTGGCTGGCCTGGCCGCACAATCCCGACGATTGGCCGGGCAAGTTTCAGGCCATCCCCTGGGTCTATGCGGAGATCGTGCGGCTGCTCGCCGCGCGGGAGCGGGTTCACATTCTGGTTGAGGACGCGAAGGCGCAACGGCGCGCGCTCAGCATTCTGGAGCGGGCTGGAGCGAATCTCGACCGGGTGAGCTTTCATCTCTGGCCCACCAACCGCAGTTGGACTCGTGATTCAGGTCCAATCTTCGTCCGCAACGCGGAAGGCCGAATAGGCCTCACCAACTGGCGCTTCAATGCGTGGGCCAAGTATTCCAACTGGCAACTCGACGACCAAGTGCCGGGGCGCGTGGCTGGCCTGCTTGGATTGCCGGAGTGGAAGCCAACCATTGAGTTGGCCGACGGCTCAGCGCGACCCGTGGTGCTTGAAGGCGGCTCGATCGACACAAACGGCGCGGGAATTCTGCTGGCCACCGAGGAGTGCCTGCTGAGCGAGGTGCAGGAGCGGAATCCGTGTGTAAGCCGCGAGGAGCTGGAGCATACGTTTTACGATTTTCTGGGCATCGATCAGGTGATCTGGTTGGGCGGGGGAATCGCGGGCGACGATACGCACGGGCATGTGGACGACATTTGCCGGTTCGTTGGGGATGCGAAGATTGTGACTTGCGTTGAGCCGAAGAAGGACGACCCGAACCATGAACCGCTGGCTGAAAATCTGAAACGGCTGAAAGCGGCGCGGACCCGCGATGGAAAGCAATTCACGCTGGTGGAACTGCCGATGCCGAGGCCGGTTGTTTTCGAGGAGCAAAGGCTGCCGGCGAGCTATGCGAACTTTTATATTGCCAATGAGTTGGTGCTAGCGCCGACGTTTCACGATCCCAACGACCGCGTGGCGCTGAACATGCTGGCGGAGGTTTTTCCGGGGCGCGAGGTGATCGGGATTCATTCTGTGGACCTGGTGTGGGGACTGGGGACGCTGCACTGCATGACCCAGCAGCAGCCGGCGGCGCATTTGTCTTCTGGGGTATAATTCCTGTTACGGAGGTCAGATTATGCTTGCCGTTACCGAAGTCATTGATAAAGCCCGCAACTATCTCGGCGAGGTCGTTCCCGAGTTCGCGGCATTGCAGCCAAGAGTTGAGGAGGCGGAGTTCTCCAAAGATTCGTCAAGTTGGACGATCACTTTTGCACCACCGGAAGGGAGCAATCGGAAGGCATCGTCGCTGGCGGACCTCGTTCGTTATCGGAGATATGGTAAGGCCGTTTATGTCACAGCTGAAGACGGATATCTGGTTGCGGTGAAGAATTGCGATCTCTGAGGCATTCGATGATCCAGGAAGAACGCTTCTTCGCGCGGCATATTGGCAAGAGTGTGCTGCTGGACTCCAATCTTCTGCTCGTCTTTCTAGCCGGTTCTTTTGATCCCCGCCTATTCGGTAGCTTCAAACGCATTAGCGGCTATACGCTTGATGACTATGACTTGCTCGTTCGTCTGCTAAGTTTCTTCAAAACTTTGCTAACAACTCCGCATATTCTTACTGAAGTAAGCAATTTGGCGAACAGCCTTCCAGAGCGGTCAAAAACGGGCTGGTCCCGCAGCTTTGCAGCATTGCTACAGACCCAACAGAAGACGCCCGGACTCCGAGAACAATGGACGCCAGCGACAGAGCTATCCAAAATGCCTGAATTCAAGGCCTTTGGCATTACGGATGCTGCTTTAACCAATCTGTCTTTAGATGCGTTGGTCGTGACTGAGGATTATCGGCTCTCTGGGGTGTTGCAGAGCCGGGGTATTCATGTGCTCAACTTCGGTGATCTGCGCAAGCTACAACAACTCTTTTAGAGCTATATGCAAATGAATGACTTAGATTTGATGCAAGCCGCGCTCGCCCAAGCCCGCCTAGCCGCGGAGGCCGGCGAGGTGCCGATTGGCGCGGTGGTGGCGCGCGAGGGGGCGATTGTGGCGCGGGGGCAGAATCGCGTGCTGCGCGACGTGGACCCCACAGCCCATGCGGAGATTGTTGCCATTCGCGCGGCTGCCGTGGCGCTGGGCAATTACCGGCTCGATGGCTGCACGCTGTATGTGACGCTGGAGCCGTGCGCGATGTGCGCGGGGGCGATGATCCATGCGCGGCTGGACCGGCTGGTCTTTGCTGCCGCCGACCCCAAGGCCGGCGCGGCGGGGTCGGTGCTTTCGGTGCTAAACCATCCGCAACTCAACCACCAGATGGAGGTCGAGCAGGGAATCCTTGGCGATGAGGCGGCTGAGTTGCTGAGGAGCTTCTTTCGCGAGCGGCGGTAATGCCGCGCGGAAGCGGACTCAACCCGCTTATTGCTGTTGACGAATGTGTTCGGCGCGGACGTCGTTGGCCGTAAACAAGCTAAAAAACGGAGCACCCTGCGCAGCAACTTCGACGGCGGGGCGGCCGTTCGCTTCCTCGCGCTCGACGATGCAGACCACGGCGGCGACAATCATTCCGGCTTCGCGGGCTGCCTCGATGGCGTTGATGGTGGAGGCGCCGGTGGTGCAGACGTCGTCCACGATGACCACGCGGGCGCCGGGTTGGTTGAAGCCTTCAATGCGGTGGCCGGTACCGTGGGTCTTCTCCGCCTTGCGGACCAGGAAACCGTGCAGCAGGGGAGCGGCGGGATTGGATATCGCGCGCCAGGCGCTGGCGGTGGCCACGTTGGAGACGATGGGGTCCGCGCCCAGGGTGAGTCCGCCGACGGCTTCGGCTGCGATTTTGTTGGCTTCGAGCAGTTCAAGGATTGCGTGCCCGGTGAGGCGGCCGCCTATGGCGTGGAGCGTGGTGGTGCGGCAGTCGATGTAGTAGTCGCTGGTGCCTCCGGAGGAGAGCTTGAACTGGCCGAGGCGGAAGCTGAGGCGGGCGAGGAGGAAGAGAAGCTGCTGGGCATGGGTAGAGGTGTTCATTGGATTTGATTGTAAAGGGAATGGCTCACGGCCTATCACCTCTTGTCCAGATGCTGGAAGCCGCCTGTGCCATAGAGCATGAGAGAGAAAAGCAGGAAGTTGTAGCAGGCGTGGACCAGGACGCTGGCGGCGAGGGAGCGGGTGGTGAGCCGTACCCAGCAGAGGACCAGGCTGACGCAGACCAACAGAAGGAACGGGCCCAAAGAGTAGCTGGTCTGCTCGGCGTGCATCAGGGCGAAGGGAAGGCTGGTGAGGATGGAGGCAACCACTATGGCTGGGATGGACCACCGCGGATGGCCGTTCTCGCCGAGCGGGGGCGGGTAGCTGTGGTTGAGATGTTCGGCGGTCCAGTCCCAGGCCGTGCAGAGGGAAGGCAGCAGAAAGCCGCGGAAGAGAATCTCTTCAAAGAAGGGTGCAAAGGTGACGCCGAAGGCGAAGAGCAGCCACGCCTCCATGGGAGTCTGGAAGAGCTTCTCGATGGGCGCATTGGGCGGTCCGGGCATCAGCATTCCGTCGGCCATGGCCAGCACAAAGCAGGCGCAGGCTGCGCTAAAGAGCCGTTGGCGCAAGTGCAGGGCCGTTTTGGCGTTCCATTGCAAGCCGGCAAAGAAGCTCTTATGCCACATGAATGGAAAGATCACCAGGCTGGCGGCAAAGGGGATGAGGTAAAGAGCCGCCATGTTACCCAGTGTGTAATGGATGTCGTTGCCGGCCTTTTCAGCCGTCGAGATGCCGAAGAGATGGAAGTGTAGGGCGGCTTCGGTGAGGAGAATTGCGCCCAGCATGCCAAAGAGGGCAAGCACGGCCAGGATCAGGAGATGGCCGAGATGAGGAATGCGCACAGGAGGGAGGATCTCGGGCTGGTACCAGGACTGGAAGAGGGGGCGTTCAGCGGGGATGCCGTCTTCGGGGTGAATTAGGTCCTGGATGGGGTTGGGAAAATGGTCATGCTCCGCCGACAGGATTTCTTCCGCCGTGAGGGATGGTTCCCGGCGCGGTGTGGAGGGCTCGGGGTTGAGGGGGTCTTGCTCGGGGAGGGAACTCATGCGATGCCCGTTTTCTTCTTTCGGGGGCCGGAGGTTATCGGAGTGGTCTTCGGATTGGATTTCCCGGAGTGTGAAGTGGAATCCCAGGGTCTTCCGCCGCGGCGGACGAGACCTGGGGCACCCGCTCTTGCGCGCGTGGTTGCGAGGTCTTCTTCGGCAGGGGTGCTTCGCCGGGCGCGCTTCGGTTTCGCAGGTCCAGGTTCCTGGCCTCCCATCGTTTCTCCTGAAGAGCGCAGAAAGGATGGGGCGCCCGGTTCGGGATCGGCGTCGAGGTTGACTGGGGTGAGTTTGCCGTTGGTGGAGGCGTAGTAGCGTGTGAGGAACTGGCCGGTGTAGGAGCCGGGTGTGGCGGCAATCTTAGCGGGTCGGCCTTCGCCTACGATGCGGCCGCCGTCTTCGCCTCCTTCGGGTCCGAGGTCGAGAATCCAGTCGGCGTTGCGGATGACGTCGAGGTTGTGCTCGATGATGATGACCGAGTTACCCAGATCGACGAGACGATGGAGGACTTCAAGGAGCTTGCGTACGTCGTCGAAGTGAAGGCCGGTGGTGGGCTCGTCGAGGAGGTAGAGAGTCCGGCCGGTCTGGCGCTTGGAGAGTTCGCGGGCCAGCTTCATGCGCTGGGCTTCGCCGCCGGAAAGAGTGGTGGCGCTCTGGCCCAGGTGGACGTAGCCGAGGCCGACATCGACCAGGGTTTGCAGCTTCTGGCGCACCTGCGGCACGTCGGTGAGCACGGGGAGCGCGTCTTCAATGGTGAGGTTGAGAATGTCGGCGATGGAATGGCCGTGGAATTTCACGGCCAGGGTCTCCTGGTTGTAGCGGCGTCCGTTGCAGACTTCGCATTGCACGTATACGTCGGGCATGAAGTTCATTTCGATGCGGCGCTGGCCGTCGCCCTGGCAGGTCTCGCAGCGGCCGCCGGAGACGTTGAAGCTGAAGCGGCCTGCCTTGTAGCCGCGCTCGCGGGATTCGGGCAGCATGGCGAAGAGGTCGCGGATGGGCGAGAAGACCTGGGTGTAAGTGGCGGGGTTGGAGCGCGGAGTGCGGCCGATGGGGGACTGGTCGATGCGGACGACCTTATCGATCTGCTCGGCGCCGGTGAGCGTGTCGTGCGCGCCGGGGTCCTCGCGCGAGCCGTAGATAATCTTCGCCAGTGACCGGTAGAGGATGTCGTTGATGAGCGTGCTTTTGCCGCTGCCGCTGACGCCGGTGACCACGGTCATGACGCCGAGGGGGATGCGGATGGTGACGTCCTGCAGGTTGTGCTCGCGTGCTCCGGTGACGGTGAGCCACTTGCCGGTGAGGGGGCGCGGGCGGACGCGCTGCAGCATGGTGGCCTGGCCGGAGAGATAGCGGCCGGTGAGCGACTCGGGGCAGGCCATGATCTGAGCCGGGGTGCCCTCTGCGACGACCTGGCCGCCCAGGCGGCCTGCGCCGGGGCCGAGGTCGAGGACGTAGTCGGCGTGGCGGATGGTCTCTTCGTCGTGCTCGACGACCAGGACGGTGTTGCCCAGGTCGCGCAGTTTTTCCAGAGCCAGGATGAGGCGGTTGTTGTCGCGCTGATGGAGGCCGATGGATGGCTCATCGAGAACATAGAGCACGCCGCGCAGCCGCGAGCCGATCTGCGTGGCCAGGCGGATGCGCTGGCCTTCGCCGCCGGAGAGCGTGGCGGCGTTGCGGTCCAGCGAGAGGTAGTTGAGGCCGACGGCGCAGAGAAATTCGAGGCGCTCGACGATTTCGCGGCGGATGCGATCGGCGACAAGAGACTCGCGCGCCGAAAATTTGAGGTTGATGGCGGCGGAGAGTGCGCGGTTGAGGGGCAGGGAGGTGAAGTCGGCGATGGAGCGGCCGCCGATTTTGACCGCCAGCGACTCCGGGCGCAGGCGCTTGCCGCGGCAGACGGAACAGGGCGTGGCGGACATAAAGGTCATCATGTACTCGCGGTAGCCGTCGCTGCGGGCCTCGTCGATGGAGTCGCGGAGGAAGGCGAGAATGCCGTGGAAGCCGGTGCGGGGGGCTTCGCCCTTGGGAGGGCCGTAGACCAGGACGTGCTGCTGGCGCGGGGGCAGATCCTCGAAGGGAACTGTGAGGTCGATTTCATAGCGGTCTGCGGCCAGGTGGATGAGCTTGATCAGGTATTGCGAGGAAGAGCCGGGGCCGAGGGCGCCGTCGAGCAACGGTTTGGACCAGTCGGTGATGACCTTGGCGGGATCGAGGTCGTAGATCGAGCCCAGGCCGTGGCACTCAGGGCAGGCGCCGAAGGTGGAGTTGAAGCTGAAGCTGCGCGGCTCGAGTTTGGGCACGTCGAGGCCGCAGTCGGGGCAGGCCATCGAGGAGGAGAACAACTGTTCCTGATGATCTGGGGCTCCGGCGATGGCGACCAGCGCCAGGCCGTTGGCCAGTTGCAGCGCCTTGGCGACGGACTGGTCGAGACGTTTTTCTACCGAGGGCTTGCCGGGGGCGAGTGGGGGCGCGCCGGGCGCCGGGGGCTTGAGAAGGATGCGGTCGATGACGGCTTCAATGGTGTGATTCTTGCGCCGGTCGAGGATGATGGGCTCGGAGAGATCGCGGAGTTCGCCGTCGATGCGGGCACGGAAGCCTTGCTGGTCAAGCTGGTCGAGCAGGTCTTTGAACTCGCCCTTGCGGCCGCGCACGATGGGGGCCATGACGGTAACGCGCTCGCCTTTGCCGAGTTCGACAATGCGCTGGACGATTTGATCTGCTGTTTGGCGGGAGATGGGGCGGCCGCAGTTGGGGCAGTGGGGCGTGCCGATGGAGGCGTAGAGCAGGCGCAGGTAGTCGTAGATTTCGGTGATGGTGCCCACGGTGGAGCGGGGGCTGCGGCTGGTGGTCTTCTGCTCGATGGAGATGGCGGGGCTGAGGCCTTCAATGGAGTCCACGTCGGGCCGCTCGATCTGGTCGAGGAATTGGCGGGCGTAAGCGGAGAGGGTTTCCACGTAGCGGCGCTGGCCCTCGGCATAAATCGTATCGAAAGCAAGCGAGCTCTTGCCCGAGCCGGATAGTCCGGTGACCACCGTGAGGGTGTTGCGGGGGATGCGCACGCTGATGTCGCGCAGATTGTGCTGGCGTGCCCCGCGCACCGAGATGTGTGTGATAGGCATGACGAGTATCAGATGTTTAGAATCAACGGTTAGCAACCAAAAAAAGTTTATTGAAAATGTGCTGAACGCGATAGGGCGGACACATCACCACCGAATTGAGTACACCATCACCATGATACATTCCGCTTTACGCGGAAGGTGGAGAGGTGGGCAGCAGGGCGGAGTACCCTATATCTTTATGACCGCCATCCATTCCACAAAGAAGCGTGCACCTGACTGCGCACAAGCCAGGCGCGGCTATAACCTCTTTCTTCTGCTGGTGGCCGGCCTGGGCGGCCTGCTGTACGGAATCGATATAGGCATCATCGGCGGCGCATTACCCTACCTGGAAGCGACCTCGGGCCTGACCGCCGCTCAGCTTTCCGTCATCGTGGCGGCTGTCCTGCTGGGGAGCGTCATCTCCACGTTGTTTGCCGGGCTGCTTGTCGACTGGTTAGGCCGCAAGCCGGTGATGATCCTGAGCGGCGCATCGTTCATCGTGAGTATTCCGATGATTGCCCTGTCGCACGGCTATGGGCCTTTGATCCTGGGCCGGCTGTTGCAAGGGGTCAGCGGCGGCCTGGTTGGAGTGGTGATTCCGCTGTATCTGGCCGAATGCCTTTCGGCATCGAATCGAGGCAAAGGAACAGGTTTCTTCCAGTGGCTGCTAACGCTGGGCTACGTTGCGGCAGCGGGAGCCGGTATCTACTTCAGTTACCGCGTAGCCGCGGTGGCCACGGCCGCCGACGCCGCCACCCTCTTTGCCTTCAAAGACCAGGCCTGGCGGCGCATCTTCTGGGCTTCACTCCCGCCCGGCTTGCTGTTCGTGGTTGGCAGCCTGTTTGTGAGCGAGTCTCCACGCTGGCTTTTCAAAAAGGGGAAGAGGGAACTCGCCCTTGCGGCGCTGCTTCGCTCCCGGAGCGCGGAACAGGCTGACCTCGAATTGAAGGAGATGGAAGAGGCGGCGGAGGCACGGAGGAATTCCAGGCAGATATCCGGGCAAATGATCAAGGATTCTCTCTTGCGCCGGAAGTATGTTATTCCATTCCTGCTGGCCTGCATCATCCTCTTCTGCAACACGGCCACCGGCGTCAATTCGATCCTCGGTTATAACACCAGCATTCTGCTGCAAAGCGGACTCTCCGATCTGCAGGCGCACTGGGGTTATGTGATCTTCACGGTAGTAAATTTTGTCATGACCATGGTTGGGGTCACGCTGGTCGATCGCAAGGGGCGCAAGTTCCTGCTGGTTCTCGGCACCAGCGGAATCATCGTTTCCATGGTTGCCGTGGGGGTGCTGTTTCTTGGAACGGAAAAGAAGAGCGTGGATTGCCGCAACCAGGTTCAGGCCATGGTGGGCCGGAACCAGGAGCTGACCTTGCGCTTCGATCAGGCTGAAGCGAGCAGGCTGCTGACCGCGGAGGGATATGCGGGAAGCGATATCGGCAGCGATCGCGCATCACTCGCTGTCATCTACTCCTACGGTGACTTCACGGCCTCAACTACTTATGTGCGTTCCGGCGACCCGGGGTCCGTTCCCCTTCTGATGACGCGCGCAAGCTGCGTTCCCGCGAACCGTGTGGCGGCGTTTTTCAAGAATCCATTTGCCGACCTGAATGCGGCCCGGAGCGCGCCACTGAAGATAGAGAAAGCGCTGGTGGGGCGGGTTCCGGATGCCGGCCACGGCTGGCTGGTCGCCTTCTGGCTTTATGTATTCAGAGCGTTTTTTGCGCTTGGTCCAGGCGTGTGCGTCTGGCTTGCCCTTTCAGAGTTGATGCCGACGCGCATTCGCTCCAATGGAATGAGCATTGCACTGACGATCAATCAGTTGGTGTCAACCACGCTGGCGGGGATTTTTCTGCCCTTCGTCGGCAGGTATGGGTATTCCTCCATCTTCTTTCTGTTTGCCGGCTTTACGGTGATTTACTTCCTGGTGGCGGCATTCTGGCTGCCGGAGACCAAAGGCATGACCCTGGAGGAGATCGAAGCTCATTTTGCAGGGAAGCCAGCCACCGCTTGATGGGTATGCTTTCAACGTAAAAAAAAGGAACCTGCATTGTGCAGGTTCCTCGTTTGATTTGAGAGGCCAGTGTTTCTAGGCCACTCCGTATTCCTTTGCGTTGACCGGGGTCGAGAGCAATACCGGACGGTCGGCCACATGGTTCCTCAGCAGCTCGACCTCATCCATCGCGCCGGTGAGAGGAAGCGCCACTTGCCCGCCGGTTGCGGCCGAGCGGCAGAGTCCCATCATGATCTCGAAGCCCGCATAGGCGCTCTCGAAGTTGCAGGAGTGGACCTTGCGGTCGTCGTCCAGCCAGTCGGCAATTTCCTCAACGTAAGGCGGCATATCGAGGTCGTAGTTCATGCAACCCTGCCCTGAAGATGCACCGTCCTTGGTAACCGCGCGCCAGCCGCCGCCGGTAAGGACTTCCGCGTAGCCGTCTGTGCCCTGCGCGCCAATGCGGCACTTCCGCCACCAGTAATCGACCTCAGGAACGTCCGGCGCGCCAGCCCCGCACTCGACGATGCCGCGCACGCCGTTGGCGAACTGGATAAAGCCGCCGATGTAGTCCGGCGACGGATGCAGATCCGCCAGCTTGCCGCGTCCCGCAGCCTGCGCCATTACCCACTCGGCCGCCGCTTCTCCGTTGTACCAGCGCATGTAGTCGATCAGGTGCGAAAGCATGTGCGTCATCCAGCCCGACGCCGTGCCGTAGACCGTGTGCACGCGCCCCAGCGCGCCGCTGGCGACGATCTCCTTGACCTTGCGGTAATGCTCGCCGTAGCGGTGCTGGTGGCTGACCACCGCCTTCACGCCGCTCCCCGCCAGCAACTTACGCACCTCAAAGCCTTCCCTGGTATTGAGCGCCACCGGCTTTTCAAACGCGATCAGGCGCGCGCCGCCATCGATGCCGGCGCGAATCATCTCGCTGCGCAGGTTGGGGAGGGTGCAAAAGCAGAAGATGTCGGGCTTGAAGGAGGCGCACAACTGGCGCGCGTCCGTGCCCTTGGCGGCGCCGAACTTGGCCGCCGCCGCATCCAGACGAGCGGGGTCGATATCGCAGACCCCCACTACCTCAAAGCGGCCGTTGGCCTGGAAAGCCAGGGCATGGTGCATGCCGCGCTTGCCCATGCCCACGACCACAACGCGATACTTCTTGCTCACTTAGTCCTCCCGTCCCACTCGAGGACCTTGGCGATGGTGTAGTCCACTTCCTCGGCGGTCAGCTCAGGGAACATGGGCAGCGAAATGCAGCTAGCCGCGTTGCGTTCCGCGTTCGCGATCGATCCGACGATGCGGGCTTCATGGCCCCAGGGATATCCCTCTTGCTGGTGGATCGCGATCGGATAGTGGCACTTGGCGTCGATGCCTTCGTCGTTCAGAAACTTCAGCAGTGCGTCGCGGTGCGCCGGGTTCCTGGTCTCGACCACGTAAAGGTGATAGACGTGACGGTAGCCGGGGGTCTCGTAGGGCAGCGTGATGTTCTTTGCATCGGCCAGGCCCTTGGTGTAACGCGCCGCCCACGCGCGCCGCTGGTCGCTCCATTCGTCGATGTGCTTCAGCTTGGCGCTGAGCACGCCGGCTTGCAGGTCGTCGAGACGGCTGTTGTAGCCGATGCTGTGGCAGGAACGCTTGTCCGATCCGTGGTTGCGCAGTTTGCGCACGATGCGGTCAATCTCCGGGTTGTTGGTAACGATTGCTCCGCCGTCGCCAAAGCATCCCAGGTTCTTCTGGATGATGAAGCTGGTGGTGGCGGCGTCGCTCAATTCGGCGACCCGGAAGCCGTCGCCGTGGGACGCGATGCCCTGGGCGTTGTCTTCAACCACATACAGATTGTGCTTGTCGGCGATCTTGCGGATGGCCTTCATGTCCGCGCATTGCCCGTAGAGGTGCACGGGAAGAAGGGCCTTGGTGCGCGGCGTGATGGCCGCTTCAATCTTGGTGGGATCGATGCAGTTCGTCCTGGGGTCGCTGTCGACGAAGACGGCCGTCGCTCTGCGCAGCCAGATCGCTTCCGCGGTGGCGAAAAACGTGTTTGTGTGGGTGATGACTTCGTCGCCGGCGCCGATGCCGAGAGCCTCGAGCGTCAGCCAGATAGCATCCGTTCCGTTGCCCACGCCGATGGCATATTTGGTTCCGTGGAACGCCGCCAACTCCTGCTCAAATCGCTTTCCTACGGGTCCCAGCACATACTGGCCGCTCTCCAATACATCCTTGATCTGGGCGTCGATCTCCGCCTTGATATTGTGGTACTGTCTCGTGTGGCCGTAGAAAGCCACGCTCAATTTCTGGTCCAGCATGTAGGATTCTCCTTGCCCGGTGGGCTTATGATTGCTTATCCAACAGTATACGATATTTGTCCGTAGTTTCGCAGTCGCGGAAACCGCTCGAGACGGCGCATTTCCGCTCCTTTGGCGGAGCATATCGCGCACTTTCAACGCATTCGTCTGCTTTACTTCTCCACGACCGCCTTGGAGAGATTTCTGGGCCGGTCCACGTCCACGCCGTGTTCCAGCGCCATGAAATAGGCAAACAGTTGCAGGGGCACAACTTCGGCGATGGGCAGCAGGTACTCGGTGGCTGGATTCACCTCAATGCAATCGCTCACCAGGTGCGCCACTTTCCTGTCTCCGGCGTTGGCGATGGCAATGACCCTGGCGCCCTGCGCCTTCATATCGCGCAGCAGTTGCAGCGTTGTCTCATAGCGCAGCACCGAGCCTTCCAGCGCGCGGTCCACGGTAGCCATCACCACCAGCGGCATCCGGTCGCTGACCAGCGCATTGGGCCCGTGCTTCAGCTCGCCCGCCGGATAGCCCTCGGCGGGAACGTAAGAGGCTTCCTTCACCTTCAGGGCTCCCTCGCGCGCGATGGCGTAGTGAATGCCCCGGCCCAGGAAGAGGAAGGTCGAGGCGGATTTATATTTGCCGGCCAGTTTGGCCATCTGCTCCCGCCAGCCGTCGAGCTGCTCTTCAATGCTTGCGGGCAGCGCCAGCAACCGCTCGATGTTCGCCGCCAGCTCCGGGGCATCCGACCGTCCCAGCCGCCGCGCCTCATACAGCCCCAGCAGAAACAGCGCGGCCAACTGGCAGGTAAAGCTCTTGGTGGCCGGAATCGCCTTTTCGACCCCGGCGCCCAGGGGCAGGGAAACATCGGCCTCGTGCGCCATGTGTGAAGCTGTGGCGTTGGTGATGGCCAGGGTCTTTTGCCCGCGCCGGCGCGCCTCGCGCAGCACCGCCAGCGTGTCGGAGGTCTCGCCCGATTGGGAGAGCACCAGGACGCTGGGATGGCGATGATCCATGCCTCTGCGGCAACTGTATTCGCTGGCATACTCCACATCGACGGCCAGGCCGCACAGGTCTTCGAGCAGGATCTCCCCGGCCACTCCGGCGTGGCGGCTGGAGCCCGAGGCTGCGATCAGAACCTCGCCCTCCGGTGTGGTCCAGCGCGCCAGCAGGCTGGCCACCTTCGGCTTCAGCTTCTTGTCTGCCAGATAAAGCGCCACGGTGCGGCGAAGCGCCTCAGGCTGCTCGTAGATCTCGCGCAACATTTCATGAGCAAAGGTCTGCATTTGACTATCCCTTCCCCATTGTCTCATCGGCGGAGATCGGAGCTTGATCGATCCTGTGACGATCAACAAAATCGAAGCCCTTACGATCTCCAGCGCGCCGCGGCACAAACTCATCCATAATATGTGCGTTTTTATCCAGCTTTAGCGCCACAAGCCGCCGCATAATCTTTCAGTACGCTCTGGATATGATGACGAATAATCGCAGGCGCGGAATTCTCCAGTCGGCCGTCGCGGATGGCGTCGTACTCGCACGGCAGGTACTGGCTCAGCAGCGCCAGCGGCAGCGGGCCGCTCAGGTTGTGCAGCAGCCGGTCTACCTCCTGCTGGATGGGCGGCTGCGGCCAGTAGTAGCGGCAGCGGTCGCTCAGGCTGTAGGCGCGCGCAAACTTCTGTTGCGCATCGTCTCCGCGATAATACGGTTTCCAGTTTGACGGGTTGCGCAGCATCTCGGCCTCCAGCACCTCGCGCACCCGCGACGCGCCTTGCTTTTGCTCCGGCATCTCGCTCTCAATGAATCCCAGCGCAAAGACAGCTTCCCGGTAGGCGAAGGTCAGCCACGGGCCCACCTTCAGGATGGCGAAGTGATCTTTCACCAGCCGCGCCAGGCTCAGCGGCGTTTGGTAGTCGGTGGAGTGGGCTTCAAAGACCAGTTCCGGGCTGGCCGGCAATCCTTTCACCAGATGCTGGGCCTTCCGCGGGTCATATTCAAAGATGGAGCTGTCGCCGAACTCCACTCCCGGCTGCACCACCATCCCGATCACGTTCTCCCACGCCGATTTGAGGCCATGCGCCGTGAACGCCGCCCGGAATGCGTCCAGCGACGATTGCAAATCTTTGAGCGTCGTGGGCAGGGGAGGCTCGCCTTCGGCCACTTCTCCGCCGGGCACCGGAACCTCCGTGCCAATCACATACAGCGGTCGAGGCGAACCCTTGGGCAAGGAGGCAAAACTCTCTTCGGCAACCTGGCAGAGGATGGCGGTGCGTTCGGCAACCACCGCGACGGGGAGTACCGCCGGGTCGCCCCCGCAGGCCATGCTCGCATCCAGGTGGATCTTCTGGTAGCCGGCCAGCACGCATTGTGCAGCAAGTTCGCGCGCGTTGGCCATCGCTGTTGCGGCAGGCTCTTTCCGCCAGTAATACGGCCCCATGTGGTCCGATCCCAGCAACACCTGGGATGCGGGAAGCCCCAATTTCTCCGCGGCCCCGCGAATCTCGGCGGCAAACATGGCCGGCGTGCTACCCGTATACCCGCCAAACTGGTTCACCTGGCTTGACGTGGATTCCACGTGCAGCACCGTCCCGTCGGCCAGGGCCTGGCGAATTGCG
Organism: Occallatibacter sp.; assembly: GCA_050012555.1. GTDB lineage: Bacteria > Acidobacteriota > Terriglobia > Terriglobales > Acidobacteriaceae > Telmatobacter. The sequence goes on from JBEKGY010000009.1 coordinate 18,707, forward strand.
GCGTCCAGCACCGCCGGATGCGCCGAGCAGACTGCATACGTGCCGGCCGTCTCGCCCCGCCGGTTGCGCCGAACCACATCGCGCAGAAACTCACTCGGTTGGGCGGGTACTGCTGCTTGTGGCATGGATGAAGTTGTCGTCATATCGCATCATTATATGCGTCCAACACCGATTCACAGAGACGCCGATTCGTGTGTTCTAGCTGGAGTTCAGTCACGAAGCCATCGCTGGAACGATAGGGAAAAACATCGGCAAGGAAATCAGGGACGCCGTCAGCATCCTGAGCGATATCCCGGTATTTGCAGTTGATATTGCGCCCCGCGTGCCTTATACGGCGTTGCAACCGCGCGCCGACATTATTGCTTGCATCGAGATCAGGATCTGCGATCTACGCCATAGATAAAGGCATTTCACCATTAGACGAGATTCAGCCGAAGTTAAACGAATGGAAGAAGTCTTGCGTGCGTGACGGGAGATGATTCGCAACCTATGGTGCAGCCGCGCAGTTTCTTGAGGGGAGGTGTGTATGTATTCGATGGACAGGAGGATATATTTGAGCAGCTCACGGGCACACACATGAAACACCGCAGCCGGCGAAAGCAACTGGACATTCAGGCCCAGGAACAGCTCTCAACCGCTCTACGAGGTCACTACTGCCACGTTCTGCGGCGTGATTCCGGTTCCATTCGGAACAACCTGTGGCCGGAGAGGACGTAACCACCCCGCGGAAAGCCAGTTCTGCGGAACCCAGAACTCTGACCAGCCGCAGTCCAGGCAAATCCGCACATCGGGAGAAGGCGTCATAGGAGGATGACTCAGCGTACGTGGGCTGTTCCGATAAAGCCGGATTTCCGCCGGAATGATGGATAGAGAATCAGATTGGCACTTGGGGCAGACCATAAATACACCTCAAAAGGAACAGGAACATCAACGGAATTCCAATGAAGATAGTACCCAAAACATGTACACCGAAGTAACCTAAAGTAATCACCCAAAACGGTCAATAATACTTTCGAGGCAGAGGCCGCTGCATTCAGGAACCGCGCCGCTGCAAGGCATTGATGCGCACGCTGAAAACAATCTACTTGGATAGCTAACTCTAATCACATCAAGCTATTTTCCACAAGAAAAATTTGTATCAACAACGTACAAAGATCACAAAAATTCCCCAAATTCAGAGATTCGTTTTGACTATGTAGAAATAGTTTTAACCTCCAAGTGGAAAATTGATACCGCTTTTCCACAGCCTGCCTGAGCCTCTCCGCTCTGCCGGGCTATTTTGCAAAGCCTCCGATCCACCCTGTGAGCAGCGCCGGGAAGCAGCCCAGCACCACGACTGAGGCCGCGATCCCCACCAGCACAGCCAGCGTAACGGGGTGCGCTTTGATTGGCGTATCGTCCACGCCCTGCATCACATAAGCGCGCTTCAGCACCTGCAGATAGTAGTAAAGTGAGACCGCGCTCAGCGCCACCGCCAGAGCCACCAGCCCAAACGCGACCGGGCCTGCGGAAACCCCCAGCACCGCGGCAAACAGATTGAACTTGGCCCAGAACCCCACCAGCGGCGGAATCCCAGCCAGCGACAGAAACAGCACCAGCAGCACCGCCGCCAGCACCGGATTGCGCTTGTGCAGGCCGAGGAACGCATCCATTTTGTCTGAGCCCGTCGCCCGCTCCACCACAGCCACCACGCCGAATGCGCCGACGGTCGTCAGCCCATAAGTGAGCACGTAATAGAGCACCGCTACGGCGCTGCGGGAGGAATACGAGAAAAACGCGAGTCCCAGAAGAATGTAGCCTGCGTGCGCAATGGCCGAGTAAGCCAGCAGTCTGCGCACGCTCGTCTGCGCCAGGGCGGCAAGGTTCCCCAGCACCATCGAAGCCGCGGAAAGCACCGTCAGAATCAGCGACCAGGGAATCAGGAAGCCCAGGTAAATCGGCTGCGGGGCGAGATATGTGTGAATTTCCACCCGAGCGATCATGTGAGCGTGAGCGCCGTCGAAAACATGCAGTGCCGCTGTGCTGATGGCAATCAGCAACGCAAAGCTGGCCACCTTGGAGACCGAGGCGATAAACGCCGCGGCCGGGGCCGGAGCGCCTTCATAGGTATCCGGCGCCCACAGATAAAACGGCACAGCCGCAACCTTGAAACCCAGCCCGGCCGCGATCAATACGATTGAGACGTAAAGCAAGGGCGCGGCATGAAAGGCGTCCCATCCATACACCGCCAACAGAATCTGGTGCAGATTCGTCGATCCGGTAATCCCATAGAGGTAACTGAACCCAAACAGCAGAAACGCCGCTGACATTCCGCCGAATAAGTAATACTTCAGCGCCGCCTCCGCGCTCTTGCCCGAGCGCTTGGCAAACGCGGTCAGAATGTAAAGCCCCAGGCTCAGCAGTTCCAGTCCGACAAAGATCACCAGCAGATCCTGCGCCGCGGCAATGAGCAAGCCGCCCGTAGCCGCCATCAGCACAACAGCCACATACTCGCCCACATGCCGGGTAAAATTCGCATCGATCAACAGCATCAGCGTCAGCGCCGTCAGCGCCAGGATGCCCACCTGCGCCGCGGCCGTAAACCCGCCCGTGGTCAGCAGCAACTCGCCGGTGCCCTGGTAGCTCAGGCCCTCGGTCCCTTGCAGAAGCACCGCCCACAACGCCGCCCCGCACCCAGCCACTCCCACGAGAGCCGCCACGGCCAACCGCGCCTTCAGCGCAGCCTTGCGCAGCAATCCCAGGTCCACCACCAGCACCACGAGCGCCGCCACTTCCAGCGCCGTCTCCGGCAGCGTCGCGCGAAAGAGGTCTGCGTAGTTCATTGTCCCCCTCCCGCAAGCAGCGCCTTCACCGCCGGTTCAATCGTATCCAGCAGAATCCTCGGGTAAAGTCCCACCGCCAGGCTTACCCCAACCAGCAGCGCCACGCCGGTAACTTCCGGCCAGGTGATCGCGGCCAATGGATGCCCCTGCTCCTGCTCCAGCACGTGCGCGGCCGGCAGCGCATCGCTGAAGAACGCCTTCTGCATCGCCCTCCACGTATAAGCCACGCCCACCACAATCCCCACGCCCGCCGCAGCCACCCACCACGGGTTGACCTTCCACGCGCCCACCAGCACCTGCAACTCGGCAACAAAGCCGGAGAATCCCGGCAACCCCATCGAAGCCATTCCGGCAATCACAAACGCCCACGCCGCAAAGGGCAGCCTCTTTGAGAGGTGCATCGTCTCCAGCTCCGCGAATTGCCGCGTGTGCGTGCGGTCGTAGACAATGCGGCCCACAATGGCGAAGAGCAGGCCGGCAATGATCCCGTGCGAAAACATCTGCAACACCGCGCCGGTCACGCCGATCTGGTTCAGTGTCATCAGCCCCAGCAGCACAAAGCCCATGTGGCTCACGCTGGAGTAGCCGATCACAAACTTGAAATCGGTCTGCGCCAGCGCCACCAGCGCGCCATACACAATGCCCACCACCGCCAGCACCGCAAAGACGTCGCGCCACGAACCAAGACCGGCGAAGGAAAATCCCCAGGGATCAAGCCCGTGCGGGAACAGCGCAATCCCCACCCGCAGGCACCCGTAAGCGCCCAGCTTCATCACCACCCCGGCCAGCAGCATGGAAGCGGCTGTAGGCGCGGCCACGTGCCCCGTTGGCGCCCAGGTATGGAAGGGCCACATGCCGGCCAGAATCGCAAATCCCGTGAAGACCAGAGGGAAGCACCACATCTGGAAGCTCACCGGCAGCCCCGCGTGAGCCAGCTCGATCAGTCCGGTCGAGTGGCTGCCCGCAGTCGCATAAGCCGCCAGCAGCCCGATCAGCACCATCGCCGAGCCCACAAACGAGTAGAGCGCCAGCTTCATGGCCGCATACTCCCGCCGCGTGGAACCCCAGATGGCGATCAGGAAGTATTTGGGCACAATCGCGACTTCGTAGAAGACGAAGAGCAGAAACAGATCGAAGCTGAGAAAAACCCCGTAGACCCCGCCGATCAGCGCCAGGAAAAACGCAAAAAACTCATTCGTCCGCAGCTCGATGTTCCAACTGAAAAGCACTCCTGCCACCGCGGCCAGTCCGGTCAGCAGCACCAGCACGCGGCTGATCCCGTCGGCCGCCAGCAGAAAGTGAATTCCCATCGACGGCACCCAGGGCAGATCCACAATCACCGTCCGTCCCTGGCCCATCCCGGCCACAAACCCCTGCACCGCCAGTCCCAGCCCGGCCACAGCCACAGCCAGCGCCAGCCAGCGCGCCAACGCCGGCCGCCCTTTAGGCAGCAGCGCCAGCAACAGCGCTCCGGCAAACGAGAGATAGATCGTCCACGCCAACATTTAGGCAACCCCGGAAAAATGCACCGCTTTGAAAGGGCACGGCTTTAGCCGCAATGCCAATTCGACCGTTTTGAAAGGGCACGGCTTTAGCCGTGCCGCTTGGCCAGCAAAACTAGTGGGGGGCTTTAGCCCCTGAGGCAATGTCTGGACGCCCAAATAATCCCTGCCAAATGCCATCAAAATCTCCAGTGCGCCAGCAGGTATTGAACCGTTGGGTTCACGCTCGCCACAATCAACTGAGGAAGAATTCCGATCAGCAGCATCAATCCAATCACCGGGGCCAGCGCCAACCGCTCGCCGTGGTGCAGATCAGGGAAGCCGGCGCAATGCTCCGGCACAGGCCCCCAGAACACTTTTTGAATCACAGTAAGAATCACCGCCGCGGTTACCAGCAGTCCGAGGACCGAAACCGTCGCCGCAACCCACGCCAGCGGAAAAACCCCGCGGAAGATCAGAAACTCGCCCGGAAACCCGTTCAGCCCCGGCAGTCCCAGCGACGAGAAGAGCGCAATCCCCATCAGCCCGGCCAGCACCGGCGCCGGCTTGCGCAGCCCGCCAAAGTCGTCAACACCGCGATGCCCGCCCGTCCGCAGTTGCAGCATAGCCACAAACCAGAACAGCGTAGCCGCCGTCACCCCGTGGTTGAACATTTGCAGGATCACGCCGTTCAGCGCCGCCGACTGGTCCGCCGCGGCGGACGCTCCCGCGTCCCCCGCCGCAACCGGAACCGCCAGCGCGAAGATCCCCAGCAGGCAATAACCCAGGTGATTCACGCTCATGTACGCAAACACCCGCTTCAAATCCTTCTGCACCGCCGCAGCCCAGGCTCCCATCACTACCGTGGCTACGGCCAGCACCAGCAGTGGCGTGCGCATCTCGGCAATCTGCGCTCCGAAGAGCGGAATCGCAATCCGAAGCAACCCATAGACGCCCATCTTCGACATCGCGCCCGTCAGCAGCATCGTCACCGGCGAAGGAGCCTCCGCGTAAGCCGCGGGCAGCCAGGTGTGGAAGGGAATCATCGGCACCTTCACGGCAAACCCGGCCAGAACTCCGATCGCCAGCCACAGCGTCACCGATCCGCCCAGGAAACCCGATCCGAGTTGTAGCGTCACCAGTTTCTCCAGGTCGCCTTTCGATGCCAGGTCCGCCAGGCGCCCAAAATCCATGCTGCCCGTCGAAACAAACACCGCCAGAAACGCCACCAGCAGCGCCGCCGAGCCGGCCATTGTATAGACAAAGAACTGCGTCGCCGCCGGACCTCGCCGCGATCCGCCCCACAGCTTGATGAGGAAGAAGGCCGGAATCAGGCTCAGCTCCCAGAACAAAAACCAGTGGAAGAAGTTCAGCGCCGTGAACGATCCGAAGAGCCCCGCCTCCAGCACCAGCACCAGCCCGAAGTAAAGTCCCGGCTGGTGATGCACGCGGTGCGCCGCATCCACGCTCATCAGCGTCACAATGGCTGAAAGCACCAGCATCAGCGCGCCCAGCCCGTCCATGCCCAAGTGGTACTCGATGCCCAGCGACGGCGCCCACGCAGCGCGCTCCACCAGCCCGATGCTTCCATTCGCCGGCAGCCGCGTCCACACAAATAGCGCCAGCGCCAAGCTGCTGAGCGTTGTGAACAAAGCCACAGCGCGCGCATGCCTGCCCGACCAAAGCGCAATCACCGCTCCCACCAGGGGCAGCACGGTCAACGCCGTCAATATCGGGAATCCGCTCATGCCCGGCTACTCCAGATCAAAATCGCCGCCAGCGCCGCCACGGCCAGCGCCAGAATTCTCAGGTAGGTCTGCACGCGCCCCGTCTGCACCCGCGACAGCAACCCTCCACCCGTGGCCAGTTCTTCGCAGCCTTTGTCGAAGCCGCCATCCACCCAGTTGTTATCCAAGAACCGGTTGAACTGCGCCCATCCGCGGAAGGCCCACGCAACTCCGGCCACCACTCCGCCCCAAACCCGGCGGTCCAGCCACTCCGCAACCCGCGCCCACCATTCATAGAACGCAATCACCGTCACTCGATACAGATCATCCACATACAGCCGGTCGCGCAGCCAGCCCCACGGCAAGGGCGCAGCCTGTTCCAGCACATCCGGCTCCTCCGGCTTCGGCGCCTGCCCGCCGTAGAGCCTCCATCCCAGCCCAAGTCCTAGAAAAACCACTACCGTAGAGGTTCCCATTAGCATCAGCAATCCCGGCTCGGCAAATCCATGCCAGTCGAATCCCACCGCTCGGCCTTCAATGAATCCTCGGAACCACGGCCACGCCGGAGTTCCGATCACTCCCAGTGCCATCGCAGAGAGAGCCAGAATCACCAGCGGCAGCGTCATCACCGCCGGGCTCTCGTGCGCTGGCTTGCCGCCCCGCCAGTAGCCAAGGAAGACGTACCCCACCTGCCTCGTCATATAAAACGCGGTCAATAGAGCGCCGAAGACCAGCAGGTAAAACGGAGTCTTGGCCACGGACCAGTGCTGGGCCGCTTCCAGAATTCCGTCCTTGCTCCAGAACCCCGAAAAGAAGATCGGAAACCCGCACAGCGCCAGCATTCCCACCGCATAGGTCGCGAAGGTCAGCGGCATATCCGCCCTCAGCCCGCCCATCCGCCGCACATCCTGCTCCTCATGGCAGCCGTGAATCACCGAACCCGCGCCCAGGAAGAGCAGCGCCTTGAAGAACCCATGAGTGATGAGGTGGAAGATTCCAACGGCCACGCCGCCCATCCCCAGGCCGGCCATCATGTAGCCTAGTTGCGAAATCGTCGAGTAAGCCAGTATGCGCTTGATATCGTTCTGAGCCACGGCAATCAGCGCCGCAAAGACCGCCGTCGAAGCGCCCACCCAGGTCACAACGGTCAGCGCCGTCGTCGTTCCGCCGGTCAGCGCCCCAGCCTGCATGAGTGGATAGACCCGAGCAATCAGGTAAACGCCCGCCGCAACCATCGTTGCCGCGTGAATCAGCGCCGAAACCGGCGTCGGCCCCTCCATCGCATCCGGCAGCCATACGTGCAGCGGCAACTGTCCGCTCTTGCCCGCCGCTCCGCAAAAGATCAAGAGGCCAATCGCCCCTGCCGCTGTGAGTCCCAGCGCAGCCGGCTGCGCCAGCAATCCAGCCAGCGCCCCAGCCTCCATCGAGCCGGCCCCGCCGTTATAGAAGAGCAACGTCCCCGTCTGCGCAAACAACCACACGATTCCCAACAGAAAGAAAATATCGCCGATGCGCGTAACTAGAAATGCTTTCTTGGCCGCAGCGGCAGCCGCTGGCTTCTGATACCAGAATCCGATCAACAAGTAGGAAGTAAGTCCGACTAACTCCCAGCACATGAACAGGAGCAATAGAGAGTTAGCAATCACCACCCCCAGCATCGCCCCCGCAAACAAGCTGAGGAAGCAGAAGAAGCGCGTGAAGTTCTCATCGTGCTCCATGTACCCGATTGAGTAGATGAAGATCAGCAACCCCACCAGCGCGACCATCACCAGCATCACCGCCGAAAGCGGATCGAGCACCCACCCCAGGTCCACGTGCACAGTGCCGACCTGAATCCAGGTAAAGTTGACGGTCTCGCGCACGGCAACGTTACGCGTCCAACCAGCCAGCACGTGCCCAAACGCAACCAGCGAGAGTAGAAGCGAGAAACCCAGTGAGCCGATGGCCAAAGTAGCGGAACTCTTACGGCGCGGCTGGCTGAGCAGCGCTATCACGCCCGAAGCCACAATCGGCAGGGCGGGAATCAGCCACAGCAACCCGGTGATCGGCGAAGCGGCCAACTGCGGAGTGAATGGAATTGCTTCTTGCATCACCCTCTCATCCTGTTCATCGCGTCCAGGTCCGTTGTATGCGCGTGGCGATGGAGATGGATCACCAGCCCCAGTCCCACAGCCGCCTCCGCCGCCGCCACGGCAATCGAGAAGATAGCGAACATCATCCCCGTCAGCGCCTCGGGATGCGGCCCGTAGCGCCAGAAGGCAATCAGATTCAGATTGGCCGCATTCAGCATCAGCTCAATGCCGATCAGCACCAGGATGGCGTTGCGCCGCGTCAGCGCCCCGGCCAGCCCAATCGAGAACAGCAGCGCGGCCACCAGAAGAAATCCCGCCAGCGGAGTCATTTGGCCCCCTCTTTCTCGTGCATGGCTATAATCACCGCGCCAATCAGCGCCGCCGTCAGCAGTAGCGCCACAATCTCCAGCGGCAGCACGTAGCGGCTCATCAGCGCATTGCCAATCTGCAGCACCGTCACTGCCGGAGTCTCCCCCGTCCCACGCGGCACAGCGGGAACGCTCTTGAGCACCGCCCAGCCCAGCACCGCAAAAACACCCGCCGCAATCACGAGACCCATCAGCGAATGCCTGCTGTAGACGCTGCCTTTGGGCGTCTCCGATCCCTTGGTCAGCAGAATCGCAAACACCACCAGAATCGCAACCGCGCCGATATAAACCAGAATCTGCGCAAACCCGGCAAACTGCGCATCCAGCTCCAGAAACAAGAGCGCCTGCCCGGCGAACGCCACCGTCAGCGCCAGCGCGCAGTGCACCGTATTCTTCAAGAGCACCGCCGCCAGCCCGCCCGCCAGCGTCACCCCCGCAATCAAATAAAACGCAAAGCTCATCGGCGCATGCTCCCTTCTTGCTGAACCCCAACTCTGGAAGCTAGCTCTCGCCCCCACTTATCAATTTCAGTTCCACAGCCGGAACATGTCCAACCGCCCCAAAGGATCTGTCGAAGGGAATTTGGTTTTCGCACAATAGGGAACAGTCGATTGCAGTGCGGGCAAGAAACCTGGTCCAGATTAATTCCCCATCTGTTCTTTGCAGCACTCCCGTAAGCTACCAGGAATACTCCGACGACCAGCAGTGAGAAGATTAAGACTATTGTGAACATCATGGTTGCCCCTCCGCATACCGGTATCTCCTCGGCCCAAAGTGACCGCGCCGCATCTCCGACCAGCCCATTCCCACGTAGGCCAGCACCACAATCGCCGAGCACACCACCCACCGCTCCCACCCGTCGCCCAAAAATCGCCACGCCGCGGCCACCAGCAGATTCACGAGCGTAAGCGGAAGCACAAACTTCCAGGCAAAGTTCATCAGCTGATCCTGCCGCAGCCGCGGCAGCGTCCCCCTGAGCCAGATGAAGACGAAGATCGAGAGCATCAGCTTTGAGAAGAACCAGATCCACGACGGAACCCAGCCCAGGACCTCAAGCGGCGCTGACCATCCGCCCAGAAACAGCGTCGTCCCCAGCCCGGAGATGGAAAACATGGCCAGGTACTCGCCGAGAAAAAACAGCGCAAACTTGAAGCCCGAGTATTCCGTATGGTAACCCGCCACCAGCTCCGACTCGCCTTCCGGCAGGTCGAAGGGCGAGCGGTTGGTCTCTGCCGTAGCCGCGATGGCAAACATCAAAAACCCCGCCAGTCCCCACGGCGTAAAGATGTACCAGTGCGGCAGGCCCCAGGTGTAGTGGTTTTGCGCCGCCACAATCCTGGTCAGCGAAAGCGAACCCGTGATCATCACCACCGCCACGCTCGACATCAGCAGCGGCACCTCGTAGCTGATCATCTGCGCCACCGCGCGCATGGCTCCCAGCAGCGAATACTTGTTGCGGCTCGACCACCCGGCCATGAAGACCGAAAGCTCCGTCGAGGCGCCGATGGCGAAGAAGAACAAGAGGCTGGCGTCCACGTCCACCAGCACCATGTTGCGTCCCATGGGCAGCACCGCAAAGCCCATGAATACGGCCACCACCAGCAGCAGCGGAGCCAGAAAGTGCACCGCCGCATCCGCGCTCAGCGGAACAATATCTTCCTTGGTCAGCGACTTGATTCCATCGGCCACCGGCTGCAGGATTCCCAGCCAGCCCACCCGGTTCGGCCCGATTCGATTCTGAATGCGCGCCAGCCCCTTGCGCTCGAAGACCGTGGTCAGCGCAAATAATGCAGGAAAAAGGCAGACGATGGCTGCCACGCTCAGCACCACGCCGGCCGCCGGCTGCCAGGCGGCGGGTAAAAATCCCACCAGCCACTGCTCCAGCAGAACGAATATCTGGTCCAGTCTTTCCGTCATGGGCTAGTCTCCGCCTCCGGCCGGCCGCGCCGGTATCTCCGCGCCCTTGACGGCTGAAGCAATGGCCGCTGTGGTTGTCTTTACGTCGGCTTTAACTTTGCCTTCCGCCAGCCGCGCATCCACCGCCTCCGCCTCCGACGGATGAATCCGGTGGTAATACTCGTTCGACCTGGCCAGCCGCTCACGGTCGAAGAGCAATCCGCCGAACCGGTCTGTTGTGCTCAGCTCAAACTCCGTATCCATCTTGATGGCTTCAAAGGGGCAAACCTCCACGCAGATCTGGCAGCTCATGCAGACAGAGATATCAATATCGAAGCGAGCCGGATAAAACTGCTGCTTGCCCACATAATCCGGCTTTTTGTCCGTGCTCTTCACGATATAAATGCACTTGGGCGGGCACTCTTTCTCGCAGATCTGGCAGGCCACGCAGCGCAGTCCGGCCTGCCAATCATCACCGTCGTACACCAGGAAGGGAAAGTCGCGCGTCGCCTCGATGGGCGCAATCCGCTGCTCTGGATATTGCACCGTCGTCAGCCGCTCCGCGGAGACAAAGCTGCCGGCAAAGTTCCGTGCCGTCTCCGCCAGTCCCTTCAAGATTCCTTCGCCGAGCACTTACCCCTCCATACGGTGAACAGTGATCAGTGAACAGTGGTCAGATAAAAACCGATTTCCAGCAATTCTCACCGAACATTTCATAACCAAATGCTAACGATCATTCACTGCCCACTGATCACTGCCCACTGATCACTGACCACTATCTATCCACTTCTCCCAGCACAATATCCACGCTTCCAAAGATCAGCACCACATCGGCCACGTTCTGCCCCAAACACATATCCTCAAGCACCGTCAGATTGACCAAACTCGGCGGCCGCACACGGTAACGATACGGGTTCGGTCCTCCATCGCTGATCAGATAAAACCCCAGCTCTCCCTTGGGCGCCTCGATCCGCCCGTAGGCCTCGCCCGGCTTGGGCCGGAAGCCGCGAATCTTCGCTTTGGGGTCCATCACCGGGCCAGGTTGGATTTCATTGAGCGCCTGCTCCAAAATTTTGATCGACTCCCTCATCTCCAGCAGCCGGATCACGAAGCGGTCGTAAACGTCCCAGTGATCGCCCAGCGGCACGCGGAATTTGAATCGGTTATAAATCCCGTACCCATCCACCTTGCGAATGTCGTAGTTCACGCCCGAGGCCCGCAGCATCGGCCCCGTCACTCCGGCGTTCACCGCCAACTCCGGTCGCAGAATCCCAACCCCCTGCGTCCGCGCCATCAAAATCTCATTGCCCCGGAGCAGCCGCTCAAACTCATCGGTAAATCCCGGCAGCCCCGCAACCACCTTCCGCGTTTCATCCAGCCAGGCCGGCGAAGCATCCACGCGGCAGCCTCCGAAGCGCATGTAGTTGCACATCATCCGCGCTCCGGTCAGTGACTCGAAGAGGTCCAGTATCTTCTCTCGCGCCTTGAAGGCATACATCAGCGGCGTACCGCTGGCCCCCATCTCCTGAATCAGAAAACCGATTGACGAAGCATGATTCTGCACCCGCGTCAACTCTCCCAGAATCACCCGCAGATACTCGGCCCGCTCCGGAACCTGCTGTCCGGTCAGCTTCTCCACCACCAGCGCATAGGCCCAGTTGTTGGTCAGCGGACAGATGTAGTCCAGCCGATCGGTGTACGGCATCGACCCCAGGTAGCTGATCTCCTCGGCAATCTTCTCGTGGTTGCGGTGCAGGTAGCCGAAGACCGGCTTGAGCCGAATCACCCGCTCCCCGTCGAGAGCCACATCCATGCGGAAGACTCCGTGCGTTGACGGATGGTGCGGCCCCATGGCCACTTCCAGCAGCTCCCCATCACCGTCCGGCGTCATCACCGGCGGCCGGTTCCAGCCCGCAACCTTCTCCGTCTTGTTTTCCGCTACCGCCATCCAGACCCTATTCCCTAGTCCCTATTCCCTAGTCCCTGCTTTTATGCGCCGTTGCCCTGGCCAGCACCTCGTCGTGCGCCGTCGGCTCATATTCAAAGTCGTCCGGCTCCACGTAATCCCGCCGCATGGGGTGGTCTTTGAACTCAGGCCACATCAGCAGCCGCCGCAGGTCCGGATGACCCTTGAAGACAATCCCATACAGATCGAAGATCTCCCGCTCCTGGAACTCCGCCGACCGCCAAATCGCCGTCAACGACGGCAGCTCCACCAGGTCTGTCCGGTTCACCGTGCGCATCCTGAGTATCACCGGCCCATGCTTTTTGGCCACCGAATACAGGTGATAGACCACTTCGAGATAGCCCGGTTCCACGCGCTTGCGCGTCTCTTCCACTGTCTCTTCGGCAGTCTGCTCCACACCATCCACAGTCCTGGTCACCGTGCGAATTACCTGCACCTTTTCGGGGATCTCCTTGTCCGGCCAGTCCACGCCGGTCACATTCGACAGGTAATCGAGCGCCAGCTCCGTATCGTCGCGCAGAAACTTCGCCACCGCGACCGCATGGCTCGGAGCCAGCCGCAGCGAGTGCTGCCCGCTCACGCTCGGGTTGGGCACAATCTCCACCCCCGCGCCCGGCACGGCCGTCTCGATCATCATCTTGATTCCTTCTACCGTCATCAATTCCGATTCCCTCAAAACCCCCAGCCAGTCCCTATTCACTGATCACTGACCACTGATCACTGACCACTGACCACTGTTCACTGCCTTATCACCACCGGCACCGGCCACACGCCCTTGTTCGACGAAGGCTCCAGATCGTGCTCTCCAAACTCCGGTACCGGAAACTCCCCCTGCGCCTCCGCATCCAGAAACCGCGGCCGGCCCTCCCCGGTCAAAGGCTGCGCGTCGATCTTCTTTTGCAGCGTCATGAACGCATGCAGCAGCGCCTCAGGACGCGGCGGGCAACCGGGAATATGCACGTCCACGGGTATATACCGATCGATCCCCTTCAGCACGTTGTATCCCTGCTTGAACGGCCCGCCGGAGATGGCGCAAGCCCCCATCGCGATCACATACTTCGGTTCCGCCATCTGGTTGTAAAGCCGCACCACCTGCGGCGTCATCTTCTTGGTCACCGTTCCGGAGATGATCATCAGGTCAGCCTGCCGCGGCGACGGCCGGAAGACCTCCGCCCCGAAGCGAGCCAGATCGTACCGCGCCATGGTGGTCGCGATCATCTCGATGGCGCAGCAAGCCAGCCCGAACTGCATCGGCCAGATCGAGCTCCGCCGCCCCCAGTTATAGAGCTCCTCGATGGTCGTTACGAAGACGCCCTGCTTGCCCAGTTCGATCTTCAAGCCTTCATCAACCATGGTCGCTACGCTCCAGTTGTCAGTGATCAGTTGTCAGTTGTCAGTCTTCCGTCATTGAATTTAGCCGTCTAGGGAACTGACAACTGATCACTGACAACTGACAACTGTCGTCATATCCACGTCAGCACGCCCTTCGCCCAGGCCCATGCCAGCCCCTCGATCAGCATCAGCACAAACACCAGCATGGCCACGCAGGCCGCTACGCCGAGCCCGGTAAACGCCACCGCGAACGGCAGCAGAAACACCGACTCCACGTCGAAGATCAGAAAGATAATGGCATACAGGTAGTAGGCCGAGCGGAACTGCATCCAGGCGTCGCCCTTTGACACCAGCCCGCACTCGTAGATCGCGTTCTTTACGGGGTTGGGCTTGGGCGGCGAAAAAACCTTCCCCCACAGCCACGCCAGCCCCAGCGGGGCCAGCCCAAAGCCCAACGCCGCCACGAACAGAACTGTCAGTGAAAAATAAGGATTTGAGGCCATCGTGGGAAAGATATCCTTCTCCATCAAACTATCAGTTTAAGGCTATTCCTGGCGAAGAAGATGCGCCAATACCGCAACGCCCAGCCTCATTTTTTCCCCATTCATCCCCCCCTGTGAACCGCCCGTTGCCGGGGTGGGTAACCGGGTCCCCACGGTCTGGTCCTAGACCGTGACCGGCGCCTCCGCCACGCCAGCCGTCCCAAAGACCCGCCGGTACCGCTCTACCTCGCCCGCCGCTCCCAGCGCCTTCGCGTAGTTGTCTGAAAGCTTTACCGCCGGCCTGCCCTCCACATCGGTGAGTTTGCACACTAGGCTCACCGGGTTGAAGCCCTCATCCCCCAGGGGATTGCAGTTGCGAAAATCGTTGGTCAGAAACGTGCCCCATCCCGCGCTGAAGCGAATACGCCGCCCAGGGATCCATTTGCGCTCATCCATGAAGTCGCTCGCGCGCTGAAAATCACCCGGCGTCGCCCCATTGCGCAACCTCCCGCCAAAGTAGGCATGAAGGCCGAGAATCTCCGACACATCGAGCGCATCCGAGGCAATCAGCCGCTTCTCGCGCGCATCGCGCCCCCGCCGCTCCAGCCACGCGATATATTCGTCGCCGGCCACGTAGGGGTCCTTGCTGTCCATGCGCTGGCCCGTCCAGTCCGCCACCCACTCCGGCGCATGTTCCAGAAACTGCGTGGTCCCAAACGTATCCGGCAGCAGAATCAGCAGCTCACCCTGATAGGTCTGCTGCCATAATTCGAGCAAACGGTACTGCGCTGAACGCAACTCCTCGTCGCTGTTCGCCATCGCCGCCAGCGCCATGGGCAGTTCGTGCCCATTGGTGCCGATGGCCTCCAGATCGTGCTTGTAGGCCAGGTAGGTATTCGAGCTGCCCGCAAAGCTCGCGCCCAGCACATCGCTCATGGCCTTAACCACATACTCATGCCACAGGAAGCTGTGCCGGCGCCGCGTCCCGAAGTCGCTTACGTTCAACTTCGGAACCCCGCGCAGCCGCTCCATCTTTTCCCACAGCCTGGTCTTGGCCCGCGCATACAAAATGTCCAGTTCAAACTCGCTCAGCCGCTTCAAACTGGCGCGCGTCTTCAGTTCGTCGATGATGGAAAGCGCATAAATCTCCCACATCGTCGTCTCCGCCCAAAGACCGTGAAAGCGCAACGACAATTGCCCGTCCTGAACCGACAAATCGTAATCCGAGAGCCGGAAGTCCCGTTCCAGCCACTCCAGAAACGCCGGCTCAAAGATGCCCCGCCGTCCATAGAACGTATTGCCCGCCAGCCAGATCAACTCGGACTTGTGGAAGCGCAGCTTTCTGGTCGCTTCCAGTTGCTCCCGCAACTGATCCACGTTGACGATCTCGCCCAGCCGCACCGTAGCCGTGCGATTGAGCAGCGTAAACGACGCATGGATGGCCGGAAAGCGCTTCCAGATGAACTGCAGCATCAGCAGCTTGTAGAAATCCGTATCTAAAAGGGAGCGCGTAATCGGATCCAGTTCCCAGTTATGATCGTGCGCGCGCCTGGCCAGGTTGACAATCACAATAATCCCACTCTAATTGATTGAATGCCTTCAGTGCGCAAACTCTGCTGACTCGCTGACTTGCTGACTCGCCGACTTGCTGCATCACCCTTCGATCTCCGCCGCTATCGAATCCCGCACCTCTTCCGGCAGCGCAGGCATAGCGCCCACTTGCGAAGCCACCCACGCGCCCCAGCGGTTTCCCGCCTCGTTCAGCGTAGCCAGGTCCGCCCCGCGCAGCATATAGTGCGTCAGCGCCGCCGTAAACGCGTCGCCCGCACCGATGGTGTCGGCCACCTTCACTTGAATCCCGGCGTGCGCGTGCCACTCCTCCCGCGTCACCAGCAGGCTCCCATTCGCGCCGCGCGTCACGGCCACCATCTCCAGCGACGGAAACTCCACCAGCAGCCGCTCCGCGTCCAGCCGCAACACCTCCTCCGCCGTCCCTTCGCTAACCGGCAACCCCAGCAATCCCAGCACCAGCGGCGCCTCGGAGTCGCTCATCTTTACCACTGTCGCCAGCTCCAGCGACTCCTGAATCACCTCGCCGGAATAAAACGGCGGCCGCAGGTTCACGTCGAAGACCCGAATGCAGGCCGCCGAACTCTGCGCCGCCAGCGTCTGGATGGTCTGCCGCGACTCCCGGCAGCGCTGCGCCAGCGACCCAAAGCAGAGCGCGTCCGCCCGCTCGGCCAGTCTTACCCACTCGTCGGAAAGTTCCAAAAAGTCCCATGCCGCCGGCTGGTGAATCGTAAAGCGTGGCTCCCCGCCCTCAAAGTAGACCGTCACCCGCCCCGTCTCGTGCGCCGGGTCCACCTGCAGCAAGCTCGCATCCACCGGCAGCGGGTCCAGCCTGTCCACCGCCGTCCGCCCCGGATCGTCGCGCCCAATGCGGCTCAGAAGAACAGCATGGTTGCCCAGCTGTCCCGCCATCACTGTGAAGTTTGCCGGCGCGCCGCCCAGCCGCGGCCCTTCCGGCAGCACATCCCACAACAGCTCGCCCAATCCCAATATCAGATGCGGTTCCGTCAATGTCGTGCTCCGGCAGCCGCCCGTTTTCTTTTCGCCCCGACTCCCTCAAGAGGGAGGCCACGGCTGCCTAGCAAACAGCTTTCTCCCTGCAAGCCTCTTTCGTCAACACATTCCGTATGAAAATTGCGCTACGCTCAGCGGTGACCTCCCTAGCTTCGGGCAGCCGATTTGCTGACTCGCTGACTTGCTGACTAGCTAACTTGCTACTTCACCCCACCCACCGCCAAACCGAGCAGTCCTCCCAATTCGACGCCGCATACTCCCCCTCCGGCTGGTTGGCCAGAATCCTGTGATCCGCAATCGCATCTGCCCGTGACCGCCTCACCTGGCCTTGGAAAAGCCTCGCAAACCCCGCCTGCCGCTCCAGCATTTTCTCCTGCTCGTTGTTCGCATAAAGAATGTCCAGTTGCCCGGCTCGCCCCGCGAACCCCTTCGCCAGCGCGCCCAGCAGCCCCCGCATCACCGTCGCGCTGAAGGGATTGAACATAAACGCCACGCACGGCCCCGCCGGAAACTTGAACTCTACCGCATCCCGGCAAACCACACGAATCGGCGCCAGCGCAGAGCCCGTCCTGAGTTTGCCGAAAGCCTGCCCTGACCTTGTCGAAGGGGATCCCGCCGCCCGCCACAGCGCCGCATTCTTCCGTGCAATCCGCGCCAGCGTGGGATTCAGCTCCACCCCCACCACCGCCCGAAACGGATACTCCGAGGCCAGCAGCAAAGCCCGCCCCATCCCCGCGCCCAGGTCCACAAAAGTAAATTCGTCGATGGGCGCTGCCGGCCGGCTCCGCCGCCAGCGCACCACCAGCCCCTGCAACACCGACGGCGCAACTGCGTAGTAGGCCGTGTTATGCCGGTCATTCCGGTGCCCGCTCTTGAGGTGCCTTCCGGCAATCAGCCCGCTCGTCCTGGTCCCAAACTCCAGGTCGAACGGATGCCGGATATACCCTTCCATCACCTTGAGCCCCGGCAACAGCCGCCGCCCACTCATCGACGCCTGCCCCGCCGGGTGCCCCAGAGCCTGCCCTGAGCTTGCCGAAGGGTCTCGCCTTTGAGACCTGGGAGAACCGCCCCGCACATCGCTTTTCCTTCATCTTTCACGGTTTGAACCTTAGCACAGCCCGGTGCCGAGTGCCCTAGGTCTCGCGGGTGCCCCAGGTCTCGACTTTGAGACCTGGGAGAACAGCCGGTAAGCCGAACGGCGGACTATGATGAACCTTATGAAAATCAGAACGCATTCCTACCCATTCGCAGCATTTACCCTGCTCCTTGTCCTGGTTGCCGGTTGCCCGCAGGCTATCTCTCAAGCTGCGGCAGTTTCCCAACCGGGCCTGGCTCCCACGCCGCCGATGGGGTGGGCAAGCTGGAACCATTACTTCTGCGACTATACCGACCAATCCATCCGCGATCAGGCAGACGCGCTCGTATCGAGCGGAATGCGCGATCTGGGCTACCGCTATGTGCTGATTCAGGAATGCATCGCTCCGGGACGCAATGCGGATGGCTCACTGATCGTGGACGCAAAGCGGTTTCCGCATGGGATGAAGGACCTCGTCGATTATGTTCATTCGCGCGGGCTGAAGGCCGGCACCTATACCGATATCGGCGTCAATACCTGCGCCGGCAAGCCCTATGAAGGCAGTTACGGGCACGAGGAACAGGATGCCGCGACCTTTGCCGCATGGGGCATGGATTTCATTGAGATGGACTTCTGCAACCATCCCGCGGGCATTACCGGGCGCGCAATTTATGAACGAATGGCCGCCGCAATCCAGAAGACCGGCCGGCCGATGCTCTTCTATCTCTGCGCCTGGGGCAGTGAAAGCCCCTGGAGATGGGCACAAGGCAAGGCGCAGTTATGGAGAACGACGGGCGATATCAGCAGCGACAAGAACCATGTTGATTGGGCGAGAATGGTGGGAAATTTTGAGTCGAATGTCCGGCATTCCGTCTTCAGCGCTCCGGAGAGTTGGAACGATCCCGATATGCTGGAAGTTGGAAATCCAGGGCTGACGCCGGTCGAGGCACAATCTCATTTTTCCATGTGGGCCATCTCTGCCGCGCCGCTGTGGGCCGGCAACGATCTTACGGAGATGAGCGATTCAACTCGCTCCATCTATACCAACTCAGAAGCCATTGCCGTCGATCAGGACCCGCTGGGCGCTGGAGCTTCAAAGGTAAAGGAAGACAGCAGCGGCATCGAGGTCTGGATGAAACCTCTGGGTACCGTTGGCAGCGGTGTGGATGCCGTGTTGCTGCTGAATCTGAGTGCGGCGCCGGCGGAGGCTGCCGTGCAATGGAGCAGCCTGGGACTTAAAGACAAGGCCCAGGTGCGCGATCTATGGACGCACAAAGATTTGGGTACATTTCTGAGCGGCTATAAAACGCAGCTTCCTGCGCATGGTTCCGTTCTGCTGAAGGTGAGTGGAGAATTTTCCTGGACGAATGGCGCAACTTACGAAGCTGAGTGGCCTGGGAATACTCGTGGCGGGGATGCGGTGCTGGTTCCTTGTCCCGATGAGTGCAGCCGGGAGTATGCGGTGTCGTTGCGCGGTACTGGGAATGGGTCAGGGGGCAGCTCCCTTGCTTTCTCGCAGATTGGCGTGCCGCAATCTGGCAGGTATTCGATGAATCTTGCCTATATCTATAGCGGCCTGGGAGTCAAGACGGTGCAAATGCGCGTGAACGGAGCTCAACCGGTGGATATTCCCCTGCGGGGAGATGATTATGGAAGCGCGAAGATTCCCGTCGATCTGAACAAAGGCGATAACTCCATTGCATTCAGATTTCAAGGAGAAGGCAGCGTAGATATCGACCGGATTACTGTCAGCCAGTAACTCCGCATTCCCATGCAGAGCTGCGATTGAAGCTAGCTGGAATAATCGGCGTTGATGTGGATGTACTCGGCGGTGAGGTCGGTGGTCCAGAAGATGCACGAGCCGGAGCCCTGGTGAAGCTGAATGGCGATCGAGAACTCACGCTGCGCGATATAGGCGTGGGCGGCGGCCTCGTCGAACTCCGCGGCGCGGCCGCCATTGCGGCAGATAGGCAGCTCGCCGAAGCTGATGTCGATGCGATCGGGATCGATTTGTGCGCCGGAATAACCAACGGCGGCAATAAGCCGTCCCCAGTTAGGATCGCTGCCGGCCCATGCGGTCTTGACCAGCGGGGAGTGCGCGATGGCCTTGGCTATCCTGAGCGCGTCCGCGTCTGTTGCCGCTCCTTCGATGTGTAACTCCACAACATGACTGATGCCCTCGCCGTCGGCCACGATCTGGCGTGCGAGCGAGGTGCAGACCTGGGTCAGTGCGGCGGCGAATTCGGCGTGATCGGGGCCGACGACTGCGCCGCTGGCTCCGGAGGCCAGCAGTAGCACGGTGTCATTGGTGGAGGTATCGCCGTCCACCGAGATGCGGTTGAAGCTGACTTCGACGGCCTGGCGCAGGTATACGTCGAGGAGGTAAGGCTCGACCTGGGCGTCGGTGAGCACGTAGACCAGCATGGTGGCGTGGGGAACGAGTTGCGGGTAAATCATGCCCGCGCCTTTGCCGAGCGCGGCGATGCGGACTTCCTTGCCGCCGATGGCAAGGCGGGCAAAGGCAATTTTTTCGACGGTATCGGTAGTGAGAATAGCCTGGGCTGCCTGGTGGAAATGATCGGATTCGGAGCCCAGCGAGCGGACGAGGGCGGGGAGAACCGCGACGAGCTTTTCAGCCGGCAGCGGGACGCCGATGATGCCGGTGGAAGAGGGAAAGACCTGCTCGGGCGGGCAGGCGAAGAGCTGTGCGCAAGCGGCGCAGGTGGCGCGTGCGGCGTCCAGGCCGGCCTGGCCCGCGGCGCAGTTGGCGTTGCCGGCGTTGATGGCGGCTACGCGGACCTTGCCGCCGCTTGCGCGAAGGTGCTCCTTGTCCACAATTAGAGGGGCGGCGGTGACGCGGTTGGCGGTGAAGACGGCGGCGGCGCTGGCCGGCGCATCGGCCACGATGAGAGCGAAGTCGGTGCGGCCGCTCTTCTTGAGGCCCGCTTTGACGGCGCCAAAGCGGAAGCCGCGGGGGAGAGAAAATTGGGAGGCGTCAGACATTTTCGTTAACCCATTTAATCTAGCAGGTGAGGGCCGGATGACTGAGGACTTGATAACTGAGAGGCGGACGGACGCCGGAGAGTTTGTGGAGCAGAGCGAGTTTCTTGAGCTGCGCGAGGTGAATGTGGCGCGCGGGGAGCGGGTGGTGCTGCACGACGTGAACCTGCACCTCCGCGCCGGCGAGCACGTGGCCATCCTGGGGCCGAATGGGTGCGGGAAGTCGACGCTGATCCTGGCCATGACCTGCCAGATTTATCCCATCGTGGGGCCGGACATGGTGGTGCGCATCTTTGGGCGCGAGCGCTGGGACCTGACCGAGTTGCGCAGGCACTTCGGGGTGGTGGGCGCGGAGCTGCCGGGGGAGCGAACCTCCGTTACCACGGGACTCGATGCGGTGATTGCGGGCTTCTTTTCAGCCTCCACGCTGTGGCCCAATCTGCACGTGACCGGCGAGATGCGCGAGCGGGCCGTCGAGGCGCTGGAACGGATGGAGGCGCTGGAACTGGCGGACCGGCTGGTGGGCGAGATGTCGGCCGGGGAGAAGCGTCGCATTCTGATTGCGCGGGCGCTGGTGCATCGACCCAGGCAACTGCTGCTGGACGAGCCCTCGAACGCGCTGGACCTGGCCGCGCAACGGGAGCTGCGCGAGACGCTGCGAAGGCTGGCTCAGCAGGGAACGGGGCTGGTGCTGGTTACCCATCACCTGGGCGACATTCTGCCCGAGATCGAGCGGTTGATTCTGATGCGCGGCGGGCGGATTGTGGGCGATGGACCGCGGGAAGAACTGCTGACAGAGGCCAGATTGAGCGAGCTGTTCCACACGCCGGTGCGCATCGGGCGGGATGAAGAGTGGCTGCATAGCTGGTGAGACAGAGAGCAGAGATCAGGGGCTGGCTGTGGTCGCGGTAAAAACTTTTCTTGACGGGCAGCGGCCGGCAGGTTAGATTAAGCGCACACGGGAAAGGAGGGTGATCCAGCTGATGCAAAGTGAATATTCCAGTAGTTTGTTACGTGAGGTGACTGAGGCCTGAGGCCCAAGCGCCCCAGCCCCAGATAAGACCCGGCGGAGGGTTGTTCCGCCAACGGCTCTGGCACTCGCCTGAAGCGCGAAGGCCTCCAGTCCAATCTCAACAGATCACCGGCAGCGGCCTGGGCAGAAACGCTCAGGCCGTTGTTGCGTTTGCGGTGCATGGGGCGTGGGTGTGCGGTAGACTTGGACCCGATGCGGGTCTTTGGGATTGATTGCGGGACCGAGGTGACGGGGTTCGGCGTCGTGGAGTCTTGCGATGCCGGGCGGGAGCCGCGGCTGGCGTTGATGGCGATGGGCGCGATCCGGCTGAAGAAGAAGCTGTCCACGCCGCAGCGGCTGGAGCAGGTTTTCCGGGAGCTGACCGCGGAGATGGAGCGCTGGCATCCTGACGCGGTGGCCATCGAAGAGGTTTTCTACTCGGTCAACGCCAAGTCGGCGCTGAAGCTGGGGCAGGTACGCGGTGTGGCGCTGCTGGCGGCGGCCACTCAAGGGCTGCCGGTGGCCGAGTATGCGCCGCTCAAGATCAAGTCCAGCGTAGTGGGCTACGGGCTGGCTAAAAAAGAACAGGTCCAGTTCATGGTTGCGCGGCTGCTGGGGCTGGCCGAACCGCCGCAGCCTGCCGATGCAGCCGATGCGCTGGCCATCGCCATCTGCCACATCCACACCGCGCAGACGCTTGCGCTGCAAGAACAGGGAATTGGGAAACAGGGAACAGGGAATAGTGATAATTAAATTACATTCCGGAATGGTTTTGACGAGACTTTTCCGAGCGTCAGGGTGTCCTAATGAGTGTATCCATACAGAATCGGCGGATTACGTCCGGGGCCAGGGCGATGGGAAGGCGGAACGCCATGAAACGCATTGAGAGTCGTAGCGGGTTGGTTGGGCAGGGATTGGGAGCTGGGTTGCTGGGGCTGGCGGCGCTTGCCCTGGGAGCTGTTTCGCTGGCGCCGGTTCTATGCGCCGAAGATGCGGCGCTGCCGGCGCGGGCTGTGCGGCTGAGCAGCGTGGACGGGCAGGTGCAGCTATTGCTGAGCAAGCAGGTTCTTGCCGATCAGGCGGTGGCGAACATGCCGCTGTTCGAGGGAACCGAGGTGGTGACCGCGGATGACGGCCGGGCGGAGATTCAGTTTGAAGACGGCAGCGTGGCGCGGCTTTCGCCCAACAGTTCGCTTGTACTGACGATCTTGCGCGGGCAGGGCGGGACCGGCGATGCCGAGATTGCGCTGGAGGGCGGGCTGGGCTACTTTGAGCTGCAGGGCTCGGGCCACGCCGGCCCCATTCGCATTCGATTCGGCGACAGCGTGGTAACGGCGAGTGGTTTTACCGTGCTGCGCATCAATCTCGACAATCCTCCGGGCGAGCTTGCGGTTTTCTCAGGGAACGCGCGCGTGGAGCGCGGCAACGTCCTGACTCTGGACCTGCACGGCGGCGAGAGCGTGGCGATGAGTGCCGCCGACCCTGGCCGCTACGAGCTGGCTGAATCGATCGAGCCGGACTCCTGGGATGCGTGGAACTCAGACCGCGACCAGGATCTGGCGGCCGAGGCCGCGGTGCGCACCGGGGCGGTGAATGGCCTTGAGGACAGCGGCAATCCCGCGTGGAACGACCTGGACGCGAACGGCAGCTGGTACAACGTACCGGACCAGGGAGCCATCTGGTCGCCGTACGATGCCGCCAGCCCTGACTGGGATCCCTACGGAAACGGATACTGGATGTCCACGCCGCAGTTTGGCTACGACTGGGTATCGGGCTACGGGTGGGGCTATCTGCCCTTCCAGTGCGGATTGTGGAACTATTACAGCAACTTCGGATGGGGTTGGGCGCCGGGGAGTGGCGGTTGCTTGCCCTGGTGGAGGAGGGGCCATTATGGCGGTCCCAACATCGGCACTGGTTTTGGCGGCTATCATCCGCCGCTGCTTCCGCGCCGGCATCCATTCGGCGGGCGGAATGGGGTGAGTGGCGGAGGTACGCCGGGGTTGATTGCCGTGAACCGGCGTCCCTCCGGTGGGGCTGCCGCACTGCCTGTGCGCGACAGGACCACACCGGTTGTGATTGCCGGGCATACGGTGCAGGCTATCCGTCCGCTGAACCCGCGGCCGCAGTATGACCGCTCTGCCTCGGGGTTTGTGACTCATACGGCGTCGGGCTATACGATAACCGGTCAGGGACCGAGGACTTCGAGCGGGCCAGGATATAGCGGCGGGTCCGGTTCCGGCGGCGGGTCCGGATACAGCGGCGGATCAGGTTCCGGTGGCAGCCGTACGAGTAGTTCGCCGGCGCCAAGAACCTACGGCGGCGGGGGCGGCCAGCATACATCATCGCCGGTGAGCCATAGTTCTTCGGGCGGCGGGTATTCCGGCGGGGGTGGCGGGGGAGGCTTCCACGCTGGTGGTGGAGGCGGTGGTGGCGGTGGCAGCAGCAGTAGCGGCGGCGGGGGAACGCACCGCTAAGGAATCTCTGAATAATAGGAGAACCACGCTAAGATTCCGGTCGATGTTTTGAAAGGGCACGGCCGGAAACCGGGGAACCCTCTGGGTCGGGTGCCGTACAGAAAGTGCGTTTTGAAAGGGCACGACTTTAGTCGTGCCGAATGTGCGACAAAACAAATGTGGGCTTTAGCCCCTGAGGGGATGCTGGATGTGCAACAGTCACTTGTGCAGAGCCTCCCTAAGCGGAAAACTATACGGAAGGAAGGGCTGCTTCGCCGGGCGAAGCGGCCCTTTCTGTCTTCAGGCTGTGCCAGAGAGCCGCGAATGCTTCCACGGGCAGAGCCTCAGCGCGGGCCTGGGGATCGATTGCGGCGCGGGCCAGCGCGGCAGCGACGGCTGAGGGAGCAATGCCGGCGGCGCGAAGATTGTTGGCCAGGGTCTTGCGTTTTTGAGCGAAGGCTTTGCGGACGAAGGGGAGGAAACTGGCTTCTTCAAGGCCGAGTTCCTTGAAGCGCGGTGCAAACCGCCAGCGGAAGACGGTCGAATGCACGTCGGGCGGCGGCGAGAAGGATTCCGGCGGCAGAGTGAACAGCTTTTGGGCCGGTCCGTAGATCTGCACAGTGACGGAGAGCAGGCCGTAATCGCGCGAGCCGGGGCTGGCGGTGATGCGATCGGCCACTTCACGCTGGACCATGAGCACGGCGCGGTCGAGCGCCGCGTGACTGGCGGCCAGCTTGAGCAGAATCTGCGCGGTGATGCCGTAAGGCAGGTTGCCCACCACAGCCAGCCGCTCGCCCGCATCTGCGGACGCTGCCGCGAAGTCGAAGCCGAGCACGTCCTGCTGGAGGACGGTAACTCTATCCGGTGGAAACTGGGTGCGCAGATGGGCGGCAAGGCCGCTGTCCAGTTCGACGGCCAGAACATGGGCGGCGCGGGCGGCCAGCGCGCCGGTGATGGCGCCGGCGCCGGGGCCGATCTCGACCACCGTGCGGCCGGAGAGATCGCCCAGCGAGGCAGCGATGCGCTCGACGGCCTGCGCGTCGATGAGAAAGTTCTGACCGAGCTTGGGTTTGGCGGGCATGGACTTCTTCGATGGTAGATGAAAGCGCTTCCGTATCCCATTCCCAAGCAGGTGCGTAGTAGACTTTCCCTTTGGCTGATGCAGGACTGTTTATTGGCGCCAGACCAGGGAGATTTCCTCTTGCATATTGTCTTTGCCGCCTCCGAGTGCGTTCCCTTTGCCAAGACCGGCGGACTGGCCGACTCGGTGGGCGCGCTGCCTCCGGAGCTGGTCAAACTGGGCCATGAGGTTACGGTTTACCTGCCCCTCTATGCGACGGTCCGTCCGCATATCAAAGGCGAGTTGAAGTACGCGATCCGCTCCATCACCATTCCTTTTGACCACTACAACCGGTTCGCAGGCATCGTGGACGGCGGCAAGCGCAACGGGGTGCGGTACTACTTTGTCGATTGCCCGGAGCTCTTTGACCGGCAGGGGCTTTACGGAACCAGGGCCGGCGACTATCCCGACAATTGGGAGCGCTTCGGCCTGTTTTGCCGCGCGGTGCTTGAGGCTACGAAGCAGCTCGGCGTCCCGCAGGTCTTTCATGTCCACGATTGGCAGGCGGCGCTGATTCCGGTTTACCTGCGCACGGTCTACAAAACCGACCCGGTGCTGAGCGGCGCGGGAGCAGTGCTGACCATTCACAACGCCGGCTACCAGGGATGGTTTCCGCCCGAGACCACGGAGCGGCTGCTGTTCCCGTGGGAGATCTTCACCATGGACAAGGTGGAGCAGTTCGATACCTTCAACTTTCTCAAGGGCGGGCTGGTTTACTCCGACATTCTGACCACGGTGAGCCGCAAATATGCCCAGGAGATTCAGACGGCGGAGTTTGGAGAAAAGCTGGAGGGCGTGCTGCGTCAGCGCGCGGCGGACCCTTCGGCAAGCTCAGGGCAGGCTCTGCGCGGCATTTTGAACGGCGTGGACTATGCGCAGTGGAACCCTGCGACGGACAAGAATCTGGCCGCGCACTACACGCCGGATGATTTGAGCGGCAAGCAGGCCTGCCACGCCGATCTGCTGCATGCGTTTGGACTGGACAAAGTGGGGGATGAAACGCCGGTCATCGGGATTGTGTCGCGGTTTGTAGCGCAGAAAGGCTTCGACCTGGTGGCGAAGATTGCCGATAAGTTGACACAGCGGGAAGTAGCCGTGGTGGCGCTGGGAACGGGCGAGCCGATTTATGAGAGGTTCTTCCGCGCCTGGGCATTTCGGAATCCGGGGCAGGTGGCCGTCGAGATTCGCTACGACGAAGCGCTGGCCCACAAGATCGAAGCCGGGGCGGATATGTTTCTCATGCCTTCGCTCTATGAGCCCTGCGGGCTGAACCAGATTTACTCGCTCAAATACGGGACCGTGCCGGTGGTGCGCGCTACCGGCGGCCTCGACGATACGGTCGAGGAGTGGAACCCGGCGCAAGGAACGGGGACGGGGTTCAAGTTTGAGGGGTTGAGAGCCGAAGCTCTGTTGGCTGCAATCGACCGGGCGCTAACGGCGTTCGACGACAAGAAAGGCTGGACGAAGCTGATGCTGAATGGAATGGCGCGGAATTATGGGTGGGCTGGGCCGGCGAAGGAGTACGCCGCAATTTATGAAGAAGTAGCTCGGCGGAGAGCGTAAGCTAGCCTTCGCCGACTTCGGTTTTTCGCCTCTTCGCTGCGGAAAAAGCGAAAGGATTGGGCGCTCGGCCGGGCGAAATTTTTGCGGTATTTGGCCATTGGCGGTAAGATTGTCTTACCATGCAGACCAGGGTTTCCACCAAGGGCCAGATCGTACTTCCGTTGCCGCTTCGCCGCAAACTGGGGATTCGAGCCGGCGACCCGCTCGATGCCGCGATCGAGGCAGGGCGTATTGTGCTGAAACTCAGGAAAAGGCCTCTGCCAAAGGCGCGGATTATCGACGATCCTCTCACCGGTCTCCCTGTCTTGAGCGCGGGACCGGATGCCCCCCTGTTGACCAGCAAAGAGGTTGAGGAAATATTGGCGGACTTCCCATGAGATATCTGCTCGATGTGAATGTGCTGGTCGCTCTGGGAATCATTCACCATGAATTCCATGACCGCGTGGCATCCTGGGCTCTAACGCAAAAGGATGAGCCGTTGCTGACCTGTTCCATTACGGAATTGGGATTCGTGCGTGTGCTCGCGCAAGCGCCGGATTACGGATTCACTGTCGCTTTGGCACGGACACTGCTGATGCGCTTGAAGAGCAACAGAAACTTGGGGCTCACGTTTCTCCCCGACGGCCACGATATCGGGCATCTTCCCTCGTGGGTCAAGACTCCCAGACAGACTACCGACGGTCATCTGGCGCAGCTTGCCAAGGCAAATGGCGCGGTTCTTGCGACGCTGGATCAGAAGATTCCGGGAGCCTATCTGATCCCGTAACCACTTGCGGTAGGGCAGACAGCGGGATTCAGGCGGCGTGTGGGGTGAGCTTGATGCCGAGAGCCTTCATCACGCCAAGAAAGGTGGAGAGCCTGGGATCGCCGGTGGGCGAAAGAGCTTTGTACAAAGCCTCGCGTGTAACACCGGCCTGACCGGCGAGTTGAGTCATTCCCATGGCGCGGGCGATATCGCCGAGAGCGGCTGCAATTAGAGAGGGGTCGCCGTCCTCGAATGCGGCTTCGAGATAAGCGGCGATAGACTCGGGGCTGCCGAGATACTCGGATGGGTCCCAGAGGGTGGTTTTAAGTGCCATTTTGAGCCTCCTTAGCAAGCTTCTTTGCTTTCGCTATATCCGCTTGTTGAGTTTTCTTGCTGCCTCCGGCGAGAAGGAGAACCAACAAGCTCCCGATCCGTTGAAAGTAAACCCGGTAACCCGGCCCGTAATCGATGCGCAACTCGCTGACGCCTTCGCCGACTGGTTTTACGTCTCCGAAATTGCCAAGCGATAGCCGGCGGATGCGAATTTGGACCCGAGCGCGAGCCTGTTCGTCGCGGAGTTTGCGCAACCAGTTTGCGAAGAGGTCGGTTTGGCGGACCTCGATCATATGTTAACTATAGTTCACGGGAGGATTTTATTCAAGGGGCGGCATTCCATCCATTCGCAGGTAAAGAAGCGAAGGATTGGGTACTCGGCTAGGCAATGATTACCGCTGGCACACCACAATCCATACCAGCAACGCTAAACGCACTGCAAATTTCGTCGCTTTCGAAGAGTTTCAATTCGTCGAAATCGCAAATCGAGTTAGGGTCTTGCTGCGCGTGCTTTATCCTTTCCCTGAGTGCATGAACATCTTTTTTATCGTCGTTTGCGCCCTCTTTGAACGAAACGAAGCCCTCAAATAGTCGAACTTCGATATTGGGGAAGTCTTTTGTCGTTTCATGAATATCACGAATTAGGTAAAGTGCTGCTGTCATCACGAGGCAACCAAGGCCGGTATACCAATAGCGAGTTTTTGAATTCTTCTTTTCAATTTTTCTGCCCTTGGGGTTTCCATTCGTGTCGAAGCATACAGAGAGCGGGGCTTCGATAACGAGATTTATTAAACCATTCTGTCCTCGAACGCGGTCAACGATTGCACTTCGAGCTTCTCCGTAGCGGAGACTTCGCGGGGATTCATCGTCGAATGCAAACCCGCATGTTTTCTTTTTGCTGGAAAAGCCAATGTCGAGAATAATCCAGTTGCCTTTACCCCAGCACACCTCTGATTTCTTCCCAGCCGTGATCATCTCAAATTTCCCTCCAACTCCGCGAAGAGTTCAGTATAGATTCCGCAGACGAATCGGGGGGAAGGACAGGCGGAAAAGGGGGTGTTCAAGTTGCGGGCTGGTCTTGGTGGAAGTGCCTCCAGATGGTTTCCGCGGTTTTGCGGGAGACAACGGCGGCCAGCGATTCAGCCGTAGCTTGCTGCACATCGCGGAGGCTGCCGAAGTGGGTAAGCAGGCGCTGACGGGTTTGCGGGCCTACGCCGGGGATATTCAGAAGCTCTGAATCGCGGTCGCGCATGGCGCGGCGCTGGCGATGGTAGCCGACGGCGAAGCGATGGCTCTCGTCGCGGATGAGCTGGATAAGATGCAGCACCGGCGAGCGGCGGTCGAGGACGATTGGCTCGTCTTCGTTGCCGTGGAGATAGATGACTTCTTCGCGCTTGGCGATGGAGGCCAGCGGCTGCGAAGTGAGTCCGAGGGATTCGAGAGCCTCGGCGGCGGCGTGGAGCTGGCCGAGTCCGCCGTCGATGAGGATGAGGGAAGGCATGGACTGTTTTTCGTCGAGCAGGCGGCGATAGCGGCGCGTGACCACCTCGCGCATGGAGGCGAAGTCGTCGACGCCGAGCACGGTCATGACCTTGAATTTGCGATAGGCCTGCTTGTTCATCTTGCCGTCTTCCCAGACCACCAGCGAGGCTACGGTTTCAGCGCCCTGAATGTGGGAGATGTCGAAGCACTCGATGCGGCGGGGAAGCTCGGGAAGCATGAGTGCGTCGGCGAGTGCCTCCTGGATGGCTTTGCGCGAAGGTTCGAGCACCCGGAAGCGCTGCGTGTAAGACTGCTTGGCGTTCTGGCCGGCGAGATCGACGAGGGATCGCTTTTCTCCTCGCTGCGGCACGGCCAGCTCGATGCGATGGCCGGTGCGCTCGCTGAGTAAAGCGGCCAGAGTTTCGCGGTCGTCGAAGTCGACCGGGACGAGGATGCTGCGCGGGACGTATTGCTGGTCGATGTAGAGCTGCTTGAGCAGGGCGCTGAAGACCGGGCCGGCGTGGAAGGGCGGCTCGGGGGTTTGGGGTTGATCAGGATTTGTGCTTTCCCAGGTCTCAGATGCGAGACCTGGGGCACCCGGCATTTTTGGTGTGTACGGCTGCTCCGCATTGGAGGGTTCGAGCAGCTCCGGCAAATCTTCCCAGAAGAACTCGCGGCGATCGACGATCTTCCCGGCTCGGACGTGGAAGAGGTTGACGGCCAGCGAGCCGGCTTCAAAATGATAGCCGAAGACGTCGGCGTCGTCGTCCTGCTCGGCCGTAGCGATGCGCTGCTTCTCCTGCAACTGATGAACGGTGGAGAGCTGGTCGCGCAGGCGGGCGGCGGCTTCGAACTGCTCGGCTTCGGCGGCAGCGATCATGCGGGCGGTAAGCGCGCGTTCCAGTTCGGCGTGTCGGCCCTCCAGAAATAGCTGAGCGTCGCGGACGGCGTTGCTATAAATCTCCGGCGTAGTCAGGCCCTCGACGCAGGGTCCCAGGCAGCGGTGAATGTAGTACTGCAGGCAGGCGCGTGGATGGTAGCGGGAGAGATCGACCTTGCAACTGGGGATTAGAAAGCTGCGATGGATGAGCTCGACGATGCGGTAGGCCAGGTTGCCGGGAAAGTAAGGGCCGTAGTAGGCGGCGCCGTCCTTGCGCAGCCGGCGGGTGACGAAGACCTTGGGAAACCGGTCGGCGAGGGTCAGCTTGACGTAGGGGTAAGTCTTGTCGTCGCGCAGCAGGATGTTGAAACGGGGCTTGCGCTGCTTGATGAGGTTGTTTTCAAGGGCCAGGGCCTCGTGCTCGTTGGCCACCAGAATGTAGTCCAGATCGACGGCCTCGCGCATCAGCGAGCCGGTCTTGGCGTTGGCTTGCGCGGCTTCAAGAAGATAAGAGCGGACGCGCGCGCGCAGGTTCTTGGCCTTGCCCACGTAGATGACCTCGCCCTCGGCGTTCTTGTAGAGGTAAACGCCGGGCTGGGTGGGGAGGGTGCGGATTTTCTCGTAGAGGTCCATGGGGGCGAGGCCAGCTCTTAGGATAGCGGGAGAAGTGAGGGAATAGGGAACAGGGAATAGGGAATAGGGAATAGGGAGTAGGGACTAGGGACTAGCAAACTGTTCCCAGCGACTGCGGCGGAAAGCGGTCTACTGAAAACTGACCACTGACCACTGACCACTGTGCGCAGGGAATCCAAGCTTGAAGGTTTTGCGGCCGGGTGGGGTGGTGAGCTCGCTGGGGCTCGAACCCAGGACCCACGCCTTAAAAGGGCGTTGCTCTACCTACTGAGCTACGAGCTCGTTCAAGGCCGCTGATTCCAAACTAACACAGGGGCAGTTTGGCCGCTTCACCGGTTCCTGAGAGCGTAGCAAGAAAGCTCCCTTTGGGGCCGCGACGAGCCATATCCCACGTCGATACTCTTCACTGCGCGCACTATGGTAATCAGCATTTCCGGAAATAGGTTACCTTAGTTGCAAATTCGTATAGTAATGAAAATGAAGCAATTTATGCCTCCCTGATG
The DNA here is from genome assembly GCA_050012555.1 of Occallatibacter sp. Classification (GTDB taxonomy): domain Bacteria; phylum Acidobacteriota; class Terriglobia; order Terriglobales; family Acidobacteriaceae; genus Telmatobacter. Next base: position 50,235 of record JBEKGY010000009.1, read on the forward strand.
GCAAGAAAGTAATAGGAAGGTAACTGTTTAAGTGGTATTGTTCTGATTACAGTTATGCGCTAGGATTCCAGACGGGAAGAACTTGCGTTTGCATGCGCCAGGCCGGGCATTGCGCGGATTCCGGGGCTAAGCGGCGTAGTGGAAACTCAGAGAATAGATTCTGGTAGCGGACGGTCAAAGGGTGCCAGTAGCGGACGGCCAATGAGTGGCAAATGACAGATCGCAATGCGCTGAATGATCAATACGAGACGCCCGAAGATGTGGCGACCCTGTATTCCTGGGCCAATCTGCATGGCGCGAAGTACCGGGATTTCTCGGCCGCGCGCGCGCAGACCAGGGAGAAGGCGCGACAGCGCGTGCAGGAAGCCATTGATACGGATCGCCGCCGGGTTCGCGAAGAGGCCGAGGCAGCGATGGCGGCCGAAGCGCAGCGCGAGGCCGAAGCGGCGCGTGCGGCAGAGGCAGCACGCGAGGCGGAGTTGGCCAGGCAAACGGCAGCGCGTCAATTTGAGTTAGCTGCGCAGCAGGCTGCACAGCAAATCGCACAGCTAGCCGCGCAGCAGGCCGCCGCACAACAAGCCGAACTGGAGGCCGCGCAGCAGGCTGCACAACAAGCCGCCGCCTGGCAGGCTGAAATTGCGGCACAGCAGGCCGCAAAACAGGCCGCACAACAGGCCGCTGAACTGGCCGCGCAACAGGCCGCGCAACAGGCCGCACAGCAACGAGTCTGGCAGCCACGGCCGGATCGTTTCTCCGCTCCTCCCGCTCAAAACCCTTCGCCTGCAGCCAGGCCGTTTTATCCGCCCCAGCCTCAGCCGTTCGATTATCCAGGCTATGCCGCGCCCCCTGCGTCCCGGCCGGAGCCGAGTCAGCAGCAATACGCGCCAGTGTACGAGGAGAGTCACATGCCGCCTCGCTTCCCATGGGCTACGCCCAATCCGCAGGAAACTGGCGGCCGTCCAGAATGGCTGTCGCAAGAGCGCCATAAGGATATTCCCAGCCAACCGGCGCCCCAGGCTCCGCTGCAGCAGGCTCCTGAGGACACACTGCAGGGATCCCGCGATCGTATGGCCACCCGCTGGTTCGCCTTGAGAAGTGTCTTCGAAGCAGGCCAGGCGCCTCCCGTTGAGGCAGTTCCTGTTGCAGTGCCGTCGCGAACTCCGGCGCTGGCTGTCTTTTCGCTGGCCGGCGGAGTGGGTAAGACCAGCCTGGTGGCGACACTGGGCCGGGCCCTTTCGGCTCGAGGCGAGCGGGTGTTGCTGGTGGACACCGCGGCCTTCGGCTTGCTGCCCTTCTTCTTCGGCGCTCGCGATCAGCGTCCCGGCCTGTTGAGAACCTTCAGCCCTCCAGGCTCGAGCGGCGATGCACCCATTCAAATGGTGGCCATCGATCCCGAGGCCCTGGGCCCCGATAAGCCCGGTCAGGAGGCTCTCATCGGGGAGATCGCCAAATATTCACGTGGCGTCGGCCGCGTGATCGTCGATCTGGCTACCGCCTCCGGCGCAACCACCCGGCGAGTGATGCGGATGGCCCCTCTGGTTCTGGTGCCGGTGATTCCGGACATGAACTCGGTGGTGAGCATCAGCTCCATCGACGCCTTCTTCCAGCACAACGGCAGCGCGGCCGTCAAGCCGGCGCTTCCTTACTACGTGCTCAATCAATTCGATCCCTCTCTTCCCCTGCATCTCGATGTCCGCGAGGTTTTGCGCGAGCAGTTGGGCGACCGCCTGCTTCCGTTTTCCCTGCGCCGCGCCCCCGCCGTGAGCGAGGCGCTGGCAGAGGGGATGACGGTGATGGATTATGCGCCCAACTCCTCCGTGGCCGAAGATTTTGGCAGCCTTGCGGGGTGGGTGAAGAGTCTTTCTGCGCCCGCGAGCACAAGCTATCGCGGCGTTCGCTGGAGTGAGCGATGACGGCAACGGGCCTTTGGCAGGATATTGGGGCCGGGGAAAATGTCTTTACCAGGTTGCTCCGCCTGCTCTTCCTGCTCGCGGCGGCGGTAGTCTTGTATTTCCTGGCCATTCTGCCCCTTACCTGGCCGCAACAGGCGGTTTTAGGGCTGCTGACCCTGATCATGTCTCTGGCCCTGGCGCGCGCTTCCGACTCCTACCTGATCACGCTCTGCCTGATCATGATGTCCTTGTTCTGCACCTTCCGCTACGGATTCTGGCGCATCCAGCAGACCGTGCGCTTCTTTCAGGATCCGGCCAATCACTGGGGCGCCCTGGACGCATTTTTCATCATGTGTCTGCTTCTGGCCGAGGTCTATGCGTTCCTCATTCTCTCCCTGGGATACTTTCAGACCATCTGGCCGCTGCGGCGCGCCCCGGTGGCGCTGCCTGACTCGCCGGAGGATTGGCCGCACATCGACGTCCTGATTCCTACCTTTAACGAACCGCTGGACATGGTGCGCTACACCGCGCTGGGGGCGCTCAACATGGACTGGCCTGCCGACAAGTTGCACGTCTACATTCTGGACGACGGCCGGCGCAAGGAGTTTGAGCAGTTCGCCTTCGAGGCCGACATCGGCTACAAGATCCGCCCCGACAACAAGTTTGCCAAGGCGGGCAACATCAACACCGCGCTCCAGAGCATGAATTCGCCGTATGTGGCCATGTTCGACTGCGACCACGTGCCCACGCGCAGCTTTCTGCAGATGACCATGGGCTGGATGTTGCGCGATGCAAAGCTGGCCATGCTGCAGACGCCCCACCATTTCTATTCGCCCGATCCGTTTGAGCGCAACCTGGCCCAGTTTCGCGTCACTCCCAACGAAGGCGAGCTGTTTTATGGAGTCGTGCAGGACGGCAACGATTTCTGGAACGCAACCTATTTTTGCGGCTCCTGCGCCGTACTGCGCCGTGCGGCTCTGGACGATATCGGCGGCATTGCCGTAGAGACCGTGACCGAGGATGCGCACACTTCGCTGCGCATGCAGATGAACGGCTGGGGCACGGCCTACATCAACATTCCCCAGGCGGCTGGTCTGGCCACCGAGCGGCTATCGGCCCATGTGGGACAGCGCATTCGCTGGGCCAGGGGCATGGTGCAGATTCTGCGCACCGAGAATCCCCTCTTCGCGCCGGGCCTCAAGTTCCCCCAGCGGCTGTGCTACTTCAACGCCATGGCGCACTTCCTTTACGCGGTTCCGCGGCTCATCTTCATGAGCGCGCCGTTGATCTTTCTATTGCTGAACCACACCAACATTCCAGGCTATTGGGCGGCCATCCTGGCCTACGCGTTGCCCCACCTTACGCTTTCCAACGTCACCAACTCGCGCATTCAGGGCGAGCACCGGCACTCCTTCTGGAATGAGATCTATGAGACCGTGCTCTCGCCCTACATCCTGCTGCCCACCATGATGGCGCTCATCAGTCCCAGGCTGGGCAAGTTCAACGTGACGGCCAAGGGCGGCGTGGTCAAGAATACGTTCTTCGACGCCAGGATCGCGCAGCCGTTTATCGTCCTGCTGGCGCTCAACCTCTTAGGGCTCCTCGTCGCCATTCCGCGCTTCTTCATCTGGGATCGCGACCGGCCGGGCACGGTGTTCATGAACGTGCTCTGGTGCGCTTTCAATGTCGTAGTGGTAGGCGTTTGCATTGCGGTCGCGCGCGAGATGAGGCAGTTGAGGACCAGCGTCCGCATCAATGTTGTGACCCCGGTCATGGCCAGGCTGCCGGGCGGGCGGCCGATCGCCGCTGAGACCTATGACGCCCTGACCTCGGCCGAGACCAGGCTGCCTGACGTGCGGCCAATCCCAGGAGAAACCATCGACATGTCGTCAGGCGGCACCAGTATCCGCTTCGCCGAGGACTTGGATTTGATGCCGGAGACGCTGGTGATGCTTTCCTTTCCACCCCCCGCTCCGGCTACCGAACTCCCCGCCACCGTGGTCTCCTCGGAAGGTTCCGTTTTGCGGGTGCGTTTTGACGATTTAACAATTGCCGAACAGGAAGTGTTAACCATGGTGCTATATTCCCGAGCGGACTCCTGGCTGGGCTGGGGCGAGTCCCGCGAGAGCGACAATGTGTTGCGCAGCCTCGGGCGCATCTTCCAAATCTCCTTCCACGGTCTGATTTCGGCCTTCCGGAGCATGCCCGGCAGGAAGGACAAGAGTGCCGGGAGCGCCGGTTCTCTTTCCATAGCTCGTTCCGCGGTGATCCTGGCGCTGGCTGCGATTCTGACCTGCGCCGCGCAGAACGTCCGCGGACAGGTTCAGGGCTATGCCGGAGCGCAGCAGGCCGGGGTCCACAGCGACAGGTCTAGCGTCGCTGGGGTGGAAACCGGGGACCCCGACAAGAACGCGCCGGTTCCCCCAGGCCAATTCCGCGACTCGTTCACCCTGAACGACGCCGGCTCGCCGCAAATCGAGCTGCACGGCATCGACAGCAGGCACGATATTTACTTCACGCTGCCGCAGACCCACGTGGCCAGGAACGCCAGAATCCACCTCTACTACGCCTTTTCTCCCAGCCTGTTGCCGCAGCTCAGCCACCTCAAGCTGATCATGAATGGAACCCTGTTCGCCACCGTCCAGCCCACGCCGGGGCAGACCGGCGGCTCCGACAGCAAGGATGCCGAGGGGGATTTCACCATCCCTCCGGAGCTGTTGGTGCACAACAACACGCTCACCATCGAGTTCATCGGCCACTACACCATGGTCTGCGAGGACCCCGCCAACACCACGTTGTGGGCCCGCGTCCATCGCACCACCTATCTTGATATCCATGGCGATCTGCTTCCCCTGGCCGACGATGTGAAGCAGTTGCCCATGCCCTTCCTCGACCCGGCCGTCATTCAACCGCTGAGCATTCCCGTTGTCTTTGCCTCCGCGCCCTCCTTCAAAGCCATTCAGGCCGCCGGCGTGGTCACCAGCTACTTCGGCATGATCTCTGAGAACAGGCCGGTGCGTTTTCCGGTTCACATCGGGCCTATCCCGGCGGGCAATGCGATCGTCATATCCGATACCCCGGGCAATTTGCCGGCGGGCCTGAATCTGCCCGATATCACCTCGCCCACCGTGGCCATGCGCACCAACCCCGTCGATCAGTACAGCAAGATCCTGATTGTGGCCGGCGCCAACGCCAACCAGGTGCTGGTAGCGGCCCAGGCTGTGGCCTTGCATAGCGACATGCTTGCCGGAGCGCAGGCCGCCATCGACAGCATCAGGCTGCCCAACAAGCAGAGTCCCGATGCAGCCCCGCGCTGGGCGCGCACCGACCAGACCATTGCCTTGTGGGATTACGCCTCCGCGGAGCAGTTGCAGGGCGACGGTACGGCTCCGATGAACGTTTATTTCCGCATCCCGCCGGATATCTATTACAGCGCCAGGGAACCCAACGCTGTCCTCAGGCTCGTCTATCGTTACAACTCCATTCCCATCGGCCCCATCTCCAGCGCGCAGATGCGGATCAACAACGCCTTTTTGGGCTCTATTCCGCTGGTTCCCGGGCAGGAAGCATCGAAGAGGATGCAGGTAGACGAGCCGGTTCCGGTGGTGAATCTGCGCCCGTTCTCCAACTCGCTGTCGTTCGATTTCACCTTCCAGTTGATCAAGAAGGGCGGCTGCCAGGACACCACGCCCATCAACATGCAGGCCGCCATCCTGCGCGATTCCTACCTGGATTTGCGCGGCTATCCGCACTACGCGCCGCTGCCTAACCTGGAGCTCTTCGCCAACGCGGGCTTTCCCTTCACGCGCCTTGCCGATCTGAGCGAGACCACGGTGGTGCTGCCCTCTGTGCCCACCGAACAGGAGATCGAAACCTTTGTCACCCTGATGGGCCACTTCAGCCGCCAGACCGGCTTTCCGGCTCTGCGGGTCACCGTGGCAGGCCCCGAGGCCGTGCAGCAGGGCGCCAGGACCGACTTCCTGATCATTGGCACGGGCGACGACCAGCCGGCCTTCGACAAGCTGGCCAATCATCTGACTGTTGCCCTGCATAGCGGCCGGGTCCAGGTGCATGATACGCAGGGCTTCTTCGTCCCGCTGCTGCATCATGCCTGGTGGAAGCTCGAATCCAATGAGCACACCGAATCCGGCGACCTGACCGCCGCCGGCACGCCCGACCTGGTGATCGAGGGCATCAAGTCTCCCTACGACCCGCTCGGCAACCGCAGTATTGTGGCCCTCCATATGAAGGACGCAAGCGTCTTTATGCCCTTCATGGACACGTTTATGAAGGTGCAACAGTCCAGCGACATCTCCGGTTCGGTTGCGGTTCTGCATGGAACCCAGTTCCGCTCGTTCCGCATCGGCGCTGAGGTCTATCATGTAGGTGTGCTGCCGTGGTGGACGCGGGTGACTCTGTGGTTCTCTGAAGTTCCCTGGCTGGTCGCGATCGTGGTCTTGCTTCTGGCCTTTTTGCTGGCCCTCTGGACAAGGCAATGGTTGCGCAGCAAAGCCAGGGCGCGCTTGAAGATGGTTGATGAATAGAAGTGGTTGCGTAATCTGGGTTTTGAAAGGGCACAGCCACTGGGTGCCGTGCCGCAGGAGACTGGGATTTGAAAGGGCACAGCCACTGGGTGCCGTGCCGCAGGAGACCAGGAAGATTGCGGGCTTTAGCCCCTGAGGGATATTACCCGTTTTGCTGGGCAGCAATTATGCAACCGCCTCTTGAGATTTTTCCTGAACGGTTTTTCTCCGGCTGCATCCTTTTCGTCAGCCGCCTGTACCCCTTGCTGGAGAACTGGCGCCATGAGCCTTCGGACATCCCGGCTGGGGAAGCGTTGGTGGCTGATTATATCTCTCTTCCTGCTCTCGGCTACCGGCGGCTGCAAGCAGGGTCCATGGACGCTTTGGAACTCCTACGCCGCGAGCTTTATCGATGTGCAGGGCCGGGTGATCGATCCCCAGGGCGGCGACCGCACCACCTCCGAGGGCGAAGCCTATGCGATGTTCTTTGCCCTGGCCGGCAACGACCGTGCCACCTTCGACCGTCTGCTGAACTGGACCCAGGCCAACCTGGCCAATGGCGATCTCGGGACCCATCTGCCGGCATGGCTGTGGGGAAAGAACACGGACGGCGAGTGGAAGACCATCGATCCCAACTCGGCCTCCGATGCCGACGTCTGGATGGCCTACGCGCTGGTCGAGGCCGGCCGCCTGTGGAAGGCTCCCTACTATACCCGCCTGGGCCGGCAGATGATGGCCCAGATCGTGAAGAGCGAGGTGGCCGATCTGCCCGGTTTTGGCCCCATGCTATTGCCCGCGTCCACAGGCTTCCAACATGGCCGCTTCTGGACGCTGAATCCTAGCTACATGCCGCTGTTCATCTTTGAGCGGCTGGCCATTGTGGACCCGGCTGGTCCCTGGGGGCAGATCGCCAGTGGCATCCCCAGCATGCTGGAGCAGAGCGCCCGTCACGGGTTTGCCATGGATTGGGTGGACTATCTTCCCGGCGACGGCTTTTATCCGGCCACCGAGCCGCATCCCGGCAACAAGGATTCCGATGCCCCCGGCGGCAGCTATGACGCCATCCGCGTCTACCTCTGGGCGGGCATGCTCGATGGCAGCGGCAATACGCGCGCCCGCATGCTCAGCGCCGTCCCGGCCATGAGCGTATACCTTGCCAATCATGATGCTCCCCCTGAAAAGGTCAGTGACCAGGGCATTCCGTTGGAGCAAGATGGACCTGTGGGATTCTCTGCGGCCGTGCTGCCTTACCTGAGGGCCTTCCCCGATCTCGGCAGGCTCAGCGCGCGGCAGACGATTCGCATGGGTGTGCAGAGGAATCCGTCTTCGGGATTGTATGGGAAGGACTTGGCATATTACGATCAGAATCTTGCCCTCTTCGCCACAGGTTTTCTGGGCGGTAGATTCCGGTTTGGCCCCGAGGGGGAACTGAAAGTAGAATGGAAGCGCTGATGAGGCTAGGCTGCAAGACTTTCAGAAAGAGTTCCATTGTTGCGGGATGCCTGCTGCTGGCGCTCCAGATGAGTCTTGCCCAAAACAAGACCGCCGGCTCGGCCGATGCCACGCGCGGCATTTTGCTGCAGAAGGCCCATGCCCTGGAGTCGCGCGGACGGCCGGACATGGCCATCCAGATATGGCAGCAGATTCTTCTCTCCGACCCCAAAAACACGGAAGCTCTTGCCGGTTTGGCCAAGGATTACAAGCTGACCGGCTCTCCGGAAAAGTCCAGCGAGGCGCTGGACCGTTTGCGCGCCATCAACCCCAACGACCCGAATATCACCAGGATTGAGGACATGGCCAGCATGCGCTCGCAGAGCGAAGCGCTGCGCCAGGCAGGCGAACTGGCTAGCCAGGGCAAACTCGATGATGCCATGCGCATCTACAGGGAGCTGTTTGGCAATCATCCGCCGGATGGAGATATCGCCCTGGCCTATTACCAGACCCTGGCTGGCGCCTCCGGCGGCAAGGAAGCGGCCGTTGTTGGCATGCGCGCCCAGGTGGAACGCAATCCCGGCGATCCGCGTTATCCCATCGCGCTGGGCTCCATTCTCACCTACGATGTCAGGACCCGCGCCGAAGGCATTCGCATCCTCAAGGAGTATCACCAGGACCCCACCGCCCAGGCCGCCCTGCGTCAGGCCCTGGTCTGGGATTCGGCCAATCCGGCCTCGGCCGACGAACTGCGCCAATACCTCAAGGACCATCCCCAGGACACCGAGCTTAGCGGCCGCCTCAAAGAAGACGAACGCAAACTGGCGCAGATGAATTCCGGCATCGCGCGCACGACGGAAGAGCGCGCGGCCTTTGCCGCCCTCAACGCGCACAGGCTGGATGAGGCGCAGAACCGCTTCAGCGCGCTTCTTGAGAAGGAGCCGAACAACGGAAGGTTAGCGGCGGGCATGGGATTCCTGCGCATGCAGCAGAATAACTTCGGCGGCGCCATCAGCTACCTCACCCAGGCGGAACAGAACGGCTACAAGACCCGGATCGTGGAGGATGGGCTTCTCACTTCGCGCTTCTGGTACACCATGGGCGAGGCTACGAAAGCCTTCGACGACAATAAGCTCGATGTGGCCGGAGCCAGGTACCGCGCCGCCCTGGAGATGCGCCCCCGCAGCCCGGAGGCCCTCAATGGGCTGGCCGGCCTGCTGACCAGGCAACAGCGATATTCCGCCGCCGCCGGCATCTACGAGCAGTTGATCAAGGTTCAGCCGGGCTCAACCGACGCCTGGCGCGGCCTCTTCCTGGCCTACGCGCGCGAGGACCAGAACCAGAAAGCGCTTGCCGTCTCGGCCCGCTTCCCGGCATCGGTCAAGACCGCTCTGGCCAGTGACCCGGAGTACCTGCGCACCCTGGCCACCGTCTATCATGCCCAGAACCGCATCGCGGATGCCCAACGCGTGCTCGCCCTGGCCTTGACGCTGCCTTTCCCCGGCAACGGCGCCAGCCTCAAGACGGATACCAGACTCCAGTACGCCGGCATCCTGATGGAAGGCAAGCGTTACGATCAGGCCGCCGTGCTTTATCTTCAGGTGCTCACCGCCGATTTGGGCAACCAGCCCGCGTGGATGGGCCTGATCGCCGCGCATCATGAACTGGGCCAGGACAATCAAGCCCTCGCCGACGTGCAGAAGATGCCGCCGGCCACCTACGAGGCCGCGCTCGCCGATCCCGGCTTTCTGTCCATGCTGGGCGCCATGTATCAGCAGGCCAACCAGTTTGAGATCGCCCAGGGATTTCTGGAACGCTCGGCCAGGCTCCAGATCGCCGCCGGTCGCCATCCCAGCCTTGCCCTCCAGTTGCAGTTGGCGGCCATCTATCTCCAGCGCAACAACCCCACCCAGGCCTACGAAATCTACCACAAGGTGCTGAAGGCGAATCCCGACCGCGCCGATGCCTGGAAGGGCCTGATTGATACCCTGCAGGCCACCAACCGCAACGCCGAGGCGATCCAGCAGCTCGCCTTTATTCCAGCGCCGGTGCGCAAGCAGTTGGATGCGGACATCGACTTTCTGCAGACCGAGGCCAGCCTCTACGCCGCCAGCGGCGATATCCCCCGCGCCGTCGAAATCATGAATCGCGTGGAGTCCCGCTACGTTAAGCTGAAGATCCTGCCGCCCGCCGATATCGACGTTCAGAACGCCTGGCTGCTGTTCAACACCAGGAACGACCGCGCCCTCTATCCGGCTTTGATGCGACTGGGAGGCCGCAAGGACCTGACCGTTGCGCAGCGGGAGACGGTACAGGACATCTGGGCCAACTGGAGCGTGCGCCGCGCCGGAATCGCCATGGACAACGGCAACGTCTCGCGCGCGGTCGATATCCTCGACGCCGCTTCCCAGGCATTCCCTGACAACATGACCGTTCGCAAGGCGGTGGCTGGCGGATTTATGCGGGTCGGCCGGGCCAAGGAGTCGCTCGCCCTCTTCAAGACCGTTCCCATGCAGGACGCAACCGCGGGCGACTTCCAGGGCGCCATCGGGGCGGCCCTGGCGGCCAACGACAGGAATCATGCCGAACTATGGCTGCGCCAGGCGCTTGATCGCTACCCCCGCGATCCCGCCATTCTTTCCCTTGCCGCCCGCTTTGAGCAGGTTCGCGGCGACAATCAGCGCGCAGCGGACTACTATCGCGCCGCGCTGGCGGCCATGCCGCTGGCTTCGCCCACTGACAGGCTGGCCCACACCCTGGTCTATCCCGATCAGGACAGGAAGTCCCATCGCGCCGTAACCGCGGCCGACCTGCAACAACTCCTCAATCCCGACTACGAGCCCTTTTCAAAGACCACCAGGCTGCCGCCTTTGCCTGCCTACGGCCCCGATCCCTACAACGGCTCGGCTCCCGTGATTCTTACCCCGTCCAGGTCTGCTCCCCAGCCGGCCCCGCAGCCGGCGCCGCAAGACACTCCGCGGGTCAATGCACCCTCCAGCGGGAATCAGCCGTCCTCCGCGCCGGATTCCAATCCCGCCATTACGGCCATCCCCGCCGCTCAGTCCGCCAGCCCCCAGATCTTTTTCCGGCAGAGTGAAAAGTACGTTGACTATCCTGGCTCCATCGATCCGGAATACCCTCAGCTTAGGCTGCGCAATGCTTCCAGCCAGTACAGCATCGCGCAGGCTCAGATCCCGGATCAGTCCAACCCGCAATCGGTGCAGCTTTCCGCCAACGCTCCTCATTCACTGGCCTCCGATGCCTGGAAGGGCTTGGTCTTCTCGTTGATGGCCGGCAACCGCAACGCGGAGGCGCTCCAGGAAATTCAAAAGATGCCCGCCGATGTGCGCAGGCAGCTCGAATCCGACGTCGATTTCGTGCAGGGCGAAGCCAGCCTGTTTGCCGCCCTCGGTGATACCCAGCGCGCCCTCGAAACCATGAACCGGGTGGATGATTTCTACCTCTTGCGCAGGGATGCGCCGCCCGCCGGCATGGAGATCCAACGCGCCTGGTTGCTTTACAACATCAAGGACGACCGTGTGCTCTATCCGCTTATGTTGCGTCTTGACACCCGCCGGGATATGACCGCCGCGCAGCGGCAGCAAGTCGATACTCTGTGGGCCAATTGGGCCGTGCGCCGTGCCTTTTCTGCAATGGATAACGGCTACACCCTGCGCGGTGTGCAGATCCTGCAGGCCGCATCCGAACAATACCCTGACGACCTGGGCGTTCGCAGGGCGGTGGCCGGCGCCTATTCCAAGGTCGGCCGGTACGCTGATTCGCTGACCCTCTTCAAGACCATCCCCATGCAGGACGCCGGTTCAGGCGACTTCCAGGGAGCCATCGGAGCGGCCCTGGCGGCCACCGACATGGCCCAGGCTGAAACCTGGCTCCGCCAGGCGCTCGAGCGCTTTCCCGGCGACCCGCAGATTCTGGGCCTTGCCGCCCGCTTCGAGCAGGCCCGCGGCAACAATCAGCGCGCTGCCGACTTCTGGCGCGCCGCGCTGGCGGCCATGCCTCCGGGTTCGGACGTACAGAGTTTGGACAATGGGCTGGTTTATCCCCCGGGAGCCTACCATGCTCCAGTACAGGGCGACCTGAAGCGTCTTCTCGATCCACGCAACGACCCGCCTGCGCGGACCACCAAGGAGCCGCCTCTGCCTTCCTATCCCGGCACGTTTGCTCCGCATGCGAGCGTCCCCCCGCAGAATCAATGGCTCGATTCTCCTTCGGCCAACCCGCTTCCGCTTTCCCCGCCCACGGTCTACACTCCCGGAAATCAACCCAATCCCGGAACTCAGACCAATCCGCCGGCAACGGCGCCCAGCGCCGCGCCCATCTACGTCCCTCAGAGCATGATGCAGGGCACGCCGTCCGTCCATCCGTTCTTTCTATTGCAGAGCGCCACGCAGGATGCGGTCATCCAGCCGGCTATAAGCACAACCCAGGCCGGCAAACCGGCCCGCGCCGCGCCCCAGGCTTCCTCGAACCCGTCCGGCGGCAGTTACACAGGCAGGATGAACCTGCCTCCCTCGGAAGAAAACATCGATTCCACCGGAGCTCCGGCGCAGGCTCCCGAGCCGCAAACAAACTGGACGCCCAGCCTTGCGTCCCGCAATTCCCACCCGGTTACAGGGTTGCGAATTACATCCCAGCCCATGAACAGCATGGCCACCCAGGCGCAGGCCCTTTTTGCCGAGCAGACCGATAGCCAGCTCACGCAGGGTTCCGCAACGGCCATCCACGCCCTGCCCAATGCTTCAACAGAACCGCCGGCCAACTTGAGCGCGCTTCCCACCGGCGCAGGCCTATACTCCATGGCGCAGTACACGCCCTCCGCCCAGGAGGCAGCCACGGGCGCATATTCCGCGCCCAAACAGCAGGGCACACCACAGCAGACCGCCCCACAGCAGACCGCCCAACAGCAGGCCAACCAACAGCAGACCGCCTCACAGCAGACCGCCTCACAGCAGACCGCTCCACAGTTGTGCCCACAGCCGCAGCAATGCGCTCAGCCGCCTACAAAGCCGCCGGCCCTTAAGCACGCAAAGAAGAAAAAGAAGACCACGGAGGCCGCTCCCACGCTGGGCCAACAGACCACTCCGGCCCCAACCCCAACTTTGGACAGGGCTCCGGCTGAGCAGCAGTATCCCGAGCAGATCCAGGCTCCCGCCGAAGTTCCAGCCGAGCCTGCGCCTGCCACCACCGGCGCCGGGCTCACGGACGAGGAACTCATGCAACGCAACCTGCCTCCGCTGCGCGGACCCTGGGTGCGCATCCAGCGCGAGGCGCGCCCTCTCAGCCCCCGCGAAGAGGCGGAGATGCAGTTGCACGCCATCGAGAGCGGATACAGCGGCTGGCTCGGCGCCGCCGGCATCCTCAACTACCGCTCCGGCGACCCCGGCTATAATGAACTCGCCGCCCTCGAAGCCCCGTTTGAGGCTTCAGCGCCGCTTGGCTACAATGCCCGGATCACTTTTGTCGCCAAGCCGGTCTTTCTTGACTCCGGACAGGCCAATGGCAACAGCGTTCTCACCGTCCTGGGCGCCACATCGCCTGGCGCTCCACTGTCTTTGGTACCCATGCCGCAGCCCATCGGAAGCCTGGTCCCCACTTCCTCCACGCCGCCCGCGCAGCAGAACGCCTCCGGGCTTGCCGGCGAGGTGCAGTTGGCCTTCCCGCATCTGGCGCTGGCCGGCGGATACACGCCCTACGGTTTCCTGGTGGCCACCTTCACCGGCCGGGCCCAGTGGAGGCCGGGGAACGGTCCCATCACCTTCAATTTCGTCCGCGACTCGATCAAGGACACGCAGCTCTCCTACTCCGGACTGCGCGACCCCAAGTTCAATACCCTCGGCAGTCAGGGACAGATCTGGGGCGGCGTGATTGCCAACCAGGGCAATGTGCAGATCGCGCGAGGCAACGCGGAGGCGGGAATCTACCTGGGCGCCGGAGGCCAGTACATCACCGGCTACCAGGTGGAAAACAATATCCGCATCGACGGTTTGGGTGGCGGGTATTGGCGCCTCAAGACCGTGCCGGAGTACGGCAACCTGAGCATCGGCGCCAACTTCTTCGCCATGCATTACTCGCATAACGAGGACGCCTTCACCTACGGCATGGGCGGCTACTTCAGTCCCCAGTCCTACTTCCTGGCCAACATACCCTTCACCTGGACCGGCCACTACCTGACCCGCTGGCACTACAACATCGTCGGCAGCCTGGGCGTGCAGGCCTTCCAGGAGAATTCAACGCCCCTGTACCCTCTGCTCAGCAGCGGCTTGGAGAACACCACGACCTATACGCCGCCGTATACTGGCGCTCCCACTTACGGCGACCTGGCCCTCCCGGCCAAGACCAGCGTCGGCCCCAACTACGACGTGCGCGGCCAGACGGCCTACCAGATCAGCCCCCACTGGTTTGCCGGAGGATTCTTCGGCGCCAACAACTCCCGCAACTACGCGGCTGTCTCCGCCGGATTCTATGTGCGCTTCCTCTTCCGCTCGCAGCCGTCCACGGTAGCCGGTCCCACCGGATTGTTCCCCATGTTCCCCCCCAACGACGGCCTGCGCCCCTTCACGGTGCCATAAACCCGGATAGAAGCCGATTTTTGAGGGATGGGGATAAGGCGCCGGATCAAACCCGGCGCAGCGGCTTATTCATCGGCACCACCTGCACGGTCACGTCGCGGACTTCGGAGAGAAAGCGGTTGAGCACCGAGCCGTGCAGAAAGATGTTCCAGCGCGAGCGCACCGACTGGCCAAAGACCACGTGCGAGATACTCTCCTGTTGCGCAAAGCGGATGAGGGCGTCGGAGACGTTGCGGCCGGTGAGCGTGACCACCTGCGCGCCCAGGTCCCTGGCCATGCGCTGGTACTCTTCCAGGCGGTGGTAGGCCTCGGGATCGCTGTGGCCTCTGTCGTCGGGGCGGGCGACGTAAACGGCGTACCAGTTGCTGGCCAGGCGGCCGGCCACGCGGGCGCCGATGCGCAGCAGCCGCTCGGTGCCGGGCCGGGTGCTCAGGCACACCATCACCTTCTCCGGCATCGGCGCCTGCTCCAGTCCCTGGGTGCGGCGGTATTCGGATTCGCGGTTGCCTACCTGCTCGGCGGTGGTGCGCAGGGCCAGCTCGCGCAGCATGTTCAGGTTGCCCTTGCGGAAGAAGTTGGCCAGCGACTGCTCCACCTTTTCCGCGGCGTAGATCTTGCCCTGGCGCAGGCGCGAACGCAACTCGTCCACGGTGATGTCTATGTTCACCACCTCGTCGGCGCGCTTGAGAAAGTTGTCGGGGACGGTCTCGCGGATAGTGGTGTTAGCCGAGCGGCTGACGGCGTCGTTCAGCGTCTCCAGGTGCTGGATGTTCACCGCCGTCATCACGTTGATGCCGGCATCCAGCAGCTCCAGAACATCTTCATAGCGCTTCTTATTCTTGCTGCCGGGGACGTTGGTGTGAGCCAGCTCGTCCACTATCGCGGTATGGGGACGGCGGGCCAGGATGGCGTCCAGATCCATCTCTTTCAGATTCACGCCGCGATAGGGAATAACGCGCTGGGGTATGATCTCCAGGTCGCGGATGCGGTCCGCGGTCTCCTTACGCCCGTGGGGCTCTACCAGGCCGATCACCACATCCACGTCCTGCTGGTGCTTCATCATGTAGGCGTCGTTCAGCATCTGGTAGGTCTTGCCCACGCCCGGCGCCGCCCCGATATAGACGCGCAGCCTGGCAGGTTCCTGCTGTTTTTCGAGGACGATCTCGGCCATGGCTCAGCCCACCTCTACGGGATGACGGACGGCTTCGGCCGCCGCCACGGGAAGAGTAAACCGGAAGGTGGTTCCGTGGCCCAGCCTGCTCTCCACGGCGATCTGCCCGCCCAGCGACTCAACCAGCCGCCGGGCCAGCGCCAGTCCTAGTCCGGAGCCGCTCTCTGAGAATGCATTGAAGCGGTCGAAGATGGTGCTCAGCCGCTCCGCCTCGATGCCCCGGCCGGTGTCGCGCACGGTGAACTGGACAAACTCCTTGATCTCCTCGGCCGCCAGCAGTATCTCGCCCTCGTCCGGCGTATAGCGAAGCGCATTGGACAGCAGGTTATTCAGGATCGAGCTCAACGCCCTCCGGTCAGCCTTCACAACGGCCAGATCGGCATAGGCGCGCACCTCCACCCGGATGCGCTTGTGGGCGGCCTCGTCGCAAAAACGGTCGCGGGCCTCGGCCAGAGCCTGCAGCGGGCGCAGCCGCTCGTATTTGAACTCGCGCTTGCCGGTGTCCAGTTCGGCCACCTCGATCAGGTCGCCCATCAGATCGTCCAGCTTCTCTGACTCGTGACTGGCCGCGGCCACCAGCTCCGCCTGCAGCGGCAGCAACTCCCCGCCAAAGCCCTGCCCCAGGGAATAAAGTCCGCGCCGCAACTGCAGCAGCGGATCGCGCAGCTTGCGGCTGGCCACGGTGATGAACTGCGTCTTGAAGCGGTCGGTGTCCTGCAGGCTGGTCACGTCTTCGAGAGTGGTCACCGTGCCCAGCAGCCGCCCCTCGGAGTCGCGCATGGGCGTGGTGCGCAGCCGGTAGCTGCGTTCCTGCTTGCCGATGCGCATGGGCAGCATCGCCGCATCGTCCTCCGCGGCCACCGCCTTCTGCATTTGGACCGCATCGCGGATGGCGCTCAGAATCTTGTCCCCGCCCGGTGTGCTGGTCAGCGCCATGCGGTCGCCGGCGGCTTCGCCCAGCAGCTCGGCCGCGGACTGATTCACCTTCAGCACGTGGCCTTTGCCATCGGTCACGATGATGGGCTCGAAGATCGATTGCAGCACCGCGTCGGAGAGTTGAAACTCCATCTGCCGGCGTCCGGCTTCGGAGTCGCGCAGTTCCCTCAGCCTCACCGCCAGACGGTTCAACTCCACGGCGATCAGGCCAAAGTCGTCGCGGCTGCTCCACTCCACCCGGTGTTCCAGGTTGCCCTGCGCGATGCGGTGGGCATCGCGGGCCAGCATGCGGATGGGCCGCAGCACAAAGTAGACCGTCCCCAGCTCGATCAGCAGTGCGGCCGCCACGCAGCCCCATGCCAATCTGATCTGCCCCGCCGCCTCCAATGCATGGTGAGTCGCCGCCACCAGCCCCACCGTCAGGCAGGCAAGCAGCACACAGCCGAGAATCAATCGCTGCGAAAGGTTCAGCATGGCCAGGTCTCCGTACCGGCAAAGAGTTACTCATCCATTCTGGAGGACATGCCTACGCTGCGTAAAGTAGGGAACAGGGAACAGGGAACAGGGAACAGAAAAACAGTGCTCATTTTCGCAGTTTGTTCATCATGGCCACGAGCATCCGGCTGACCTCTTCAGAAAGACCTTCAGCCAATTGTCGCGATTGTTCCGAACCGAAACCCAGTGCCTTTGAAATTACAAGTTGAGTTTGGACTTCGCAATTTGAACCTCTTGCATGGCCAAGAAAAAGAACATACTCTCCCTTTGTCGACCTTCCATATCCTTCCGCTATATTACTGGCGACAGAAACGGATGCCCTCCGTAGTTGATTGGTCAAGCCGAATCGCTCGGATGCCGGATAAGAAGAAGTAAGTTTGTAAATGGCGATGGACAGTTGAACCGCTCGTTGCCAAACCACGAGATCCTTGAATGACTCTCCCAAGTACTGCCTCCTGTTCCCTGTTCCCTATTCCCTGTTCCCTATTTATTACGGTATCCTGCAAACCGCCAGGCTCCCATTGTGCCAGCGGCAGTCCAGCCCCACCGGCTGCGGATAGGAGACCAGCGCCCAATCCACGCCAAACTCCGCCTTCAGCCGCTCGAAATCCTCAAGCTTGAAGCTGCTCCAGTTTTCCCGCGCCATAACCTCTCTCTTCCACGCCGATGCCAGCGCGGGCTGCTTGGTTACCGTGGATGTGTCCTTGTTGGCGTCGGCCATCATGCCGCGCTCGCTCAGGGCTCTGAATCCATGGCAATCCTCGCCGGGAGCGTTTGTGTAATTCGGGTCCAGTGCGAAGTACGCGTCTTCAGGAGTGTTGCGCCTGATCCAGTCGAAGGCTTCGAGCCAGGGGTTTGCGGTGGTCATGTTCGGCAATTCGATGTGCGGGCTTGCGGCAAACAGTTGCCGCTGCGCCACAAACATGCCTCCATTGGCGACCAGCAGGAAGACCGCCCAGCGCCAGAGGCGAGCCTTCAGCACATACCGGCCCAGGTTTGCGCCGCCGATCAGCGCCAGAAAAAAATAAACCAGTTGCAGATACCGCATCGGCTCCAGTGTGGTCATGCCGATCGGCGCCGCCGGGCTCAGAATCACCAGCGCCACCGCTTGTTGAAAGACGCCGTAGATGAGAATCGCCGTCGCGAAGCGGCAGAGTGCGGCTTCGCCGCGCTTGCGGGCCACGCGCGCCACCAGCCAGAACAGCAGCAGCGGCCCGATGGCGCCCAGCCATTCGTACCAATTCCATTCGTAAAGCAGAAACATATGCCGGGTCCGCACTGCTTCCAGCCAGGGTTCGGAGGGTTTGCCGAAGACCCATGCGAAAGGAAAGAATGCGGCAACGGGTGCGGTTCCAGTCTGGCCATACAGAGAACGAAGGCGCGCGCGAAGCGGCTCACAGAGCGTCAGCGCCAGCACGCAGCAGAATGAAATGCCCAGAGCCCCCATCAGCGGGTGCAGCAGGAATGCCACAGCAACCAGCGGCACGGCCTGCCAGCGTTTGCCGGCCAAAATCCGCGAGACTGCAAACAAGATAAGAGCCGTTGCCGGATTGCGCGGATGCAGGTGCTGGTCCATGAGGTAGAGCCCCGTCCCGGAGACCGGCAGCGTAAGCATGGCCGCCACCATGGCCACTCCGGCCCAGCGGGCAGCGGTCTCTTCAAAGAGCCGCCGCACAATGCTCCAGCAGGACCATATCACCAGGAAGAGGCAGACCCACTGCCACAGCAGTTCCGCCCAGGCCACCGGCATTCCGGTTCCCAAAACAAAGTGCGCCATCCAAGTGGCAAAGACGCTGGAACGCATCTGAAGCTGGAAGAAAGCCGCGTCGTGGGGAAAAAGAGCTGGGTGGACGTCAGCCTTGACCGCCGCCAGGTAGAGGCTGTCGTCTTCCGCGCCGGGGTGATACCCCATCACCAGAAAACCAAGCGCGGTCAACAGCAGAAGAGGCAAAAGTACGCGTAAGAACTTGCCGGGCCGCAAAAGGAATCTTCCTCCTCAGTCCCGCCAGAATAGCACCGCGGCGGAAGTTCGGCTTCCGTGGCCGGCCGCCACAGACATTCTTCGCTTCCGGCGTTACACTAACTCTTCCATTGTCAGGAGGAAGAGAACCATGCGCTGGAATCGAAGAGATTTTCTTCGCGCCGCGGCAACCGCGGCCGTGGCGGGCCGGATGCCTCTGCTTCGCGCCATGGCAGCCGACGCCAACCGGATGAGCTGGTTTCATGAAGCCAAATTCGGCATGTTTATCCACTGGGGTCCATATTCAGTGGCGGGTGTTGAAGCTTCCTGGCCAATTCTCACGCCGACAGCCGAGATCAGCGAAGCCGAGTACCGCGCGCTGCCTGCCCGCTTCAACCCCCAGCACTTCGACCCTCACGCCTGGATCGCGCTCGCCCGCTCCGCCGGGCAGCGTTATATGGTCTTCACCACCAAGCACCATGACGGCTTCTGCATGTTCGATTCCGAGTACACCAGCTACAAAATCACCCGCACGCCCTACGGCAAGGACATTGTGCGCCAATTGGCCGATGCCTGCCACGCGGATGCCATGCCTCTGGGTTTCTACTATTCGCCCCCGGATATGAACCACCCCGCCTTCCGCGATACGTCCAAGCTCTCCGCCACCAATTACCGCGGCGAGCCGGAACGGCCGGAGTGGCCGCTGTATCTGGAATACATGGGTCTGCAACTCGATGAATTGCTCACGCGCTACGGTCCGGTAGCCGAAATGTGGTTCGACTCCGCCGACTCCAATACGCAGCAGCGCTACGACGGCCAGCGATTCGTCGACCAGGTCCATCGCCTGCAACCGGCCACTCTGGTGAACAACCGCCTGGGGGTTCCCGGCGACTTCGCCACTCCCGAGCAGTTCATTCCCAGGGCCATCCCCGTCAAGGGAGTCCGGCTTGACAGTCCCGACCACTCGGTAGCCGACAAGATGGCCATTACCGTGCCGCGTCCCGGGGAGTTCCAGCCCTGGGAGTCGTGCATGACCATCAACCAGACCTGGGCCTACCGGCCCCAGGACCGCGACTTCAAAACCTCCGATGCTCTGATCCGCGCGCTGATTGAGGTCATCAGCCGCGGCGGCAACCTGTTGCTTGACGTGGGTCCGCAGCCGGACGGCCAAATCCAGCCTGAATTCGTGGAACGCCTTGAAGCGGTGGGCCAGTGGACCCGGCGCAATGCGGCGGCCATCTATGGCAGCACCTACGGCCCCATCCAGGGCCAGCAGTCCTGCCGCACCACCGCTCGCGGCGCTAGCATCTTCGTTTTTGTCATGGACCAGGCGGCAACAGAGGTGATCGTTCCCCATCTCCACCACCCAGTGAGCCGGGTAAAGCTGGTCGCCACCGGCAAACCTCTGGCCTTCCACCCCAGCGGCAAAGGGATCAGGATTCCCCTTGAAAAAGCTCTCTGGGAAAACGGCATTCCGGTGCTGGAGCTTCGTTAATGGATTGACGGGAACGAAAGATTCTCTTGATGCCGACTGGAACCGCTACTCTTCAAAGACCTCGCGCAACGTGGCCAGCGTTGTGGTCAATGTACCTGCGGTCAACGTTCCAGAGCGCTTAACCAGCCGCGCTTTGTCTATCGAACGGATCTGGTCCAGCAGAATCAGTCCATCCTTGCCTCCGTGCCGGACAGCAATGCGAAACGGAGCCGGGTGGCTGCCGGTAGTCATGGGGGCAATCATCACGGTGCGCAGGTGATCGTGCATCTCCGGCGGTGAGATCACCACGCAGGGACGCGTCTTCTGAATCTCGCTGCCGATCGTGGGGTCGAGATTCACCAGCCAAATCTCGCCGCGTTTCACCACTTCAGCCCCGCGTCGCCTTCATTCGCAAACTCGGGAAGAACCAAGGCATCGTCGCCAACCGCCGCCAGTTTCCTGCACGCCTCTGCCCAGCCGGTGCGCGGCGCGGCCTTGGGCCTGCGCAACACCAACGCATCCCCCTCCACCCGCATCTCCGCCTGGTCCACCAGCCCAACCTGTTGCAGTAACGGTTTAGGAATCAACACGCCCTGCGAATTGCCCAAACGCCTAATTGTTGCAAGCATCGGCCTCTCCTCTATGTAATAACAATGTTATCACAAAGCAGGATCAGTCTCTACCTTGCCCGTGGATGCGTCCTGTCGTAGACCTGCGTCAACTGTGCCGTGGTGAGCTGCGTGTACCGCTGCGTCGTCGAGAGCCGCTCGTGGCCGAGCAGTTCCTGGATAGCCCGCAGGTCGGCGCCCTCCTCCAATAAATGCGTTCCAAAGGCGTGGCGCAACGTGTGCGGATGCACGTCCGCGGAGAGTCCGCGCAGGATAGCGATGCGCTTGACGATGCGGCCCACGCTGCGCGTGGTCAACCGCGCTTCTCCGCCCAGCTTGCCCAACCCGCGCAGTTGCAGGTTGACGAACAACGCGGGCGTTGCGAATCCCTTAGCCTCGCCGCCCGCCGCCAACAGCGCCGAGCGCTCCGTAAGATACGTTCGCAGCGCCTCGGCCGCCGCGTCGCCCAGCGGAACGTAGCGTTGCTTCTGGCCCTTGCCGCGCACCAGGACGGCCTCGTTGGCCCAGTGAATATCGTCCAGGTTCAGGCCCGTCAACTCCGCGTTGCGGATGCCGCAGCCGTACAGCATTTCCAGGATCGCCTTGTCGCGCGCCAGCCAGCTCGCGGCGTCTTTGCCCACAGAATCCACCATAGAATCGATCAGGCGGTTCATCTGTTCGATGGAGGGCACGCGCGGCAAATGTTTCGGCAGCCGCGGCGTGGCCACCAGCGAGGCCGCATTCTGCTCCACGCGGCCGGTGCGCGCCAGCCACTTGAACCAGCTGCGAATGGCCGCCAACGCCCGCGCCGCCGAAGCCTTCGAGAGCCCGCGGTCGTACAGTATACCCAGGTAGGCGCGGATGTGTGTGTGCTCAATGCGGTCCACGCTCTGCTGCTCGCCGTAATGCTTGGCGATATATCCGGCAAATCCGTGCAATTCACGCTGGTAAGCGCGCAGGGTATGCGCCGATGCGCCTCGTTCATTGGCCAGCACGCGCAGATAACCGTCCACCAGCGAATCCAGCGGCAAAGCTACTACCGGCTCAGCCGTCGCGCTCATGCTGTCTCCTCATCCGGATGGTCGTGCGGGACAAGACGCAGACCCCCATGCTGTTCAGGGCGCGCCTCCACCTCCGCCCCCCTCCGCGTTGCACGGGGATGATGCTCGCGATGCACGGCCTTCAGCCGGCCCAGCGCCAGGTGCGTATAGACCTGCGTGGTGGAAATATCGGCGTGGCCCAGTAAAAGCTGCACACTGCGCAGATCGGCTCCGTGTTCCACCATGTGAGTTGCGCAACTGTGGCGTAGCCGGTGCGGACTAGCAGCGCTGTTGGCCGTCTTTACCACGTGCCAGACCCATTGGCGCGTCAGCGGCATGCCGCGCAGGGAGAGAAACAGCCGCGTGGCGTCCTGCCGCGCCGCATTGGCTTTCCGCGCCGAGCTGATGCGCGCCAGGTGCGGGCGGCCCTCGCGCAGATAAGTCTCCAGTGCTTCCAGTGCGGAGCGCCCCAGCGGCACAATCCGTTCCTTGTCGCCCTTGCCGCGCACCTGCACGCGCCCCGCATCCAGCGCCAGGTCGCCGGTCGAGAGATCCGTCACCTCCGATACCCGCAGACCGCCCGCGTAGAGCAGCTCCAGAATCGCGCGGTCGCGCAGCGCCGTGGCCCGCGCCTGCGGATGCTCGGCGGCCATTCCGGCCCGCTCCAGCATCTCCGTCACCTCCGGCTCGGCCAGCGACTTGGGCAGCACCTTCCACGCCTTGGGCGATTCGATATTTACGGTTGGATCGTGATGAATGCGCCGGTCCAGCAGCAGCCACTTGTAAAAGCCCCGCAGGCAACTGAGTTTGCGCGCCGCCGACCGCGAGTCGATGCCGTGTCCGCGCAGATTTTCAAGAAACGCTGAAACATCCGGTTGCAACGCCGCCGACAGCACGCTGTGTCGGCCCTCCATGAACTCGGCAAAGGTCTTCAAATCGCTGTTATAAGCCTCGCAGGTCAGCGGGCGCAGCCCCTTTTCCACGCGCAGATATGCCTGGTAGTCCTTCAACAGCGGAAGATTGCCCATGGTGTCCACAATCCCGATTATCCCCGCCGCAAACCTCCTTCAACGCGCCCGGCGCCGTTGCCGAACCTCGTTCATCAAGGAATCAACTTCATTACCCCGTGCCTGTAACTCATAGATCGCGTTGCCCCTTTTGGGTCGCTTCATCAAAGCTTCACGTGCAAAGGCGGCTCCTTTGGGAGAAAATAGAATTGGATGAATTTTTCGAGTCGGATTGAGGAAAGCGTGACGCCTACGCAGTTAGAATCCCCCAAATGGACCGCCCGGGAGTTAGAGCGGCTGGTTCTCGATAGCAATCCAAAGGTTGCGGTCTTCGATTGTGATGGAACATTGTGGAGCGGCGACTCGGGTCTTGGCTTCATGATCTGGTCGATGGAGCAGGGCCTGGTCTCGCGCTCCACCAGCGACTGGATCGATACCCGCCATCGCGCCTACATGCAAGGCCATGTGAGCGAGTTGCAGATCTGCGGCGAGATGGTGCAGATATATGCCGGCCTGCGTGAGCAGGAGTTGCGCGCCGCCGCGGCCCGGTATGTGGATAAGTTTGTCCGGCCGCGCGTCTTTGCCGAGATGGTCTCACTGCTGGCTGCGCTGCGCCAAGCCGGCGTCGAGCTTTGGGCCGTCAGTTCCACCAACAAGTGGGTGGTCGCCGAGGGCGTGCGCGATTTTGGCATCCCGGAAGACCGCGTGCTGGCCGCCGAGGTCCGCGCCGCCGGCGGCATCATCACCAGCCAGATCGTGGACGTGCCCACCGATGAGGGCAAGGCCGCCACGCTCCGGCGCGTGGGGCTCAACCGCCCCGATGCAGCCTTCGGCAACTCCATCCACGACCTGGCCATGCTCGAAATCGCGCGCTGCCCCTTCCCGGTCAACCCCTCCCCCGCGCTGCTTCAGGCGGTCAGGAAGAACGGCTGGGGTTACTTCCGTCCCCAGGCTGCCGAGGGCGCCGTGGCGGCTGTTGCCGGGGAATAGTTGAAGTGGCTCAATTCAACTCTGCATTCCTTTTGGCGCGTTTACACTAGAACCGTGGAAGAGATCCAGCCAGACCCCAACGCCAGGCCCGCCGGACCCGCCCTCCGTTTTGTGGCGGCAGCGTTCATCGTACGTGACGGCGCAGTACTGATCGGTCAACGCCGCCCCGAGCAGCCCATGGCCTTGTTGTGGGAGTTTCCCGGCGGCAAGATCGAGGCCGGCGAAAGCCCCGAGCAGGCTCTGGCCCGCGAACTGGAAGAAGAGCTGGGCATCAAGGCCACCATCGGCCCCCGCGTCACCCGCGTCCGCCACAACTACCGCCATGGCGGCGCCGTCGATTTGCAGTTTTTTGCGGTCCACGAGTTCTCCGGAGAGATCGCAAACCGCATCTACCACCAGTTTCGCTGGGTCCGCCTCGAAGACCTTCCCGGCTACGAGTTCCTGGCCGCCGACCGCGGCCTCATCCGCGACCTGGCCGCCGGCAAATTACTGTAAAATCTGCACTTCCGATCCGTGACTTATTGTCCGCTACGTCTGTCCTATGCCTGTAGAAAGGGCATAAAGTAGACAGATTCCTTTCAATCAGCCATACTATTCATAATGGTCATATTGATCATGTTGATTATATTGGCAGGAGGCGGCTATGGTTACCGAGGTGAGCGCAGTCAATTTTCGCCAGAGCCTGGGAGAGATGCTCAACCAGGTGCAGTATCGGAATGACAGTATCGTGGTGAACAAGGATGGTAAGCCTGTCGCAGCTCTGGTGGATGCTGGCCTTTTTGCCCGCATTCGCGCCATGCGTGATCGATTCGACCAATTGAGCAACCGTGTAGCCGAAGCGTATGCGGACGTGCCTGTCGAGCAGGGCATGGCGGAGATCGATGCGGCGATAAAGAAGGAACGGCGTCGCTGATGGCCGGATTGCGAGTGGTTTTGGACACCAACGTCCTGGTGTCGGGACTCGCGTATCCAGTCAGCATTCCAGGCCGCATCCTAAACGCATGGCGGCAAGGCGGAGTGGATCTCGTTCTGTCGCGATACATTCTGGATGAGATGGTTCGTGTGTTGCCGCGTCTGCGCCGCATCTCGCTGACCCCCTCTGAAATCCGCGACCTGGCAGACAGCTTCTTGTTTCTGGCCGAGATAGTCGAGCCCAGCGCCGAGTTGGAAGCAGCATTGCGGGACGAGGCCGATCAAAAAGTTTTAGGAACCCTGCGAGCCGCAAAAGCCGACTACCTTGTTACCGGCGATAAGGATTTACTCGCTCTTTCGGAGTTATATCCTATTGTTACTCCGGCTGTATTCTGGGAACGCCACGGGCAATAGCCAGGTGTTTCTAAAAAGGATTTTGTTAGCGTAGCTTTTCCCGATCCGTAAAAGCCCTGCCGTGCATCTGCAATAATCCACTTGACCTCCGTTACGTTACGCATTACACTTGCTCATGATCCAATCGTTCCGCCACAAGGGGCTGAAACGGCTCTACGAGGACGACGACCCTCGCGGCGTTATGGCGGAACATCTGACCAAGCTGCGCAATATCCTCGCACGCCTGGATGCAGCCGGTTCCGTCGAGGATATGAACCTTCCCGGTTTCAGTCTTCACGCGCTCAAGGGGCCGTTTCAGGGTTTTTGGGCGGTAACGGTACGAGCCAATTGGCGAGTGATCTTTCGATTTGTTGAAGGCCATGCGTTTGAAGTCGATTATCTCGATTACCACTAAGGAGGTTTCCCCATGCCGATGAAGAATCCACCTCATCCCGGCAGCGTTGTTCTTTCCGAATGCATCGAGCCGCTCGGCCTCACCATCACGCGAGCGGCGCAGGCCTTGGGCGTCACACGCACCACTCTTTCGGAGTTAGTCAACGGCAAGCGCGGCATCTCGCCGGAGATGGCCATCCGACTCTCTCAGGTCTTCGGCGGCAGCGCTCAAAGCTGGATTACGCAGCAGGCGCAGTACGAACTTGCGCAGATTCCCGCTGGGCGGATTCAGCTGAAGCGTCTGGCTGTGGTCTGAAGATCAACTGCGATCCTACCCGAATTCGAGAATCCAGACTTGTGGCACACGACCGAAATCGGATGAGTCGATCTGGATTACCAGCAACGTGGGTGTACACTCTTTTCGGATGCGAGGTTGGACATGGCCCGACGACTAGGCGACCAAATGGAAATGCCAGATGTTCCGAAGCCAGACTTGACCGACGCTTTGTCTGAGATTTGGTTCTCGATAAACTATGCTGCCTACCACTTGGCTTACGTGCGTATATATTCGCAGTCAGCAGCTCTGCGAACGGACAAGGACGAGTTGAGAGGTCAAGAGCAGAAAATGAGGGACTATGCGCAAGTCGATATAATGATCTGTCGCACTCATTTAGCTGCGTTTTTGTGGCACCTTGAGCACGTCTTTGAAGCATTGCGGACCGCTATCACTCGCGGACAGAAAGAATATGCCAATCTGAAATACTTTTGGGCATTCGAGAAGCGGTTGGATGAACTTGAGCAGTTGACTTTTCGCCAAGAGATTAGGGACTACCGTGATATGGCTCACCAGAACCCCGCCATAATCGGCTGTAGGTGGGACAGTGAAGGCCATTTTCTTCATCACTTTCTGCCAACGATCAGTGGACATCAACAAAAGGAAGACACTGACATGAACACGCGACTGCAGCAGTATTTCGAGTTTGCAGCGAACGTGTGGATTGAATTTGCACCGGGAGAATTCAAAGAGAAGTTTCCACGCGATTTTAGGTTTCCCGTGACAGTTCCATATATGTTTCTTGGAGAGCTTCCGAAAGAGCTTAAGGCTGTCCCACAATTAGAAGTGTCCATAGAGTCGTACAACCGGGTCAAGGGGAGTGCTAACGTTGAGAAAGATGCAGATGAGGAGCACTGAAAACCATGTCGCCATACGCCTGTTTGCGTAGCCGAGTCCATCTAGTATTGTTTGTGGCAGCCGCTGCATTCGCTGTCTCCTCCTGTCGGCAGCAGAAGGCTCCCGCAGAAAATCAGCCCGCTTCAAATCGGCTACCGACGGCAACCGAAGTGTTCGATCTCAGGTCAAAGTGCGTTGCGCTGGGCGAGAAGATCCTGTCGGAGAACTTCATAGGTTCCGCCCTGACTCATGATCAGGTCAGCCGCTACAATCCAGAGACAAATCGTTGTTACGTCAAGCTGGGAGTTTCCACCGCTGATCTTTCAACACCGCGAGAAAAGTTCGTTAGGGATGATTTTCTATATGATGGGCAGACGAAAGAAATGCTTGCTTATGCATATTGGGACGGGAATCGGAAATCAGCCGAAATCTTCTCTGAAAGCCTCCAGCGGTTCGTCCACGATCCCACCCTGCCTTCCTACGACGAGACAGAAGCTCTCATGGACAAGTTCGTAGCCGAGGATAGAAAACCCTAGACCTTCAATTCACTGCAGGGTGCCCCAGGTCCCGATCATGAGACCTGGGATGAGCCTGTTCGCACTCCACGCTGAAGGTAGTTGGCCCCACCGCCGGTGGTCAAGCGGCCAGCGGCCTGATCTTCGGGCGCTTCTTCTGCGATTCGATCCACAGGTCGTGCTGGAGCTGAGCCTTCGAGAAGAAGTCTGGGGAGAGCGCCAGAGCTTCGCCGAGGCGGATGCTGAGGTCCATCGAAACAGAGGTGCGGCCATTGAGGATACGGGAAACGGTGGCGCGCGCCACGCCAATATGCTCGGCAAGCTGAGTTGCTGTTCTCGTGCCGAGGAACTCTTTCAGCAGTTCCCCTGGGCTGGCCGGGTTGTGCATCATCGTCATTGCCCCCTTTATGGTAATCCTGTGGATGCATTTCGCGGAGGTTCTCTTCATGAAAGGACCGGTTGAGGTTCGAGGTTTCCCACCCTTTCGCCAGAAGAGCAAGAAGCAGGTCCTTCGACTCCGCTGCGCTGCGCTCAGGATGACAGAAAGGATGGGGCTGTATTCAGGGGCCTGAAGGCCCCTGCTCCCTCTGTCGTGAATATCCGAGGCCTGAAGGCTGCTTCTTTCTCCGGCAGGAAGGAAAGCAGCCGCAGGTCCTTCGACTTCGTTTGGCGCAAAGAGCGCGCCAAACTCCGCTCAGGATGACAGCACTATTATGAAAATGAGCTTAGAGGCAGGACGCTAGTGCCCCGGAATCATCCCCCAGAGCATGACCAGCGTCATACCGATCACGATGATGCTGGTTACCCACGCAATCACGTTCCACAGCCGGGAGTTCCTGTGCTCGCCCATCAGGTCGCTGCGGTTGATCAGCATCAGCATGAGAATGATGACCACCGGCAGCAGAACCCCGTTCAGCACCTGTGAAAGGATGGCAACGTTGATCAGTTGCGCGTCGGGCAGCAACAGAACCGTCACCGCGCCGCCCGCAATCAGCAGCGAGTAGAGCCAGTAGAAGAACGGCGCCTCCCTGAAGCTTTTATCCACGCCGGATTCGACCCCCAACCCCTCGCAGACCGTGTAGGCCGTCGAGATGGGCAGGATGGAGGCCGCGAAGACCGAGGCGTTGAAGAGTCCGAAGGCGAAGAGCAGAAAAGCGTAGTCGCCGGCCAGAGGGCGCATCGCCTCAGCCGCGTCCGCGGCTACCTGGATGGCTCCCATTCCATGGACGAAGAGCGTAGCCGCGCAGGCCACGATGATGAACCAGGCCACAATGTCGGTGAACAGGCTGCCCACGATCACGTCCAGCCGCGAGGCCGCGTAGTCCTTCACGCGAATGCCCTTTTCCACAACCGACGACTGCAGGTAGAACTGCATCCATGGGGCGATGGTGGTGCCGATCACTCCGATGGCCATGTAGATATACGCTTTGTCGCTCCACACCGACCTGGCCGGCAACTGGACCGTGGCCAGAATCGCATCGTGCCAACTGGGCTGCGAGAGCACCCCGGCAAAGATGTAGCAGATATAGACCAGTGAGGCGGCGATGAAGATTTTTTCCGTGCTCTTATAGCTGCCCCGCACCACCATGTACCAGACCAGGAACGCGCAAAAAGGCACGGAGATGAACTTGGTCACGTGAAACAGGTGCATCGATCCGGCGATGCCGATGAACTCGGTGACCACGTTAGTGTAGTTGACCACCACCAGCATCGCCATCAGTACCACGGTCAGCCGCAGCCCGAACTCCTCGCGGATCAGGTCGCTCAGCCCCTTGCCGGTGACCACCCCCATGCGGGCGCACATCTCCTGCACCACGATCAAAGCGATGGTGATGGGAATGATGGTCCACAGCAGCGTGTAGCCGAACTGCGCGCCGGCCTGGGAGTAGGTGAGGATACCGCCGGAGTCGTTATCGACGTTGGCGGTAATGAATCCGGGGCCGAGAACGGCCAGAAACAGCAGTATCCGGATTCGCCAACGCTTACCCATGCCCGCGGGGTCCTAAGGTGGATTCATCTGAAAGTTTCCTCACTGAAGATAACAGGTGAGCCCTTGGTGAGACGAGCCGCTCAGCGCATTGACAGGGGGCGCCCCGCACAGCTACAAAGGCTGAGGCGCGCTGCGCGGCGCACTCAACAACGCTGCGCCTGGCCTTGCTGATCGCCGGGGCTGCTCCCGAGATCGGCAGGCAAGCCGAATTATTCACAGGAAAGGAACCACACCATGCCTCCCTCCAATCCCATCCAGAATTTGCCCGCACGCCGCAAGCTGCTGGGCTCCATGGTCTCCGCCGCCGCGCTCCTTGGCTTGAACGCCGCCGGAGCCGCGGCCAGCCCCTCCGCCGGCGCTGTTACAGAACCCCCCGGGCACGAGCCATGCGGAGCCGAGGATCTCTTTGCGCTTGCCAGCCTGCGCAATTACAAAACCCGCCGTTCCTCCAGCTGGGACCGGACCGGGGGCAACAATGACTCGGTTCCCGTGGAACCGGGCCAGACGGCGACGCTGCTTGATATCACCGGCGCCGGCGTGGTTACCCATCTCTGGTTCACCATCGACTCCAAGGACCCCATGCACCTGAAGAACCTGGTTCTGCGCGCCTGGTGGGACGGCGAGAGCACGCCTTCCGTCGAGGTCCCCATCGGCGACTTCTTCGGCCTCGGCCTGGGCGAGTATTACACCTACCAATCGGCTCTGCTGGCCGTGGCGCCCATCAAGGCGCTCAACTCCTACTTCAAGATGCCCTTTGCAACCTCAGCCCGCCTCACGCTGACCAACGAGAGCACGGTCCGCACTCACAGCCTCTACTTTGCCGTTGACTACGTGACCCTGGCCGCCCTGCCCGGCAACCTGGGCCGCTTTCACGCGCAGTACCGCCAGGCCGCGCCCTGCAAGGGCTGGACCAACGACTGGACCAACGAATACGAGCCCCCCGTCGGCGACCGTAAGAACCTGAGCGGGGAAGGTAACTACGTCTTTCTTGACGCTGCCGGCAAGGGACATTTTGTGGGAGTAACCCACGCCGTCGAGCAGAACCAGGGCCAATGGTTCGGCGAGGGCGACGATATGATCTTCATCGATGGCGACGCGCTGCCCACCATCAACGGCACCGGAACCGAGGACTACTACAACGGCGCCTGGGACTTTGGCGGCCAGGCCTTCGACTACATGCACAACGGCGCGCCCTACATCGTGGACGCGGAGCGGCTGGGAGGCCGCTGGTGCCTCTATCGCTGGCACATCGAGAGCCCTATCACCTTTGAGAAGTCGATTCGCGTGACCATCGAACATGGGCACGCCAACCATCGCTCAGATAATTATTATTCGACCGCCTACTGGTACCAGACCGAGCCGCACACGGCATTCCCTGCGCTGCCTGCGCCCGCTGACCGTGTTCCGAGGTTGTTCGACGTGGGCAGTGGACAAGGAGTCGCGCCCGTGCCGAAGAGCTAGGCAGTAGCCAGAACCATCGATTCGGACTCGAAAGCCGCTTCTGCAGGCAGGGCGCTCAACAGGGACGCAACCACGTCCGCGGCGCTGTAGCTTTCGCGGTCAGGCGCCAGGAACTGCACCACTGTATTCAGGTCGTCGCCGATGGTGACCAGGGCCGGCTCCACAACATCGTTCTTGCGCCTCTGCGCATGACCGATGTTGGCCAGCAACGCATTGCACAGGCATTTTCTTCCCACCGTCTCCTCGACCTTGCCGCCCTTGGCCACGTAGTTGGCCACAGGCTCGGCGGCGCAGCGGTATCCGATGTTGCCGTCCGGTGCTGTGTAAGGCTCCCGCAGATAGCCCAGATCGCATATCCGCGTCCGCGCCGCGGTCACTTCCGGATCGGAATACGTGCCTTCCAGTAGCGCCACCTTGAAGGGAAATCCCGTCGGCGAGGCCAGCGGATCGGTAAATACCTCGCCCGTGCCGGTGACCGCATGGGCCAGCAGCGACTTCTTCAGGTCGGCGCGCAGCCCGGATTCCCGGCTGAACGCAAAGGCGGTGCCAACCTGCACGCCCGCGGCGCCCTGGCTGAGAGCCTCACGCAGCTTTTCAGCGTTCCCATACCCGCCCGCCAGCCAGAAGGGAACGCCCAGCGTCCGCAACTCCGCGATATTCACCTGGTCCCGCTCGCCGTAGATCGGTTCTCCGGCGGTATTGAGCTGAAGCTTGCCGCGAGGGGGCGCATTATGTCCGCCCGCCGTCGGGCCTTCGATCACCAACCCGTCCACGCGGCCGCTGGCGCGCCTGAGCATGGTGGTGGCCAGCGTGTTCGAGGAGACGATGGCCAGGAACCTTGGCCGGTGAAGCAGCGGGAGCATGACTTCCGCGTAGTCGGCCGGATCGAAGAGCATCTGCGTATCCTGGCCCTGCGCCGCGCCCGTCACGCTCAGCTTGTACTCGGCCGCATGGTGGCCCGCCAGCAGGTCCAGCACGCCGGGAATGTGCAGCGGAATGCCCGCGCCCATCAGCACATAGCCCACGCCGGCCAGCATCGCCCCGTAGATCGAAGCCAGATGCGGCATCTGCACCTTCTCAAGAAAATTGATCCCCACCTGATTCTTGTGGTCTTCCCGGGCCAGAAACACCTCGACAAAGTTGCTCACCATGCACAGCTCGACCACCTTGCGCAGGTCGCGGCGCTGGTGCACGGGCGCCAGCGGATAGGGCGCATCGCCGGGCTTGCCGTCGGGAACAAAATACTCCTGCCAGATGCGCTTGCCCATCTCGGGAAAGGGGAATGCATCCAGTCCGCGGCGCATGTGCCCGCCCGGGTCGCCATCGGCGAGCCGTCGCACAAAGAGCGCGTCGAGCGCTGTGCCGGAGACTACGCCGAGCTGGCCGAGTTTTGAGACAGCATTGGCCAGGCGCCAGTTCGATACGCCCACCCCCATACCGCCCTGAATGATTTTTGGAAACTGGACCATCCTTGAATTCTTTCACAAATCCGCAACATTCCGGGAATTTTCTATCAGCATAGGCCCATGAAGGGTACGGAAATGGCAATATTGCTCACTTTGCGGCAAATTGGGATTCGTTTTCGGGCCTGTTTACAGGCACTTACAGCTTCTCGCGCAGGAAGCTGATCACGTGGTCGGCCTGCACCTCGCCCACCATACGGCCTTGTGCATCCACCACGGGCAGCGCGTGCAGGTTGTACTTGTCGAAAAGTTCGGCCAGGTCATTCTGGTTCATATCGGCCGGGCAGGAGAGCACGCGGGGCTCGGCCAGCACGGCCAGCCGCGTCTCCGGCAACGCCATCACCAGCCGCGCCAGCGGAATGGCGCCGCGCAGCATCCGCTTTTCGTCCAGCAGGTAGAACTCCGTCACGCTCTCCGGGTCGCCGTCGAAGCTGCGCAGGGCTTGCACCGCCTGGGCAACAGTGGACTCCATTCCCAGAGAAACAAAGTCGGTGGTCATGCAGCCGGCGGCCGAATCCTCGTCGAACTCCAGCAGATCCTCCACATCCTGCCGCTCTTCCGGTTCCATCTCTTCCAGGATGGCGTCGGACTGCTCCTCGGACAGCTCGGCCAGCAGGTCCGCGGCGGCGCCGGGGTCCATCTCCTCAACGATGTCGGCAATCTTTTCCTCGTCCAGCTTCTCCAGCAAGGCCTTTTGCATCTTGGGATCGACTTCTTCCAGGGCTTCGGCGGCCACCTCTTCGTCCAGCGAGGTAAAGATGACCTCGCGCTCGGCCGGCGCCAGATCTTCCAGAATATCGGCCAGGTCGGAGGGGTGTATCTCGGACAGACGCTCGTACTCGATACGCAGCTTGACGCGCCGCGCCGGGTCCACTTCGATCACGTCCACAAACTCCCAGGGAATGCCGTGCGCGGCGAGCTTGCGCGAGATGGTTTCCAGCGTGGCGCGCGGCAAGAGGCCCTTGAAGACCCGGCGAAAGGCCCCGCGCAGCCCCACCTCGACCTCGGCTACTCGCAATAAGTGCGCCGCGCCCCGGCCCAGCCACTCCAGGTCCACATCGTTGACCCGCACCACCTTGCGGCCGTGAATATCGATGATCTGCCGGTCCACCAGGTCCTGCCGCAGGTAGATGTAGTTGCCCTCGTCCTTGAGCGGAACCAATGCTCCGGAAGACCGCAGCTCCAGCGTGCCGGCTGGCGTCTCCATCACGTCCTCTGAGGGCACAATGCACAGTCCGGCGCGGGTCTTGAGCACCAGCCCGGCCACCTTCCCCGCATCCTCGCCCGTGGCTACGGCAATATCCTTCAGACGCCCGCGCAGGTGGCCCTGCGCATCGGTCACCGGAGTGCCGAGCAGCGCGGTCAGGCTCACCCGGGCTGTGGTGCGAGGCTGCATGAGGTGAGTGTATTACTTCCGCCCCGCTTTCCGCCTTCGCTAGATGCGCCATAAATGCCCCGTGCCCCATCCTTTTCGCGGTCGCCGCGGCGACCGAAAAGGGTGGGAAACCAAGAACCTCAACCGGTATCCTGTCTTCAGGAGATAAGCGAATGGAAGACGCCGACCTCATTGCCATGGAACTGGCCGAACACTCCGATAAGGACCTGTTGGCTGATCTGAGCCCCAATCAGATCCAGAACATTCGACTGCGGGTTCTGGAAGGCATCGCCGAGATCGAGAGCGGAGAATTCACCGAATACAATGGCCGCGCAGGCCTTAAGCAACTTGCTGACGACGTAAAGGCACGAGGGTGCGAGCGGATGCTCACAACCAAGACCGAAAACAACTAGGTCTCTGACCGCTTGTTGTTGTACCCAAAGTGGGTGCCCCACCTGGGTGCCGGGGTACCCTATGGGTCGGGACAGCGCGCCTCTGTATTTGCGCCTAGAGTGGGATACCACAGCACTCAATCGAAACGCACGAAATCACGCGGTCAGAGACCTGGAGCCCGAACCATCGCACAGACTCCATGCACAACGAAGCTCCCATAAAACACCTGAAACTTTGCGTCTCCCTTGACACAATCCCTTCCAGCCATGAAACTGCCAGCTAGGTTGCAAAGGCGTGGAGGGGCGAAAAGGCCCGCCCGTTCAGGAAGAGGCGGACACAAACCCGGTGAGCGGACCCAAGGCAGGACGGATGAATTTGATGCTGAGTTCTACCATGGAGAGCGTCGGCACGGTTGAGGCTGCCGCTGAGAAGCTGGCCACTGAGGCCGGCCTCGGCGAGGAGGAGTGCTTTCACGTAACCATGGCGGTGCGCGAGGCCGCCGTAAACGCCGTGATGCACGGAAACGAGTACAATCCCGAAAAGCACATCGCCGTCAGCTTTGAGAACACCGGCGCGGCGCTGGTGTTTACCATCGCCGACCAGGGCAAGGACATCGATCCGGATACGTTTCCCGATCCCCTGGCGCCGGAAAACCTTTTGCGCGGCACCGGCCGCGGCATCTTCCTCATCCGTTCCTTCATGGATGAGGTACACTTTCGACAACTGCATCCCGGAACCGAGGTGACGTTGGTCAAACATCTGGCTCCGGCGTGAGATAAACTGTAGGGGTGCCTGGCGTTCGTAACGCCGGCGGCGAACCGGGGGTAACCATTCTCTGCCCGCGATTAGGGCAGCTTGGGAGTTTCCCGCCACTCAAAACCGGCGAAAATGCTATAACCGTAATACCAACTTTAAGGAGGAATTTCCGTGGCACTGACTATTGCTTCCCGCGAAGTGGACGGCGTCACCGTTCTGGACCTCAACGGGCGGATCACCCTGGGCGAAGGCAGCGTGCAGATTCGCGATGCCATTCGCGATCTGATCGGCAAAGGACAGAAGCGCATCCTGCTGGACCTGGGAGAAGTGAACTATATCGATAGCTCGGGCTTGGGCGAACTGGTGAGCGCCTACACCACAGTCAAGAACCAGGGCGCCGCGCTCAAGCTGCTCAAACTGACCAGGAAGGTTCACGACCTGCTTCAGTTGACCAAGCTCTACACCGTCTTCGACATCTACGACGACGAGGCCAGCGCCATC